>JAIORP010000212.1 GCA_021108075.1 Candidatus Omnitrophota bacterium | reverse complement strand
GAAGCAACAATGCTTATTTTTTTATCATTTTACCCACAGATTCTGTGAAAGAGCCAATTTATTAATGGATTTGGTATTATGTCTCGTAACTCAACATTGTGTTGAATCGTTCGTATCATCGAAAACAAACTCACCGTGAAGGACAAGCGCATATAACACACAACCTGACGCAACAATCAACAAATATTTAGGTGATGCTTTCATGAGGGATCGGCGGAGGTCCGGGCTCTTTCTTCATAAAAACACGACTCAATTCATGGCTGATCAAATAAAGAGACGGAACCAGTAATAATGTTAATGGCGTGGCAAAAAGTAACCCCCAACCCAAAGACAAAGCCATCGGCGCCATAAACGGATCTGTTCCGCCCCATCCATAGGCGATAGGCAATAAGCCGACAACCGTCGTCGATGAGGTCATCAAGATGGCCCGCAAGCGGTCCGTGCTGCCCCTTGCGACGACCTTAATCAAGTCCTGAAATGGAATCTCCGTTACGCCAGTGAATTCGAGATGCCTGGCTTTGAGCCTATTCAGATGATTAACCAGAACCAAAGAGTCATTCACAACAACTCCCGCTAAACCAATGGCTCCCAGCATACCAAGAAAACTCAATGGTTCACTGTGCAAAGCCAGAGAAAGGATGACACCGATAAAACCAAAAGGTATCGCTGCCAGCACCAATAATGGTTGCGCGAACGAATTAAACAATACGATCAATATAAAATAAATTCCGACAACAGCGAGCAATAATGTTCGCGTTAAGCTGGCAACAGATTCTTCCGTTTCATACGTTTCTCCCGCCTTGATAAAACGCATACCAGGCCACTGACGGTCCAAATCAAAATGTTTATAAACAGCGTCGATAACTTCAAGCGGAGAAACAATATCTTTGAAAACATCGGCCTGAACGGTAATCGCGCGCTCTCCCTTATAATGCTTGAAAGACGCGTAACTTTTTGACGGCACCAACCGCGCAACTTCATTCAGCGGAATCATGCGCCCTTCACTGTTCGGGATCAGCAATCCTTCAAGATATTTCGGCCTCTTACGGGCTTCCTTATGGATGATGACGCGAAAATCAACGTCTTCATCCCCGTAACGGACGTCGGTCACAACTTCACCGTCAAACGCGATACGCGCGTGTTGCGAAATATCCGCTACCGTTAGTCCCAATTTTGATAAACGGTCATAATCAATCTTAATTTCTATCTGGTCCTTCCCCAACTTGTCGTCCCGGTCAATATCCTTGACCCCTTTTATGGCTTCTAAAAATTTCACGACCTCACCTGCCAGCTTATCACGATTTTCATTATCGCTTCCAACGATACGGATACTGATCGGTTTACCGACGGGAGGTCCGCCTGTCTCAATTTGATAATAGATACGGTCAAAGCCTTTTAATTTGTCTGTCTGCTTGCGGACAACCTCCACAATTTCATCCGCCGTTCTCTTACGCTTGGCGTAGGGAGACAGACCGATACTAAGGAACGCCCGGTTTTCACTTTCAGTGCCGTAATCGGCTGTGTCAAAATCAAACTCTGTTCCAATGCGCGCGACCCAGGAGGATAATTCCGACTTCGGTAATTTGGAAATGATTCTTTCAATCTCGGTCACCTTTTGCGCCGTAGCCGGCAGGGATGTGCCTTTTGGCAGTTCAATATAGACATAAAACTCTTCGGCCATTTTGGAGGGGAAAAGCACAAACTTCATAAATATCGCGGCATAAGCGCAAGCTAAAACCAACAGAAGAAGAAAGACGCCTAACACGATATAGCGGTGATGCAGAACGCGTTCAATAAACGACCGATAAAAAATCTTTAAGGGTTCAAACCAGGTGCGCGTCGATGTGTTTTGATGGGTTTGATAACGTTTCAGACCGGGCATTAAATGCGCGGGTAAGGCGATCATCCCTTCAATCAATGAAACAAACAAGGATAAGCTGATGACCAATGGAATCACAAAAATAAATTTCCCAAACAATCCACTCATAAAGAACATCGGAGCAAAAGCCACAAATGTGGTCGAGACGGTTGTAATCACGGGCCAAAAGACTTCCGATACTCCCGCAACCACGGCATCGATGGGGGCCTTGCCCCGTTCGCGATGACAATAAATATTCTCACTGATAATAATGGCATCATCGACGATAATGCCGATAACCATAATCATGGCACTCAATGTCACACTGTCTAAGAACGCACCGAACAACGGCATTAAAAACAATGCCCCGAGTAAAGAGACGGGAATCCCCATCGAGATCCATATCGCCGCGCGGAAACTCAAAAAGCACTTTAAGACGATCAAAACGAGGATAAGCCCAATAACAGCATTGGACGAAACAACGCGAAAACGATTCTTTACGTAATGCGAAAAATCATTGCCGAAGGATATCTTTAATCCCTCGGGCAGATCCTTGCGTGTTTGCTGGACGAGCTTCTTCACCCTTTCAGCAACACGAATGACGTCGGCCGACTCTGTTTTGTAAACGATAAATGAAATCGCCGGAATACCGTTGACCCGGGATAAAACCGTGGGTTCTTCAAAGGAATCTGAGATGACAGCGAGGTCTTTAATCCGCACACTCGGCCCATCATACGTCGACCGGACAATCACCTCCCCGACATCCAATGGTTCTTCAAATTGCGCTAACGTCACAATATTTTTTTCAGACGTGAACGATTCAAAAGATCCGGCTGTTGAACGGATATTGCGTTTTTGGATCGCGTCGATGATGAGACTCAATGGAACGTGATAATCTTCAATGCGGTCCGGGATCACTTCAATCTTTACTTCGCGGTCTTGATATCCAAACTTAACGGTTCGGGATATCCCTGGCAAAGCTTCTAACTTCTTTTCAAATAAACGCGCATATTTCCGGACGTCACGATACGGCGGGCTGCCGGAAATACCGACTTCCAGAACAGGGATTTGACCACTATTGATCTCATTGACAAGCGGAGATTCTTTGACCTCAGGAGGAAAATCTGTTACGCGATCCACGGCATCACGGATATCAGCCTTAATCTTATCTTGATCTTTCTCATCTTCGTCGATCACAACCATAATCGAAGAGACGTTTTCCATAGAAACAGAAGTATAATGTTTAAGGCCGCTAACAGACTTCAATTCTTCTTCGATCTTATTGGTAACATTAAGCTCAACATCTTCCGGGGATGCGCCCTGATACTCCGTTGTGATCGTCATGAGGCCATAATCAACAATGGGGTAACTATCCCGTTTGATTTTCATCAAGGTATTTAATCCGAGTATGAGAATCATAACCGTGATAAGATTAGCCAATGTATGCCGCGAGGCAAAAAACCTAAAAAATGATTCCATTCACTATCCTTCGGAATTTTCTGTTTTCTCAGTGAGGTCTTCCATAATAACTAATGTTTTCTTCCTGCGGGACACGTCCCCTTAATAAAATCATGAACCTAAGAATGATAATACCATCTGTTTGACTAAATTTTAGTATATTGAAGGGTGCTTTTAAAGAATATTTTGAATTAAATGTCAGGACACTCGATATCTGAGTCAGAGACTTTAAAGCCATCTGTTTAAAACGAGGATTCGTTGAGGGTTGACAAAAAGAATGAATCTCCTCGCAGCAGAGCTCAGAGGAATTCACTCCATTAAAACCCCTGCGCTCGCAGCCATTGCAGCGCATCCCCAGCCGGAAGGATGGAACAAAGCCAAAGACAGATAAAAATGCAAGTGTCTTTTTCTTGCGCTCATTGAATCGATCACATTTTTCTCAAAAGCAAATAAAATTTAGAACAGTAAAAAATCTTAAGATGATCCTTTTTCATTCATTATTCCTGCTTTTTTTCCGTCGACTGTTCTTCATTATCCTCTTCCTCTTGTTCAGGTATCACAAACACAACACTTTTAGTACCACCTTTAATGCAATTGATCTTCACCTTCACCGTATCCTCCGCATCAGCCTTTAAATCAACTTCGTATTTAAAATGATTTTTTTTCGTTTGCCGATTCAAATAAAAAACCTGTGGTTTATTTTTCTTATGTGTCACTTCAATGCGGCGGATATAATGATCTTTCAGGTCTCTGGAAAGATGCCAGATGTCAATGCTTAAAACCTGACTGTCATGGTCATAAGACAACTCGACCTTGCTCGGCGGATGGGACCGGACAATCGGCACACATAACAAAATAAAAAAAATGATCATTAAAAAAGTTTTCATTGTTTAAACCTCCTATTAAGAATGCGCGGATTTATAACGATAATAATTTTACCTTTAATCCTTTGTCGATCGGCGAATCCCCCACCCAGACGGCAAACAAGGCCCGGGCAAAGTCAGCCCCGTCAATGTGACCAATGATTTCACCGTTAAAAATATAATCTGTTCCATAACCTGGTATGTATACGTTAATAAAATGGTCCCCCGCTTTGAGATTGACAAAATAGGTGTCCATAATGTCAATGCGGGACTTGAACTGTTCATACTGTTCTTTGGTTGAATTCCTCTTCATGGCCTTACGGGTCTCCATCGCCAGACGCTTTCCGGGTAAAGACGTGTAGTAGATGAGTTCAATCCGTTTCGGCACATCTTCGAGAGCTCGACAGGCATCGGTGTCCGGCGGAAGATAGAACCCAGCGTTAAACACACGGATAAAAAAATACCATTTCTGTCCAGATCCAACGAGATTCAGCCTCTGTCCTTTGTAGTTGTACTTCTCCAGCAGCCGGTATTCCTTACGGGATTCAGACACAGACGCCTTTTGTAAGCTGAAAAGAATCCAGCCCGAGCACAAAAAAGTGAAAATAATCAATAAATATCGTTTATGCATATCGTGGCGGCCGATAGATGCCGGAATATCCGGTAAAAATTATAACCAGCATTAAATGCTTTGGATTCAAACTTTTATTATGCGGCGATAAATTTTATCTTACCTTCAAAGATCGACGGCACTGTTACATCCTTTGTTTCATAACCAAAATGTTTGCGGCAACGGGCATCGTGATTTGTCAGTGTGGCTAATATCCATTTCAAGCGCGATGGCTGACATAATAAATTAACACACTCCTGCACCAAAACTCAATATATTCTTTTGATAATTTTTTGCCATATCCACAAGCTGTGTTCCCAGAAAAAAATGGGGACGGATGGTACTTTTTTATAAAAGGCACCATCCGTCCCCACTTTTTTCATCCCTACTTCTTTACTTTTTTTATTTCCCGGCCATCATAGCTTCAATATCCTCTGCCACCTGACCAATTGGTTTAATATCAAAATTCTCTACCAATATCTTAACCACATTAAGTGATAAAAATGCCGGCAAAGTTGGTCCCAGGCGAATGCCCTTGACCCCTAAATGCAATAAGGCTAATAAAACAGTCACGGCTTTTTGTTCATACCAGGCAATATCAAAAGAAATGGGTAATTGATTGATATCATCCACCCCAAAGACCTCTTTCAATTTCAAAGCGATGACCGCCAGGGAGTAGGAATCATTGCATTGACCCGCATCAAGCACGCGCGGAATACCGCCGATGTCACCTAAGTCTAATTTGTTATAACGATATTTCGCACACCCCGCCGTCAGGATAACCGTGTCCTTCGGCAATTCCCGGGCAACATCTGTGAAATAGCTACGGACTGCTTGTCGGCCATCACAACCAGCCATGACAACAAATCTTTTGATCGCGCCTGATTTGACCGCTTCAACAATCTTATCCGCTAAAGCCAAAACCTGATGATGGGCAAAACCACCGACGATCTCCCCTGTCTCAATCTCTTTTGGAGGGGGGCAGGTCTTAGCCAATTCGATTACCGCAGAAAAATCCTTTGCTCCGCCTTGAGCGCGGTCAGGAATATGTTTGGCTCCAGGATATCCGGCCATTCCCGTCGTAAAAAAACGATCCCTGTAGGAATCTTTCAGGGGCACCGTACAATTGGTTGTCATGAGTATTGGCCCGTTAAAAGACTCAAAGTCCTCTTTTTGGTGCCACCAGGAACTGCCGTAATTCCCAACAAGGTTCTCGTATTTTTTAAAATCAGGGTAATAATTTCCCGGCAGCATTTCACTATGGGTATAAACATCCACCCCTGTTCCTTCTGTTTGCTGAAGCAACTCTTCCATGTCTTTGAGGTCATGACCGGATATCAGGATCGCTGGATTATTTCTGACACCAATATTAACCTTGGTTATCTCCGGATGCCCATAAGATGTCGTGTTCGCTTCATCAAGTAAAGCCATTGTTTTGACAGCAACTTCACCGGATTCCAAAACCATAGCGATTAATTCATCAACCGACAAATCTTTTGTTACCGCGGCCAGCGCCTTGACCACAAAAGCAATAACGTCATCATTATGATAATTTAAGACAGCCGCGTGGTCACCGTAAGCCGCGATGCCTTTTAGACCAAACAGCAGCAATGATTTTAACGAACGGATGTCTTCATTGTCACTGAAACTCATAATGCCGACGGATTTAGCCTTTGACAAACATTCCTCCATTGTCGTCCCGTTCCAGGACAAGACATCGCCAACAGGGTTATTTAACTTATCGGCAACGTTCGCTTTTAATTCTTCTCGCAATTTTAATGCCTCTGTAATCAATTCGACCATACGGTCATCATCAAAATTGGCATTCGTAATTGTTGAAAATAAAGACTTTAGCACAAAAACACCTTGCGCCTGATCCAGGCCTTGCCCCTGTTGTTCGGCGGCCACAGCCACACCTTGCAACGCGAAGATAAGAACATCCTGCAGATTAGATGTTGACTCTTTTTTTCCGCAAACCCCGTTCACGGTACAACCGATATTTCTGGCTGTTTCCTGACATTGAAAACAAAACATGCTCATATTTTCTCTCCTTTTATACGTGTTTTATACTATTTCACCTGTTAAAGAAATCGTGTATTCTTTGATAATAATATTTTTTTCCGACTGCCTGAGAGCTTGCTCGATAATGGAGACAACCCCGCCGCAACAAGGGACCTCCATGCGAAGGACCGTAATTGACTGAATGTCATTATCCCTGAAGATCGTTGTTAACTTCTCGATGTAGCTTTGGATGTTCTGGTCTAACTTCGGACAAAACATCACCATTATCTTATCCTTCAGAAAACGTTGATGAAAATTGCCATATGTAAACGCGACGCAATCAGCGGCTATCAGCAAATCTGCTTTCTCAAAATACGGCGCATGCGGGTTTAACAGCGTTAACTGAATGGGCCATTGGCGTAACTCTGACGGAACATCCGGACCTGCGGCTTGTTCGGATGCTTTCCTCCTGCGATCAAGAGTCATCATTCCCGGACACTCTCCGGCTGGATGTGTTTGCGGTTGAGGCTGTGGCACTGGTTGATCTAACCTTGGAATCGGAATACCTTGTTCCTTTAAGTATGAAACGGCTTGATCGAAAAACTCCATTTGTTCATGTTCCAACAAATGATTCAGGTGCGATTGCAATGTCTGAGCACCCAAGGGCAGCATCTGCTTAATAACGGCTACTTCATCATAAGGATCCGCTTCACGTTCTTCAATGGTAATGGCCCCTTCCGGGCAAGGGCCCAGACAAGCACCCAATCCATCACAAGCGGATTCATGAATAACTCTTGCTTTCCCATCAATCATTTGAATCGCCCCTTCAGGGCAGGTGGGAATACACAGCCCACAACCGTTACACTTGTCTTCATCGATATGAATAATTTTTCTTTCCATTTATTATCCCTTTATTCCATTTATTAATTTCTGGATGCTGACGTCCCTGAATTCATTCCTGACAATCGACTCAATCCGCTGAAGTTCTCTGCGAAGCACACAATTCGCCCTGTTCTCGCATAATTTATTTCGAAACATACACGCGGACAATTGAACCGGACCTTGAAATATTTGCATGACATCGATAATCTTGATATCCTCAGGTTCACGTTTAATCTTAATCCCTCCCCGAATGCCTTCCTTCGACTCCACCAAATTATGTGAGATGAGTTTTTGAACAATGCGGCGCAAAAACTGATATGGCATCCCTTGACCATCTGATATTTGTTTTGTCGAAATAAATTCATGGGGATGTAATGCCAAATGCATGAGAGTCCTGATAGCATAATCAGAATCCTTGGTCAACAACTTCATTTTCCATCTCCCTTCTGATACCAGTTTAGTATCAGTTTAAACAAAAGTCAATAACAAATAATAAAATAATGAAAAAATATTGCGGGTGAGACGCCAAACATCCTACAAAACCAATATTTTCAAATAGATATGAATACTTGCCAAAAATTAAACAAATACCCAATGATGATGATGCCAAGGGTTGTTACGCCAAAAAAGACCAAAATTAGCGGTAATTTCATAGCCCGGCGCAGCATAACCGCCTCTGGCAGGCTAAGAGCGGCAATAGCCATCATAAAGGAAAGCGCAGTTCCCAGAGGAATACCTTTGTTAAATAAGGCAACCGCGATCGGGATAATGGCCGCACAACTGCCGTAAAGAGGAACACCAATCAAAGTCACTAATGGAACTGAGAAATAACCGGTTTTATCTGAAATACTTTGAATCGCCGATTGCGGCACATAATTATGGATTATGGCTCCAAGCCCCACCCCCACGATAATCCATAACCATAGTTTTCTTACGATGGAGACCGCTTCATTTAATCCAAATTTAAATCGATCGCGATGTGTTAACGCAGAATCATTTGTTGCCTGCTCTTCATCAACCGGCACCAGCATATCTTCGACGATATATTTTTCAAACTTCATCTGACCGATAACGAGACCCGCTCCAACCCCGATAAACAGGCCGCTGAAAATATATAAAACGGTAATTTCCCACCCGAAAAATCCTAACATCAGCACAACCAAATATTCATTTATTAATGGCGAGGTGATTAAAAAAGAAAACGTTAGCCCCAATGGAATCCCCGCCCGAAGGAAGCTTAAAAAAATAGGAATTGATGAGCAGGAGCAAAAAGGCGTCAAAGCCCCAAACAATGATGCGGCAAAATGGCCTCTTAATCGCTTCCCTTTTAGCCAGGACTTTATTTTATCTTGAGGAAGAAAACTGCGCAGATAACCGATGATCGTAATCATGCAAAACAATAGCAGCAATATTTTGATCGTGTCATAGATAAAGAAATTCAGACTTCGGATCAGATGAGACTCAGGGTTCATTCCAAGACCATCATACATAATTGTGTTGACTAACCATCTGAGCATGAACGTTCACCCTGTTTTTTATTATTTTTAGAACAGCAGCAAGATGACTTGGCCTGTGATTCCAACTTTTTATCCAGTTTATCTAATATTTTCTGCAGAAACCCCTTTTTCTTCTTTTCTTCTGCCATTTTCACTAATCCTCCTGTTTCTTCTGTATTCATACCAATTCCATTATCTGTGATAATCAGGAGTTATTTTAACACAAAACAAAAAAATACTGAATTTCATAAACAGACAGGCGAAAAGAATGTGATCATTGTCTGGCTTTTTGACTGGTAAAATAAAAAAAATTAGGCTACAATAACCCAGATTAAAGAAATAATAAATCTTATGACAATTCAACCCTTAAAAAACGTCAACAGCTTAACCGCGCTACACAGGACAATCTTAAACGACTCGTACACGTATCAATGGTTTACGCGCTTGATTGCCCAGCCTGAAGTCCGCTCAGAAGTATCAAAAGACCCTGACATTCATCAATGTTACAAGACGTTAGCCTCAAACTTTATGCAACAGCGCGTTCTTCATCTGATCTTCTGGGGGACCGTATTAACCCTGCTTCTGTTAAAGAACTACTTACTCTTATTGACCGTCGTGATACTTGTCCTGATACCATTTGTTAAACTCCAAAAGAAATCGAGAGAATACGTCGCGTTAATCAGTTTAAAAATAATCAAGGGCAAGTACACGCAAGATAATATTTCACAAACATCCCTTTATCAACTTAGTGAACAACTCAGCAGGGAATTCCACATTCCTTCCATCGTCGATATTATTTACCACACAGACAAAATCCTGAGATACGCCATCATTTTCCTGGGTACAATGCTTCTGATTATTTGGCCCATTTATACCTTTACAAAGTTATGCCTCATTCTTTTCGGTTGTTTCTTTGCGATAAAATTTCTTCTGCATTCAAAACCCATCATAAAAATCTTAAAATAACCTCAAGCCAGCCGTAAAGACGCTCCCGTCAAAAAACATAGGTGATCGCAACCCACACCATCAATAAAAACAACCCGAAGCTGGATGTCGTCAGAAAAAACACAATAAAGATGAGAGGGTAAAAAATGTTCACAAGGACGACGGACAGATGGCTCGGTTGGAGCACTAAAGCGTTCATCGCATAGCTGCGCCAGTTTAAGCTGACAATGCGGTCTCGTTTCATTCGGTCCTGAAACACCTTAGTCCCCGGGAAAGGCGTCAAAAGCGTTAAAATGGTTATTGAGGGAAAAATAAATAGGCAGGATTTCCATAAATCAAAAAGTGTTCTTAAATTATCGCTGTCCAGACCATAAATAAATTGAGCATTAATTTTTATTCCGGCTTTTTTAACTTTTTTCGATAAACCGATATAATCCTTCGCCAGCGCAAACTTTCCTTTTTTAGCGAAATCCGAAGTCAGGCTTGAAACCTCATATCCTATTAATAAAAAACGGCAGCCGCTCTCTCTGGCCAATTTCAACATATCGTCCTTTTGGGCGATATCAATACTGCTCAACCCATACCACTGAATGTCCAGGGGTTTCAAGGCCTCAAACAATCTTCGGGCATATTGGGGATCCACATAAATATTATCATCGAGGAATTGAAAAGTCCGCTGATAATGCTTAATTTTTGAAATAAGGGCGATAAATTGTTCCAGAGGAACTTTTCGAACCATTCGTCCAGAAATAGCGGGGATCAAACAAAAGTCACAATTAAATTTGCAGCCTCTTCCCGTCTGAACATACGTCGACAATGATTGCGGAGTCATCGAATCGATCTTTTGAAAGACGTCTTGAAAATAATTTCCTTGATATTCCCCCACATATTTCTGTTTTAATTGTCCCGCTTCGTAATCCTCAAGGACATTTTGCCACACCCCTTCCGCTTCACCGACAATCACGCTATCGCAATACTCCAAAGCTTCATCCGCCAGGAAAGTGACATGTGGCCCGCCCATCACCACCGTCGATCCTTTAGCCTTAAATCCTTTTGCGATCTTATAAGCCTCAGGGATATTCGCGGTAAACGACGTTATCGCGACAAATTTCCCCTCTGAATAATACTGATCGTGCCAAATAACACGGTTAAACTCTTTGATCACGTATTTGTCAGGCGTCAGGGCTTTAAGCACCGCAAAGACAGGCGGATAAATCCGATAAAAGAATGAAATAACAGCACTAAACACTCCGCCCGTTGGTGGTGTTATAAAATATATTTCCTGTTTATCTTTCCGGGCATGTTTGGCTTCCGGATAATGTTTGATAAAAATAAAAACAAAAAAACAAAATAATAAAAAATGCGTAAACCTTAGAGCATAAAACACCACCCGATGAAGATAAAAATAAATAACCGGGTCTAAAGCTGCCAGCCGTAATAAAACAAAATTCGCTGCTGTTAGGACTATCAGGAACTGCAGCATTTCCTTATGAACTTTAATTTTCCTTTTAGGCAGGGATAATGGTTCCTGGTATTTTTGCTTAAAAAACACATACACGACCCAAAACAAAAAAATGAAGTCAAAAAAGGTGCTTATCACTAACATTGAAATTCCCTGAGGCTTAAGAAAGATGAACAGGATAAAACACATCATGAGGCGTAAAAGATAAAGGACTAAAAAGGACTTCCAATGACGTCTTAAATTTTCTGAAAAATTATGCTCCCGCAACACCAAAAGATGTTCACAAGCGATATCGATAATACAGCCATAAATCCCACAGTAAAAAACAAACTGGAGGCCATACAGGGCAAACATGATAATAATTCCATATAAAGATTCCCGAAGACTTTGATCCAGATAAACACTAAACATCCTCGGCTCTAAAAAGAATCCAATGCTGATAATCAGGACCATTTTCCGAATCAAAGAAAAGGCTTTATAAATTGGGGATGATACGTCCATAGAAAAATTTAACCGGACTCAAACCGGTTCGATAACGGGGCTTCAGGATTCAACAAAATGAAAAAAAATTTCATTCTTTTAAATAATACCAATTCCAGTGAATTCCTCTGGGCTCTGCTTCGAGGTTACTGCCTGAGGAATTCACTGGAATTGGTATTATCACCATTATACTCAAATATCGTCTTTAAGGCAAAAAAACTCCTACGAAATTTGAAACAAAAAAATAAAAACCTGAACAGCGCCAATTTGGGAACAATGTCGAAGAACGTATTATTGCGGGCGCTATTTCTTGCCTGTCCGCATCTCTCTCAACAGTTAGACACCCCACTATGCGGCTCAAAGAGCCCATCTCCTAAAAAAGGGCAGATTATAACAATAATCTGCCCTTTTTACTCTCACGCAAACAAAATCTTTAAAGATACCTGTTAACGTTTAAATGACGCTTTTAAACGGCCTGTTTGTGAGTAATATTCTTCAACCCCAGACTTTTTCGTCCATTTGTTTTTCAATTGTCCGTTTTCCCAAAAAATTATTTTGGAATAAAGTTCGCCGTTTTTATATCGAAAATCCAACATGAGCCTTCCATTTCGAAAATAGACCCGCCGCCGAACCAGATGCCCATCTTTATGCTTACTGACCAGACGCACTTTTCCTTTAGCATAAAATTCTTTTTGAACGCCATTTTTCGGTGCGGGGCGACAAAAAGCTGGCTGGACCTCATAGGCAAAAATAAAAACAGAGATTAAGACTGCCGAAAGCATTCGTTTCGTTCGTTTGTCCATGACCATAAACCTCCTCTCAATCATGAAATAAATATAACATTTTTCGCCTCAAAAAGCACATTTTTACTTCCCTGGCCTTAAATCAAGATATAAGCTCAAAAAAAATTACTTTTTTATTGTGTTAAGAAACAAACCAAGATAAAGTATATTTATTCATTGAAAATTTTGTCACTTAGAATTAATTAGAATTAAAAAATGTATCTGTATGATTCAAAAATGGTTACCGTCAATGATCAACATATTCCTGTCGGTCTGAAGATGTTGACACCGAAAATGACGTTACTAAAGGCAAACTTCTCATCAGCCCACTTACTGGAACAGGCATCCTAAATGATACCAACAAAAAAGCCTTCAATAAGCATCTGTTTAAAAAAACAGGTGGTTTCGTTAAAGTCTTGTCGACGGCCTTAAAGGCTCCGACGCAGATGGTCATCAAGGTTTAAGCGATATCTATTTCACAATAATTCAGGGGGACAAACCTCCTCTTGACAGATTAGAATAAATTTTCGTCTAACCTAATTCTAAAATCTTTGTAGGAAGGGATAATCGTGATATCACTTAAAAACTTATCTATACGCAATAAATTAATAAGTGGTTTTGTCTTTATTCTTGCCATTACCGTCTTTGTTGGTGTTTCAGCTATCATCAACAGCCAGAAATTCCAAAAAAATTTCGCCGCAATGACGAAAAAGACCATGGAGATTTCAACCATCTCCCGTGATGTTACGATCAATCTGGAAAAAATAGTTTCTGATATATCATTGCTGGCCTTAGCGAAAACAAACGAACAACTCAATGAGATCAGCACAACTGTTTCTCGCAGGATAACCGTCATACAAAAGCATTTGACCCAATTACAAAAAGCCCCTATTCGTCAAGAAGCGCAACAATACCTGGAAACGATTATCCCTTATATTTCTCAGATTGATCTAAAACGCGAGCTGGTCCATGAGAAAATCGGCATTCTCATTGCCAACCGTGCCGCAATGAGTGATATTGATACCTCCAAACTGGCCGCCTTTGAAAAAATCAACAAAGAAATCATGACCATCATTGAAAACATTGATGGTTTGGCCCTCACGGCTGAGAATGATATTGACGACTCCCGCAAACAGGTGAACGATGCCATGACCAACTTTACAGAAAACCTGTTTGAATCCGAAAAAGAAGCGTTGTATTTAAAAATCAACCTGTTTGATGTCCAAACAAATATGCTCGAAACGATGCTCTCCACAGATGCGGCCCTGCTTACTCCAATAACGGATATCCTGGTCTCAAACATTAAATCCATTCAGGATCATTCGGATACCCTTCTCAAACTAAAGATCGAAGCTTCGGTTAAAGAAAAAATAAAAGAGTCGACAGCCAAAATTCAAGGCATCGAGGAAAAAATTACGGGCGGTAAGAACTCTTTGATAACAGAACAAAGAGCCATCCTTTCAGGTTCAAAAGAAATCAACAATAAAGATATTAAAAAAATTTATAAAGAAGTTACTATGGACCTTGAGGCTTTTATAGCGGTCATTGATAGTATCATTGCTAACAATAAATTAAAATTGCTCAGGGCTTCTGACGACATCCAATCACAGCTTTCAGGGATAGAAAAGTCGACAAAGGAGTTTACGCAGGTTATCTTCCCTATTGTTAAGAACACGCTTACTCTACGTATCACGATGGGAAAAATAATCAATGAAATAACGTCCATTGCCTTTATCGAACATAATGATAACCTTACGTTTCACACTTCTAGCCTGGAAGGGCATTTTACTGATGCGTTAAAACTGTCTAAAAATATTGAAAGAAACATACAAGCCGATGATAAAAGCAAGATCCAAACGATTGAAGATCACACGAAAAAGCTTAAAGACCTTACATTTAAACAAACGGGAGCCGCCAGCCTGCAAGAGCAATATCTTAACGAAACAACCGAAAGCAACCAACTCGTTAAAGAGGCCTCTGAGATATCTACCAGCATTTTAAGTTTATTTGACAAAATATCCGAGGACGTCAAAAAAGATACCGATCAAATGCTGAAAAAGACAAAATCGGATATTGATAACAGCAGCAAAATCATTGGTTTAGTGCTCATCCTTGCGGTTGTTCTCAGTTTTATCATTGTCTCAACTTGTTTGAAGAGCATTCTGGGCCTTATCAAAACAATTAAAGATATCTCCAAGGATGAAGGCGATTTAACCAAACGGATCGCCATCGAAAACAAAGATGAAATGGGTGAACTCGCCAACTGGTTCAACTCCTTTATTGAGAAACTCGAGAAAACCATATCTGACGTCAAGGCGTCGACAAACCAACTTGTTCAGGTCATCAACAATATTTCCTCTAATTCTCAAAACATATCCGATGGAGCGCAACAGCAATCAGCCAGCTTCGAAGAACTGTCCAGCTCTGTCCAGGCAACAGCGGAAAACGCGCGCAATGCCAATAACCTGTCCGATGAAGTCGCGAGGAACACCGAGAACGCTGAAATAGGAATGACCAACACCATCGAGGCCATGAACTCGATGCAAAAAAGTTCCAGCAAAATGGCCGAAGCCATCGCGATCATCAGTGATATTGCGGAACAGACGAATTTGTTGGCCCTAAACGCGGCCATTGAAGCAGCCCGTGCCGGTGAACATGGCAAGGGCTTTGCGGTTGTGGCTGACGAAGTCCGAAAGCTGGCAGAAAAAAGCGCCCGTTCCGCCAACGACATCGAAAACATGATCAAAGAAAATCTGAAAATCGTCCAGGAAGGTGTTTCCATTTCTTCCCAATCAGGAAAGAACATGAAATCCATTCTGGAAATCATTAAACAGATTGCTGCTGAATTAAACAACATTTCTGTCTCAACGCAAGAGCAAGCCGCTTCCATGGAACAAAACTCTGCTATCACGGAATCCAACACGACGGGCGCAGAAGAATTAGCCGACGCAGCTGGCCAAATGTCTCAGCAAGCCAACCACCTCCAGCAACTTGTTTCCCAGTTTAAAGTCACAAAATAAACGATCCTCCCTTTATTCCATATGATGACTCGAGGGGCTTCTTGATCAGGTTTAACCCGGAAAAGGCAATGGGGAGCTACTACGGGCAAAACTCGTCGCAATTGCTCCGTTATGCTCGGGATTATTTCGTTCACCGTATCTCGATACACTTCACGAAATAGCCCTCGCAATGCCTTGCACTTGCAACAACGACTGCCTTCTCGTTACGATTCCAATTGCATTTTCCGGGTTTAAATCTTCAAGAAGAAATTTGTTTGGGGGTTTTGAAGGTAAACAGCAATTTAACATTCCAATAAACGACTAAGAAAAGAAAAACAAACAACGCGATAAAAAACCGGACCATGTTCAGTTCCATGGTCATTCTCAGATTTGCTTCGATCGCAATCAAATTAATATAAAACAGGAACAAATACAAGTATATCCCCATCTCACAAGAAAGTCCTCCTAATTTTCTTTGCGTTAAAGGTTTCTGTCGCGCTTGCAGCCAAAAACCCTTATTGGGCAGATTAATCCAACGCGCGGGGAATTTAAATACCCAAACAGGCATATAGTAAAATAACGCAAAAAAAAAGACATAAAGGATTTGTAAAAAAAGGACATGGATCCAGCGACTGGCGTAATCATCTGGAAATCCGTATCGGTCAAAATGGATAGCAACCGTATCTGGCAGGATGAAATATGAATAAACATTTAATCCTGAAACAAAAATAAATAAAATAATGAAAAACTTTTTAACCATTAGATTGATATATTTTGATCCCGCGGCAACTGATATTTTATTTTATTCTAACATAAGAATGATGACTATCGAATCAGAATATATTTTTAATCCCAGCAGGAATAAATAAAGTATAGGAATCAATGAAAAATGGCATCATTCTTTGTCTGACAAAAAAAGAAAATTGGCATATATACTTATGTAGATACCCACGGGCAAGCCCGGGAACTCAGCTGACTTATTAAAAACAGTTTGCACCCTATTACTATTATTAGAAGAGCCATTTGTGCTGAGAGGGGGAAAAATAATAATTCTATTTATCGATAAGCGATCGGGCTGGGGGGCATTTCATCCTCGCCCAAATAAACACCCAGAATAAGGGGTAAATTTGTTATCGGAACAATTTGTAAAATAACAGGAGTAAATCCCTCCACATCTTGAAAATCTGCCGGATCAAATTGAAATTCGGGGATGACGGTTCCGGTCTTATGACGAGTCTCCATATCCAATAAACGAGAATTCAGGTCAATACCACCAACTCTATCATTTTGACCCTGCATCATAGCACCCAGCATGGCTTTATCCGCTTCATCATATCCTGTGTTTAAGTCCTTTTCAGCCCGTCCGATAAAAACCATTGCTGTTTTTAGCCTGCTGGACACATCCGGCATGCCCGGACGTTCAAAAACATTTGGGGAGATCATCTGAGCGACCAAATCAAACAAACCACTATTCATGAGGCGAGAGTCTATCTGTGTGCGATCCAAAGACAGAAAGCTCTCTAATGATACCCCCACACCTTCTACCGCAAATGCCCCAAACAGAGATTGCCATATCACCATACCTAAACTGTAAACATCACTCTGAGCGGTTGCTGTTTGCTCAGGGGCCTGATAAACGCTTGACACATCGAATCGCTCACCTTGTTGTGCTATCTTTGCCAGACCACTAAACTGAATCAGCGCATTATCCGGACGGAATGTAAAACTATCCGGTGTTAAATCACGCTGGACAAGACCATCACGGTGCAATCGATCGAGGTTTAAAGCCACCTGACGGAGGACGGCAATCCTGGCATCTAAACCCATTTGCTGCCAGGCGGTTGATAAAACCTTCTGTCCTTCCGGAAGAACTGTCACGGTCACCGTCATCCGTCCCGCCTGGTCAAATCCAAAAGATGAAACCGTCGGGCTGTTCCCCTGCAGGACGAGCTCGCTGAGCTGACTCAAACGAACAACTTCTTTGAGTAGCGTAAAATTATCTGAAGGTTGTTTGGCGCGCAAAACCCTTTCACCCACTGTATCCGTTAAATAAACCTTCGCAAACGGTTCTTCTTGTTCAGCGAGGTCCAGGCTTTCATTAAAGGGTTGATTGAGCATGCGACCGTCTTCAACCAGCCGTCTAAAGGCAGGCTCGGATAATATTTCCTCGAGAGAAATTAAATCCGCAGCGTTCAGATGTTGAGCCACGCGCGTTCGTATGTTCTGGATGACATCTTCCGTTTGGATGATAAGCATGGCCTGGTCAAATGCCTGACCGACGGCTTGATCATTTAACCGATGGTCCACCAATTGTTGAACCATCGCCTCTAACCGCTCGATCACTTCAGACATCTCCGGACGTCTGTTTACACTATGGTACGATAACTTGCCCGACATTTGTGATATAAGGTTACTAAGGCCGATTTCTTTTCTTACGGCTTTATCATGATACCGCGTAAAATCAGCGAGAGTCTTACCAAAACTATAGACATCTGTTTTCTCGACCGTTTTAACCTCTGACGGCGTGTAACGGTGCATGACATCTAACATTTTTTGTTTCACACGGGTATTCACGCTGACCATGCGGCTGAGATCAATCCACATCAATCTATGTCCATCCCATAAAATATTCCGCGGGGCAACATCCCGGTGAACCCGGTCCCTTTTGTGCATCGTGTCGAGCTGACGGGCAGAGGTTATAAAATGTTTTATTTTTTCCCTGAGAGGTAATTGTTTAAACGCTATCGATTTATTGATACTCGTCGCACCACCTGATAACCCTTGCAATTTCAGCCAGAACCGTCCATCCGGCATGACCCCCACAGCCAGTAATTTCGGAATGACGCCGTCATCCGACAAATCAGACAAAATCGAATAGCTCTCGGCTTCCAGCATCAGGTCCATATTATAGCTATCCGCTGGAAACGGTGCCGTCTTATAAAAAACGCCACTTTGATCAAAGTCCGAACTCTTTAAAATGATCCCATCCGCACCGATTGCCCCTTCTATCGGCTCAAAATCATGGGCATTCACCTGGGTTAAATCGACATATTTTGAATCAAATCCTTCATAAAATCTTAACCTTGCGAAAACTTCTCGCCGTAATTCGTTCCCATCCACTGCCGGCCAGAGATCAGAAGACCTGAATTGTTCCAGAAAAGCTTCATTAGCGGCTTCCCATTCCGCTATAGAATCAGAAGATTGAATAAAGTCTGATATCGATTGACCTCTTTGTTTCAACCATTCCACAAGACTCTGCATCTTATCCTTAGATAGCATCGCCTGGTCAACGATGACTTGCCCCTCGGGCATCGGATCACGTTGCGGTATAAATTCCAATCGTTCCATTTCCGCTGCGATAAATTTCCCTTGAATGTCTTCGAGTTGTTCGATCGCCTGTTCCATCGTAGGACGATCGCCAACATCCGCTGCGATCATATTCCGAACCAGATCAAGTAAAGGACTCCCGGAAATGCCAGAAGGAATTCTTGTCATATCAAGAGACTGATAGACATCCAACATGTTCGGGCGTGGATCCCCGGGCTGTGGAGATTGACCGATAAAAAATTCCCATAAAGCCAAACCCAGTCCATAAACATCTGACTTCGGATCCGCGTAAGACTCAGGCGCAGAGAGTAAAGGACGTTGTTTTGTTCGATCAATCTCTGTCCCCACCTTTGCCGCATGAGTAAAGTCAGCCGGCATCACCTGACTCAAATTAGAATAATTCACAATGAACCGGGACAAATGGACGTCATTATGCACCCAACCAGCGGCATGCATCGCCTCGAGACTTTCTGCGACACGAATAAACATATTCAGCTGAGCGGCGTTTGACATTTCATCCTTGAAAAAATCATAGCTGGTCACCCGCCTGAGCGTTTGCAAAGAAAGGCCTTTTTCAACGCCTCCCATATCCATCCAAAAACGGCCATCCTTTTTTATTCCCCAGGCCATAATATTTGGAATAAAGCCTCTTAACCCCAATTCTTTCATCTGAATTAAGCGTGCCGCTTCTTGCATATTCAAACGGTTGAGTTCATCCGGGGATAAATTTTGTTTCTCCGTTCGAAGACTTTTGATCCATCTGACCGGGTCTTTTGAATGCTGGAAGGTATTGCTATAATCGCTGAAAAGTAAGACGTTCTCCTCTCTGATTTCAGGACCTTCCCCCATAATAATACCATTCGCCAGTGCTATTAATTCCGGGTCTGACTGAATCATTTCTAAAACCCGCCTTTGTTCCGGGGTCTTTGAGCTAAACCGGTCTTGAATCAAGTTGACATAAATCTGTTTGAGTTCTCCCGCACGTTTTCCCAGACGGTCTGTTAACATCGCATGATCGGAGACGCCCTGATAGATGCTCCTTAATTGCATGGGAATATTGACCCCGCCAGAAAAATATTTCCGTGGGATCACTTGTTGCGTAGCGGGATCATAATCCTCCTTAACGTAATTAAAAACACCTTCCTGAAAAATCTCCAGATAGCGTTGATAAATTCGCTCTTTAACCGTTCTATCCGTAATATCAATCCCCCGAATTTTTTTCTTTCCCACATAAACCGATCCCAATAAACTCTTTTCTAAATGTCGGCGAAACCATTCGGCGAGGATCATGGCCTGATACATTTGCCTCAGCGGGACAAAATGCTCACCAGAATTCACTTCTTGTTCAATCGCCGGAATGATAATCTTATTGATAATGGTATTCGGAACACGCATGTCGCCAGATTGCGCCTGAATCTTTGAACTGCGGCCATCCAAATCCTGATGATGGTTTCTCATCATCGCGACATAATCTTCTTCCGTCAGGACTTTCAGACGGGATTCAAGAATAAACGCTGAATCATCTTGCTCAAAGACAACAGCTTTGTCCGGAACAATCCAAACTTTATTAAACGTGTCCAATGAAATGTCTGTGCGACCATATTCCTGATAAACCCGGGCATAAACCTCTTCCCAAAACCGTTCTCCCAATTCTTGTCCCGGGTACATGAGCGACGCGGTTAGTTGTTTCAAGACATAATCTTGAACCAAAAGATCCCGGCCCATTTCCGTCTGACTAAACGCCTGGGGCATCACTCGATCTTTTTCATAGGGAGATAAATTGACCCACAAGTCTTCGGGAGGAATGGTCAGAGAGGCCAGAAAATATTTAATCATCTTCGAAGATTCCCGCTGGAAATCAGGATCAGACAATTCCGTCGCCCCACTGTCCACAATAAAAGAATAATGGAACGGCTCCTGGGGAAAAATTCTTATCCCCTTTAAAAGGATTGGACTCCGCGGGTGTGAAAGCGAAAGCAGTTTAACATCCCCAACACCCGCAGGTAATTCTTGATTCGCCCACACATTCATCGACAAAATCTGCATCCCTGAAAAGGTGACCAAAACACAAACGGTAAGAAGTCTTTTTAAAAAAATAGCCATGATTAAAATTATTAATAGATTTATAGAGAAATGAAATAATACCTTAATAAATTATATTATTATAACACCGCATGAGGAAATACGGAATGTCAAAGTTCAAACAACAAAGCTGTAATACCAAATCCATTAATAAATTGCTTTATCTTAATTCTGAAAAGCAGAATTGGTTTTGGTCATTATTTGATGAAATTGGTATAGTAGCTGTTTTGCAGGCACTTCTCAATCGCGGGGTAAACTTGTTTAAAAATGGAGTAATATTATTTTTCAGGATCAAATATGCGGGGAAAGAATATTACACCTGGGGAAAACAATAAAATCTAAGGGAACATGTGCTGTTAAAAATATATGACTTTCTTGATAAAAAACACGCCCTTGTTGATGCGCCTCAAGGGCCAGGATCTCCAAAATAATTGGATTATCTGTTCGCCTTAAAGCAACTTGCTTTGCATCATCTTGACTAACACTCAAATGCACAAATTGCCGATTCATCGAACAAATCCCTTTGGTTTTAATTTTCTCAATGACTTCCTGGCTTGTTCCATGATACAAATTTGATGGAGGCGTTACTTCTGTTGAGACCGGTAAGACCTCTATGGAGTGGCCATAAGCCGCTCTAATTTTATCTCCTCTCATTTGAAATCGACCTTTTTTATCATGTTCGATCAATGTCCCAAGATCATTTGCGTCAAAGACTGGAAAACGTTTCTGAAGCACATCAATCAAATCTTCACAAAAAAGAAACCCGTGATCATCTAAAGCAAGAGAAAACTTATCCGGTCGATGCCGTAGAATATACGAAACCAATTTACTGACTTGAATATAATTGTATTTCATCATGTACTGTCTTAGATAAGATAATCGGATAAAATAAATAAAGACCACAATCCCCCACCGATGTGTGTGCCGGAGGCTTGCTCTTTCGCGAAGAAATCTTTCATCTCTTCTCGTCTCACGAGGTGAACACTGATATCTTCTTCCGGTTCCAGCTGTTGTCGCGGATGCTGATTGATCGGGTCTTTTTCATCAACATGAACATAGGCCACATATCCACCGCTATTCATCAACCCAGGATTTGATTTTATCACAGGGCTCTTAAGAATCAATTTTCCGGTGTAACCCGTCTCTTCTTTTAATTCCTGTAAAATCTGCTGATCGTCTTCTTCAATCAAGCCTGCGGGGCAGCCTAAAACATACCCATCGATCGCCGGGCGAAATTGTCTGATAAGAATAAATCGTTTCGACGGAATCATTTGAGCAATAATGGCCACAGCCGTGACATGATTCAGTCGGCGGACGCTCTCCCAACGGATCTGTGTGCCATCCTTCGTTTCAAAGATTGTTTCATCGAAAGCAATCCATTTCCCCTTAAAAAGTTCTTTTTTTGATATCTTTTTCATGCAGTCTATTTCTCAAAATAACTTCGGTTAAAAGCATCAAACAGGTTATAGAATTCTTTTGCGTCTAGTGACTCTCCTCGGAGCAGAACTCAGAGGAATTCACTCCATTAAATCCGTTGATTGCTTTGATTTCATCGCAGCAATTAACATCGGGTGCAAGATCGTGACCTCTTTAATGTATTTTTTATACATTTGAGGATTATACCAAAATCGATGAGGTCATCTCATCCACAAAAAAAAACAACGATGCTCTGAAGGATTATTTAATATCGACGACTTTAATCTTAAAATTCAATTCTTTACCCGCTAAGGGATGATTAAAGTCTAATCGCAGGGTTCCTTCCTTCACGGCAATGATGACTCCTGTAAATTTTCGGCCATCATCCGTCTGCATATCCAGCATCATGCCTTCTTTCGGTTCGACATCAACATTAAACCGTTCCTTCGGCACTTCAACAATCAACTCCGGATTAGACAAACCATAACCTTCTTCAGGCTTAATGTGAATATCTCTTTCATCACCGATCTTCAGGCCTTCCAGTTGACGTTCCAGGCCGGGAATAATCATTTGCTGACCATGAATGTAATCCAACGGCTGTTTCCCTTCGGAGGTATCTGCGACTTCACCTTCAACTGTCAGTGTATAATCAAAATACACTCTTTTCCCATTTGCTATCATCAAATCTTCTCCCTTTACAATCATCGGGTTCGCGAAACTTACAACAAAGCATATTAGAATAGATAATGCGATCCTCATCTTTCCTCCTATGTTATCAAATTAAAGTATATATGAACGCCATACTGACCTATTTCTTATCAATTAAGCGGTTAATAGCATAAAAAATAATATTAAAAAATGATCAAACAGGTTAGCTTTTGGTAGGATATAAAGAAGATGAATTTAATATCAATAAATATTATGACAAAAATAAATTAAAATGCTAGGAAAATATTTCAAACAGACACGGCCCCCTCCAGAAGATGTGTGCCCGAGTTCAAAAAGCAAGTGCACCGTCTGAGAGACTATGACAACAAATAAAGTGAACCTAAAGTCAAGGACAGCGTTATGGAAAAAATAGACTCCCAGAGATTGATTTAATTGAGGCAAAGTTTTTGTCCATAATAAACCTGATAAGGTGTTTGTTTTGCGAGGCTTGAATGTTTACGTTTGTGATTATAAAAAGTCCTGTAACGCTCCACGCCTTGCTTGAGTTCTTTGATTGATGAATAACGATCCAGGTAAATGTCTTCATATTTGAGTGTTCTAAAAAAACGTTCAACGATAATGTTATCAATCGCTCGACCCACTGAATCCATTGAGACAGCACTTATTGGACTAACACAAAATAAAACAAATATAAAAAATTTGATTAGTTTTACTTTATTAAACATCCGAACATTTGACTTCCATAAAAAAATGCAGAAAAAGAAGCGATATAGATAAGAGTAGTAATTAAAGTGAAAAGGAACAATCTCAGTGAATAAACTAAGATATTTCCAAATAAATGATTGGATTTTAACTCAAGTCTATTAATAAAACATTTTTTCTTCAATACGACGTAAAAAAAGCAACTAATCCCTAGCAAAGGGAAGCATATATACAATACCATTGGCAGAAAAAACTCAGCAAAGAAAAAAACTTTAGAGCTCAAATAGAATAAGATTAATCCAACAATTAAAACAATCACATCAAGACATCTACTCTTTATCTGAAACGCGTTCTTAATTAGCACAGATATAAATTTAAGAATTCCCAAAAAAACTAGGCAAACAACAATGCCATACAAAACCATCTGGCCTGTTGCTATTAACCATTCAGAATAATACATTTTTCCATCGAACTGTAATGCATGAGCATTTAAGCATAACATTACATTTAAACAGAAAAATATAAATGGCAGCAGACTAGTTTTTCTTATAATTTTCGTCATGTGCTTTATCGATCAATTTTCTTTGTCTCAATGTATTGATTTCATCTTGAAGGGACAATTCTCTTGTTGAGGAATCTACTGAATGATGCGGGGTGTCCACTTCAACTAATTCCATTAAATAATCCCCTTAAATTTGCTGGAAATTCTTGAGGAATCAAGCTTAAATAAATAAAGCACTTATTTTCTGTGGTTGGTATTAAATACAAATTTTTTTGAAAGAGAAAGTTTGCTCCGGCGACAAGCATTCAAATCGTATAATGTTGATCCCTCTTTTTAGATGATCCGATGGGATCAATACATTTATTACCTTTCCCGAGGTTCCGTAAGTCACTGTCCTTATGCGGAAATCATTCACGAAAACATTGAATTCTTTTAAATTTAACCATGATGTCGATTGAGCGGTTTCTTCGGGAAAAAGTCTCATTTCGAGAGAAGAAGATGGTTGTGCCAAATTAAAAATCACAGCGAATTTATTTTTCTTAAAAGAACTTAACGGCAAATACCGTTTTGTTTTCGTCATTTGTCCGACAAAAAAATAGGGGATAGCATTTTCTGAAGAAATAGATGAAAACTGCCAGGGCGGTTCTCCAAAGGGAAATAATGAAATATAATCAAAAAATAAAATATCACCTTCATTCCTTAATGCAATTGTGTTTTCCCCTGGCGAAATATTCTCTAATAAAAAATCTATTCTTAATGGTGATATTAACTTTTGTTTTTCCGTGAGTGGAGTTCCATTGTGATAAAGAGATATTTTTGAGGGAGTAAACAAAGCTTCTGATTCTAATAACTTTACGGTTAACCGGTAAGCAGTCTTTTTGATATTTACAGGAACATTAAATTTAATTTTTCTCGATGAAACAAATTCCGAAGGGAATTTGTGAAATGGCGCGGTGGCGGAAAAAATCTCATCATCCTTTACTAAAAGGGATTGCCCGAATTCATTCGCGGATTTATCATCCCAACCCAACTGCCAAAAATATTTATCTGAACGAATACTGAAATTATCAATAAAATACTGCGCGCCTGAAGGCGTCGAACCAAATTCCAACTTTTTAAAACCCGTGGTATCCCAATCGGCGACAACAAACTCCTGCACAGAATAAATATCCGCACGCTTTTTCAGCATTTCATAGAGATTAAATTCAGCGCGATGCCAGCGACCATCTTTTATTACTCCCTTAATCTCTCCGATTTTTTCCATATCAATATCCCAATAAATTTTTTCATCATCCGTGAAAATTATGTCATACCAGTTATTATTCACTTTTACTAATAAATTAATCTTTACATCGTTAGTCATTTTATAATCAAATTCGACTAAAGGAAATATCCTTGCGTCAAAACCTTTAGAATAAATACTCGCGGCAAAATTCCCCATTCCGGGAGTATTTGTAAGTTTTAAACAATGTCCATCACGCCTCCCCTTTTCTGTTATTTCCAATAAAGCGCCTTTTAACCCGTGTTTATTTCTCCATTGATCAAAACCATCTTCAAACGTGTTTTTAAATAAAAGAGGGCTTACAATCCCGGCCATTTTAGATTTATCTTGAGTGTTAATTTTATTGTCTATTCTTTTACTCTCAAATGCCCCATAAATAGCGATATCTTCCTGAATATTCTCAATATTAACCTGTAAAGCGTTCCCCTTTTGATCATGATACGTCTCTAACGATTTCCATTTTTTTTCTTTTGTATCATAAACACAAATCCCTATATTTCTTGAAGATAAAATTTTGTTATTATTATACAGTATTTTTAAAATAGTTTTTTGAGTGAATTTTTCTCCCGCTGGACGAAGCCGGTACAATGAACTGACAAGAGAAAGCTCTTTCGAATTTATTAAGCCCCTTGGCACCTCATTTAATGATTTTAAAGAGAAAACTTTCGCCACTTGATAAAGAGAATGTTCCTGAATAAATAAAGAGGCCAAGCCATCCGGACTTACAATTTTGTTTGGAGAACAATTTAAAGCGATACGACCGACATCGACATGAACACGTGATTCTTTTACCTGTGCATTATCACCTGTAACTTGAAGCCTGAGAGTATATGTTCCCATAGGGAGGTCAACATCATAATCGCCATATTCATATTCTGTCAAGCCGGTAATCCACATCCCTAAATTTCCAGGGATGGTTTTAATCATATCAAAATTCACTAAAGAAAGACCTTTAACATCTTTTTGAGGCTGGGATGAATGATGTATTAGAATCCATTTATCAGGATATCGGCCTGTCCCATACTCCAACCGGTATTCTTTAAAACCTTTTCCACTGGCAAGGCCGTAGACAGGCACTTCTCCTCGAACTAAAGAATTCGGATATGGAACAATAATCTTTGCGGTAAGAGGCGAGAGTGAATCATTTTGTGCTAAAATTTGGGCGGGACTTGATTGTGGAAATAAAATTAATAAACATAAAAAGAAAATTATCATAAATCAAATTGTTATTTTTCATTTAGCTCAGCTAATTTAGTTTTACTTACCTCGGCCACCTTCCAGTAATGACCTTTCGGATCCCAGCATTGGGCGTATCCATAATTTTCAATTATAGATTGGAACATTTCCTTTGACTTTCGCGGCTTATTTTGTTTTTGATATGCCAACCCCAGAATAAAATGACAAGTACCCACATCATTAAGAGCCCAAAAATATGGAACATAGCCTAATCGCGCGAAATTTTTCATCTTTTTTTGCATCTGTGCGGCTCGTTTACTAAAAAGTTTAATACACTTTGTTGTATAAAGTTCCACGCCTTTATAGTCCTTAATATCCCAACACTTCCACGCCTTAATCGTCAAAGTCTCACTTGTATAATTTCCATAACTATAGGAAGTTCCCATAAGAGCTAAATGATCCGCAGCTTTATCAGTAATATTGCTAAAGTAAGGATAATCTTTAATGTTCGGATATATTGTTGTGGGGTAATTTTGAATAACTCTTTTAAATTTTTCGGCTGCTTCTTTACGGCGGTTATTTTTTAAATACATTTTACCAAGAAGATAATGAGAAACGGCCACTTCTTTTTTAAATTTTGAATCTTGTGAGTCATAAAGACGTATACATTTACCGGTATATAATTTTACGCCTTCGGTATTGTTACTTTTGAACGCCTCATCCGCTTTTTTAAGCAAGATTTTCGCGCTGTAATCCTCATAATCATATGAAGTCCCCATTAAATCCAAGGAATCCTGCGCGAATTCGGACATCTTCCAGAACCATCCATGATATCCTCGCTGATAAGCATCCGGATATTTCATGATAATATCTTGATATATTTGTTTTACTTTCTTTAATTCGCCTTCCTGTTTAAAAATTTCCGCTTGAACAAAACATGCTTTACCGATATCATTAAGCTCTTTCCATCCAACAGAAACAATCCTTTCGTTTTCAATCATTATCGGAAACTCATCACTGCCAGATAAATTCGTCTGTTGCGGATCGATCCATATCCTTAATGTTTCTGATATCTTTTTTTCCGATATATTTTTTTGCTGTTTATCAGCTTTTTCACGTAGATACCTGATCGCTTCCGAAGCGCGCAATTTCGCTTTTTCGAAATCCCGGGATGTAAACGCCCGCATCGCCCCCTCGAGAGATAAATGACCGGTATCAACCTGAGTAAAAGCAATCCTGGGAAGTAAAATCCCTCCCAGGATTACCGCAATAAAAATAATTCTCTTCATGTCCTATTTGTCTTCTCTAAAATTATTGTAATTCAGCAACAGGATTATTCAAAAAATCATAATAAGCATTACTGTCTTCTTGTGATTTTTGGATAAACGTTGGATCAATAAAAAGAAAATTCTGATTATCCGCGTCCTTCAAATTCCAATATAAACGTAACGCGCTTTGACCACCTGAATTTTCAAAATTGACTTCAATCGGATAGTAACCTTCCTCAAGATTAATTTCTGCTTCAAATGTATTGCCGTTAGCGGCGTTGGCTGTGCCTAAAAGAGCGCCGCCTGTAATGTTTATATTGTATTCCCGCAGATAATATCCCAACTCCGTAAGATGTTTTTCGGAATTCACGATATCAAGGATTCCTCCAACAGATAATGTCCCTTCATCATCCGCGTACAAACGGAATTTATAATTTCCGGGAACCGGGGCATAGATAAATCCGTGCAGGTCTTCCCGCACAGGTGAATCACCATTACCCCAGCTTGCAGTGCCATTCCCATAAAAACCGCAGATTTGATGTCCCGATCCAGCCCCGCATATGTCTGAACAAGAACCGCATTCTCCTGCAGGATAATTTCCAGGTTCGTCACAGTAGCATACCCCTGCCCATTCTCCTTCAAAATAATTAAGGGAGTCTTCATGCATTCCATGATCGATCGGCCCCTCAAGCATCGGCATCCCACTATTCCATCCGTAACAATGTCCCCACCATCTAAACTGCTTCAGGACTTCCCATATCTCTTCTCTCAAGCCAAAGTCATCAAATAAATCCATTCCTAGAAAAGAGTTTAAGGCACAAAAATCATTCGATACAAACGGATTCATAAGGGAACTATTTTCACTAATATATCCCTTATCCTTCAAGTCATCCCATAACGCGCCGACTTGTAATTCGGTCAATCCCAGTTCCTTTAATTTTTCAAAGAAATATAATTTGCATTTATTATCCGCTTCTCCATAAAAGTTACAATTTATCATGCATTCACCACAAAAATCGTTTTGATCTGGAGCCACATATGCCGGATATAACCCTGAGATAATACCTTTCTCTTGATCAGAGCCGATCACATCATAATAAGGAGGCCCTGCCTCAGTCGGAACCGGCACAAAAGGATTTCTTAAAAACCGCCTTGGAATTATTTTTAGTTCCTCACTCAATTCATATGTTTCGTCCCAGCTGGTAGCCTCCTGTGTTGAGACTTTTACTTTATAAAATCCGATTGGTACGACAGCTCCATTGTCATCTCTGCCATCCCAATCGACAAAATTTTCAAAATACTTTGAATACCCTTCGATTGGATCCAGGTCTAAGGTAACTGACTGAGAATTAATCAGTGTTCGCACCAAAACATCCTCATCCATAGTATTGCCTATAGCGGAATATATCTCTACAGTAACTTCCAACATACCAGAAGTCAGACTTGCGAGACTAAAGGAAAGACTTATTGTGCCATTGGAAGGATCAATATAACCACCCACTGGATCCACTCTATCCCCTGTATATAATGTGGAAATATTATTTTGAACCAGTCCTTCATACCAGGCCGGCGAATACTCCGCAATCCCCCACTTTACATCGCTAACTTCAGAAAGAATGGGTAATAAAACATATGTTCCGCCTGTAGCAATTAAACTTCCCTCTGTGACCTCTATTCTTTCGTTCACGGGTTTCAACCATCCGTTTACCCTTTTATATACCACACGGTAAATGCCTGTCGGCACGTTACTGATCGTTTCCCCGCTGTCTTTCCATCCTGTATCCAGGCCCACGTTCAACCGCCATTGCGCCCCCGCGGTTATCGCCTCAGGAGGATCTATCGTCACATTCACTGAACCGGGCGCCAACGCGACGTATGTTCCCGCTGTCGTGTACGCGCTTCCTTCTGTGACCTCTATTCTTTCATTCACGGGTTTCAACCACCCGTTTACCCTTTTATATACCACACGGTAAATGCCTGTCGGCACGTTACTGATCGTTTCCCCGCTGTCTTTCCATCCTGTATCCAGGCCCACGTTCAACCGCCATTGCGCCCCCGCGGTTATCGCCTCAGGAGGATCTATCGTCACATTCACTGAACCACCCGCAAATGCAGACCCAACAGTGCCTCCCAAAATCAAAAATGCCAAATATAAACCAAATATCCATTTCTTTAAATTTTTCATTTTTGATAAGTACCGTGGTTTTTTAAGCATGAATTCCCCCATTCAATAAAAACGTTGGTTAATGTTTAGCTAAAATGTAATTATGCCTTCTCTCACTAAAAAAAATAAAATATCAAGGCTTCAAATATTTTATTGCATAAATATTTTCGTTTTCAAAATCATTTTCTGTTTGTTGAAATTATACCAAATCCATTAAATAATTGTCCTATTTGAATACCAATATTCTCGTTTAAACGTCGAGAATATCATAATGACTTTGGTAATTATTTAATGGATTTGGTATAATTGTACCGAAGTGTCAATATTTTATCAAGTTTTATTTTGCATATTTAGGAGAATCAAGTTGGATGATCCCGTGCTCAAAAAGCTCAAACAACAAGCTCAAAAATGAGCCCAAAAACGCAACAAACAAGCCGCAAAATAAAACTGACATGTTCTCGAAAGCAATCATTCGCCCAATATAAAGCCTGCCAGCTTGTGCCAGACGTTCCATTATACCAAATCCATTAATTAATTGTTCTATTTCAATTCTGAAAAGCAGAATTGGTTTTGGTAATCATTTAATGGAATTGGTATTACCTATGACAATGGATCAAAAAATGCTCGACATGATCTCATCAATGATCAGTTAAACACAGATTCATTTTTTTGCAATCCTTATCACAGCCGGGAAAAAGGTTCAGTTGAAAACGTTACCAGCTTAATCAGAAAATTTCTTCAAAAAAAACAGATTTTGCTAAAACAACTTATAAACGTATCAAGAAAATTAAATTTTTAGTGAATCTCCTCGCAGCAGAGCTCAGAGGAATTCACTCCATTAAACAATAGACCTCGTAAATGCTTAAAATTTTAAAATTCCGGATCAGGTTTTTCTAGAAGCTTGTCCGAGAACTAGTTATTTCAAAGGACAACCTTGTTAAAAAACATAAAAA
>JAIORP010000156.1 GCA_021108075.1 Candidatus Omnitrophota bacterium | reverse complement strand
TGGTTTTTAATGACGGCGGCGGCGGGGCGACGTATGAGTTGGAAGATTCTCTGGACGTGGACGGGGCGTTGACGATCACAGGCGGGACATTGGATACGAAGAACGGTGAGAACAATGCTATTACAGTGGGTGATGCGTGGACAAACAGCGATACCTTTACAGCGCGCAACAGTTTGGTCACGTTTGACGGTGCCAGCGGAACAATTGATATTATTTCCGGTGGCAGCGCGTTTTATGCTGTGATCTTTAATGATGGCGGAGGAGGAGCCACATTTGAACTGGAAGATGCCTTTGACGCGAACGGGTCTGTGACGATCACCGGCGGAACGCTTGACACAAAATCGGGTGAGAACAACAGTGTCCAGGTCGCCGGCAATTGGGATAATAATGACACCTTCACTCCCCGCAGCGGAACCGTGACGTTTGACGGGGCAACACAGACGGTATCTCATAACAGCGGATCGTTCAACATCCTGGCGGTCACGGGTGCCGCGAACACCGTGACGTTTGATGAAGCCTTTTCAACGACGAACCTGACCTGTCAGAATGCCGGAGCTGATCTGGTCTTTCAGCAGGGCACAACATTTACCATACTGGGAACATTAACCCTGGATGGTTCAGCCTCCAATAAGGTCACTCTCGACAGTTCTGATGCGACCAATCAATTTATTTTTGATGTGAGCGGGGGAGCTCAGACCGTCAGTTATGTTAATGTGAGCAACGCGGCGGCGGTATCCAATGATATCACCGCTACCTTTAGCACGAACGGAACGGGTAATGATAATGAAGCGGCATCTCCTCACTGGGTGTTTCCCTCGACAGAGTTTGTGTCTTCCATTGAAGAAGACGGAACCGGAGATTACCAGACTTTGGCGGCATGGGAATCAGCGATCGATTGTGATTTAACCGTTGCCAAGACAGCTCAGTGGGATGGCCAGGCGGGAAGTGACATCGCTGATAATACAGCGGTGACCTGGGACGGCGGATCCTCGACAGGAACCTTGCTGCATATGAGCACGACCGCAAAAAGTGGCACGCCCGCGTTTTTGATTGTCACCAGCGATACCCTGGATGATAACGACACTGTCACTGATGGCGGCGGAAACTCGTTTGATGTTGACGGGACCCCAACGGCTGTGCAGGCGACCGTCAAAATTGACGGGGCGTGGGCCGCGGCTGATACGAATGTCCTTGCTGTTGACGGCTGGACAACGGATCCCACGCATTACCTGCGTATTTATACGGCTGCGGCGGCGCGTCATTCAGGGGAATGGGATACCACGGCCTACCGTATTCAATATACAACAACAGCAACAGATGATATCGGTCTTTCCATCAATGAGGATTATGTGCGTGTCGATGGACTGCAAATCTATATGATCTACTCGCACGATAATACCTTTGCTTATAGCGTCAGCGGGGTGGATACTAAAAGCGATATTCGCATTAGCAACTCGATCGCGCGCGGGCAAACGGCCACAAACGGTGCTACGGGAATCGGTTTTCGACTGAATGATCAAGACGCGACTTTGAAAATCTGGAATTGTTTGGCGTATGATTTTATTGACGGTATTCTCACGTCGTCTTCGACTGGCTTAGGTTTCAGTACCGCCGCGGCATCGAACGGTAATCAATCGTATGTTTACAACAGCACAGCTCAGAATTGTTATTATGGTTTTCAAGACAGTCTTTCCAACGGGGTGATCGTAAAAAACACCTTAGCCCAGGATTGTTATGATGGCTATGTGGGAACTTTTGACGTGGAATCCGATTACAATTTATCTGACCTGAACGCGACAGATGCCCCGAATGCCACGTATACCAGAGATTTAGGGGAAGTGGATTTCCTGGACGAATCCAATAACGACTTTCATTTGTCCGGCAGTGATTTTAGCGCGCGCGATCAAGGAGCCGACCTGTCCGCTGACATCTATCTGACAGTGACGGATGACATCGACGGGGATACGCGTCCGATCAATGGAACGTGGGATATCGGTTTTGATGAAGGGGCGACCGATGCCGGCGGGCCATTCAGCCTTTATCGTTCTGTGGGAACGACAGGCACGGATTTGAATACAGGGTCAGCCACCCTCACGGTTTTAAACGCAACGGGCATCGCCCGTTTTTCTTCGGCCCTGTCGGAAGACCTGGGTGTCGGGGATGTGATTCAATATCAGGTCAATTCGACATACTATGTCGTGTTTATCACCGGTGTTATTTCTCCGCGACGTTTTTTCGTCCAGAATCCCCATGGCGGATCTCCCATTGCCGCGTCATCGGGCACCGCTGCCAGCGTTTACCGGGCCCATACCTCATTGTCCGATTGGGAAAGCCAATCCGTTGGGGATGTGAATGCCAATGTTCATGCCGATGTGGATGACAATGTGTTGTTTCCCGGCATGGACCTGACAGCGTATAACACGGTCGCGATGGTCTCCTGCTATGCGGATGGGGCCGACAGCACCGCGGTCACGATCGATGGCTGGACCACCGCTGCCAGCAATTATATTAAGGTCTACACGCCGGTCAGCGCGATGAAAGTCCGCGAATCACAACGTCATAAAGGTGAATGGGGCTCGGGTTATCGTCTAACCGATAGCATCACGATCAGCGATAATTACGTGCGACTGGAAGGGATCGCGGCACAGGATACCGGTGATATTTTCCATGTCACCGGATCCAGCGGGGCCGGCGCCATCCAACTATCATATTGTTTGGGGCATAACAATGGAACCGGGGCTAATGCGGTCTATGCGATATCATCCGTCGGAGCGGTCACCTTAAAGGCCTGGAACAATATCGGGATCAATGATAGCACCAACGCAAGCTCCAGCGCATTTTATTTGAATGACTCGGATGTGACCGCCTATTTATATAACAACACCGGTATATCAGCGTCTGGAAATAGTTTTGTCCAGGCGGCCGGAACCGGAACGTTAAAAAACAATTTGGGGTATTCGACCGGTGGCTCCTCCTATTCAGGGACATGGAGCAGTGTCGATTACTCGGTCTCGGACGATGATACGGCGGATGACTGGGGCGGCACAGGAAATCAGGTGACCCAGACGATTGGGTTTCGTGATGAGGTCAATGATGATTATCATTTAAGTAATGCCGACACCGGAGCGAAATCATATGGAACAGATTTATCAGAAGACGCGCAGATAGCGTTTAATGACGACATCGACGGGGATACGCGCCCGATTCAAACGTCCTGGGACGCGGGTGCGGATGAAGGGTCTTACAATGTGTGGGATGGAAGCGGCGGGGATAACAATTGGTCGACGACAAATAATTGGTCGACGACCACGGTGCCGGGGCTGAATGATATCGCGATTTTTGACGGCACGAGTAGCAAGGCTTGCACGATTAATCAGGATGTGAATGTTGTGGGCCTGACGATTTATAGCGGGTATAGCGGCACGATAACGCAGGCCTCTGGAAACGCGGTCACGATCGGTGCTGTCGGGTACCTGCAACAGAACGGAACGTTCAGCGGAGGGGATGCGAACGTGGATATGAACGGTGAGTTTCTGATTGAAGGCGGCACGTTTACAAGCACTACCGCTACCCTCAGCGTCTTCGGGAATTTTACAATTTTCAGCAATGTCACGTTTAATAATAACAACGGATCTATTTTATTTGACGGGGATTTGAGCTTTTGGGATCAAAGCGGCGGAACAGATATCGGCGATGTGACCATCGGCAGTTCGTCGAATACGGTCGATTTGTATACCGACATGGTAGCCAGCAGTTTGATCGTCGATACAGATGAGTATCTGAACACGAACGGATTTGATTTAGACATTGGCGGGAATGTCACGGTCAACGGCACACTCGATTGCACCGACGATGTTGCGGGAGATAATACCTCTATAAATCTGGAAGGGAGTTTCACGTTGAATTCCGGCGCTGGATTTGTTTATGATGAATCAGTGGTGACGTTTGACGGGACAACAGGGACGGTCGATCTGATAACGAACGGAAATTTTTCATTGTATGATTTGATCATCAATGACGGGGGCAATAATCTGACCGTGGAAGTCGAAGATGCTCTGGATATTGAGGATGACCTTGTCATAATAGCCGGGACAATGGATGTTAAAAGCGGTGAGGACAATACCATCAATGTGGGGGATGTGTTTTCCAACAGCGATACATTTGTCGCCCGGGAAGGGTTGGTGATTTTAGATAATCCAAGCGGAACATCTGATTTGATTTCTGGCGGGAGCGCGTTTTATCATCTGCAGATCAATGACGGCGGTGGAACAAGCACGATCGACATCGAAGACGCTCTGGATGTTGATGGAAATTTAACGATCAGCGCGGGCACGTTAACAACGAATGCGACTGAAAATAATTCCCTGACCATCGGCGAGACCTTCACGAACAGCGACACGTTCACGGTGAATAACAGTCTGGTGACGTTTGACGGCACGACCGGAACATTGGATATCCTGTCGGGAGGAACATCATTTTATGACGTGATTTTCAATGATGCCGGCGGGGATGCGGTTTTTGAACTGGAAGACGCCTTTGATGTGGACGGGAACTTGACGATCACAGGCGGGACCCTGGATGTGAACAGTGCTGAAAACAACAGCATCTCTTTAGCCGGCGATTGGAACAACAGCGATACGTTTACCGCCCGCAATGGTCAGGTGACATTTGATGGCACGAGCGGCATGATTGATATCCTGTCCGGTGGCAGCGTTTTTTATGACTTGATCCTGAACGACGGCGGCAACAGCGCGACTTATGAGTTAGAAGACGCGCTTAATGTGGATGGGGCCCTGACTGTCAGCGGAGGTACGTTGGACACCAAGTCGGGTGAAAATAATGCCATCAATATTGTGGGCCCCTGGACGAACAGCGATACGTTTACCGCGCGTTATGGCCAGGTCACGTTTGACGGCACGAGCGGTACGATCGATATCCTGTCAAACAGCGGTGCGTTTTACGACGTGATCATCAATGACAACGGAAACAGTGTGACCTATGAGTTGGAGGATGCTTTTGAGGTGGACGGCGCGTTAACGATTAGTGCGGGAACCCTGGATACCAACGCGAGTGAAAACAATGCCGTCAATGCCGGCAACCATTGGATGAACAATGACACGTTTATCGTGAACAACAGTTTGGTGACGTTTGACGCGACCGGCGGACCGGTGGATATCATTTCCGGTGGCAGCGTGTTCTATGACCTGGTGTTTAATGACGCGGGCAATGGGGTGACGTTTGAGTTGGAAGACGCCCTGGATGTCGACGCTAACTTGACGATCACGGGCGGGACCCTGGATGTGCACGTCACGGAAAATAATGCGCTGAACGTTGGCGGCGGCTGGACGAACAATGACACATTCACGGCGCGCAATGGCCAGGTGACGTTTGACGGCACCAGCGGCACACTTGACATTGCGTCTGGTGGCAGTGCCTTTTATGATCTGATTTTAAACGATGGCGGCAACAGCGCGACGTTTGAATTGGAAGACAGCCTGGACGTGGACGGTGCCTTGACGATCACAGGCGGCACGTTGGATGCCAAATCAGGCGAAAACAATAATATAACGCTTGGCAACACCTGGTCAAACAGCGATACATTTACGGCCCGCTACGGCCAGGTAACCTTTGACGGCACCAGCGGCACGATCGATATTGTTTCCAATGGCAGCGCGTTTTATGACATTATTTTTAATGACGCGGGCAATAGCGCGATATTCGAATTGGAAGACGCCTTTGACGCGGAGGGGAGTTTGACCCTTACAGGCGGCACGTTCGACACAAAATCCGGTGAAAATAACAGCGTCGCGGTCAGCGGGTATTTTAATAACGACGACACGTTCACGGCCCGAAGCGGCACGGTCACGTTTAATGGCACCGAAGCGCAAACGGTATCGATGAACAGCGGTACGTTTTATGCTGTAAATGTGACGAATGCATCAAATGATGTCACCTTCAACGAAGCGTTTAGCGTCACGAATTTTACATCGCAGACCGCTGGGGCGAGCCTGGTCTTCCAGGAGTCAGAGACGTTTACGATTTCCGGAACCCTGACACTGGACGGTTCGGCCGTGAACAAAGTTGAGCTTGATAGTTCGGACGCGACCAATCAATTTGTTTTTGATATGACCGGAGGAGGGCAGACCGTCAGTTATGTGAACGTCAGCAACGCGGTAGCGTCAACGAATGATATCGCGGCCAATTTTGCGACCGACGGGGGGACCACCGACGCCCTTGAAGCCTCACCCCATTGGGTTTTCACGTCAACAGAGTTTGTTTCCTCCATTGAACAAGATGGCACAGGGGATTATACCTTTTTAAATGCCTGGGAAGACGCGATTGAGGCGGATTTAACCATTGCCAAGACCGTCGGATGGGATAGTCAATCGGGATCGGATATCGCGGACGGAACAGCGGTGTCGTGGGATGGTGGCAGCGCGTCAGGAACACTTCTTCATATGACGACTGTTGCCAAAAGCGGCAGCGCGGCCTTTCTGATCGCTACCTCTGACATGTTAGACGATAATGACACGGTTACCGATGGCGGCGGCAACTCTTTTGATGTCGACGGTACGCCGACCGCGGTGCAGGCCACGGTTAAGATTGACGGAACGTGGAACAGCGCGGATACAATGGCTGTGGACATCGATGGCTGGACAACGGATGCGACGCATTATATCAACGTGTACACAACAAGCGCCGCGCGCCATGACGGGAAATGGAATCCGCTAAAATACCGGTTAGAGGTCACTGGCGACAGGTGCTTGTTGAACAATGAAGATTTTGTCCGCATTCAGGGTTTACAGGTGAATAATATTTCTACGACTTCGGGTGCTGACCGCGGCGGCATTATCAACGATGCCGACGTTGTCCTGGGAAGTGATGTCAGAATTTCGGATAATATTATTACAGCTGAGTACAGCGGGACGACAAATGCCGGGGTGGGAATAGACGGTTCGCCGGACACAGATGATGGGATGACGCGTATTTGGAACAACATTATTTATAATTATAATTACGTGTCGGGCAATAGAGGAATTGATATCAATGATGGGACTTCGATTATTTATAACAACACGGTCTATGGCTGTTATGTCGGGATGAATACCGGGACAGGGGCTTCGACCGAAATAATACGGAATAATCTCGTTTACTGTGATGCCGTGGATTCTTCGTATGAGGACTATTCGTCCATATCAGGCGGAACTTATGGCAACAATCTTTCTTCGGATGCGACTTCTCCTGACGCGGCCTATCAAAATCAAAGTGTTAGTTTTGCTGATGCCTCAAATGCGGACTTTCATCTGTCTGATTCCGATACGAGTGCCAAAGACCAGGGTGCTGACCTTTCTGCGGATGCGGGTCTGTCTTTTCAGATGGATATCGACGGTGCCGGCCGCACAACGACCAATGACACGGACTGGGATATCGGCGCGGATGAAGTGCCCACAATGATTACCCGCACAATTCAGTCATCAGGCGGTGATTATACGTCCTTAAATGCCTGGGAAGACGCCCAGGATAGTTATTTGAACGGCGATCTTCTCGGTGAGAACTTGATGCAGGTCGCCCAAATTAACAACACGTGGGGCAGCGCCGACGCGACCGCCGTGAGCATCGCGGGCTGGACATCCACCGGACATCATAATTACATTCGTGTTTATACCGCGGATTCCGCCCGTCATTCGGGCAAATGGAGTACAACGAAATATCGTTTGGTCCCGACCGATGCCATTCCATTGAGTATTGAAGAAAATTATGTGCGCGTCGAGGGCCTGCAGCTGGAAACCATAACACCGACTGCTGCTGGCCGTTCTTTGATCAATGTTGTGAACTTAGGTTCAGGCGGGTCAGATGTCCGTTTGGGATACCTTCTGATGAAAGGACACGATAGTGCCACATTATGGCAAACAGGGATTTTCAGCAATAATGACAGTACGCATTCCATTTTGCGCGTGTATAATAATATTTTGTTTGATCTGGATGATGGTTTAACAAGCAATTCCGGCATTGATTTTGGTGACGCGACCGGGCTTGCTTATGTGTATAACAATACCTTTATCAATGGCTATCGACCATTTCGGCAGTCGGACGGAACTTTTATTGCCAAAAATAATATCGCTCAAGAATGTGGAAATGACTGCTTTGGGGGTTCTTTTGACGGCGCCTCAAATTACAATGTTTCTTCAGACGGAACTGCCCCCGGCGGTTTTTCCAGGACGTCGGCCACGGTCAGTTTTGTGAGTTCCTCAGGAAATAATTATCATTTGGCCGGTTACGACAGCACGGCGCGTGAGGCCGGAACAGATTTATCGGCGGATACGTATTTAAGTTTCTTAGATGACAGCGATGGAGACTCTCGCCCGAGCAACACTTATTGGGATATCGGGGCCGATGAATTTACGACGGGCCGTGGCAGTAATGCCCTCTTTTTTGGTGTTGATTTTTAGCCAGTGAAAAAAAAGTGTGACAGGTATTATTATTTATAATGATGGCAATTGCTATGAGCGAAATGATTAATATTTATTCTTAACGAAGATGTTATGATGCCCGGAACGTTTCACATAAAAAAAGGCCGCGATATCCCTTTAAAAGGGGCAGCGGAGAAAAAAATTATTGATTTGCCTTTGCCCCGGACGGTCGCGGTCCAACCGCCGGATTTTAAAGGTATCAGGCCGCGTCTGTGTGTCAGGGAGGGCGATATTGTCGAGGCTGGAACGATTGTCTTTCGAGATAAAGATAACCCTGTTTTGCAAGTGGCAGCCCCCGTGGCAGGAACGGTTCAAGCCATTCAGCGCGGGCCAAAACGCGTTTTAGAAGCGGTTATTATCAATGTCGCCCAAAAACAACATGCGCGTAAAGGTAAGAAAGCATCAAAGACCGCGCTTGACCGTTTGACGTCCGATGAGGTTATTCATTTATTATTAAAGACAGGGCTCTGGCCTCTTATTCGACAAAGACCTTTTTCCTGTGTTCCCCCTCCAAACAAGAAACCCAAGAATATTTTTATCAAGGCCATGAACACGGAGCCGTTGGCCCCTGATATGGACTTGATCTTGGATGAAAAGCAATCGGAATTTTATGCGGGATTAAAGGTCCTGGCAAAACTGTGTGATAATACATTGCATGTGTGCCTGTCGACAGCGAGCCAGTCAAAAGCCTTGCTGGAGGCCGAAGATGTTGTCTTAAGTAAATTCTCTGGACCGCACCCGGCTGGAAATGTGAGCACACATATCCATCATCTCGCTCCTTTGGGCAAGGGTGAGACCGCGTGGTATGTTGATGCGCAAGATGTTGCCCGTATCGGGTCGTTTTTTCTGACAGGGCAATTTCCCCATGAAAAAGTGATAGCGGTAACAGGCGAACAAGCCTCTAAGTGTTATTACGCCCGGACAACGGTCGGAGCCCCGATGAAGGCCTTGCTTGAGCAAGAAGACGCGTTGGATGTGCGCTATCTTTCGGGTAACGTTCTGACGGGTCAGGACGTGGGCTATGAAGGCTATGTTCATTTTTATGACACGCAGGTTACCGTGCTGCCTTTGGGGGGAGAACGTGAATTGTTGGGTTGGTTGAGGTGGGGTAAGAATAAATTTACCTTTTCCAAAACATTTGCCTCGGCCTTTGATGCCCCTAAAAAGGTTTCTTTGGACACGGCTTTGCAGGGCGGTTTGCGGGCGATCGTGCAGAATAATGTTTATGATCATCTTGTGCCGTTAGATATTATGGTGTACTTCTTGATTCGGGCCATTCTCGTGCGGGATTGGGAAGAAGCTGAGGCATTGGGTTTGCTGGAGTGCGACCCGGAAGATTTTGCTTTGTGTTCGTTTGCCTGTCCGTCAAAAACAGATGTGGTGGGTATTATCCGCCAGGGTTTAGAGGACCTGTCCAGGGAACACGCTGCATAGAAGGAAACAGGTGAAACCCGGATATCCATGGATAACAGGACGGAGGAACATTGTTCGTTAATCCGTGTGGATCCGTGTTGAGCCATGTTTATACCAAATCCATCAAATAATTGTCCTGTTTGAATGCTAATATTCTCGTTTAGACGTCGAGAATATCGTAATAACTCTGGTAATTATTTAATGGATTTGGTATTAGAAAGAATATCATGACGACAATAAAAGATAAATTGAGCCCATTATTTGAAGCGGTGGATACTTTTATCAGAACACCCGGTGCGACCGCCCCTTCAGCTCCGTATGTCCGCGATCATGTGGACTTGAAAAGAGTCATGGTGATTGTTGTGATCGCGCTGTTCCCTTGTTTGTTTATGGGGATATATAATGTCGGTTATCAGGTCCTGCAATTTCAGAATTTGCCAACGACATTCAGCGGGTGTATGGGTATCGGCGCGAATGTTGTCTTACCGATCATGCTGGTGACATACCTGTTTGGTGGCTTTTGGGAAGTTCTGTTTGCTGTGGTGCGCCGCAAACGCATCAGCGAAGGTTTTTTGGTGACCGGTATGTTGTTTACCCTGGCAATGCCGCCCGCGATTGAATTATGGCAGGTCGCGGTTGGCATATCCTTCGGTGTTATTTTTGGCAAAGAGATTTTTGGTGGAACAGGCCGCAATATTTTCAATCCCGCTTTAACGGGAAGGGCGTTTATGTTTTTTTCTTATCCGATCCAATTTTCCGGCAGTGATTCTTATGCCGCGATTGACGGGTTTACGCAAGCCACACCGTTATCGATCCTTGGAGATGCTGGCTATGGAGGCCAGGCGGTTGAGGCCTTGCATCAAGCCGGTTATTCTTGGTCGCAGGCCTTTATCGGACTTATCCCGGGGTCGATTGGAGAGACGTCAACGCTGGCCTGTTTGCTGGGACTATTTTTACTGCTCATCACCCGGGTGGCAAGCTGGCGCATTGTGTTAGCCTGTTTTCTGGGCTTCACCGGCGCGAGCCTGGCTGTGATGGCCTTACAGCGGCCTGAATCTATGACGTATTTTAGCCTGCCGCCGCATTGGCATTGGGTGATTGGATCGTTTGCCTATGGTTGTATTTTTATGACAACCGATCCGGTTTCTTCCCCTGCGACGAATACTGGCCGGTGGATTTATGGGATTACGATCGGAACGGTGATTGTGCTGATCCGTGTTTTCAATCCGGCATTTACAGATGGGGTCTTGTTGTCGATTATTTTTATGAATGCTTTTTCACCTTTGATTGACCATTTTGTTGTCCAACAGCATATCAAACAAAGAACACAAAGGAATTTAGCCTGTGCAGCGGCAAAGTGATGCATATACCTTGTTATTCGCCGTGATCATCTGCGTTATCTGCAGTTTTACGGTGACCTTGTGCGCGGAAGGTTTGCGGTCCCGCCAGGAGCAGAACGTCAGTCTGGACAAGAAAAAAAATATTTTAAAAGCCGCGCACGTGCAGTCTCAATCGTGGCAGAATATGCCCCCAGCAGAGTTGCTGGATTTTTTTGACCAAAAAATAGGCGTGGTGGTCTTGAACCCAAAGGGTGATTTTGTCAATGGCATTAAACCGGAAGATATCAAGGACGGGGAACAATTATATCCCCTGTACGTTTACAAGGAACAAGGCGCTATTATGGCATATTGTCTGCCGATTCAAGGCAAGGGCTTGTGGTCGACCTTGAAAGGATATCTGGCCATTGACGCCGACGCTAAGACGATTCGGGGGATCACCTTTTATGCGCATAAAGAAACCCCGGGATTAGGCGCGGAGATCGAGAAAGAATGGTTTCAGAATAATTTTACAGGAAAGAGCATTTGGGATGATAAAGAGCAAGTGTTACGGCCACCCAAATTAGTTAAGGCGGTTGTAAAGAAAAGAATGAAACCACAGGATGAACCTTATTATGTTGACAGCATCACGGGTGCGACAATGACATCACAGGGTGTCAGTGATGTGTTAGATAAAGAATTGAATAAATATGAACCGTTTTTGAAAAAAGTCCGGAAGTAGGCCACAGAATACGCCGGCCGTTATCAGCCTCAGTGTTTAAGCGTGAAACTGGAAGGTTATACCAAATCCATTAATAAATTGTTCTATCTTAATTTTGAAAAGCAGAATTGGTTTTGGTCATTATTTAATGGAATTGGTATTATTGTGTGATAAAAAGATTGGGTGTTTATTAAACGCTGGTGTGCGGGGTCGGTCCGAACATTCAGACCGGTTAGAAATATGAAAAAATTATTTTCAAAAAAAGAAAAACGGATTGTCAAAGAGGGGTTCTGGGAGAATAATCCCGTCTCTTTTCATGTCTTAGGGATTTGTTCGGCCTTAGCGGTTACCGTTAAGGTCGAGACAGCGATGGTGATGTGCGCCGCATTGATTTTTGTTGTTTCCTTGTCAAATGTCATCATTTCCTCTATTCGAACTTTTATCCCGAATAAGATCCGCATTATTGTTCAACTGTGTATTATCTCCACCCTGGTTGTTGTGGCTGATCAGGTTCTGAAGGCTTTTGTGTATGATGTCAGCAAACAATTGAGTATTTTTGTCGGATTGATCATTACAAATTGCATTGTTATGGGCCGCGCGGAGGCCTTTGCCATGACAAATCCTCCCTGGCGTTCGTTTCTTGATGGGTTAGGCAATGGATTAGGTTACAGTTTATTTCTTATTTCCGTTGCCATTTGCCGGGAGTTGCTGGGGAATGGGACCTTGCTGGGTTTTCAGGTGATCCCGCAGGTGTTTTATGAAATGGGATATATGAATGCCGGGATTATGCTTATTGCTCCAGGGGCTTTTTTCTTGTTGGGCGTCATGGTTTGGATTCAAAGGGCGATAACAGGTTATACGGAAGAGTAAAAATTATTATGGAAAATTATATCGGTTTAGCCGTTAAAAGCATTTTTGTTGAAAATATTTTGTTGGCCTACTTTTTAGGCATGTGTTCTTTTTTGGCCTGTTCAAAAAAAATTGAGACCGCCATTGGCTTGGGGTGGGCGGTGATTTTTGTCTTAACGGTTACGACACCGGTCAACTGGCTCATTGATAATTTTTTATTGAGGAAAGGGGCTTTAAGTTGGGCGGGCTTAGAAAATATGGATTTGAGCTTTTTGCGTTATATCGCTTTTATCGCGGTCATCGCCGCCATTGTTCAGATTGTTGAGATGATTATTGATCAGTACAGCCCCAGTCTGTATGCCGCTTTAGGTATTTTTTTGCCTCTGATCGCGGTTAATTGTGCTGTTTTAGGCGCGTCCTTGTTTATGTCCGAGCGGCAATACGCCTTTGGCGAATCCATTGTTTTTGGATTTTCATCCGGCGTGGGGTGGGCTTTAGCCATTGTGGCGATGTCAGCGATCAGGAAAAAATTGCAGTATTCGGATGTGCCCGCGCCATTAAGGGGCCTGGGCGTAACAATGATTTTAACCGGACTGATGGCCTTGGGATTCATGTGTTTTGCGGGGATCCGCATGTAGTATGTGTTTGATCATGTTTTTTCATGAGGAGGCAGATTGTCTTTAATTTTTATTGTCATAATTAGTTCGATTCTATTCGCGGGAATAATTATGATACTATCCTTGTTAATACTTTTTGTTGAAAAAAAAGTTGTTAAGACAGGTGACCGTCAGATTTTTATTAACGATGAAACAGTTCCTTTGCTGGTCGAAGGAGGGCGGACATTATTAAATACACTGAGGACAAAGGAGATTTATTTGCCTTCCGCCTGTGGGGGTAAGGGGACCTGCGGTGAATGCAAATGTCAGGTTGTCGACGGTGGCGGGCAAGTTCTGCCGACAGAAATCGGCCTTTTGACCCGGGCCCAACAGAAAAACGGGTATCGTTTAGGTTGTCAGCTAAAGGTGCGTGAAGATGTCAAGCTGCGCCTGCCGGTGGAGATTTTCAGTATTCAGCAATTTCATTGCCGCGTTCATTCAAACCGCAGTATCGCCACATTTATTAAAGAACTTGTTGTTGACCTGCCCAGAGGTGAAGGTTTTGATTTTAAGCCTGGACAGTATGTTCAGATTGAAGTGCCAATGTATATTTTGAACTACCGGGATTTTCATGTCGATGAAAAGTTCCGGTCGGATTGGGACAAATATCAGCTATGGGATTTATTTTCTGAGAACGAAGAAGATGTTTCGCGCGCGTATTCGATGGCCAATTATCCACAAGAAAAAGGGCAGCTTAAATTAAATGTTAGAATCGCGACCCCACCGCCCAAGAACATATCCTTGCCGACGGGAATCGCTTCATCTTACATTTACGGCTTGAAACCAGGTGATGACGTCGTCTTGAGTGGCCCGTACGGTGAGTTTTTTATTAAGGAAACAAAACAGGAGATGATCTATATCGGCGGCGGCGCGGGTATGGCTCCGTTGCGCAGTCATTTGTTTTATCTGCTTAAAACATTAAAAACAACGGATCGTAAAATTAGTTTTTGGTATGGCGCCCGCTCTCAAAAAGAAATTTTTTATGCAGACGAGTTCCGTCGCCTGGAAAAAGAATTTTCGAACTTTTCTTTTTGTATCGCTTTATCCGCGCCTTTGCCGGAAGATAATTGGAAGGGTCCTCAGGGCTTTATTCATCAGGTTGTCTTTGATCAATATTTAAAGGCGCATGCTGATCCGGAAGACATCGAATATTATCTATGCGGTCCTCCCTTGATGCTAGCTGCCGTGCGGAATATGCTTGATAACTTAGGGGTGCCGGAAGAGATGATCGCGTTTGATTCTTTTGGTTAGCAATGGGGATAATGGGCAAAAACGGCCGGCCTGAATTTGTTTCAGTCCTTATAATGATTGGGGGGGATCGCATTGGCATTGTGCGCGGTCTTGACCGCAGCGGCTTCTTTTCATGGGTTTTTTTGACAGGAGCAAGCTCATGGCCAGGCCCAGAAAAAAGAAAATGAAGATAAAGAAGGTTATTAAATATTTCATGGTGGTATTATAACGGATGATTTCGAAAATTTAAAATGGAAAAGGGGTTGATATGGCGACTAAGAAAGAGGATGAAATAGGCAAATTAAAGATTAGCCCGGCTAAGGAAATAAAGATATTAAGGAAGATTGTTGAGGTCACGAATTCCGAATTGGACCTGCAGTGGATTTTAAAAGAAGTCGTCAGTATCGTCAATGATATCTCAAAGTCTGATTCGGTCTTTATTTATTTATATAATGAGAAAGCCAGACATTTTGTTCTGATGTCTTCAAAGACACCCCATAAAAGAGAACTTGGCCAGGTCTCTTTGAAGTCCGGCGAAGGGATTACCGGATGGGTTGCCAAGCAAAAGAAACCTGTCGCGATTAAAAAGAATGCCTATCAAGACCATCGCTTTAAGCATTTTGATGTGCTGCCGGAGGATCGGTACGAAGCGTTTTTGTCTGTTCCGATTACTCATAAGAAGAAGGTCATCGGTGTCATCAATGTCCAGCATAAGAAAGCTCATGATTTCTCGGATAGTTTGATCAACCTGATTACTTTGATCGCGATGCAAATGAGCGGGGCCATTATGAACGCGCAGCTTTATGAAGAAATGAAAAAGAAAGCGGTCCAATTTGATAGCCTGGTCAAGGTGAGCCATTCTATTACATCGCAGGGCTATTTGGATGAAATTTTAAATCTCATCGTTGTCGTGACCGCGGAAATGTTAAATTCGAAAATATGTTCCATTATGTTGTTAGATAAAAAAGGTAATGAACTGGTGATCAAGGCAACCCAGAGTTTGAGTGAGGCCTATAAAAAGAAACCGAACCTGAAAGTTGCGTCGAGCATCAGCGGGGAGGTCGTCCGGACCAAAGAGTCGATTGCTATTTATGATGTGCGCAAAGAGAAAGGATATCATTTCAGGGACCTGGCCGTGAAAGAAAGCTTGTGCTCCATGTTAGCCGTTCCAATGGTCGTCCGTGATAAAGCGATCGGGATCATCAACATTTACACGGAAGAAACGCATGAGTTTATTAAGGAAGAGATCGATGTGCTTCAGATGGTTGCCAACCAGGCGGCTATCGCGGTTGAGAATACCCATTTGATGGACGCGGCTTTAAAAGCCAAGGAGGCCTTAGAGACTCGTAAAATTATAGAGCGGGCAAAAGGTGTGCTGGTGAGCATGGCCAATTTAAGTGAAGATGACGCCTATCGCTTGATTCATAAAAAGAGCATGGATTCTTGCCGCTCGATGAAAGAAATTGCTGAATCGATATTGCTGATGGATGACTTGCAAAAAAGCAAATAAAGGCAGTGTCTCGTGGTTTTGACTAAAACAGGACGTTTCCACTGTCCATTTGCGCCTCCCGGGAGTGTCGATGTTCTCAGAAGCCTTGGGAATTTAGATGTTTATAACTTTTTAAATGTATGTATCATTTTGTTTTCAATTTAGTTTTTTTGTATTATAATAAAATAACTTTCAGGAATGGATTTTTTAATCAGGGTATTAATGTATTTCGTTTTTGATGATTTTATGCTATACTTCTTGTGTATCCGGTAATTGGGGTCTACTAAACATGCTCAAAAAGATAAAGTCCAAAAAAAATGCCGCTCAGCATCTTATTGAATATACCATCGTTCTTACCTTAGTATCTGCCAGTATCATTATTATGAGTCCTTATGTCATCCGTTCCTGGAATGCAGCGATCAAAGGCTGGGAAGATTCGGTCAAAGATTCTTTTGAGGACCGGTTGCCGACAACCAATATTGTCGTTCCTGTCAATCCTTGTATGTGCGGTCCGTGGACGGATTGGGTTTGCGGCGGCGGTTTCCCTCCTTGTCCGGGCACGACAATGTATCAGAGTAGAACGTGTGATCCTATGGGATGTGGTCTTGATACCGAGCGATGTAATCCGGATCCCCGTTGCTGTATCTATACCCCTCAAGATTGTGGCGGAACTTTGAATCCTTGTCCGCCTTATCAGCGTCATTATCTTGAGCTTTGCGGTGGCATGTCCGCGCCGGTTGATGTTTGTGGGTATTTTGACGGCGTCACGTTTACTCCTGGAATGGTGGATCCTACCTGTTCATATTGTACAGGTTCGTTTCCTGCCTTGCCAGATCCCCGGTATATTGGATTATGTTTTGGGGATGATATGAGTGTGCCCCCAGCGACACCGTATGTGACCGTTCCAGAAGGTGGTTGTTCCGGCCCTGCTGGCCCTAAATGTGAGATTGAATGCCGGTTGCCGTATTTTCCCGTAACCGCTACCACCTGCGGGTCCTGCCCGCCTTCGTCTGTTTGGGTTAATGGTTGCGTAGTCGGACAGTGTGATCGCATGGGCGGATTTTGTGGCCCAAGGCAATGTTATAGATAGCATTCTTTTTGGGCATGAAAGTATTTTTGCTTGACAACGTTGTTTGCAAGGTGTATATTTTTTATCAGTGAACCAATGTTGGTTTATCAGGGCTATGAAGTCCGACACAATGAAAAAAATTGTCGTCGGGCTTTTTTATTGTTTGAACAATTGCATTTTCCGGGTCAACGGACATCGACATCCTCTCTTAAGGTCAAGGCGCCTCAGGAAAGGACTTTTTTTGTATATAATGGTTGCTTATACCAAATCCATTAATAAATTGCTCTATCTTAATTCTGAAAAGCAGAATTGGTTTTGGTCATTATTTGATGGAATGGGTATTAACATCTGTTTTTTGGAAAGCCGGATTTAACCATGACGATGCATGGGCCGTTAGCCGGTTTAGTCGCCATCACAGCTCCATGCGCGTTTGTGTCACCGATTGAAGCGGTTATGATTGGATGTTGTTGGTGGCATTATTGTTGTTAGCGCAGCGTTTGTCAGGGGACTATTTCCCCTGGTACTGAAGGGCGTTTCAATAAAAAAGGATGGGTGCTAAAGAGTGCGCAGGACATTTCCCCCCGGTGAATTCTTTGAATACAATCAACATAAATTAAAATTATTTCAAATGCAATTAAATGAGTGTATAATTGGGTGCCACATGAGATGATATTTATCTATATGGTTGCTTCCAGTACACTTTGAAGTGTGCACTAAAATGATCGATAAACAAAGCGAGGGACAATATGAGTGAGTATAATGATTTAATTGAGTTTCAAACGATTCCGGAGTTGTACGGCAGCAATGTTTTTAGCCTGAAAGTGATGCGCAATTATTTGTCAGATAAAGCCTATAAATCGTTGAGCCAAACCATAAAAAATGGCGGCACCATTGATCCCGGTATCGCTGATGAAGTTGCCGACGCGATGAAGACGTGGGCGGTCTCAAAAGGTGCTTCTCATTTTACCCATTGGTTCCAGCCGTTAACGGGTGCGACAGCTGAAAAACATGATTCATTTATTTCCCCTGACGGTGAAGGTTCTGTTATGCTGAAATTTTCTGGAAAAGAATTGATCCAGGGCGAACCGGATGCTTCGAGTTTTCCTTCCGGAGGTTTAAGGCCGACTTTTGAGGCGCGAGGTTATACGGGTTGGGACCCAACCAGTCCGGCCTTTATCAAAGAAGGGCCCCAGTGCGCGACCCTTTGTATCCCGACATATTTTATCGGTTGGCATGGTGAAGCCTTAGACAAGAAAACGCCTTTATTGCGGTCGATGAAAGCTGTGTCTAAACAGGTGTGTCGTTTAGGTGCATTATTCGGGATCAAGAACAAGGGCAAGCAAGCCTATGCGACACTTGGCGGTGAGCAGGAGTACTTTTTGATTGACCGGGACTATTATTTTAACCGATTGGACCTTGTTCAAACAGGTCGAACGCTGTTCGGTAAGGAACCAGCTAAGCATCAGCAGATGGCGGATCATTACTTTGGCGCCATTAAGTCGAGAATCATGGGCTTTATGGAAGACCTGGACCGTGAGATGTGGAAGTTAGGCGCGCCGATTAAAACACGCCATAATGAAGTTTCTCCGGCGCAGTTTGAGGTTGCCCCTGTGTTTGAACAGCTTAACCTGGCTGTTGACCATAATATGCTATGCATGGAAGTCATGCAGAAGGTTGCGGAGAAACATAATCTTGCCTGCTTGCTACACGAAAAACCATTCGCGGGTGTCAATGGTTCTGGTAAGCATAACAACTGGTCGATCGTTGGCCCTGATGGTAAGAACTGGTTAGCCCCCGGCGACAATCCGCATGACAACGCAAAGTTCTTGGTCATGCTCTGTGCTGTTATTAAGGCTGTTGATACGTACGCCAGCTTACTGCGGGCGTCAATTGCCTCAGCCGGCAATGACCATCGGTTAGGGTCACACGAAGCACCACCAGCTATTATTTCCATCTTTCTCGGTGAGCAATTGACAGATATTATCGAACAGATCGAAAAGGGTGGCGCAAAGACATCCAAGAAGGGTGGCGTGATCGAAATCGGAGTAGATTCACTGCCGACATTACCACGCGACGCGACAGACCGCAACCGGACATCCCCGTTTGCGTTTACCGGCGCTAAATTCGAGTTCAGGGCCGTTGGTTCGAATACCAGCTTATCTGGTCCGAATATCGTCTTGAATACCATTGTGGCAGAGTCTTTAGATGAAATTTGTACGGAATTGGAAGCCGCAAAAAAAGACAAGAAAGATTTTAACACCAGCATTCAGGCTTTGTTGAAGAAAATCATTAAAAAGCATAAACGCGTCATTTTTAACGGTGATAATTATTCGACCGATTGGCTGAAGGAAGCCCGGGGACGTGGTCTTCCAAATTTTAAGACAACACCGGAGGCATTAGACGCCCTTAAGGACCCTGAGGTGTTAAAAGTCTTTGAGAAACATACTGTCTTAACAAAGGTTGAATTAGCCGCCCGTTATGAAGTTTATATGGAGACTTTTGATACGATTATTGATTATGAAGCAAAGTTGTCGGCGGATATGGCTAAGACCATGATCGTGCCGGCTGCTTTTCGGTACCAAGAAGACTTATCTGCGACGATTAAGACGGTTGAAGGTATCAGGAAGAAGAAGTCCGTCGCCAGCCGTAAGTTGTTAGATGAAGTTGTGGCCGAGACAGAAAAAGTTTTGGCCGGTGTCGATAAATTAGAGACCGCCATTAAAAGAGGAAATGCTCCAAAGACAAAAGTTGCTATGGATGCCCTCCGGGTTCCTGTCGACAGCTTAGAAGGCCTTGTTCCGGATGATATCTGGCCATTGCCGTCTTATGCCGAAATGTTGTTTATGTTATAATCCTGAACTTTGCATGGGTGCCGGACAGCCTTCAAGAGGTCATGATTGAAGGGAGTGGTCTTGGCCAGGCTGTTCTTCAGGACTTTTTTTATGATTTTATTTATTAAAAATATTGATATTGAAGGTCCGGAAACGTTGGGCCTGTTTTTTATCTCTAAGGGCTATGCTATAGAAATTTTTGATCTTAGCCGCGGAGACGCCCTGCCCCAAGACCTGTCAGGGTTTGACGCCGTCATTGTTTTAGGGGGGGCCATGAATGTTTACGAAGAGGAAAAGCATTCTTTTTTAAAGGCTGAAGATGAACTTATTCGAAAGGTCTTGTTCCAAAAGATTCCCTTTTTAGGGCTATGTTTAGGGTCGCAACTATTGGCCAAAGCCTGCGGGGCGCAGGTCGTCCCCTCGCCCCGGAAGGAAGTGGGTTTTTCGAAGATCACCTTAACGCCCGAAGGTCAACGGGATGAGCTCTTTGAAGGTTTGCCGAAATCGATTGAGGTCTTTCAATGGCATGAAGATATGTTCCAGCTATGCCCGCAGGCAACGTTATTGGCTCAGGCTGAGGCTTGCCCGCACCAGGCCTTCAGGGTCGGGCCTAACGCCTATGGGTTGCAGTTTCATGTTGAAATCACACCTGAAAGCATCGAATCCTGGTCCAGGACGTATCTAGGGGATGAAGAGAGAGTTTATATGGCAAAAACGCAGAAAATGTTGTATGATTATCGGAATATTAAGGATCGGTTTGACCATTATGCTCAAATTATTTATGGAAATTTTTTGAATATTATTTTAGACGCCAAACAAAACTCCTTGTAAAATATAGTATTATTGACTTTTATTAAGTATTTATCATTTGCTGTCAGGATGGTTTGTGATGGGATGCTTTGGGCTTAAAGAGTATCGGCCATTTTAGTCTGTCGTAACGTCAGTGCGATAAAATTCGAACGGGAGTTGGTAACAATGCGGATCGCGTTAGCTCAATTGAATGCAACGGTTGGAGATTTACAGGGTAATCAGCGTAAGATTTTGTCTGCCTTAAAAGACGCGCAACAACAGGGTGCTGATATCATTGTTTTTCCGGAGTTAGTTGTGTGCGGGTATCCTCCTGAGGATTTATTGCATAAAAAATATTTTATCCAACATAATCTTCAATCCATAAAGGAGATTGCGCGGGCTGTTAAGGATATTGTGGCGATTATCGGGTTTGTTGACAGTGACCGGCGGAAACATTTGTACAACGCGGCGGCATTGATCCATGACGGTCAAATTAAAAGTGTTTATCATAAGCATGAGTTGCCTAACTATGGCGTCTTTGATGAAAAGAGGTATTTTAAGTCCGGAACCCAACTGCAAATTTTCATGGTCGGGGGGTATCGCCTCGGCGTTAATATTTGTGAAGATATTTGGGTGAACCAGTCCGTTTATGACCAGCAGGTCAAGGTGGGCATCGATCTTTTAATTAACCTTTCAAGTTCGCCCTATAATATCGGCAAGCCAGCTGCTCGTCAGAAAATATTAAAAGAACGCGCTCAAAAAGGTTCTTGCTTCTTAGCTTGCTGTAACCTCGTCGGCGGACAGGATGAACTTGTTTTTGACGGGTGCAGCCTTATTCTCAGTCCACAGGGGAAAAAGATCGGGCAGGGCCGTTTTTGTCAGGAAGATATGATCGTGCTCGATTTAGATCTTTCTCAAAAGAAGAAAAAATATTCACGGTTATCACAGTCCCAGCGACAGCTGATTTGTTCAGAGTTCTCGCAACAATCCAAGCCGGCCTTATCCCAGACAAAGCGAGAGAGCATGACGGCTATTGAAAGAATGTATTACGCGATTGTGCTGGGCACGCGGGATTATATTCATAAGAACGGGTTTGAGAAAGTCGTGCTGGGGTTAAGCGGCGGGATCGATTCCTCACTCGTCGCGGCCATCGCGGTTGATGCCATTGGTGCGGAAAATGTTGTGGGCGTAACGATGCCGTCATGTTTTACGTCGAAAGGCACGAGGTCAGATGCCGGAGTGTTGGCCGGAAATTTGAATATGCGCCTGATCGAGATTCCGATTGAACAGATGAGGAAAAGTTATTCGGTGGCCCTAAAGGATGAGTTCGCCGGACTCAAAGAGGATATTACCGAGGAGAATATTCAAGCCCGCATTCGTGGGAATATTTTAATGGCCTTATCTAATAAATTTGGATGGTTGGTTCTGACAACGGGAAATAAAAGTGAGACAGCTGTCGGATATTGCACGTTGTATGGTGATATGTCCGGCGGGTTTGCTGTGATTAAGGATTTGTTGAAAACAAAAGTTTACGCCCTGGCGCACTTTTTTAATCAACGGCACAGAAAAGCGATGATTCCACAAAGCATTATTGACCGGCCGCCGACAGCGGAATTGCGTCAGGGTCAAACCGATCAGGATTCTTTGCCGCCGTATGCGGTGTTAGATCAGATCTTAACAGGATACGTTGAGCAGCATAAGTCGCTGGATCAGCTCGTCCGTCAAGGTCTTGACCGTAATATTGTCCGACGCGTTATCGAATTGGTCGATTTAAGTGAATATAAACGCCGTCAAGCACCCCCGGGTGTCAGAATTACTTCTCGGGCGTTTGGCAAAGATTGGCGGTTGCCGATTACGAATCGTTATCGCTATAAAAAATAGTTTTTAACATTTTACGCTGAAAAACATTTTATCCGTCTTTGCGGGTGCTTTGCGTCGGAAGGGCCTTCCATCGCTGAATGCGCGGTTTTTCTGAATATCACGCCGGCCTGATGGAACCGTGGGATGGTCCGGCGGCGGGTTTAACAATGGCAAACAGATCGGGGCATTGCTCGACCGCAACGGTACTTTTTTTAAAAAAGTACCATCCGTCCCTACTTTTTATAGTACAATACCGCCATGATCAAATTGCTGTGGCATAAAGAGAATCGCAATTTTCAGCGATTATGGTGGGGACAAATCATTTCGCAGTTTGGCGACCGCATTCATCAATTTGCTTTGGTCGGTCTCATTGCCGAACGCCCGGATTCATCAGCGATGAATCTGGCTAAACTCCTGGCCTTTACGATCCTGCCTGTTTTTATCATTCAGCCCTTTGCCGGGACCTTTGTCGACCGTTGGAACCGGCAGACCACCTTGTTTGTGTGTGACCTTTTTCGCGGGCTTTTGGTCTTAACGATTCCATTTTGCTTTATCTATTGGCATTCCATGGTCCCGATTTATGGTATTGTCTTTCTTATTTTTTGTTTCAGCCGTTTTTATGTTCCGGCCAAGATGTCGATCATCCCCGACCTTGTTAAAGCGGACAATTTGTTGATGGCGAATTCGCTTGTATCCACGACCGGCATGATCGCCTTTGTCCTGGGTTGCGCGGCCGGGGGATTTCTGGTAAATGCTTACGGCGCGCGCAATGGATTTATTATCGATGCCGGAACGTTCTTTATTTCAGGGGCTTTTGTCTTTACGATCGCTATACCGCGTCATTTAACCGTCAATAAAGAGAGGCTTCTTCAATCCAGCCATGAGATTGTCGACACGATCAAGACCTCGATCTGGGAAGACATGGCCGAAGGGTTTAAATACTTGATCCAACACCGTGAAATCCGGTTTATTATCAATATTTTGTTTATTCTTTTGTCCGCAGCGGGTTCCGTTTATGTCGTGATCATTGTCTTCATCCAAAAAACATTCAAAAGCGTTACAGCGGATCTGGCTATTATGGCCATCTTTTTGGGGGCGGGATTGTTTGTGGGCGCGATCGGCTATGGCAAATGGGGGAAGAAATTTAAGTGGTACAATACCATGTTTGGTTGCCTGATTCTAGGCGGGATCATGCTGCTTTTTTTTACGGTTCTGGCGCATTTCTATGCAAACCTCTATTTGACAATGTTTTTGGCCTTTATTATGGGTATTGTGATCGGGCCGATTTTTATCGCAGCCAATACGGTTGTGCATGTTGTGAGCGATGAGAAGATGCGCGGGAAGGTTTTCAGCGCCCTGGAAATCGTGATTCACTTCGCTTTCTTGGTGGCTATGTTTGTCAGTTCCTGGTTGTCGGAGTTTATTGAGGAATACTGGATTTTAAGCGCTGTATCCGTGATTTTTATCCTTGTGGGGCTGGTTGGACTGCTTCGGGCAAAAAAAAATGGATTGAAATTTGCATTTTCGCCCGATCACGTGGCATAATTGTAACATAGACTTAAGGAGAGCCATTAGTCTAAATTGTTGTTTTTAATCGATCAATGGATTTTTTATAAGAAAAGGAAGGCTGAAATGCTAAGATTTGCTGTGTTTGCTTCAGGGGAAGGGACCAATTTGCAGTCAATTATTGACGCGGTACAGAAAAAAGAGATCCATGCTGATTTAGTCCTCGTCTTCTCAAACCGAAAAAAAGCCAATGCCTTGAAGCGCGCAGAGGCCGCTGGTATTGAAACGTTGCATTTGAACCGGAAAGATTATGCCTCGCCGCAAAGTTATGAGCGTGATATTGTGATCCATTTAAAGGAACATCGTATCGATTTTTTGGTCACAGCTGGATATATGAAATTGTTTACGGGTTTCTTTGTGAAGCAGTATCCGAATAAAATTATCAATGTCCATCCCTCGCTTCTACCGGCATTCAAAGGCCGCCGGGGCATCAAAGATACCTTTACATACGCTGCAAAGCTGGGGGGTGTGACCATCCATTTTGTCAATGAAAAAATGGATAATGGCCCGATGATCATTCAGGAATCCATCCGCATCCATGAGAATGAAACCTTAGAAAGTTTTGAAGCACGTATTCATGAAGTGGAACACCGCGTATTCCCGCAGGCGATTCAGATGTTTGCTTTAGGGCGCTTAAAAATTAAAGGCCGCAAAGTCCGCATCCTGGACCAACCGCCACGGATTAATCAATAAAAAAGTAGGGACGGTTGGGTGCTTTATTTAATAAAGGACCAACCGTCCCTACTTTTTATACCAAATCCATTAATAAAGGGTTCTATCTTAATTCTGATATTCTCGCTAAATCGTCGAGAAAAGCAGAATTGGTTTTGGTCATTATTTAATGGAATTGGTATTACTTCACGATTCCCTCAGGATTAAATTCCAGAATAAAATATTGTCCTTTTCTCTCCGGCGCTTCAATCGCGTATTTGGAAAGCTCCTCGGGTGTGACTTCCATCTCCAGGGAGGTCGCCAGATCATAGACGTAGATCTTATCGTATTCCTTGAACGCATAGGCCTGCATGGTCTGGTAGGTCTGGTTCAGTATTTCCAACTTGGCCACATTATGCGGAGGGAAAGAACTTTTTTTGTACTGATAGTCAATGCGGTTCTTAATCTGACGGGCGATAAATTCACTCAATGGAAGCGGGCGGTATTTGATGTGCGACCCGGTCTTATCATCCACGATTTGCGTGCCGCCACGCAATTCTGTGACATAACGGCGGCGGTATTCCTCCGGGGTGATGCTCTGCAGTTTGGACATGACGCGTTTCAGGTCGTTGAGGTAGAGGAACGATACAACTTCAATGCCTTTATTGATATCAGCAATGACCAGGGCCAGAAACTCCGGGGCCTTGTCGGTCTTAACATAGGATTTCACCAGTCGCCTGTGGGTTTGTTTTTTGAGCGGGTGTTTGTACTCAACGTCACCCGGGACTTTTTCGATTTCGAAGTAGGTCTGCTGCGTGGCTTCAATCACTTTGGACTGGATGCGCTGATAGATTTTGGAAAATCCGGAGGTGTAGCCATAATCTATCGGATAAGACTTTTCTCCGGCGATATCAAACTCGATGACAAAGGCGCGCTGGTCATAAACCACGTCCAGGTATTTGATGGCGGCTTTTCTCGTCGGTTGATTGGATTTGCTGGGGCCCAATGGCGAGGGGATAATGTCCAGAATAGGGCCTTCCATCGGAAAATAAATCCATAAGGTGTTTTGTTCTTTGCGCAGGACCGGTGTCATTTCCAGTGTCTGCTCGCAGAGGCGGATAAATTTTTTATTCGCCTCATCTAATGTGATCCCCGGTGTTGCTTTTCCTCTGAGAGCGGCCAGATCACACCCGCACAGGGTTATTACAGCGCAGCAAATGATGGAAAGGATAAATTGTTGACGAAATAAATGCATGTTGAATAATAAAGTTATCGAGCCATAAGCTTTAAGTTGCCAAAAAATAAGAATGTTTATATCATTTATTCTTATATCTTAAACGGTACACGGCCGGACAATGGTTTTACATTAAATTTGCTGAAGATCAGTTGGATCTGGTCGTACTCGAGATCTTCCGTGGTCAATAATTCCTGCGCGAAATGTTCAAACAATTCACGGTGCCGGGTTAATTGTTCTTCGACCGCCTTGATGCAGGTCTGCATGATATCCTGCACGTCCTCTTCGAGTTTTTCCATGGTCTTTTGTGACGTGTTGAAGCGATAAAAATCATTGTAAGTATGGAAATCCCCGATCAGGCCGGATTTGCCCATGCCATAGCTCCAGGCCATCCGCCGGGCCTTGGACATGGCGTTATAGAAATCGCTGCCGGGCCCGCCGCCCACACCGGTCGTGGTGGTGCCGAATTTTATTCTTTCCGCAACATAACTGGCTACCGAAATTTTGATGTCGGCGAGCAGTTCATCCCTGTTTGTGCTGTAGGATTCTTCTTCGGATCGGTGCGAAACAAATCCCAGGAAGCCTTTGCGGGGAATGATGGAGGCCTTGATGACATCGTCTTTGGGGTGGAACAAGTAGGCGATGACTGCGTGACCGGTTTCATGATAGGCTGTCCATAACTTATCTTCGTCTGTCATGATGATATTGGATTTCATGCCATAGGCGATCCGTTCAAAGGCCTCTGAAAGGTCTTTTTGTATGATCAGATCGCGGTTGCCGTCGCGTAAGGCGATGATGCTCGCCTCGCGCACCAAAGCGTCAATGTCAGCCGCGCTGAAGCCCAATGTGCGCCGGGCCATGACACTGGCATTGATGGATTTGTCGCAATTGACTTTATCGAGATAAAAATCAAACAGGTCGCGGCGTTCTTTCAAATTCGGCTGGTGCACATGGACTTTACGGTCAAACCGTCCGGCCCGGATGAGGGCGGAGTCGAGCTGATGTTCGCCCACGTTTGTCGCCGCAATGATCGCGATATTATTTTCTTTCTGGCGCAGTCCGTCCATCTCGGTTAGGAACTGGTTGATGGTCGCGTTATGGCTGATCCCGCCGCCAAAACCGGTGTCCGCCATTCTTGGACGGGCAAAAGAATCAATTTCGTCGATAAAAATAATGCATCCGCCGTGTAATTCCGCCTGGTAACGGGCCTGTTTAAATAATGAACGCATTTGGGCGGCGCCCTGACCGACGAACATGCCGACAAACTCACTGCCGACCGCGGACAAGAGCGGAAGCCCGCAGGCGTTGGCGATCGCCTTGGCTAAATACGTCTTACCGCAGCCCGGCGGCCCGATCATTAATGTCCCTTTGATAATTTTCCCCCCGATTTTTTTCACGAGGTGGCGGTCTTTGAGGATTTTGACAATTTCCCAGGCCTCTTTTTTTGCTGATTCCATGCCGATGACATCATCCCATTTGACATTCGCCTTGGCAATGCCGACTTTTTCTTTGCCCAAACGGTTCAAAAACCCGCCGGACATGATGAAATAATGCCCGAACTGCATCAGGGTGACAAAAACAAAGGCCTGGATGATCCCGATGATCATGTACATGCCCATCATGGCTAAGAGCTGACGGCGGCTGAAGGATTCGAGTTGCGTGAAATTTTGAAAGCCGAAATAAAACATGATGGACATCGCCAGAAAGATGCAGAGCAGCAAGAGTATCAGCAGGATTTTCCACCAATTGTATTTAAAGAAAACTTGAATTTTTAATGGATTCATATAAAACCTCTTTTTGCATTTAGACCTGTTATCAAATATTTGTTTTTATCCGCGCCGCGGCGGATGTCCTGCTTTGTCAGGGCCCCGTACAGATTTTTTTGAATCCTTGGCGCGGGAGAACGCGTCTTTTTTTTCACGATAGGCGCAGAACTTTATAAAGTATATCACAATGGGTTCAAAAACACGAAATATATATAAAAATATATAACTATCTTCATAGTTTTATACCAAATCCATTAATAAATTGTTCTATCTTAATTCTGATATTCTCGTTAAATCGTCGAGAAAAGCAAAACTGGGTTTGGTCATTATTTAATGGGATTGGTATTATTATCTGTATTCATTTGATTGAGAATAACCCTTGACTTTGATTTCAAAATATGTTAATTTGTGGCTCGTTTAACAGTGCTGAGTTTTTTTATTTTGTTTATAAATTTTATATACACAAAGGATCGCATTATGTCAAAAATAGCCAAAGTTAAAGGTCGTCAAATTATCGATTCCCGGGGTAATCCGACGGTTGAGGTTGATGTCACGCTTGAATCGGGCGTGCTGGGCCGCGCTGCCGTTCCATCAGGGGCTTCCACGGGTGAGCACGAAGCCATTGAGTTGCGTGACGGTGATCAGGCTCAATACATGGGCAAGGGTGTAACCAGGGCGGTTAGTAATGTGAATACGTTTATCGCGGAAAAGATGCTGGGACAAGAACCGGATTTCAAGGCGATTGACAGGGTGCTCAATGATTTAGACGGAACGGATAATAAAGGAAAGCTGGGGGCCAATGCGATTTTAGGGGCTTCGATGGCAGTGGCTAAAGCGGCGGCCAAAGAAGAGCAGGTCCCTTTATACAAGTATCTCGGCGGAGATGACGCGAAAATTTTGCCGGTTCCTTTGATGAATATTTTAAACGGTGGTGTGCACGCGGATAATAATCTGGATATTCAGGAATTTATGATTGCCCCGTTAGGCGCGCCGACATTTTCTGAATGCATGCGCATGGCCTGTGAAGTGTTTCATAACCTCAAGGCGATTTTAAAGAGCAAGGGGTATTCCACGTCGATCGGTGACGAAGGCGGTTTTGCTCCCAGTTTGAAAAGCAATGAGGAAGCGATCACACTCATCCTCGAGGCGATTGAGAAAGCCGGGTATAAAGCCGATAAGGACGTGTTCATCGCTCTGGACGCGGCTTCATCCGAATTCTGTCAGGACGGAAAATACAATTACAATGGGGAAGATATCGCGGCGTCGGAATTGATTGATGTTTATGCCAAAATGCTCAAGGAATGTCCGCTCATTTCGATTGAAGACGGTTTGGATGAAAACGATTGGGCCGGCTGGATTGAGATGACCGAAAAGATCGGTGAAGGTGTTCAGCTCGTCGGAGATGACTTGTTCGTGACCAATGTCAAGCGATTGCAGCAGGGCATTGACCAGAAGGCCGCTAACTCGATCTTGATCAAAGTGAACCAAATCGGCAGCCTGTCGGAAACCTTGGACACGATCAATTTAGCCAAGCAAAATAAGTACACCTCGATTATTTCACACCGTTCAGGTGAGACCGAAGACGTAACGATCGCGCATTTGGCCGTGGCCACAGGAGTGGGGCAGATTAAGACCGGGTCATTATCACGCACGGACCGCCTGGCGAAGTACAATGAGTTGTTGCGCATTGAAGAAGAATTAGGCGACAAGGCCGTTTACGCCGGTTCGCTGTGGGGAAAGATTTGGTAAATAACCTTTTTGGTGTTACAATATGTCATCATTAACCAAATAATTCTCAAGGTTTTATGGGCAACGGCAAACGATTTTTAATTTTTTTGATCTTTGTTATTATAGTTTTTATTGTTTTTATCCCGTCCTATACCAGAATTCAGGATTTGCGGCAGAAGAATTCGAACTATGAGCGGGAAATTGTTCAACTGCACGATATGAACCGGGAGCTTGCTGAAGAACGGCGGCTGCTGAACGATGATCCGGAGTATTTGGAAAAAATCGCGCGGGAGAAAATGGGTCTGGTGAAAGAAGGCGAGATCATTTACCGGATTGAATCCTTGAACGCCCGGATGGCCCAGGAGCAATAGGAACAATAAAGACCGTATCTGATGATGTTGCAATGAGATTTGTCCTTGAACGAACCTTGTTGGACTGCCGCTGCGGCATAGATCAGGTACTGATAAAATAGATTTCGCGGGGGAGTGAACGACATCCTGCCTGGCGATTCCAATCAAACGGAACTCGCGGGGTGGAGCAGTCTGGTAGCTCGTCAGGCTCATAACCTGAAGGTCATCGGTTCAAATCCGGTCCCCGCAACCATTTGAAACCCCGTTTCTCGACGAGAAATGGGGTTTTCCTTTTTGTGGGCTTTTATACGCATTTGTCTAAAATAACTTTATTTTTGCTGCTTTACCGCCACGAATACGCCACGAAAAGTATCCCTAAGATACTAATAATTTTTTTTATGCGGCTAACTGTCTTTTTAGAGCCTTTTAAGGTGGCCTCAGGTCATTGACAAGGAACTGGATGGTGATTAGAATGTTTGTATATATTCTTGGGGGAGGATAATATCGGATGACTATATCCCATGATATACGCAATATTTGATAATTGATATTACAGACAAAAAGCGACTTACTGGATCTATCCTTATGACGAAATTAGCACTATTTTGATATAAAATAACACAGTAGGATGGATTCTTTGTTCGTCCTGAACGCTTAAACGGAAAACCGTACATTAATTGTTATATGCAAAAAATAAAATATATAAAAGTTCTTTTGGTGGAGGGAGAGCAATCAAATTTTCCTGACAAAGCTATCTGCCCTTGGTGCAAAGAAAATAAAGTTTTTGAGCCCCATTCTTTTGCTGGAATTATGGGCGGTGCTTTGCTCACAGATGAAAATGATAAAGAGAGTTCAGGATCTTCGGATAGAATGTCGGGATTTCTCGATGTGTTTTGGCACGGAGCACATAAGGATGAGGGTGGTTTGGGTATTCATCCAGATACAGAAGGCCATATTATGGTTGCAAATGATGTTGTTGGTGGCCAATATAGTATTTATTTTTGTTCACCTACATGCTTGCGTGCATTCCTTAATTCATGTGTTGATAAGCTAGAGCAACAAATTGAGCAATCTAAGGACAAAGAGTAAGCATATAACAAGCGCATTCACATGGACACCGCTTTGCGGAGCCGGTGATGCGCCGGCGTTACACTTCTAAAAAGGATCTAGTTTGAAAATCGCTTGGCAAGGTACAATAGTGGGGGTGCAACCTAGGATCCGGTTAATGCGCTCCTTTGATACGCGGTCGCATTCATATCTAGGTTACGTACTTATTCTCCAAGGCAGAGTTGATGAGGTTAGCCAGGATTTCAAGGTAGCTATTGGGAAGGCCGCTCAAGATAAGCATGGTTTTCAAGTCGGTGACAAGGTAGAGGGAATGGCAGAACCGGTTTCGGATCAAAGGTTGGAGCTTGCAGAATATTATAAGGCAAGTAAGCTCAGGATCCTTGATCGAGGTTCAGGTGCAAATCAAAAGCCTCCACCCTGGACTAGTCTTACCCCCACTCTTGAAACATACCGACAGCGGGGACACCGAAGGATGGCAGCCAGGACATATGAGCAAAAGTGCCAAAGCTGTATTTGGGGGTGTAAAATGCCGGTAGAAATAATGATAGATCAATGGAATCCCTCAAGACTAAAATTCAGATTTGAAACCTGGTGTTATGGTCCCAAGTCCTGTTCGAGCTATAGCGCAGGACCTACAAGGAAAGTTCCCGGGCGCCACGGTATGACATGGGAGGAGGAAGACTGGATAGATGAGGAATCAACTTCTCATCGAGAACTGGATGAATAAAGGAAAGTGTAACAAGACACTAAAGCCGACCGCACACGCGTGTCACGTTCTTTGCTGCAATGGCAAAGCTCGCGCCACGCTACGGCAGCTTAGTTCCACCGTTAGGTGTCATACGAGAGAGATTATAATGGAGGATAGACAATCAGATTAAGTAAGAGGATCCAACGAAATCGCGCGTCGAACACTATCGCTATTTGGCGTGGTTGGTGTCGCGTTGGGCGCTCCACAAGACCCCATCGTTGAGTGGTTACGGGAAGAAGACCTATTCGAATACCAGATGACATTTTGTCATACTTTAATGATTTTCTAAAATGGGTGCCAACCTTCAGGCGTATCCCCAAAAAATGATACAACTTGCAAGTAGAGGCAACACTAGAAACTGGAATCTACCTATTTTATAAGAATTATATAGATCACCTGCCTATCACGCAGGAGGTCGCGAGTTCAAATCTCGTCAACCCCGCCATTTAACCCGAGTTCGTTTAACGACGAGCTCGGGTTTTTTGTCGACGATAACCTTCTCCTTTTACTCTGCAATCGGTACTGAAATTAAGCTTTTCATTGCTTCCTAAATTGGTCTATTTTGGTACTTTGTGGTGCCATTCTTGGCAGAAATCTGGCAGATCTGGGTCAGAGTGCGTATTCCGGCCCACATCGACCACCCATTCCGGCCCACATCGACCACTCATTCCGG
>JAIORP010000032.1 GCA_021108075.1 Candidatus Omnitrophota bacterium | reverse complement strand
TAGCATGCTTCTCGTCGAGAAACTACCCTTTAATCGACTTTTTCAGTGCCCCCTAAATATTATCAGTGCTCATTCGGGTCTTCCTCCTGTTCAATTCTGGTTCACATGATTTCGGGTTGCCGATAAAGAAAGATGAATTCTTTTCAGCATAATTCTTAAATGGCTTTCCACAACTAATGTGCGTTTGGCCTGCTCATAAATCTTAGCTGTTTCTGAAACGATCCATTTTTTTTGTTTTTTGATAAATTCTCTGCCAATATTCCGCTTCTAAATCATTTGCAGGAAATGCTAAAGAAGAGGTCAATTATTTTAGCATGTAATAGCAATTCCATTAAATAATTGCCAGAAATTTTCATCATTTTCTTCGAACGCTTTTACGTAAGTAGCGAAGATCAATCAGAAAAATTATTTATTGTATTAAACCATTCACGCGTGATTGCTGGTAAACTTTTTTTAAGAATACAATTTTTGTCTAAGGCATTATCAGCCGTCGATAAAGCGCGGCGGCCTTCCGCTTCTAATCAGTAACTTTGTTTTTTGCCTTAAGCTATTAATATGCCTGCTGCTTTTTTAAACCTGGCTGCTTCAGCGTCGCGTCTGGTTCTTTCAATCTTGGCATCGGTTTCGAGAATCGCAAAATCACATTCACATTTTTCTTCAAACATTTGTATAGTCTATTGTGTAAGAAGGGTTGCTTAGATCTTACGGATGTGAATATGTGTTGCTGTCTGTATGGGTCCGGTTAAAAGCCCTGCTGGACCAGAGCAATAGTAAAGCGGGGCTAACATGCAAAAAGAGCCTCCATTGCCCATCAGGAAAGACGGTTTTTGCTGTCAGCATTTGCTCATTCCATCCGATGACAGCGGCCCATTTGAAAAGCATTAAAAAAGAAATAATATATAATAAGAATTTTTCAGCGTGTGACCACGGGCGTTGGTTGCGGATGATGGCTAAATGGGAAAAGATAAAGACAAAAATAAGTCCTTCGCCCTTCTGCAGGAAATATGCGAGATGCAAGCGTGCGATAAGGATGATTTTAGATGTCGATAAAGGTTCCTGGTAATGGAGAATATGCCCCCAAAAACCCAGTTGTTTCGACCAGAACAACCATAAGAAGGGAAATAATGCGGCAATAAGCATCAATGAACCAAAGCAGATAAGGTCTCTCTTTGAAAATTGCTTGAAATAAACCGCGAATAATGACAAAACAATAAAGAAAGAAACGAAAACACCTTCGATTTTAAGTAGATTAAGCGTTAAAGAAAAAATAACCGCCAGCACCATGTATTGTTTTTCGTGTGGATACCGGGCCCATAGGAAGATCAATAAAATCAACCCGGACATAAAAGTTAAAAACGCGCTCTCAGGCAGGGCTGAATTAAAAGGATTTTCCCGAACCAGTATAATGGAAAAGGCTATAAGGACAATCCAGATGAAGTTCTTTTTTAAGTTGAGAAATTTTAGAGAGAAATACACTTGAGACATAAAAGTTATGTAAAAAAAGGCGGCCGTCCATTTAGCCATAAAATCAATATTGCCGCCATTAATAAATAAAGGTATAGCAATATTTAACGGCCACAAGAGCGGATAATAATTATGATTGATTTTTGTGAAATTTAAGTTCAAAGTTGGTTCGTTTGCGAGTACCTTTGATTTGATGAGCCAATTGGTCAAGGTATCCCAGTCCATAGCCGGTCGACTGATAATCCACAGAGCGATAAAGGCAATGATAATGCATCCTATAGCCTGAATAGCTACAGATGCCGAATGCGGGTCTTGAGACCGGCTGTTTGAGTCATATGGATTCGGTTTTTTGAGGTGTGAGAATAAAGCCATCAGGATGATCGAAAAAAGTAAAAACAAAAATATCATAAGATGAAAAGATCCGCCAAGCACTAACCAAATCCAAACAGTGGATGTCAATGCAAAAAATCCTGTTAAATAATACATTAGCAGTTGCCATATCCGCCCCATTCGGTTTAAATTTAATTCAAACCATCTGATTATGCTGAAGCCTAAAAGCATTTGTAACAGGATGAAACCTGTCCAGACGATAAAAGCCATTAGATATGAGGCTTGTTTTGGTGCTTGATCCTTGAGGAATGAAAAACCGGGTTTCGCATAAACATAGACATCAAAGGCTAGTTTTCTTTGGTCTTGATTTAGAAACTTAGACCTCCGGCTATGATCAATATCTAAGAAATAATCTCCATTGCGCTCTAGAATTGAGGGATAAAGTGTATAGCGAACAGCAATCCATTCGATCGACCCGGAATATTTATCTGACATATAAACTTTTGATCCGGGTGAAAGTATTTCCCGCAATTGTGACGCGATTTTATAAATACCTTGCTGGTTCTTCAGCTCCTGGTAATTTCCTTTTAAGCGGATAAAGGATTGGATATCCGGTAAAGCCACAGCAAAGAAGTTGACACTGGCTTTAATAAATATTATCAATACAATAAAAAAGAGAATTTTTTCGAGGATAGGATTAATTTTTGTGCGCGAAAGCTTTAGCATATTGAAACGGAGTGGTTATGATAAATGATTCTTAAGAGTTAAACAAAAAAAAATTTAAAAAAGTTATGTTAGAATTATCGGAACGCATACATCTTACAATATCATATTTTAATTTTTTTTCTTGTTTTTGAGGATTTTTTTAACAACAATAAGAAACTAAACAATCGTTCAATCAAACAACCATATGAAAAAAAAAAATCGTATACAAATTTTAGCATTTATTTTAAGTTTATTGTGCTTCTATTTTTTTGTTTTTTCGATCCGGTCACCATTTAAGGACCTGACCTATCTGATTATCTATCGTCATACCGCGAAAGAAATCCGTGCCGAATTAGGGGGCAGTGCTGGTTCTGGTCATGACATCAATGCCTTTGAAATTTCCTTAAGAAAATTATTACCTGATTTTCATATTCATCGTCAGTTTGGCATGACCGTATTTACGAACACGTCCATATACAATGTCAAAAATACGATCCATTTGATTCAAAAACATTTTGCTGTTCTTGAACGGGAGTTTCCGGGCATTTTTCGAGATAAGGATTCTGTTTTCAATGTTGTTATCCTCGAAACGTTAGACGATTATAACACCTTAACAGAGAAAATGGCCCCCTATTTAGTCAATACTGTCGGTTTTTATCATGATGATCTTAAAACGTTATTTATTTGTCATAAACCGAAAGTCGCGCCGCATACTTTGATCCCTCAGAACACCATCCGGCATGAAGCAACTCATCAATGGTTTTACGCCCAGGAACTACATCGAGGCTTTATGTTGGACCGCTTCTGGCTAGTGGAAGGTTTGGCGACATATTATGAACCGGCTCAAACTGGAGGGATAAACCGCCTCCGACAGCAATCGATATCGCAGCATCTACAAGATGGGACATTATTACCCTTAGAGAAGTTATTGACGGAGAATGGTTCTTTAAATTTCAAAGATAAGGAGTTCACGCGCCTTTATTACGATCAATCTTGGGCATTCGTATATTTTATGATGAAAAAACATCGCGCGTCATTTTTGGACTATTTACAAAAAATACAAGATCAACCGTTGCGAAGCTTCTTATCTGGCGATTTGAGTTTATTAACCCAAACACTAGACATGACAAACGAAGAACTTGAAAACACGTTTATGGCCTTCTGGAAACGTTATTAGGTTTTTTTTGAATCGGATTTAAACGAAATATGCCGAAATTACAATCAAATCATTATGATGTTATTATCGTGGGGGGTGGGCCGGCAGGACTGGCATGCGCGGATCAATTAAGGTCATCCTCTCTCTCCTGCCTGATTATTGAAAAACATCAATCTTTCGGGCAAAAAGTTTGCGCCGGGGGATTAACATATTTAGCGGATAGCCTTAATTTGCCACAAGATAAAATATGCATTTTTAAGCATAATTATTACTTTTTAAATCACAAATATCATGATATTAAATTAGCTCATTCAATCAAAACGATCGACCGCCCGGAATTATCAAGCATTCAATACCATCGGATTCAATCTGCCCCTAATGTTCAGGTCCTGTTTAATTCAACTGTTCTAAAAGTAGAAGGAAATTGTGTTCTGACCCAAAACAATAAATTTTCGTATCAATATTTGATCGGTGCGGATGGAGCAGGCTCGATTGTTCGAAAACATCTTGGCCTTAAAACACAAGGCCGCATGGGCATATATGCCATGGTCAGGAATGCATCTTCTCGGCTCATCTGGCATCTTGATTATAAAAAGCTTTACTCAGGTTATTTATGGGAATTTCCCCATCAAACACATACAAATGTAGGAGTCCTCTTCAGTCCTGAACAACTGAATGCGTCCCGAGCCGAAGTCATCCTTAAGGAATATATTCATGATAAGAATTATGAAATAATAAACGGTCAATTTATGCGGGGGTTTATGAATTGTTATTATCAGGGTAACCTGTTTGGTGATATTTTTCTTGTGGGGGAAGCCGCGGGTCTCGTTTCTAAATTGACGGGAGAGGGCATTTCTTTTGCCATCATCAGTGGTACTGAGATTGCGAAAAAAATCATCGATAAGAATTATGATCTTCACGGCCTTCAGCAAGCTTTGAAGTATAAAAAAAGACAAGATTTTTTTTGGGCGATTTCTAATTATTTGCCCTTGTTTCGTCCGTTAACCTATCCTCTATTTGTCGCATTAATGAAGAAAACATGGTTTCAGCGTTTTTATGGATTGTAGACGGTTAAAAAGTAAAGATGCTAAAATTTATCGAAAATATGGAACGATGTTATAATGTACAATAATACCGAATCCATTAAATAATTGTCCTATTTGAATGCCAATATTCTCGTTTAAACGTCGAGAATATCATAATGACTTTGGTAATTATTTAATGGATTTGGTATAATTATATCCCTTGTTGATATATCATAATTAATCGTTTAATTGCTTTAGTCATGGGTGCGATGCGAATACTATTCATAAAACCGTCTTGGTTCCGCAACAGTATCTACGCTGATTGCGTGTTTACCAAAGTTCCCCCTTTAAATTTCGGCATATTAGCCGCCCTCTCAGGCTCTCATGACGTGAAAATAGCAGATGAAGATGTTGAAGATATTCCATTTTCTGAACAATGGGATTTGGTTGCCATTAGTGTCGCGACTATGACAGCTGTTGAATCTTATCAGATAGCCGGTCGTTTCCGTACGATGAGGGTTAAGGTAGTCTTGGGCGGAGTGCATATCAGCCTCCTGCAATCAGAAGCCCTGCAACATGCTGACAGTCTTGTGATCGGGGAAGCAGAACGGGTTTGGCCGGCTTTACTTTCAGACTTTCCAAAACTTAAGAGCACTTATTATGATCCAGAGCCTGTTGATATGGATACCGTACCTATCCCCCGCCGCGATCTTTTTTACCAGAAATATCGTGCGGCTCCGCTACAGATAACACGCGGGTGTATCCATTCTTGTCGATATTGTTACTTGCAGAAAGTGCCCTGGAAAAAATATCGCATGCGTGATCCGAAGTTGGTAGCCGAGGAAGTGGCAAAAATATCAAAGAAATATCTTTTTGTTGTCGATGATAATATGTATATTGACCGCGCGTATGTTATGAAAGTGGCCAGCCACTTGGCACCGTTAAAAAAGTTTTGGTGGTCACAAGCACCGGTATCTATCGGGGAAGACCTTGAGATGCTGGACGCCTTAAGGGAATCGGGAATGTTTGGAGTTTCTTTGGGTATTGATACTGTCATAAAAAAGTCTTATCAATCCGTGTCAAAAAAATCATTAGAGATTGAGAAATTACGTCAAGTTGTTCATAACTTTCATAAACGCGGTATCGGTGTCGTTGTTCTCCTTGTTTTAGGTTTTGATAATGATCATAAGGATGTTTTTAAATACAGTATCGATGTCATGAAGGAAATTAATATGGATGCGGGTGTTTTTTCCGTATTGACACCTTTTCCCGGAACGGATTTTTACCAGGAACTGGAACAGCAGGGCCGTATACTGACCAAAGACTGGTCGCGATACGACAGCCTGAGGACGGTTTTCCAACCGAAAAATATGACTGCACAAGAGTTAGAAGATGGGGTTCACAAACTCTTCAAAGAGATGACAAAGATGCGTCTAAGAAATTTTTATCAAACAATACCGCATGTCATTCGTTTTATCATGCGTTCACCCCAACTTGCCTTCTACTTGAAAGATTACATTTTTATGCGGCCACGTTCAAAATGATTTCCGAAAACCCTTCCTGCCAATGTTAATACGCTAATTTTTAATGCCGTTCCAAAAGTCTGTATCCATGTCCGAACAAAAATAAAAGGCAAAGCCCTTTATGGCTGCAACTTTCTTGGACATAATACGGTCTTTTGTTATCCACTCATGAATTAATTTTTTGTGTTTATATTGCATCAAACAAGCAAAGACTTCCGCTTTATCTTCTTCAACCGACGTCATGGCATAGTATGAAACAAAACCAGGCTCATGCGGCGCGTACTGGTTATAGGGATTTATTTTCTTGGACAAACGAGGGTTGGTCGTATACTGAAAAGAATGTTGGTTCCATGAAGCCCATACGTCTTCATTCAAAGGCGCGTACTGCGGTGTTTGTTTGGACATCATATGAAACAATTCATGATGAATACTGTGTCGTTGGGCAATGCGTTTGTGGTTGTTTCGTAATATATCAAAGAACATCACTCGGTGATTATAAAAATAGAGGCCTTCAGCGGGCTTATTTTGAATAAATAATCTTTTAACAAGCGCAATTCCACGAATATTCCGAGACTTGAAAAAGCTCGGTGGATATTTGTTTATTTCTTGTTCGAAGAGCTTTAAATATGTATTGAGTTCGACATAATTAGCTTCTGTGAGCATGACAAAATGCAAGTCACCCGACGGTTTAACCAGATGTTTATAGACCAAAGGGATTCCATACCTACTTTGAAATTTTTGGACTCTTGCCTCAATCTCGTTTACAATTTCAGATTGACTTTGAGCCTGAACCCATTGCGCATTCGTTAAAGTCATCAGGATAGCAAAAGAACCAATCAGTGTGACGATATGTGTTTTTTTGAGCATCATTTGTTGAGACTTGATCATTAGTTTTAACGGGTTTGTTCGAGGAACAGGCATGTCTTGAGGCTGAATTAATGATAGGAAAAATTTCATAGATGTTTTTGAACTTTTCATCAGCATGCATGAACCACTTATTTTGATTTGAGTATAACAGATGAACCTAATGTTTTTCAATGACAGCCTGAAGGCTAACTCTTTAGCCCGTAACCTTTTTGAAGAATATAGACAATCAGGGAAATCTGAAAAATGATAAAGAAAATGATGATCATCAAGCTCATCATGATATTGACATCTGAATATCCATACAGGCCAAAACGGAACCCGTTGATCATGTATAAAATCGGATTAAAATTTGAAACACTCTGCCAGAAGGCAGGAAGACTTTTAACGGAATAAAAGACGCCTCCGAGATAAGTTAAAGGGGTTAAAATAAAAGTGGGGAAAATCGATATATCATCAAATTTTTTTGCCAGTATTCCGTTTAAAAACCCGGCTAAAGAAAAGACCGCAGATGTTAAAATAACAAAGATTGCAACGATAATAATATTGTGTATTTGAGGTCGGGTAAATAAACATGAAATGAAAAAGACAAGTAATCCGACTAAAATGCCTCGAAATATTCCAGCGGTCGCGTATCCCGCGATAATGACCCAATTCGGAGCCGGTGAAACTAATAATTCTTCAATACTGCCCATAAATTTGGAACTAAAAAATGACCCGGAAACATTCGTATATGAATTATTAATAATTGACATCATAACTAAACCGGGCACAATGAATGCGACATAACTCACACCGGCAATATCGCCTAAACGTGAACCGATAAAGTTACCAAAAATGATAAAGTACAAAGATTGCGTGATCATCGACGGGACCAATGTTTGCGGCCAGATGCGTAGAATTCGATTAATTTCTTTGCGCGACAGAGTTAGGTAAGCGATAAAATTTTTAGACTTCATTATGGCTCTAGTCTTTTAGCATATTGATAAAAAGTTTTTCTAGTCGGAACCCTTTAGTCCGAATATCTGTTGTTTTCATCCCTGTTTTAGGCAGGTCAGCCAAAAAATTGTTTAATTGATGTTCTCGGTCAATTTCAAGTTCGAAGGTATGATCGTCGATCACCATGATTTGATACTGGCTTAATTTTTTAATATTTTGGATTTTTTTCACCGTGATGATGTATTCTTCTAAATGCAAGAGCTGGATTAGTGTCTTAACGGGTTCATTTTTAATAATCTGGCCTTCCTTGATTATGGCTGCTGTGCGGCACATTTGTTCGACTTCTTCAAGATAATGTGTTGTTAGTAAGATCGTTGACCCTGAGTCGTTCAACCGATGCAAATATTTCCACATCCCATGTCGCAACTCCACATCCACGCTAGCGGTGGGTTCATCAAGAATCAATAGTTTGGGTTGATGCATGAGGGCGCGGGTGATCATTAAGCGCCGTTTCATTCCTCCAGACAATTCTCTGGCTACCTGATTGCGTTTTTCCCATAAGTCCATCGCGTTGAGCAATTCTTCGGCGCGATCCAGAGCTTGTTTACGGTTAAGGCCATAATAGCCCGCCTGATTCACAACAATATCATGCACGCGTTCAAACACATTAACGTTGAATTCCTGCGGAACAACTCCCATCAACCTCTTGGCTGCTTGATGGTTGTGGTCAATGTCCATATCAAATATTTTAATGTTTCCTGATGACTTGATAACAAGTCCGGTCAGGATATTGATTATCGTCGTTTTTCCCGCCCCGTTTGCTCCTAACAGGGCAAAGAAATCACCTTCCCGGATTTCTAAATCAATGTTCTTAAGCGCTTGCGTTCCGTTTTTATATGTCTTTGATAAGCCTTTAATCGTTATCGCGTTCATGATTTGTGTCATTTGAAATTGTTAGTATTATGAAATAATCGGATGAATGTAATATTTTAATCTATTTTAAGAACACGTCAAGGAATGAATCTTATTGCGGGTTAAATAAATATCAAAATTAATGGAGTCGGGATGATCTGATAATACAGGGAAGCACATTCCTCCGAAGGTATTCATCTATGAAAGAAATGTCGGGATGTTGTTCGTGCCGAACCCGGGACAACTGTGTCGAATTTTTCAAATGAAAATTTTGCGGAATAACCATCGGGCCATTGCCGGGAACAAATTGGCGTCCGGGCAGAGCAGATAAACGTTAAGACAATATATTTTTTTTTGACAATAATGGGTTAATGTCATATCAGCGCCATTTATCGCCGGCAAAAGGAAATCCGGGGTGATACTTCCAACAAAGATTTTTAAGACGCTCGCGGCCGGTTTAATTGGACCTGGATCAAAGTTTAATCATTTTATTTATCCGTGTGCCGGAAAAGAAAATGTCTGCACAGAACAGGGACAAACAGCCATCAGAACAGTTTACAATGTCATATATGAATTTATTTTTTCTGCCATATATATTCCCCTGTTTGTTCATTATAGACTTCAAACCAATATCCCTTTGGGGCACGTTTGAAATGATCTTTAAAAAAGATTTCTTCGGCAATCGGCAGTTCAATTTTATCTTTTTGAGCGACATGTTTATAGACATCCTCCCTGTCAAGGTTCTCCGATGTGACAATAACTTTTATTTCAGAGTGTAAATTTGCGGGTGTCTGTTTCGCTAAAAGCTCAAGATATCCTTTCCGGTTTTCTCCAATGTAACCTTTCGCGGCATATCGAGCAAATATATCTGCGCGTGATTTACGGCGTTGAATGGCTTCCTGGAGGGTGTCTGCGGCATAAGCTCTTTTGACTTCGAGAATGTTCCAAAGAAACGCGCCGCTATCCTCTCCATAAATCTGTTCTTCGATGGATTTGACTTCTTCAACGACATGCTGATAGACATCAACGCGTAGACTGATGTCCATTTTAATCGGGTCTTTTGTGGCTAAATTCACGCGGGCGCAGCCCAGGCTTAAAAAGATAGTTGTAGCGATGATGAAACATTTTCTCATTGATGACCTCCTAGGATATTGTGAAAATCGATTGTCAGATCACGTTTGCCAAATTTTTTTGATTCAAAAATCATATCCAGGATCAGACTGGACCCTGCACGTCGTAAATGGATATTACCTATAGCATAGGAATAATTTCTCAAAGAATCAATAAGAATATCGTATGATTCCTGATCCAGGTATTTTTGTAAAAAGGCGATTGAAGATTCATTTTTGATTATGATCGTTCCTCCTTCTGTATTACTCAAGGACAATTCAATGTTAGCGATTGAGGGTCCGGTTAAGTCAATCTTAATATCCCCATCAAACATGCCGCTCAGTTCAGCCCGGTCTTTATCAAGGTTAAAAAAATTGAGGGTTGTCGCTAAGGAAAGTTGTTGAATGTTAAATTTGATATTTTTTGGAGGAAATGGATTGAGGTCAATAACCGCTGAAATTTTTGATAGAGGATGGATAAATTCATTATGAATGCCCTGAATGAGGATTCTTTTCCGGGGCCAGTCGAAAGACATATCGAAAATGATGTCGTTTATCTCGTTTTTTTGCCAGAGCAACGTTTCGATATTCAAATGAATGGAACTTAGGTCAGGGGCTGAGACCGATCCGTTTAGTAGGATATCATTTTTCCGGATAGAAAGTTCGTCAATAACGATCGATTTAAGTCGGGGTAGTCGATTTCTATTTAAAAGACCCGATCCGGAGATAACGCCATGAATCAGGGGATATTTTTTATCAAGAAAATCGATACGGATGTTCTTTGTTGTAATGGGTAGCGGTGATGCCTCTGCGCGGATATCATTCTCCCTGGATTTTTTATATAAAGATTTAATATCAGATATCTTTGAAACAAGTTTCGCGTAGTCGTTGATGGACAGTGTTCCATTTAATAGGTCTATGCCTGCGATTTGAAACGTGTTGTGATCTGTTAATCCAAAAGAAACTTCACAGACCGCTAAATTTAATGCTGCAAAAGGTTCATGGGTTCGAAAGCCATGAATGGAAATAGTGTTAAACCCGGCCGTGACAGATTCGATGTGCGTGGAGATACCAAGGCGCTTTTGAAAATAATAAATTAAGCCTTTTTTAATGATAAGGTTTTTATTGAACCAAATCACGGTTAAACTGAGTGCGAGAATAAACAGAACGATAAAAAATATATATCTTTTCATAAGCGGATTTAAGTTGATTTTATGTTTAGTCGGTTATTATTAATAAAAATTTATGATTATCTTAAGTTAGAACTTTGAATTAAAGTTAAGGAAATTTATTTTGAATAAATGTTTCCGATCATCTAAAACCTGTTGCGTATGTTGATCCGGTTTAATTATTTTTTATTCACATTGCCCCCATCGTTTGAGGTTAATATCTGACTTATTCCATGTCCGTCTTTAGTCGATCAGATCAAAATGCCCTTGTAAAATAAGATCGAGCCGGCCTGTTCGCCAGCCTTTGACATTATCGCGCACCAGGGGATCCGGTTGACGTCTGTACCGGCGGACGATTTTCTTAAGATTTTTTTTATTATGTTTTAACAATGCTTCTGCCTGGCTGCGCAGTTCCTTCTCATTTTTATAAGGATTATCAGGCTGAACGGCAATTTTTACGGCAGTATTGTATTTTTGAAAAGTTTTTGGTGTTTTTGGATCTTCAAAGATGTGGATGCCGTGTTCATGTTCTAAAAACGATAAAACTCCAAAACCCGCGATGGAAAGATACGCCTGGTATTTTCCTGCATGAGGCTCACTTAATTCTTTGAGTATAAAAAGATGCATGCGGCGGTTTTTAGCCCAATTTTGATACATCAAAGATATTTCCTGAGCAAACATCACCGCATTCTCCCTTTTTTGATTGGGTGCTGGATGTGCCTCAATGAGGACAAAGACATCTTTGTTTGTTTTGTTCTGATAACCCAGATAACCGGCATTTAACAAATATAGCTGCAAAGCCAGGCGTTTGATAATGTCCTGTCGATAATGTGTCTTATCGTTTGATGAGCCGGAGGCCAGGCGTTTGAGCAGTGATCCGGCCGTTTCTAAAGCTGTTTCAATACGGTCCATGTATTCGATTTGTCCTAAAACGGTCGTACGTTGCGGGGAACTCCAGAATTCAGATGATGCTAATTGCAGCATGGATTGATTTTTTTCAGTATCCCATTCTTTGGTATTAATCAAGGCGGCCAGGCGTTTATATTCAGAACGCAGTAAATCGAACTCGGTTGGTTGTCCGGTTGGTTGTGCGAGGATATGACGGACACATAATTGATCATGATGTTTTTGCCCTGTATCCTGCGCGGGAGTTGGTTCATCGGTGATATCCGGATCAATGAATTCAACCTGGATTTTATGATTATCACTGCGAACAAAAAGGAATTGGTCTCCTTCCGGTAATTGATGATTGACGATTGTTAAGGCTAACGGCGTTAAGAGATAACGCTCAATGGACCGCTTTAGCGCGCGGGCACCTAAATCAGGTGTAAAACCTTTTTTTAACAAAAAATCAATGGCTGAGTCTTCCCATTCAACGCACCATTGTCGATTGCGCAATCCCCGTCTCTCAAGGATATGATCGAGTTCTTTATATAATATTGTACGCATTGTTGCGCGATTAAGGGGGCGGAATATGATAAGACGGTCAATGCGGTTAATAAATTCGGGTCGAAAGGTTTGACGTATAGATTTTTCAACCTTAGAAATTGAAAAGTTAACGCCACTTTGTTCGAAGCCGATATGATCCAGTTCAATTTGCGCGCCAATGTTGGATGTCATGATGATGATCGCGTGACGGAAATCAGCGCTGTGGCCATGTTTGTCGGTCAAGATACCGTCATCAAATACCTGTAAAAATAAATCCCAAATATTGGGGTGGGCCTTTTCAAATTCATCAAGCAAAATAACGGAGAATGGATGCTTACGGATTTGAGTCATCAGTGAGGACCTGGATGTCCTGAACGATGAAATCCCGGTAATCCGGTCGATGGCATCTGAAGTCTTTAATTCACTCATGTCAACGCGAATCATCCGCTCTTGTGATCCGAACAAGAATTCCGCTAAAGTCTTGGCAATCTCCGTCTTTCCTGTTCCTGTGGGCCCCGCAAATAAAAAGACGCCATAAGGTCGTGTTGGATCGGATAACCCCGTTTTAATCATAGCAACGCGATCAAGTAAACATTCAACGGCTTCTGGCTGTCCTTGAACACGTTTAAGAAAAAGGGCGTTTAGTGAATCTAAGTCTAATCCCTGTTTATCATCTAAAATGTTACGTGGCAAACCAGTTAAATGAGCCAGGGTCGTAAACAAATCATCGACGGTCACCTGCCCGCCTTCTTCGTTTTGATTGATGAGTCGCGATTGAGTTGTTTTAAGGAAAGACAACAGGTTGCCGGGATTGACCGTATCCGTTAAAAATTGTTTAGTCAAATGGGATGCTTCTTGTAAAACATGATTATCCATCTTTGGTATTTTCGTGTTCAACGATCTTGATTTTTTTAACCATTTTTCAGCAAGTTTGAAGCTCGAATCATCATCTAATGGCGGGATAGAAATAATTTCAAAAGATGTCCGTACCCGTTGATTTTCCCGGATTAATTGTTCAAAAGCTGTTGTATGGATTTCACCAATGACTTTCAACTTGCCTTGCTCAATAAAAGGTAAAATCATATCTAATACGCTGATCGGGCTATATCGGGACTGTCCGATAAATTGGAATTCCTGAATATTGGGGATAACCCAGATAATTTTGCGTTTATGATGGAGATGTTTTAGCAGGTCTTGAACACGTTGCTCCAATTGCCCGATATAACTTTGACCGGCAATTAAGTCAGTTGACCGGCACTCAAAGATGTGCCATCCGCGATTCTGTAGTTGCCTGGCGTAGGATTGAATGATAACAGTCTTACCAGCACCGGATTCTCCAATCAGCAAAACAGAACGGGGATTTGTGTTAAAAAGGTTATCGTCAATATGCTGTATGTTCTCGTGGATAGAACTGTGTTCGATGATTATCTGATCCTGTTTTATTGTCCAAATTCTTCCGATACTGTTTAAAAAAGAAATGTCCAGCATCGATTGTTCCATTTCTTGGATTTCATTTAATAATGGCTCGGCGTATTTATTGTCAAAAGTTTTAATCAGTTTACAGGCCCTTTGAATTTTAGAATAGGAAACGTTTTTGAAACTATCACCGAGAGTTAAATTTTCTCCATTGTTTATTCTTTGATGTATAAAGTTTTGAATAAAATGGGAAACCATGTTGTTGTCTGTCCACCAATGCTGTGTTTGGACCAGGACCGGCCCGATAAGGTCTGATTTTATTTTGTTGTTAATCATTTTAAGGTTGAAGTACATCGGCCATAGATAACTGTTTTTCAAGCTTCAGATAATTTTTAACTGCAAGGTATCGTTCCATTCACGCTGCCCTAATTCCTCTAAAGCCATACTGGCAATGAGGACATTATCGCCTGTGCAATAATGCAAAAGCATATCATTCGTAAAAAATGATGAATGCAGCAGTTGAACGCCTTTGTTGAAATCATCATTGCCGTAAAGGTCTTCCGGGTGCGCGGAGTCATCAAAATAATCCTTGATGTCTTTCGCGAGTTCATAAAGCTTTGAAATATCAGAATTCGGCGCCCCTTTGGGGGATGGTTTTTTTGACTTCGGGTCTTTTTTTTGCTCAGCATATAATATATGCGCGATTACGCCGAGGATAATGCCTGACAGAAAAAGGATGGGTGTTTGCAACATGATCAAAAATCCGCTTATATTAATTATTAATAAAATGATATACCATAGAAGTGAATCTCCTCGCAGCAGAGCTCAGAGGCATTCACTCCATTAAACCGAGATGTAAAGATCGACATTCCAACGGCCAGTGATGCCGATGAACACATATAACTGACTATTGATGATACAAATAAAAAACTTTTTTGGGGTTGTAGCCATACACCGCTTCACCATCTACGAGAGTCAAAGGCACACCACTTGGACGGTAACTGCGATAACGTTTGCGCGCGGCTTCATCGGCCCGGACATTATAGGCCTCATATTTAATATTGTTTCTCCTGAAAAATTTTTCCATCTGATAACATTGTTCAGAGTCTGAGCGCATATAGAGCTCGACTTTCTTTTTTTTGCGGACTTTTTTATTTTTTGATTTTGTCGCTTCCGCCCTTATTTGATTTTTTTCAATCAGAATCCCGATGTCGGTGTTGATCTCCTCAATGATTGTTTGTTTCTTGTGGGATGGATCGTCTGTCGTGATGGATTGAATGTTTTTAACCTTTAAAATTAAATCTCGGCCTTTATTCGTTTTAAACCTGATTTCAGGATGGATATATTCATAAATGTCGCCTTCGTATTGCCGGCCACTTTTTAAGATGAGGGTATCAGCCGCACAAAAAGTTGATAATAGAAAGAATGTCATAACAGCATTGATTAATAATTTGTTGTGCATAACTGTCTCCCGTTGAACAATTGTTTAAGGAAATGCTTAATTGTATCTAACCCAACCGTATAAATCAGGTCCTTTACTGGTATCGATTAATTGGATTCAAACGTTTCCGACACGGGCGGTGTTTCAGTCCGGGCCGGTATATCCAGAAAAATTTTTTTATAGTCCCGAATATAGACAAATCGAGGATTCCATGGACCGTTCATGCTATAAAACAATTGACGCGTTGTTTCAATGTTATCATATCGAAGCGCTTTCCAGATAAAGACATGGCGGTAATACGTGTTATTGGGATGTTGTTGAATGAATTGTTTGCAGTTTTTATTTTCATATATATTAAAAAGTCCAGTCTCAGTCAATCTTCATTGGCGGGAAGAATTAAGAAGATTATTTATTGCCGTATACTCGCGCGACTTCACTAGGATTGTAACCAACGATCACCTGACCGTTTACGACAACCATCGGAACCTGGCGCCCCTTATAATAACGAAATTTATTTTGTGCCGATATGTTAGAGGTTATATCATATTCAATATAAGGGATCCCGCTATTTTTTAAGAAATTACGCATATGAATGGAGTCGGAATTATCAGGCCGCATAAAAAATAAAACGCGGTTTGGTCCCTTTGTGTTTCTCAGGCGGTCTTCGTAAGGGATATATTTTTTTTTAGTCATGCTGGCAATGGCTCGTTCTTTTTTTCTGAGAACGCGCTGTTTGTTTTTATATTCGCTCAATGTTTCATCAATCATGTCGATGATCGCTTCTTTTCCCGGTGAGATGTCAGTCGCTTCGATTGTTTTAATTTGTCGAATGCCAATGTGTTTTCTGGAGCCATCTTTAATCTTTATAATCACTGTTTTGTTATGGAAGTCTTTTATTTCGCCTTCAATCGTCGTTCCATTCTTTAAAAAAATGGTATCCGCGCGCAATCCCGTTGTCCATATGATAAAAACCAACGCGATCATTAACATCATTCTTTTTTTATAAATATATGACAACATTCTGTGCTCCCTTAAGTTGTAAAATTTTTTAAAACGCGGAATAGGAATTCAAACTAAATATGAAAATATTTTTTATTGCTTATGACCTTTTTTAATGCTTTCGATATTTTGTTCTAAACGATGCGCTTCTGAAAACAATTTATGCTCATTGTATGTGTCAATCGCAAAGCGAAATTTTTCAAAGGCGATCTCTTCTTCGCCGTTAAAGAAGTGTGCCATTCCTAAATTATGATATGCCCGGGCTAAATCAGGGCCTTGATCATTCAGGATGGCGATATTGAAATGATGGATGGCTTTTTTCAAATTTTTGTTTTGTAAATATAGGAAACCGATATTATTCTGGGATATGGACTTGGGCGCTAATTTGATGGCTTTTTTAAAATTCTGTTCGGCTAATATCATATTATTCTCCATGGAATAGGCCAATCCCAGCATGTCATATGCTTTAGCCACATTCGGATCAATCTCGATAATCTTGTTGGCGTAACTAATGGATTCTTCTAATTTTCCACTGGCTTTGAAAAAGTGAGCAACATCATACAATAGCTCGATATCATCGGGTTTTATCTGAAGGGCTTCCAGATATTGTTTTAACGCGCCTTTGTAATTTTTTCGGGCGATATAGACCTGGGCCATTTTTCGATAGGCAATGATAGATTCCGGATCAATCTCTAAATTCTTTTTAGAAACAGATATGGCTGCCTCGTATTCTTTCACGTTAATTAAAATGGATGCTAAAAAAGAATAAGCCTCAAGAAAATTTGGCTCAAGATCAATGGTCTTTTGTAAATACTTTATGGATTCATGTTTATTGTCCTGACTGTTAAGAAGAATTCCAAACTCCCAACAGGCTGCTTTGATGGCCTTGACATCAATGGATTTTTTGTAGTATTCGACGGCTAAGTCTTTACGGTCAAAAGTGGATCCATCTTCCCGGGAAGCGTAAAAATGTGCCAATTGATAATAAGCAATCGGATCGTCGGGTAATGCTTTAATCGCTTTTTTAAAATAATTAACGACTAAAGCGAGCTGCTTGTCGTTTTGATGACCGTGGTAAATGATAGCAAAGGCAAAGTCCGTGTAAATTTTTGACAATTTTTTACTGTCGTCCCGATTCGCAGCTATGATCGGTTGAAAAGATTCTTGGGCTTGTTCTAATAGGTCTAACTTTAAGAACGCGACTGTGCGAATAAAAATGGCGTAAGAGTTATTCGGATGAAGTTGAAGTATTTTATTCGCTTTTTTAATGACTAAACTGAATTTTTTCAGTTTAATATACGGATTAATTATGCTTTTTAATGCGTCCATAGAATTTGGTGATTTCAGCAAAGCCTCCTCAAATGCCATAATGGCGGGTTCATATAGATCTATCTGAGCAAAGCATTCTCCTTGTTGAATCAAATTATGGGTATTGTGCTCCATCGCATTTATCATATTCTCGCAGGTTTTTTTTGCCAATTGATTCTGGCCAGTCATGCGATATGCCGACGCCAGCGTATTGTAAGCCTGGCCGTGTGTTTGATCAAGATCGATAGCCTTTTGAGCATTTTTAATAGAAATCGTGTAATGTTTTTGCGCGTAGTAGACCAGGGCTAGCCCCGAATAGGACTCAAAATTTTTTGAATCAACATTGATCGCTTTTTGGAAGGACTTGATCGCTAAGACATATTCTTTTTTAATCAAATAGTTATTTCCAAGCCCGATCCATCCGGTACCGTTATAAGGTCTCATTTTGATGGCGTTTTGATAAAGATTCATGGATTCATCAACTCGCCCCAGTTCGACTAAATCCGCGGCTGATAGAGTGATCAAATCAAATGTGTTACCAAACATAGAGCGGGCGCGTTCAAAAACATTCAGGGCGTCTTGATATTGTTGTTGCCGGTGATATGATTTTCCGAGGTTTTTAAACGCTGACTTATCGTCAATTTTAAGTTTAAATAATTTTAAATATTGAGTGATCGCGTCTGGATACTGTTTTCTCGCAAAATAAAAGTGCCCCCAAATCAAATTTTCTTTGCCCTTCGAGTTGAATTGAGTCAAAATAATTTCAGCTGTTAGTTGCGCTTGATCAAATTGTTGCGTGCTCAGATACGCATGAAAGAGAGCTTGATGGTAGAGTTCAATGGAAGGATTCGAGGCCGCCAGTTCAGAGCCGATTTTGATCACATCATTAAAATTTTCAGTCTTGAAAGCGGCAGCTAATGTCATTAAACGGCCATAGATCGTATGATACGTTGATAAAGATATTTGGTCATATAGCCTTTGGGCAGCCTCTCTCCGGTTCATATCAAGCAATATTTGTATTTTTAAGAATTGAGCAAAGCCGTTTTGCGGGCGGCGGCCCAGAAAATGGTCGATAAAATGAAGAGCTTTATTATGCTGATTTAGTTGGGAATAAATTCTCGCAAGTTCAAAAAACGTGTAAATTTCGTTTGGTGCAATTCGTGACAATGTTCTAAAATTTTGTGCGGCTTGAAGCGGGTCCTGATTTAATTCTTGAATCAGGGCATTGTAATATAAACATTGTGGTGATCGGGGGTCATCTTTAAGGATTTGTTGATTCAGTGTTAAAGCTTGCGCATAATCCCCCCGTATAAAAAATATTTTAATTTGTAAGAATTTAAACAAGGCGATATCAGGATACTGTACCGCCAGTCGCTGAGATTCTTTTTTGGCTTTTTTAAAATTTCCGTCCAGTATGAACAGATATGTCTCCCAATAAGACGTGACCCAGCTATCCGGATATTTCTTTCTCAAAGAGAGCAGCAATTTTTTGACTTTCGGGATATTACCATCCAGCAATGAAGAATAAATTTTCTCGGATAAATTAGCAATCTTTTTATCTTCGATCAAGTCTCGTGGGATGTTTAAATCAATATCATATTGTAGCCGCCATTGGTTAAAATTTTGATCAATGAGAGCAAAAAGTTCGGTTAAGTTATGGGCCTTTTTCGTCAAATTTTGTTCATGAATGAGATCAGCTAAATTTTTCGTGTTGTCTTTAGCGTAAGCCCGTATCGGTATTGCTGTCAGGACGGCCAGAATTAAAATTAAAAACAGGCGCATCTTTAAATATCGTTGTTGATTGCAAAATATCATAAATAGTTACTCATTTGTCGTTCCGCGATCAATGATCACATTAAATCCACCGGCGCATCCAAGTTAATACGCCATGAATGTTAAGTATATCATAACTTGAAAGATTAATTAATGAAAAATATTGTGTCTTTTATCAGAAAGACTGTTCTCTCAATAGCTTAGAATGCTATAGGATGATGAAATATGGTTGAAGTAAAAAAGATCAGGTTGCGATATGTTTCAAGAAAATTTTTTGGTCCGTGTCTGTCTTTTATTATCATCATTTTTGGGATATTGTCATTTGCCGGCATGCTTTTATTGCTCAGGAACGTATCTATTCTCTATCTCTTTGATTTCAAGCAGACATTTTGTGCGTTGTTTTTCCGCGCGTGTGATACCAATCACATCAAATAATCGTACAAATAGCGAGACCAAATCCAATAAGTAATACCAAATCCATTAAATAATTACCAAAGTCAGTATGATATTCTTAACGTTTAAACGAGAATATTGGTATTCAAATAGGACAATTATTTAATGGATTTGGTATTATTCTTCAGATTAAAGACCTGATCTCCGTTCGGCATGATCATTGTAGGGTGTATTATATTGTTGTCAATTCGTCGCGGTTATGAGAGTTAAATACGTATGCTTTATTTCGTGAAACGAGTGATATTGACCTGAGCGTCCAGGGGGATATTGTTGATCAGATAATCGGTCATCTGTCGGGCATAAAATGGCCCCCATATAAGGCCTTTAGAGGCAAGACCGTTAAAAATTTTTACATGCGGGTATTCCGGATGTTGTCCTAATGCCGGATTTAAATCTTTCAGAATAGGGCGGACACCGGCTAACTGATGAACCACCTCAAAGTCGACATGTATAAATTCACCGATCGCGTCTAAAATTTTTTGACGTCCTGCCTGGCTGGTCTGACAGTCAAAATGATCCCAACTGTAGGTTGAACCAACCATATATTTATTTTTACCAAATGGCACGCACCATTTCCCGCAGCTAATAACCGCGTCCGGTAAAGGATTTCTCGTCGTTAATTCCAGAATTTCGCCTTTAGCATGATTAAATGGTAGCCATTTGAACCAGGGATTATTTTGCGCCAGGTATCCCTCACAAAAAATGATTTGGGAGAAATCCTGATTATTCCAACGGACATGATCATCTAATATCTTCAAATTATCATAGTGAAATGTTTGAAAACGCAAACAACCTGTTTCGTGAAAATAGTGTGTCAGGCAATTCAGCAGATCCAATTTGCGACAATATCCCCCCTGTTCAATAAAAAAGCTGCCGAGTTGATCATTGATCAATGAGCCCCAGGTTCCTGCTTTCTTTTTTTCTCCGTAATACTTCGTCAGATGGGGTTGTTGACTCTTTTTATCCCATTCAGAGAGTTCTTGCGCGTCTCTGAAAAGGCGAATGATTTTCTTCGATTCAAAGAATTTACGGTTAAATCGCGTTTCAAAGCGCTGGTAAACGTTTTTGGCGAACGGCAACAATTCGTCACACCTTTGTGAAAGGACCAATCGTTTACCGGTGATGGGATTCACCATTCCCGCGGCTGCCAGTGAGGAACAATGAGTGTGCCGGTCATCGACAATCAGAATGGAATGGCCCTCTTCCAGGAGGTTCCAGGCTAAAAAGCTTCCGGCCAATCCTTGACCGATGATCAAAATTTTTTTTTTCATGATCGCTTTTCAATTCCAAGCAGTAAAGGCGGATGATGACAGTGATTGATAAATTCTGTTGAAAAGACATTGTATTGTTGTTGGGGTAACCGGGCCGCAAAGGATAACAGTTGTTCTTTTTCGCGTAAGCCTTCCGCGTGCCCGGGGTAAATAGCCAGCAGCAGCAATCCTCCGGGCAATAATAATTCGAGGGATTTTTTGAGGGCTGTTAGGGTTGTCGAACATAGCGTGCAACAGGATTTATCTGATCCCGGCAGGTACCCTAAGTTAAAGACAATCGCCTTAACAGGATCTTTAACAGTGTGATCCATGTTCACGTGGCTGTTTTGGACGCAATCAACATGTTGAATTCCATGCTGGCTTAATAACCGCGCGGTTCGTTCACAGGCCTGTTTTTGCACATCAAAAGAAAAGACTTTTCCTTGAGGACCGACAAGCTGGGCCAGAAACAACGTGTCGTTCCCATTTCCCATTGTGGCATCAATAACGCGATCCCCCGGGCAAACAACTTTCGATAGGAACATGTGTCCGAGAATTACCGCCTTATTAAATGTTTCATTTGAATTTTTCATGGCGCTATGATAGCACATGATCCAAAGAAAATGAAGTGGGGATGTTAAAGATTCGGGAAATGGGAAGAAAAATAAGCCGTTATGCTTTTTTGTGATGACGAGCGAACATGCCTTCATCCAATGGGATCGCGAGGGTTTTAAACTCTTCATTGCATTTCGGCACATAACCGGTCGCGATGTAATCACCTAAAATAGTCGCGTCCTTATCCATGCCGTGCGGGTCGAATTTAAAAATTTCCTTCAAATCAATATAATGATCCTTGTCTAAACCTGTTATTTCCGAGATCGCAACGATTTTTCTGGAACCGTCGGCGAAACGGTTAACGTGCACGATTAAATCCAGGGCTGTGGCAATCATTTCCTGAATAGCGCGCATCGGCAAATCAATACCGGCAAGCAAGATCATCGAACTCATACGGGTCAAACAATCCTGGGGAGAGTTGGCGTGCAATGTGGTCATGGACCCATCATGACCGGTATTCATGGCCTGGAGCATATCTAAAACCTCCGGACCACGACACTCACCAACGATAATGCGGTCAGGCCGCATGTGCAGGCTGTTCATAAAAAGACGCCGGATAGGAACAGCGCCCTTACCTTCAAGATTAGGCGGCCGCGACTCCAGACGAAGCCAGTGGCGTTTGTTGATCCGTAACTCCGCAGCATCCTCAATCGTAACAATCCGTTCATTATCCGGAATAAACGTTGAAACAATATTGAGCAGGGTCGTTTTCCCTGAACCGGTACCACCCGAAACGATAATGTTTTTCCGGGCCGTAACGCAGGCTTCAATGAAATCACGCATATCGACATTCAGGCTATTAAATTTATTCAGCAAATCATCGACAGTTGGACGCGTGCGGCCGAATTTACGAATGGTGATAACAGGTCCTGTCAGGGATAAGGGCGGGATGATGGCATTGAAACGGGATCCATCCAATAAACGGGCATCAACCATAGGATTCGATTCATCGATACGCCGACCGAGCGGAGAAATGATCCGGTCGATGATCGCGCGCATTTGTTCTTCAGATAAAAATTTTGCTTTTGTTTTTATTAATTTCCCGTATTTTTCAATATAAACTTTATGTTGACTATTCACCATAATATCAGAAATATCGTCGTCATCTAAGAATTCTTCTAATGCGCCGAGACCGAAGGTTTCACTGACAATTTCACTCGTCATACGGAGGCGTTCTTTTTCATTTAAGACCATTTCGTCGCTGAGTTCTTTGAGCATCTCTTCGACAATTTTACTCGCCTGTTCCCGCATTTCAGTCATGCGTTCAGCGTCGTTGAAAATCTTGGAACTCATCCGATCGATATTCATCACTTCAACCAGCTGATCATGGATTTCTTTTTTTAATAGGCCTTCTTCATCCACCGCTTCCTGAACAGCGGCACTGACCTTTGTAGTAACCCCTATTTTTTTCCATAATTCAGCCGAATCACTTTGGCTTTGCAGGTCAATATCACCAAAATCTGTTAACTCATGGAAAAGCTCTTTGTTCTCAAACTTTTTGGTTAACGCTTCAATCCTACGGCTCACTTCAGCCTGAGGAAAATCTATAATACAGGGGATCCCACGATTTAAAGCCGATCCGACCGTTTTGCCGTCAGAAGGAATTTGCGCGATAATAGACAGACCGATTTTTTTTTCAATTGTTTCCGGATCCATCCCCCGTGTAGCGGCACGGTTAACGATCAATTTAATCATGTCTTTAGGAACATTAACCTTCTCGAACATGCCCAGGCTCCAGGAAAAACTATGACAGAGCAAGTCGTCAGGTGTCGTGACCATTAAAATCAAGTTTGAATTTTGCAAGGTTGCCACTAAGGCTTCATTAAGCGCACGGCGTGTGTCAACGATGATATAGTCATATTCTTTTGAGGCGATTGTAAAAAAATCGTGCATTTGAGCGGACGTAAATTGTGTAATTTGTGCGGTATTAATGATCGCGGGTAAAAAATGGAGTCCGCTTTTATGTGACGTGATCGCCCTTGAGAGGAGGTCAGGATCGCTATTGTTTTTTAGCTGTTTGCTGATATTAATCAAACCATAACGCGCTGGTGTGCCCAGCATTTTATCAATATCATGTGCGGATTGAAAATTTAATTCAAGCAGAAGAACTTTTTTCTTATTCAATGCCAGGGAGATGGCAGCGTTGACAGCAATAAATGTTTTGCCAACTCCGCCTTTATGACTGAAAAATGTGATCATTTTTGATTTCATAAGTTGCCTTTAATATGCCTGTACCGGGTCCGTGTGGAAAATGCTTCTATCCAGCTTGATACCTTTAGTAATCAATTCCTCTCCGCATTTAGGTTCATAATCGCATGTTTCGTAAAATCCCTGGACCGTTCCTGAGGGATCGCGTCCGGTTTGCCGGAAAATAAAGATATCTCGCAACTCCAGTTCATGCTCATCAGTCATCCCGATGATTTCTGTTATTCCTGTTATTTTACGGGAACCGTCTGTGAAACGAGACATTTGAATAATAACATTAATGGCGGAAGATAGCATTTCATTAATGGCGCGCATCGGTAATTCGACCCCGCTTAATAAAATCATGGAACTCATACGGATCAGGACGTCACGGGTCGAGTTCGCGTGCAGGGTCGTCATAGATCCGTCATGTCCGGTATTCATCGCCTGCAACATATCTAAAACCTCAGGGCCCCGACATTCCCCAATAATGATCCTGTCAGGACGCATTCTCAAAGAATTTATAAAAAGATCACGAAGATTGATCTCACCAACGCCCTCAACGTTAGACGGACGTGATTCCAAGCGACACCAATGGTCTTTCTGCAATTGCAATTCAGCCGCGTCCTCAACGGTGATAATCCGTTCGGTATCTGGAACATACTGAGACAAAACATTTAATAACGTTGTTTTTCCAGAACCGGTTCCTCCGGAAATGATGATATTCATACGGCCGATAACACATGCATATAAGAAGTCACGAATGGGTTCTGATAAGCTTTTAAACCGGTAAACAATATCATCAACTGACAATTTTTCTTCATTAAATTTACGGATTGTCATGCATGGGCCGTTCAGACACAGCGGTGGAATGATAGCGTTGAAACGGGACCCATCGGGTAAGCGCGCGTCAACTAATGGCATGGATTCATCAATTCGACGGCCTAAAGGTGCGACGATACGGTCAATGATGGAACGGAGTTGCTGGTCAGAAACAAATTTGTGTTTTGTCAGCATAATGTCACCGTCTTTTTCAACATAAATTTCTTGTGATCCATTGACCATAACATCAGTGACACCGGGATCCGCCATAACTTCATCAAGCACACCCAGACCAAAAGTTTCATTGATAATTTCGTTAACGGTACGTAGACGGTCTTCATGTGACGAAATAAAAGCGCCCTTTTCTTCTACTAATAATTGCGAAACAATCTTTTTCGCCGTCTCTTTTAACGCCTGCAGTTTGACAGGATCGCTGTACTGTTCTGAAGATATGGTTGTGAGCTCCAGGCGTTCGACCAATTGAAGCTGAATTTTTTGTTTCATGACGCCTAGGTCACTATGCGGTTTAGAGCGGTTAGATTCCTGTGAAATAGTGATATTTTTACTTAACTTATCGAGCACCCCCTCAGATTCCTTAAATTTATTTTTATCTTCTTTTGTTCGCTGGATATTGGTGGTCTGAACGTATATATTTTTTTTCTTAAGCTCATTGAGCATCTTTTTGAAGGCGTCGCTAACAGCTCCGCGTGGATTTTCCACAACATAGGGATTCCCGCCTTGAATAGCCTTACCAACCCCTTTCCCATCAGAGGGGATTAATCCGAAAATTTCCAGATCCAAGGCGTTACGAACCTCCTGCCAGGCAACACTTCCCTGACTTTTGGCACGGTTTAAGACCAATCTCACCATCTTTGACGGGATATGCAGATCTTGTAATATTTTAATACACCAGGTTAACTGGTAAACAGCCAGGACATCCGGGGTAGCGATTAATAAAATCATGTTAGCATGATCGAGAACGGAAATCATAACTTCACTGAAGGATTGTCCGAGATCAATGATAATAAAATCGTAATGCGGCCGGGCGGTGTTGAAGAATGTGATAATGCCTTTAGAAGACAACTGAGCGATCTCTGGCGCGTCAATGACAGCGGAAGCGTAGTCAAGACCTGATGAGTGTGAAAATAAGACTTTTTGAATCGTCTCAAAATTTGGTGTCTCTTCCTGAAGCAATTCAGGCAATATTTGAACAATGGATTGTTGCGGCTCAGTGTTTAACATTTGGGCCATATCCTGTCCGGCTTGAAGATCGAGATCTAATAAGAGCGTCTTTTTTCCAGATAATGCTAATGCTGTGGATAAATTGACGGCAAAAAATGTTTTGCCGACGCCGCCTTTATTGCTAAATATAGGGATGATTTTTGCTTTCATAATTCGAAGTGCAACTTTCAGTCTATTTATTTATATTCGGGAGATTTAAAGTTTAAGTATTATACGCACAAAACTAATTTTTTTCAAATTATTTTATTTATACGTTTTAGCGGATACCGTCATCCGCCAACAACGGTGGATCTGACGGTTGCGATAATCTTCGGGAATAGTCTTTGGTGTGAGCTCGATCATATCTTTGACCGGTAATGTTTCAAATTTGGGGTCAAAACGTTGATGATTGGTCGAAAAAAAGACATATGATCCGGGTTGCATAACCCGCAAAACTTTTTTAATTAAGATGGGATGATCGCGGTTGATATCAAACGATTTTCCCCTGGACCGGTCTTGATAAAATGACGGTGGATCGACAAAGGCTAAAGTGAACTTATGACCGGATCGGTACGTTTGAGAGAGATACGTGGAAACGTCCGCTTGAATAATTTTATGCTGGGGTTTTTCCAATTGATTTAGTTTCAAATTGTCTCTGGCCCAGTTTAGATTTGTATCAGAACGGTCGACAGTAACGGAAGATTTCGCCCCGCCAACTGCGGCAGCACAGGTAAAGGCGCCGGTATACGCGAATAAATTCAAAAAATTTTGATCATGAGCCAAATCACGAATTATTACGCGTGTGTCGCGGTGATCAGAGTAAAGGCCGGTATCAAGAAAATCATTCAAATTGACCCAAAATTTTAAATCTCGTTCATAGACCTGAAAGCGTTCATCCCTGGTGTCCATACGACTATACCTCTGTCCCTCTTTTGTTTGCGTGTGTCGACGTTTGATATGGATCTGTTCCGGCGGCAGGCCTAATGCCCCGGCAACAGCCTCAGCCATTTGCGGCAACCATTCGGCTCCTGTTTGGTGACGATCATATTCAGCTATGACAATGTGCCCGGCGTACCAATCAACTACCGCGCGCACTTCAGGAATATCCCAATCATATAAGCGAAAACAGTCAATTTTTCTTCGCGCAAAACGCTTGCGCAGATGGGCATAGCGCTTACGCACTCTGTTGGATAAAAGTTCCGCATGATGTCGAATTTTTTTAGGGGATATTGAGTCGCTCATCGGATCATTTCGTCTATATATCATTTGTGTTTGACAACGATTTTGGTGGGCCGGTGGAAAAATTTTTATGTCTTCCCTTCCTGTGCGCTAAGAGCATAATTTCTAAGTTGTTCAGGTATGGCTGTGTTGGCTTCGAGAAATTCATGAATGATGGAAGAAACTGCTTGTGGGCATTTCATGTGATATTGTGCCAGTCCATGCAGGGCACTTTCCTGACAGGCTTCGTGAGGGATCGTTAATATGTTTTTGAAAAGTAGCAGGATTTCCCGGTCAAATTCTGGAGTGGTCTTGCGTTGCCCCAGAAGAAAATTTGTTAAAGATTTCCTTATAAAGGCCAGACCATAGGCTTGATCCCAAAACAGGTAACACAATATATTTAAGCGGTAGGTGCTTTTGTGTTCTCCTCCACTCAATTCATGGGCGCATCTTACCTGGAAAATGCTTTTGTAAATGTTAAGAATCGACTTAAAACAAACCTGCTGCATCGGCCAGGGCACCTTTTTATTATTCAGTTTGGCAATACCATCAAAATATTCATATTCTAAAATATAGCGTAAGGTAAAAGCCACTTGGTTATCGCTGTAGCCTTGAAAGAGTTCGTCGGCTTGATTAAAAAGTTTTGACATGAAAATCACGGATGTCGTGGTATCCATTTTATGCTTTGCTTCAGAGGCGAAAAAATGATCAGCGCGTCTATCCTTAATTTTAAATTTTGCGGTATCTTCTTCAACAAATCGGGATGCCTCAAAAAACACAAAATTAAACCATTTATTAAATTTTTCAATATCAATTTGCATCTGTATATCCTTTTCAATAGATAATCTAAAAAACGGAAATATTATAGCACTTTTTTAAGAAATTTGAACATTTGATATAAACAAAAAAATCAGGGCTTTATTTAAGCGTGAATTCCCCCCTGTTAAGATAAGGATGAGAGCAAATCCTGAATCGTGGTTACGTATGTCAGAAAATGGTTGCATAATAGCAAAAAAGACGGCACATGCATTTAAGTATTGTTTTTTTCACAAAGTGTTCGAGGTCATATGTCGTTGAGACAATCAAAAAGAATATGAGTCGAAGTAAGTCCCCCGGGGGTGAACCCGTGGGACTTTATTGTTTATTTAAGCTCCACCCAATTGATTTTTTTATTCATTTTTAAACTCTAATTATTTGTCGCTAAAGATATGGTCTGATTATAATTATTTTGTCTGTGGTCAAAAGGATACATAACTAAATATAGGGGCCTTTTTATTTGAACTTTTTATATTAAACTGATAGTATGCTTTAGCTGTATAAATCCTATTAACAAATCTATGTAAGGTTTCGATATGTATCCCTCACACAAAAAATACCAGAATGAACGCAGAAGATACTCGCGGTATAACATCATCGGTGAATTGAAGATTATCGTTCAAGAAAACATTTCTTTCCGTGAACAGATCAAAGATGTCTCCCTCAAGGGAATCCGGATATCTCATAATGGAAAATATCAATTTAATCTTTATGAAAAATTTCCATTTGAAATCACTTTTACGCGTGGGGATCAACCACAGAATATCAGTGGTGTCGCTGAAGTTATTCGAATGATACCTTTTGAAGAAGTGGGATTGTTGATTTCATCGATCGATGAAACCAACCAGGAGAAGTTAACTCAATTGATTGAAAGTAAAAATAGAAATTAGCAGTTCAACTCGCATCATAACCGCCCGGTACTTTCAATCCAGTCTCATTTAAATGACAATAAAAGGACAGCCCGATCAAGGGAACTGTCCTTTTATAAACAGCGATAAGATATAATGTGTATTCCGCAAATTGTACCAAATCCATTAATGAATTGTTCTATTTTTTGAAAAGCGGAATCGGTTTTGATCATTAATTGGTATTTTTAACTTTATATTGGCTTAATCGTTTGATATGCTGGTGAAGTTAATAATATCGAGGAACAACCAATATGTATGTATCTGCTTGAGCGATCACCTCCGCGTGGCAAACAGCAATCACATTACCGATTTCATCTCGAAGCGCGCCAAATTGTTTTGCCATTTTTATCAGCAGGGCGCAGTCTTCATACTCCTCGTTTAAGAGCGCTTCAGCTAGATAATAAACGGCTGTTGTCTTCAAGACATTTTTTGTGATGTTATCAATGTTCGTTTGATTCCCGGTCAATGTATTTAACATTTTATACTCCTTTTTTATGTTTTCTATTTGTTTTGTTCGGTTCCGGGGTCAATTTTCTCATCTAAGATAAAATCGATGAATGCGGTTGTTCCTAATATAATCATATTCCTCATCTTTTTCATGTTTTTAAGAATTTGTATTATTTGTAAAAAAATTATCCCAAACGTGCGCATCTCACTTATTAATAATATCGGTCGCGTGTGTTATTTCCCCTTTGTTATTGTGAAATGTTTGTTAAATAACATGCTTTCACGCCTGATTGTTTCTTTTCGATAGTAAAAAAAAACCGCTGATCTTTAAAAGAGTCGGCGGTATAAAAAAATCAAAAAATTATTGCATGAATGAACGAAAACACACATCCTCAAATTGGATTTATCCACAGGTAGATAAGCTTCTGACAGGATTTTCCACTTGAATGGGAATTTCTTTTTAATATAAGTAAGTGGCTTTTTCTGATGAGATGACGTCTTATACACCTATTTTTAATGTTGAGGATGTAAATGATAAAATTTGATTGACTATCGAATGTATCGTAGCGAAAGGCTAAATTGATTGCAGTGAAACCTGTCTTAATTCTGATATTCTCGCTAAATCGTCGAGAAAAGCAGAATTGGTTTTGGTCATTATTTGATGGAATTGGTATTAATGCGTGGAAGCACATCCATTGGAACGATATTAAAACAAACATCCGGTGTTTTGCGGAATGGTTTCAGTCGTGTCATTTTGTGCGGGTTCTCGATTTCTTTATAAATTCGGGTTTTATTTAAGCTCATGGCCTGAAAATCTTTTCAAACACTTCTGAACAGGAAATATGCCTAGGAAATTAATTTTTTTGTTAGCAATTTAATGCCACATGATATAGAAAATATTGTTCCTGCAAGTAAAATGATCGTCGATCCGGACGCGATGTCAAATAGGTAGGACAGCCACAATCCAGCGAGTGTGATAAAAAGGCAGATGCAAATGGAAAGTAACATCATTTTAAAAAGATTGATCGTGTATTGCCTCGCTATTGCTGCCGGGATGGTCAATAAAGCGATCACAAGGATAATCCCGACAATACGGATGAGGATAACAACCGTAAAGGCTATCAGGCAAAGTAAAAAGATATAAAAGGCATTAACGTTTAATCCGCTTACAGTCGCATATTCTTCATCAAATGTCATGGCAAGAAATTCTTTAAAAAGAGCTTTAACCGACACAATGATTAGAATATTCAAGAAAATCATCAAAACTAAATCAATCTGTGAAACCATAAGGATGTTTCCAAACAAGTAAGCAAATAAGTCCGGGGTGTAGCCTGGAGTTAGACCGATGAAAATAACGCCGATGGCCATGCCAACCGACCAGAAGATGCCAATGGTCGTGTCCTCAGCAACTTTAATTTTTTTGCTGATAAATCCGATCCCTACGGCTGAGAGTAAACTAAAGGGGATCAAACAGTAAAGGGGATTAATCTGTAAGAAATAACCTAATCCAATCCCTCCAAAAGACGCATGCGCAATGCCGCCACTGATGAATGTGATGCGTTTGACCACGACATAAGTCCCGATAATGCCACAGGAAATACTCGCTAAAATAGCAGCCCAGAAGGCATTTTGCATAAATTGATACTGTAGGGCATCTAACATGAACAATTGTCCCCGTCTTCATGTGTCTTTAAAATACGGTGCGGTATTCCGTGCGCCAGTAAATCGACCGGGCAATGATAAACCGCTTCCAGCGTTTCAGGGGTAATTTCTTTTGAATCATGATAAAAGATACGGCAATTTAAGCATGCGATTTTATCAACGTGGCTTGAGATGACACCCACATCATGCGTGACCAAAATAATCGTCAGCTCTTTTTTTAATTCTGACAAAAGTTCATAAATTTTTGTTTTCATTTTTGAATCTACGCTGGCCGTCGGCTCATCGAGCAACAGCAATTTGGGATGACTGATCAAGGCCCGCGCGATGAAAACACGCTGTCGTTCACCACCGGATAATCGGCCGATTTGGCGGTCCCGTAAATTCCAGATTTCGACTTTTTTTAATGCTTCTTCAGCTAAGCTTTCATCTTCATGTTGATAACGCTGAAATATGGGGCGTTTTGATAACCGGCCCATCAGAACAACTTCCCAAACATTGATGGGGAATTCGTGATCAAAATTGGATAATTGAGGCACATAGCCGATGAATGGGCGGCTTTTTTGTGGAGAATTTCCAAAAACGGTAATGTTTCCATGTGAAGGTTTAATCAACCCCAGAATAACTTTCAAAAATGTGGTCTTCCCCCCTCCATTGGGGCCAATGATACCGAGAAAATCATTTTGACGGATGTTAAGGGTATGATCTTGAAGAATTGTTTTTCCATCAATTTCAACCCAAACATTTTTTAAACATACGATATCATCCATCTATGGGCGTCCTAGCATGTATGCGATTTTACGCAAATTATTGATATAATCATAAGCCAGAGGATCGATAGTTGCGACTGTGCCATTAATTTCCCTGGCGATCACTTTAGCGTTTTTCGAATTGAATTGCGGAGAAATAAAAATGATACGCGCGTTTAATTTTTTGGCGTCATGGACAATTTTAGTCAACTGTCTGGGGGTGGGGTCTTTGCCAAAGTCTTCGATAGCCCTTTGTTTCAGATGAAATTCGTTTGCAAAATATCCCCAGGCCGGATGCACAATAAAAAATTCTCTTTGAGCGATTGTTTCGAGGTGGCTGGAAAGTTCCTGTTTTAAATCAAGCAAATCAGCAACGAGTTCGCGCGTGTTTTCCTCATAGATAGCCCTGTGCGCCGGGTCGAGTTCCGCTAAAGAGCTTTTCATGTTTTCAACCATGATGATCGCGTTGCTGGGGGATAACCAGATATGGGGGTCTTTCGTCCCATGATGGTGAACACGATGCCGGTCTTTTTTTTTATGCGCGAAGTCAGGATCGTCATGTTTCATCTCGAGCAAGTGTATGCCCTGAGAACTGTCACACACCGTCATGTCTGGATTGAAGTACGTGATTTTACTCATCCAGGCACGTTCAAAATCAATTCCGCTGCCCATTTTGACATAGAGTTGAGCGTGACTGACCTTTTTTAATTGTGTCGGGGTGGGTTCATACGTGTGCGGGTTCCCTCCTTCAGGAACCATCACCGACACGTCAATATGTTCTGCGCCTATTCGCTTTAAAAAATAAGCCTGGGGTAAAATCGAGACAATGGCTGTCAGTTGATCGTTTGCGCGCGATAAGGCAACGGGTTGTATCAACATTAGAAACAAGAAAAGGTTGAAAAATATTTTTATCTGCATGCTTATTCCTGGCAATTTTTGCAAATTCCATCGACCTGGATAAAATGATCAATAATTTTAAATCCGTTAATTTTTTTTCGTTTAAACAGATTACATCCTTTGAGAGGTGCAATTGTGCCGCATTTGATGCAAATGATATGATGGTGATGCGCGCCGTCGGCGGAATGACATAAGCCATAATAACGTTTATTATCAAATCGATAAATCCTGGCTAGAATGCCGCATTCAGCTAATATTTCAAGGTTACGGTACACACTCGGCAAGCCACAATGGGAGAACTCTTCTTTGAGACGTGTAAAAATATCCTCCGGGGTTAAATGAACGCGGCAATGATTGAAGATATTAATAATGGCCTTTCTACGAGGTGTTACTTTTAATCCGTTATTTTTGATTTTATCAACATAAAAATTCATTGGGTTCGGGAATTAAGGTTTTAATAAAAATGTAGATGAAAAAAATTTCTATTTAAATTAACAGAGTCATCCCAGTGTGTCAATCTAAATTTCTTTAAAGCCGACATGGACCGCCCGGTTTTTATCGTGATGATTATACCAAATCCATTAATAAATTGTTCTATCTTAATTCTGAAAAGCAGAATTGGTT
>JAIORP010000058.1 GCA_021108075.1 Candidatus Omnitrophota bacterium | reverse complement strand
TGTCATGTCCTTCTTGTCAAAGAGCTTCTTTTTACACTTCTTTATAGTAAGCTTTGTTGACAGTATGCTTCAACAATGTTTTATATTTTTCATTGCTTATGTATGATTCTTTTTCTTCGATAAACTTGAGTCGTCCAATGTTCTCTAAACGGACAACCCTAACCCCCGATGAAGTATAATCTACAGTTTTAAGATTTGAACCAAAAGGCCCATCAAAAATGCCACGCTTAGGCAAAGCATCTCCTAACATAACTAATTTTTCTTCACTTATATCAGAAAAAACTTTTTCAACTACCGATTGACGAAAACGTTTTAGAATCAGCGAAATTTTGTTGAGGCGGGATTGTGCGTTTTTGACTTTTTCCAGCAATACATCCAGCTTATCGGCAATGCGTTTTTGTTCAGATGGTGGAGCAATAGGAAATTTAATTCCTTTTAAATCATCCTTATTAAATCCTTTTTGACAACTTCTTGAATTTTTTGATACCGTAGCTAAAAACCATGGACCAAAAAAAAGATATTTAACGTAATCTCTATTTAATTCTTTTTCTGAAAATATCAATTTAGCTAGCGCAACATTATATGCACCATCAAACCCCTCACAAACTCTCCCTAACGAATCTTTGCTAGAGGATGCCCCTCCATATCGAGCTAACAATATATCTTTTTTACTCACTTTTTTTAATTTATGCGAGTCTGGAACATACGTAGGAAATGGCTTATTACCAAAATCTCGAATTTGTAGCAATCGAACATAACCATCTTGGGGCTCATATACAAATTCTTTTTTGGGTGGTTGATTACCTCCCTGATAATCAATAATTGATAACAACTCTTTCCATTCCCATCCCTCTGGCAATTTATTCTCCATTGCTCTCCAACTCCGCCACAATTTCTTTAAGGCTGCCCACTACCGCTTCAAGCTCGGTAATCGCTTCGGTCGCCAATACTTCTGGCTCTGGTAAATCATCCGGATCGTCCAGGGATTCATCTTTAATCCATGTGATATCTAATTTGTATCCGCGTTCTTTTACGTCTGTAATATGAAAACATTTAAACCTGCCGGCTTCTCCCAAGTCCTGCCTTTTGCTTCTGCCGTCAGGATTATCACCATAACATTTTACGAATTCCTCGAAATGTTTTAAGGTAAGAGGCCTATCTTTCTTTGTCACACCAGGCACATTTGATCTGGCGTCATAAATCCATACATTTTCAGTCGGCATGCCTTTTTGAAAAAAGATCACATTCGCTTTAACCCCCTGACTGTACGGTGTAAATGTTCCCCGAGGCAAACGAAGCACTGTGTGCAAATTGCAATCCTGCATTAATATTTCTAAAACTTCTCCCGCCTTATCTTCAAACAAACAGTTATCCGGTAAAACCATTGCGGCGCGCCCGCCAGACTTTAATACGCTGACTACATGCTGAATAAAGTTAAGCTGTTTATTGCTTGTCTCAATAGTAAAATCATCACGTGTTGGAGCCTGATTTGCCCCTTTGGTTCCAAAAGGCGGATTCGTAAGAACGCAGTCAAATCGTTTACTCTTAAGCGGTTCATATATTGAATCGCCAAGATCAATATTGGCATGAATGCCATGCAGATAAAGATTCATAAGCGCCATTCGTCTGGGGCGCGCGACAAGCTCAGTTGCAAAATAGGTATTATTCATAATCCGCCTGGCATCTTTTCTCTCAAGTTTTCCTCCGGACACTTCCATTAACCATTCAAACGCGCTTACCAAAAATCCGCCTGTCCCTGAGGCCGGATCAGATATAGTATAGCCTTTTTTCTCTCGTGGATCAGGCTTCATGCATCTGACAATTGATTGAATAAGCACGCGCGGTGTAAAAAATTGCCCCGCGCCTTTTTTACCTTCAGCGGCTGATTTCTCTAACAACCCTTCATACGCCGCAGCCTTCACATCAACATTAAGAGATGTCCATTCAATTTCATCAATCAAATTGATAAGACGTTTTAAATTTACCGGATTAGCAAATCGTGACATTGCGCCGGAATAAATATCCCCAAGAACACCCTCCTCTTTTCCAAGGCCACGAAGCATATCTATATAAAAATCCGATAAATCAGTACCTGATTTATCGCGCAATTTATCCCACGCATATTCATTGGGAATCTTCGCGCTTTTTTCTTCAGCCATTTTAAGAAAAAGTAAATAGGTGATCTGTTCAATATAATCACCATAATCCATACCATCATGCCTGAGCGTATGGCAAAAACCCCACAACTTATTAACGACATCACTCATTGTTCTAACCTTTTCTTTTTTTAACAGTTGTATATTTTTGTTTAGGATGATTTTTTTGATTTTTCATATAAAGATCTATTAGCCCCTTATCAATCAGCGGATTAAGATAGTGATTTCTAATAGAATCAGGTTCCCTGCCTAACAGTCCGGCAATCTCCTTCAATGATAAATAGCGGTTATTGCATAGGTTAAGAATAACTTCTTCTACCAATTTTTTAGGGGCTTTACTAAGTTTACTCACCGGTCCAGCTATAATCTGCAATTTTTTCAAATGTTCGGAGCTTTCAGGCAAATGTTCGGAGCTTTCGGGCAAATGTTCGGAGCTTTCACTAGACATTTCAGGATTCAACACATCCTGTGATGGATTTTCTCCCGGCAAATAATACACAGTTCCTCTGCCGCGTCCATCACTTTCCAAAAGCCCTTGGCCAACTAATCCGTGCAAAATATCAGTTAAATCTTTGGGATGAACATTGGTTAATTCTTTAAGCCGGGAATGAGACAAACTCGTATCTGTTTTGGCAAAAACAATGGCTAACTGTTCTGTCTCATTTAATAACGCGAATGCTTTCTCACCTATTTGTTTTTTTACCTGCGCAATGGCTTCTTCCGGAAAGAGGCTCAACATCTTTAACACCATAACGGTTTGATGAGTATCAAACTTTTGCTCGAATAAAGGTTTGCGCCAATTCTGCTGTTTCCAGTTTCGATAAATTTTAGGAAGGCCTGAACCTGCCTGTTCACCAAACCCGATTAATTGAAACATTTTTTGCAAATTTCTGTTACGGCAATCGCTCGTACCGCCACGCAAAGCGTCAATAATCGGCATACGCAATAACCCGGGATTTCTGAAGCCAAAAATATCAGCTCTTTTAACAACCAGAATTGAACATCGAGCCGAATAATCCGCATGAATTAAAGTGTTCACCAAAGCCTCGCGCAAAGCTTCATGCACTGGTGTGTCTTCAATCCGCTTATCACCTTCGAGCTCAAATGGAATTTTTAATCCCTCTGTCAGCTTTTTAATGACAATTCTGTAAAAATCATACAAATTACCTGACCATTCAAAATCGGTTGTTACTCTGTCAAGCCAGCGTTTACCTGTTTGGGCTTCCGATTTTTCTTGATAATCAAGAATATAATTAGGAACCGCGTCAAGAATTGACCGCAACTTTCCAAACATGAGTAATCCTGCCAGTGTCAACCCGCTCTTGTTGATTTTTCGATCAACAGAGAAGCCGCCTATTTGCCGCATAAAATCTTCATCAGAACAATCATTAAACGGGTGCATTGGTTTTCTATTAGAAAAATTTTGTCTGTATATTTTAAGCGTTTCACCGCTAACATCCTTCAAACTGAACCCCTCTAACAAAAGGCTGTCATTGGTGTCATTCACTTTTTCTCCGAGCATTTGATTCACAATGTCTTCCGGGCATTTATAATCACCTTCATTATTACGGCGATACGTTCCTGTAAGTGGATTAGCACCCACATAAATTGGTTTCTGCTTTCGTGTTGCCTGTGGAACCCGCACGATGATAATATCGGCCCCGCGCGCCGTCTCTTTTCGGATATCTTTATTCACCAGTAAATTGCTGCTTATTTTTTGCCGGTTATTCAAATTGTCCCACAACTCTTTAATAACTTTTTCTCTATCAGGTATGCCCACAAAATTCAGCGACCCTTTTTCTTCTGCAACGCCCAGCACAATAAACCCACCTTCGGTATTTGCCATAGAAGAATAGCTTTCCCAAAAACTTTCAGGCACCTTTCCCTGTCCATCTTTGCCGAGAGCTTTTTTAAACTCCATCTCATAGTCTTCACGCAAGGTATCCAGATCAAATATATCTGTCATTTTACTTACTCCATTATTTTATTGTAATACTGCCTCATTTATTTCCTGAATCAGCATGTCTAATTCTCCATTGAATATTTGATTAATCTTTGAATAATTACCGCCCTCTCGCGTGAACATCATCAAATCAAAGTCATCTTTTTCCATTAATATATTCTTTATCAGATGCCCTTCTATTAAGGAAAGCCATTTTTTCTGTTCTTCCGTAAATTGATGCCGTGAATAAATTCTCTGAAAAGCTCTTTTGATGCGTGATTCCGCTGTTAATAAATCTTCGCCTTGCGCGGCATGTTTGATGATTGAAATTATGTCTGCCAACTTTTTGTCATACGCGTCACGAAGATTTTTCTCGGTAAATTTATCTTCCAAAGCATCAGGATAGATTGATAATTTTCCGCGAAGCTCTTCTAATTCACTTGTATGAAAATCTTTCGGGCGATTAAAAAGAATTTCTAAGGCTCCAATATGCTCAGGATTATTCTTTACAAATTGTTCAAATTTCTTAATGTAGTCGGCAGGCCGTAACTCACTGCCATCTTTAGCCCTAAAAATGCGTTCTGATGTCACAACATCTTCCGCCCCATCAGCAATGATAAATGTTCTTCTCGCCCTCTGATAATTTTTACATATCTCAAAAAACGATTCTTTTTGTAAAATGCGAATAGTATTAGCCCAATCCTTTTCTAACATTTGAGATAGATCCCGGGCAAAATCAGCAATATCCATACCTTCCAAAATAAAATTAAAACTCTGCCGGCTTTCATGTGTGATAACTTTTGAAATACGCTGCAGACGTTTGCTTAAAATTTTTATATTGTAACTTCTATCTATATTATTCGAAATATTATATACAATCTCTCGTATGGTTTTCGTTGGTTTTGCAGGAGCTTCAGCAGTAATACCTGTAATTTTTCTAAAGTATTCTAACAGAGTACCGTTAAAACAATCAAATACTGTAAAACGATCCTTATTAATTTCATCGCACAAACGTGTGCCGCGACCCATCATCTGTTCAAATAAAATACGCGACTTAACCGGACGTAAAAAAACAATGTTTTCTATCTTTGGAATATCAACTCCTGTTGAAAGCATATCAACCGTCACAACAATTCCAGGGTTTTGGCGATTCCGAAATTCTCTGATTTTCTGAAGCGGACGATCAACCGTCAAGCTGCCTGTTATTTTTTGGACAAAGGCATCACCACGATTAAATTCATCTCGCAATATTTCAACAAGTTGATCGCAATGCGATCTATGAGGAAGGTCATTATGCGCAAATATCAGCGTTTTTGAAAAATGCCCTTTTTCTTTTTCCTGTGCATCTAAGTATTTTTTTATCTCCTTCACAATACTTCTGTTTCTTGCCGGCGCGGTCCAATCGCTCTCATTAGCTATCGCTGAAAGTTCCCGTTCATCTTCCAATATATCAAACGTTAATTGTCCTGTTTCAGTATCCTTCAACCCGATCTCCTCTCCTTCGTTGAGAAAAACCCCGTTGATCGTAATATCTGATTTAATTTTTATGGCATCATAATCAACAAGATAACCTTCCCGGACTGCCCGTTCATAATCATACCGGCACGCAATATGTTTAAAAAATGCTGTTGTATGCGCTGCAGGTGTCGCGGTAAGACCGACTTTAATAGCATCAAAATGAGTCAAAACTTCACGCCATTTACTTTCTTCCGATGATGTGTAGCCACGATGACACTCATCGGCAATAATTAAATCAAAAGCGTGGATAGGTATGTTAATCTTATCGGTGTCATCATCCTCTCTTGTATCAAACATTCCTTCTTTGCCAAAAAGATTAATCCGCATTCTTTGAATTGTGCACACATACACAAAGGAATCTCTGTTTTTTGGATCTGTTAAATATTCCTTCGGCAATACTTTTGGATCAAAAGAATCTTTTTCATCAAAATCCTCGCGTTTAAATTTTTGGCTGTATACTTCATAAATCTTATCAAATTTAAGACCCGGTTCAGGTTCAAAACTTGCTAATGCACAAACAGCCTGAGCCGCAAGGACTTTTCGATCCACAAGAAAAAGTATGCGTTTCGCATATCCTGATTTCATCATTCGATAAATGAGATTAACTGTTGTAAAAGTTTTTCCTGTCCCTGTTGCCATGGCAACAAGCATTTCACGTCTACGATCTGTGATCGCTGTTTCAATTGCAGCAATAGCCTCTCTTTGATAGTCACGAAGATATTTATTATCAACATTATTTTGTGAAATCCATGAGCGAGCACTGGCTTCATCTTTTTTAAACAGTTCCTGCAAAGCCTGTGGAGTAAAAAAACGAGCAATTTCCCGGGAGCGATTTAACGGATGTCGCACATCCTGATACCAGATAACTTTACCATTTGTTGAAAAACAAAACGGCACTTTATATTCATTAAACGAAAAAGGACTATTGTGGTAATCTCTTGAATAACGCTGTGCTTGCTGAAGGACATTTTGTGGATTAACCGCAACCTTTTTCCCTTCGACAACAGCTATTGGCTTTCCATCGCTAAACAACACATAATCTGCGGGGCCCGAAGATGTTGGATATTCTTCAACTGCTTCATTTAAATACGTCGCACCTTCTTTATACGATACAATTATGTTCCATCCGCTCTGTTTTAAAGCTTCATCAATATATTGTTTTCTTGTCTGCGCTTCATTCATTGGCATATTTACACCATAAACCCTTTGTCAGAAAAACTAAAATAATCATTATCACCTATTATGACATGATCCATAATCTTAACATCCATCACACGTCCCGCATTACATAATTCATTCGTAAATTGTTTATCATGCTTACTTGGCTCGATATTGCCACTCGGATGATTATGCGCACAGATAATTGAGACAGCGAATTTCTGTAGAGCTGAATGAATAATCTCGCGAATAATCGGCATAGCATGATTGACTGTGCCTGTTGCCGCGTCTTCAATATCAATTATTAGATTGTTACTATCAAGAAGCACGACCTTAAATACTTCAGTTTTAAGATCCCTCATCTGCGGCATTAAAATTTCAACAATATCTTTTGCTGATTTTATTTTCTGTTTTCCTTTTTTAACTTTATCTTCTCGAAACCGCTTGCCAATTTCAAGTGCGGCTTGGATATGAGCAATTTTTGCGTTTCCTAATCCTTTAAATTTTTTCCAATCACGAGCATCTGTGTGAGACATACCTTGAAATGTTTTAAATTTTTTAATTACTTTTCGTGCCAAATCAACAGCACTAACTCCTCGTGTACCTGTGCGAAAAAGAATAGCCAAAAGTTCAGAATCACTAAGAGCATTTGCGCCCTTCTTCAAAAGCTTCTCCCTCGGCCTGTCATCCTCTGGCCAATTTCTGATTCCCTGATTTTTTCGTGGGGGACCCATTCTTCTCTGCTCTTCACTATTTCCAATTAGCGCCAACTTGGTGCCAATAATAATTTCTTCTGTTTAACGAAACATCTTATCTCCAAAAATTTTGTTAAACCGCTGTAAGACCTTGTCTAAATCAAACTCCTCACCTGAACGGATCACAAGTCCGCGCAGCCCGTCAATTTGCTCACACAAAATTGAAAAATTATTAGCACTAATGCCAAACTCTTTTTTGTAATCACCTTTATATCCTTCATCGACAATCTTGCGTTTAAAAAGCTTGATGAATTCTTTATCATAAGAATCAAAACCAAACTCGGTCATGCGCGATAAAGCATAACAATCCTTTATCGCTACATTCTTACTGAATATAGCGGCTTCAAGTTCTTCGCAAGCTGATTCTTTCCATGATAATGACAACACTTTTCCTTCTGGAAATAGATTTTCACCTGTGAAAGGATCTTGATAAAAATGTTTAATCTGAGTATAAACAGGCCTGTGAATCGGTAGTTGCCTGAGAAAGATTTCAATGTGCCACAAACAAAAATAAAGTCACCGCATTTGTAAAATTTAAACATTTCTTCAGATGAAAATAAATCAGATTCACATACCATTCCCTCAAAGGATGATTATTTACCGGCACATCTTCAAATCAATTTAGGACACACCCATTCCTTTTAAAACTTTTCCTGTACAACGAAAAATCAACATTTGAATTCCCTTTCCACACAATTGCATTTATTGAATCTGATCACCTTTTCATATTCTAACTCAATCTCGCCGCTCACGAATTTTCTTGAGTATGTCTTTCAACTGAGGCAATAAATCTTCCGGATCCCTTGTCTTTTGAGCTAACTTAATACCTCCATTAACAAACTTTTTAGCCAACTGATATTCTCCGCCATACTGTAGACATATCGCAGCGCAATTGTAATTCCAAATATTATCGGGATGTCGCTTTATCAAATCTTCAAACATCCTGATGCCTTTTTCTTTATCCCCTTTAGCGATATAGAGGTCAGCCAGATCGCGTTCATCCATATCCGGATCATGATCTTCGTCACAAGGAGTCTTACGCATCCGATGTTTCATAAAATAAATGGCTTCATCGATATCTTTATTCCTCCAATAACTCATTAAATTCTGAAACATATCAAAATATTCAACGCAGGGATCAACCTCATCTGATTCCGCCACACGGGCGAAGAACTTCATGGCTTTATCTTTGTTGCCAGTCTCCAAATAATGTGCCGCCATGATTAACAACTCACAATCGAAACACATTCCTTCAAAAAAATGCCCGATCTGTTCAGGACGCGAACTTTTAATCAAAAATACAACCCTTTCCACTCTCAAAATATATTTTGTGATATCTTCCATTTCCTGATCGGAATAAACGCCAAATTTCGGAGGACGGAAAGTAAGATCGCCGTTCTTTAAGAAACACCGATCAAAATCCATTCGCCTCAAGGATTCTTTCGCTTCTCTCAAACAACATACCTTATATTTTCTCCCGCTTCCGCAGGGGCAGGACTGATTCCTTCCCACCTTTGGTCCTTTCACGTAAGGACCAATCTCTTCTAGGACACTATCCCAAAACTTCGCGCTAATATTGGAAAATTGATATCTTAACATTCTGGAATTCTCTTCATAAATGTGCAACTTCGGACGTTATTTATTCGACCATATCAATTGCAATTGTGCTTATTAAAACGAATTTCTCCGGAATGAGGGACTTCGGCCTTTGTCAACAAATCCGGAGACACATTCCAACGCTCGCCCTGATCCGTAATCACAGTCACTGTTTTTTTGTTATATTTGACCAGAACACCGGTTTGGTGTTCATCTCCCGATGGCTGAAAAATGACTTTATCTCCGACGGAAAACTTCATCATTTCACTATTAGCCCTCGCGGCCTCCAGAAACTTTAATCTTTGAATAATGCGGCGGTTCAGATCAATCAATTCTTTCTTGTTTAATTGTTCAATATCAATTTTCATTACTCTCCTTTCTTTAACAAAAACCCGTCTCCAGATCCTCAAAGGTCCAAGAACAATATCCGATTTACTGTTTTTTCATCATCCGGAAAAGATACGGATGATACGAGAGCGTCATCTCGTTCCACGAAATCACATGCCTTTTTTTCTCAAAAAATCCGTAAAGTTTCTCATTAGCTACCCCTGATACTCGTTTTCAAACACACACCCTACACCAATCGAAAAAAAATATCGTCTATGGAAATCATTCTTAGCGACACGAAAAATCCCGGCCTTAATGTTGCAATATCAAAATAGCCATGTCCGGCAAGTTCGCGGCATCGAAATTCAGGATCAAAAAGGCCTGTTCGCACCATTATATGTCTCCTGCAGGTTACCGGGTTGATCCGTCAACACAACCTGCTCCCATATTATCGTCGAGAGATCGACGATAATATTCATTAATTCAGCATCCTGTTTGTAGCCGGTACCATTAATATATAAAAATTTATCCCGCTATGATGTTGCCCACTGTTTCTTTTTGAATGCAAATCAAATCTTTTATTCCCATATCAGCCAGCAGCAACAATTGATTCATCTGGTCTTTATTAAATGTCTTGCCTTCGGCTGTCCCCTGAACCTCAACAAAGTCACCTTTTCCAATCATGACCACATTCATATCCATATCAGCCTTTGAATCCTCAGAATAATCCAAGTCGAGCATAATCTGATCCTGATAAATACCGACACTCACAGCCGCGACAAAATCCGTCAGGGGCATCGCTGTTAATACACCGTTTCGCATCAGTTTCTTAATCCCCAACGCCATCGCGATAAAACCACCTGTAATCGAGGCTGTTCGGGTGCCACCATCAGCTTGAATAACATCGCAATCAATTTTTATGGTTCTTTCCCCTAACTTTTCCATATCAACGACAGCACGCAATGACCGTCCTATCAACCTTTGAATTTCAAATGATCGTCCTGAGGACAAACTCCTCTTGATCCGCGTGGCACAGGAACCCGGTAACATCGCATACTCGGCGGTAACCCAACCCTGTCCGGAATTCTTTAAGAATTGCGGCACAATTTCTTCTATGGATGCCGTGCAAACAACTCTTGTCTCTCCAACCTCAATCAGACAAGCTCCATCCGGATGTTTAATATAATCCCTGGTCACCTGCACATGACGCATGTCTGTTCGCTCTCGTCCATCTTGTCTTGACATAAAAAATCCTTTCTCCTTAAATTATTTTTTATTTTTCTTTTTATGAAACTCGCTAACAACAGTTGTTTGAATACCGCCACGGGGAGAAACAACCCCTTCGACGCGTATCCATTCTGGAGAACAAGCGAGGACCATATCATCCATGATCTTATTGACTAAATGCTCGTGAAAGATACCGACATCACGATAGGCGACGACGTACATCTTTAAAGACTTTAATTCAACACACGTCTTTATCGGAATATACGCTATCTTCAATTGCACAAAATCCGGCAGGCCTGTTTTAGGACAAATACATGTGCACTCTGGAATATCCAGATAAATCGTATAATCACGGTCGGGATATTTATTATCCCAGACTTCAATATCAGGCATCGTCAATTGACGGATATTATTTTGTAAATCTTCATACTTGGATTTTGAACGTTTCACCATACTCTTCCTTCCATTAAACCGTTATTACAATTATCTTATCTTACGCCTAATAATGCGTGCACCTGAGGGATAACACGAACATCCGACAAGGCCGTGAGCGCGCGTTGCTGAAACTGTTCACATTTTTTCATGAGGCCCGCGCCCAACTCTCGCGTGTCGGGCTGAATGATGCAACACGTATCGCTAGCAACTCTGGCAATTAAATTCACACATTGATCAATATCTTGTATTATTGTTTCTTCCGTGACCACGACTTTGACACAGACATCTTTTTGTTTAGCGATCTTTAAAAACATTTCATGTTCATCCCAAAAACTCCGCAAGCGAGTTGAACTGGGCAATTTAATGTCCATCGCGATATAATCAATATCCGCAATCAATGGCTCTAAGGCCTTTGGAAGCGTCCCATTGGTTTCAAGATAAACAGCTTGCTGCTCTTGCTTGAGCCGTTTAGCAAAAGGGGCCAAAAAATCAGCCTGTTCCAACGGTTCCCCCCCCGTCAAACTAATAGAATGCACAGGGGATTGAAAACTCTTGACTGTTTGGTAAAGTTGGTCCACATCACACTCTATCCCCTCGAATGGGTCCTGATGAGCGTATGCGGTGTCACACCATTGACAATCCAACGAACACCCCCAGAAGCGCACAAATATTTGTCGAACCCCGACGTACTTGCCTTCACCTTGAACGGAAGAAAAAATTTCAGATATTTTCGCTTTCATCCTTTATTTTATTCCCGGATCTTTCTGCCCGACGGCCTCAAAACCCCGAGCACGTAATAGACAACTATCACACGTCCCGCACGGACGTCTTTCACCCTGGTAACAGGACCACGTCATGGCATAAGGAACATGTCGTTTCAATCCCATGCGAATGATCTGCGCCTTTGTCTTGCGAATAAGCGGTGTATATATTTTAATCCATTGTCCTTTTACACCTGTCTTTAACCCTTTTTTTAAGACCTGCTGATAGGCCGTTATAAATTCTGGACGGCAATCCGGATAACCGGAGTAATCGAGAGCATTTACGCCGATAAAAATTCCCCGCGCGCCGATAACCTCGGCATAAGACGCAGCAAAACTTAAAAAAATAATATTACGGGCAGGAACATAGGTTGAAGGGATATCTTTGGGATCAATGCTCGTATGATATGGCAAACGCATGCTCTTATCTAAAAGCGAAGACCCTTGCCATGGCAATGAAATTTTGGCGACGTGATAAGCACAAGCGGTCTGTTGAGCAATTTTTTTTGCCTTCAATATCTCTTTTTTATGCCGTTGACCATAATCAAAAATAAGGCAATAGGCCTTAAACCCCCGATCCAGGGCATAATACAATAAGGTCGTTGAATCCAGCCCCCCCGACAACAAGACAACCGCTTTTTTCGGCATTTCCTCTTCCCTTAATCAACACCAAATCCATTCTGCTTTTCTCGACGATAAGGCAAAAATATCAGAATTAAAATAAAACAATTATTTAACGGATTCGGTATAACTTACGGCCGGTAAATCACACTGGCCGAATCAGATTCCCAAACCCGCACCTGGCTAACCCGTAAAGGTGCGACTTTTTTCATATATTCATCAAAAATGTATTGGGCAATATTTTCACTCGTCGGATTGGTCGTTTTAAAAACGACCAGATCATTCAGGCAACGATGGTCTAAGTCATTGATCAAAGCCGTCAACTCTCTCTTCAGGTAAGAAAAATCAGCGACCATTCCGATCCTATCTAACTGGTCATGAACCACACGGATTTCTATTTTCCACGTGTGTCCATGCAGTTCACGACACTTTCCATCATGCCCATTCAAAAAATGGGCTGAAGAAAACGCATCTTTAATTATTAATGTGTACATAATAAAATCCTCCCTTAATATAAACGGTCATCAACTCTGCTCTAAAACATTCACTTTGATGTCCGAACCAATAAATTTCTTCGCCGTGTTCTCAAAACTTTGAGGTTTGTCACTGATTAAAAATTGGCAATGCCTTTTATTGTTCGACACCCGAGCCAACTTCCTGCGTTTGAGTATGCTTTGCACTTGGCTGGCGACAGCTTCTGCTGAATCGACTAAGCAAACTGCCGGCCCCATAACTTTTTCGATAACAGGTTTAAGCAAGGGGTAGTGCGTGCAGCCTAAAATCAATGTATCGACACGCTGTCGTTTGAGCGGATCCAGGTATTCTAAAGCGATGTCATATGTGACCTTCTTCTGCAACCATCCTTCCTCTACCAGGGGAACAAACAATGGGCAGGCCTGTGTGAATACGCAGCTCGATGAATTAATTTTTTTTACCGCTTTCACATAGACACCACTGCTGATTGTCGCTGAGGTCGCGATAACGCCAATTCGGTTATTCGTGGACATCCCAACCGCAGCTTGCGCGCCGGGATTCACGACACCGATAATGGGCAATGAAAACTTTTTTCGCAGGGAAGCCAACGCGTAACTCGACGACGAATTACAGGCAACAACAATCATCTTAACGTTACGGTTCACTAAAATCTGGGCATTTTCTAAAGAAAATCTCTTGATCGATGCCTTTGATTTGGTCCCATAGGGAACACGCGCCGTGTCACCGAAATAAACAATATGTTCATCCGGCAATTGCCGCATCAATGCTTTTACTACCGTAAGACCTCCAAGCCCTGAATCGAAAACACCGATAGGACTCTCTTTATCTTGACTCAACATAATCTAAAATACTTTCTGCAATTCCATATGCGATCTTTTTGCGATAAGATTTTCTTCTCAACAATCTTTCCTCATAAGGATTTGACACGAACCCGACTTCAATCAAAACAGCTGGAATAATCGTGTTCCGCAACACATAAAAACGCTCTTCTTTAGATCCTCTATTATTTGTTTCAATAACGCCCGAAGTATGTTCAGCGATTTGACAGGCTAGGTCCCTTGAAGCGTTTTGCTTATGGAGATAAAGCATATCCATCACAATTTTCTCTACTTCCGGATAATTTTTCATCTTAAGATTATTTAATGTTAATTCCTGGTTATGTTTTCGCTGCCACTCGTTACGGTCTTTGAAATCTAAATCTTTTGCCATAAAAACCTCCAGGCCCTTAACGGATCTGATCCGGCTCGCGTTCGCATGAATGCTTACAAACAATTGGGCTTTAGAATCGCTTGCAATCTCAGTTCGTTCCTGTAAAGGAACAAAAACATCTCGATCACGGGTCATGATCACTGTTAAGCCTTTTTTCTCCAGGATACTCTTTGTTCTTAGCGCCACGTCTAAAACGACATCTTTTTCCTTTAATCCGGAACGACCCAATGCGCCCGGATCTTTACCCCCGTGTCCGGGGTCAATAATAACCGTATCCGCTTTTCGCAAAGTCAATGCTGTCCGTCCTCTGGCCACATCAAAAAAACGGTCAATCACCTTATCTTTGAAATCAGATGAAACGACAATCGCGCCGTCAACATCTTTGATCGGACCGTCAAGGATAATGTTCTTTCCAAACAAATTCACCGTGTTGCTTTCCAGGTACAACAAAACATTTCTGTCAGGATGAATCATCACAACCCGCTGATTACCGACATCCCAGCTGTATTCAATCCCGTAACAGGAACATAAATCACGCAGATACAAGCCTTCTTTCTTAACAACAAGACGTTCCTGTCTAACAGTCGCACAACCACTGATAAGGAGCACGAGAATGAGCAGCGGCATTAAAACCACTGAAAAAATTTGCCTTCCGTTCAACACTTTCACCTCCACTTAAAAAACATTTTCTTTCGATAAATCTGTAACGTTTGGTTGCAGAAAAATAATTAACTCCGAGCGGATCAGCTTCTCCTTCTTTTCCTGAAAAGCAAAACCCAGCAAAGGGATATCTCCTAAGACAGGTATCTTTTCTTTTGTTGAAACAATCTTTTCGATAAACATCCCGCTAAAAACGAGGATATTATCTTGCCCCAGGCTAACGGACACGCCGTCAAGGACCTCTCCGCTGTTAGGCATATCATTGACAATTTTGTGAAAGGCTTTTTTATCACCGACAAAATCGACATAAGGTTTGACGCCGATTTGAATGGTATCACCGTTCTTCTGAATTGAAAAATAGAACGACAATGGATCAAGCCGTCGCGGTTCAGTCTTTTTCTTTCGCTCAAAAAAAGCTGACAAATCAAAGGGAACAATTGAAATTTGATTATCCCGTCCAAATATCGCGTTCTGGTCGTCCATTTCAATCTTCTTCACCTCTCCGACTGTTTCTAACGCGTCCACCAGGATATTAAAATCCTCTTGTGATATCTTCCCCATCTTTAGAATAGATTCATTGCTCCTATCTTGATCAGGTCGAATTTGTCTGGCCGTGAACTCTTGATAATCTGAAACGATCGCTTCCCAGTCGATTCCTTTCTGCTGTGCATGACTTAATAACACCTGGTATACGTTCAGGTCCCAGATGATCCCGCGACTTCTATGGTCAATGGTTTCAACAAAACGGCTGATATCCCGAACAACGGATTTGAAGTCGACAATTGTCATTGTGTTCAATTCCTTATCAATGGAACAGGTCGCAACTGTCGGGGTCAAAAACATTGCGACTTTGTCCACGATATCATCGACAGAAACATATTTCAAAGAAATTTCTTTTGTCATTAACGGTTTGTCTATTTGTTGAATGAAACCCTTAAGCCGCCCAAGATTGTCAGGATGATCAATCACAATAAATCGACGCTGACCTTGTCCGATCATTCTTCCAGATTCTGATAAAAACGGTTTTAAAACCTGTTGAACCGGCATAAAATCTAAATATTGCAGAGACACAATCTCGGCTAAAGTACTCCGTTCAAATGGCCGGCCAAATTCTTCTTCATACTCCTCTGTCAACATCACCCTTAAAATCTTATTTTGCGGACCCTCAAATAGACAGACCAGATCATATTGGTCACATACGACTTGCACAGCGTCACGGGCATGTAGTTTCTTCATTTGAAGATCAACCTTGATTTCGCCAATTTCACCGACGTTCAGATGCCAATCAACTTGCCTGGCAATGCGAGACAAAAGGGCGACAACATCTTCATCCTTAACATCAACGCAATCAAGGATGTCTAAAGGATTAACATCGTCAGATCCATTCAGAGGTTCTTCCCGGGGGAGCACTTCTTGATCAGTTCCATCAGTGGGCGGGGATGACACTTGATCGTTGTCGGTTGAATCCAATAACTCCCGTGAAATCGCGTCACCATTTGCGCTACGGTTATGGTCAAAAAAAATAAACAATTCTGCGTCTTTAGCCCATACGTTCGATGTAATATATATACAAATAGATATAATAATTGTAAAAAAAATATTTGTAGTAAAAAAATAATTCATGCTATATGTTTAAATTAAAAATAGAATTGAAAATAATTACTGCTTCAATTGGATAACCCTATTGAGCAAAATAAGTGATTGCAGATAAAAAAAGTAAGGCGAAAAGATGGAACCCAATCATTTAGGCCTTCGGCAAAAATGATCCACAACCAAAAGCTGTCAAATTTGATTAATATATTCATATACATACGAGTTTATGTCAAGCAAATTCTATAAGCTGAAAATGTCTTAAACTTTGCCGCATCCGCACGCATCCATCGTTGTAAGCCGGTAAGCGTGCCGCTTTGGACGTCAGCATAAAATTTCAAACGAACCCAAACACACGCTACATTTTCCGGGTTAATCCGTGTCCGTGGCATCCAGATAATCGTATGTCATCTGCTTTCCCCAGTCTGGATATTGATCAAACATGTGATCCCGTAAAGCCCGGGCTTCAAGGATACGGTCCAACTCAAACAAAATTTCAATCTTCGTCTGAATAAACGCTGGCTTATGCGGATCCAATTCCATCGCTTTCTCAGCGAGCACTAAAGCTTTTTCTAACTGAATGTCCTTCGAAACATATACTTGGGCAAGATCATTATAGGCAAAAGCCCAGTCGGGCTGGACTCTTACACTTTCCTCCAACAACGCGATTTGTTTCTCAACATCAAGGTTCTTCTGATACACCACAAACTCATAATAAGCCGGATTTGAATGGTACATTAGAACACCCGCGATAACAATAACGCCAATATTATAAACATAATGCATCACAACGGTGCTGGTTGTTGATCCTGTCAGGGCCCTCACAGACGTCAGGGCAAATCCCAACAGCATAACAAAACTCATGGCGGCCCAATCCCCCCAATACTGTTGAAAATGCAGCACCCCAAAAAAGAAAGAAATAAAGAATATCGCGAAAAGTTTCGATTTATATTCTTTCAAGACGTGAAAAAAATATCCTCGAAAAATGACTTCTTCAAATAAAGGGGCCAATAATGTGGCGATGAGAATTAACAGGACGGACAGGATTTTTGAATTCGGTATCGAATGAACCACTTCGCTTAAAGGCGTGTTCGGTTGAATGGTGCGTTGGGAAACAATGCTCGCGGAAAAAAAAGCAAACACCAGGCCCAACAGGACCGGCGCCAAAAAAACCTTCATCCACGACTTTTTCACCATCTTAATTTTCAAATTCGTAAAAATACCCGCGGATGAAAAACTTCGAGCTGAGAAGCACACTAAGGCAAAAAGATAACAGGATGATAAAAATGACAGCAATATCATCTGAAAAAAAATTGTATTGTATTCCGGATAAATCGTCACAAATATCTTCAAATCGACAGAGAAAACAACCAATCCTAAAAACCAATAATAAACAACACTTGCCGCCTCAAAGGCCAGCCGGTTGCGGAAATCAGGGGCATCCGGGGTTATTTCTTTCAGTTTTATCATTTTAAAAATTTTTCTTCGGCGGAAAACATAAAGGGGCAACATAAACGCGATAAAATAACCCGGAAAGATATCTGGCCGGTCAGGACTGGCGGCCAGGACAAACAGGAACAGCATACAGATTGTCAAAAGGATACTGGGCGGCATTTGACACGCGGCGGTAAAGGCTGACTTATTCATCCTTTTTAAAAAACGGATATCCCACAACATCAGCAGGACCAATCCAAAAAATGCGACAAACATTAAAAAATCCTTTTCAATAGAGTTTTCGAAACCGGTATTGAAATCCATTTAACCGGTTTTCGGTCGGCACCACCCTTGAAGTCCATGCCCGGGGGCACACCCGAACTTAAGGGAGCAGCATGCCCAAAGATACCATCATGGTTGTTTATGCCGTTCGCACCCATATTGTGCCGTTGTCATAATCGGTCAAAAAATGGGTCTTATCGCTTAAAGAACGTGAACCCATCCTATAGGATTTTAATGATACCAATTCCATTCAATGATTACCAAAACCAATTCTGCTTTTCTCGACGTTTTAGCGAGAATATCAGAATTGAAATAGAACAATTAATTAATGAATTTGGTATGATAACCTTTTTTAATAAAACTCGCCACAAAAAAAGCGTCCGCGACAGAATTCGGCAAAAGACGCGCGCAATGATGAATGCCGGGGTCAAATGTTCGCTGTTTCCAGGATGTCAGTGGAGGATATTGATCCAACTGTCGTGTATCAATCGGCACTAAAGAGAAGTCACCTTTTGTCTTTTTAATAAACCAGCTCACCACAGCCTCATTCTCTTCCGGGGCAAAGGTGCACGTTGAATAGACCAATCGTCCGCCGGGCTTAAGCAACCGGCTGGCGTTTAAAAGTAAGCCCTTTTGCTTATGCCGCATTTCTTTGATTTTCCTCAAAGACCAATATTTAACGCTTTTTTTGTTCGCCCATTCGAACCGTCCTTCAGAACTGCACGGCGCGTCAACTAATATTTTATCAGCAAGATACGGGGCCTTCCATGTACGCCCATCCTTCATGTGCAACCTGACATTTTTCACCCCAAGCAAATTGAGAACAGACCTCATCCGATAAAACCGCTTCCGGATCGGTTCGTTCCCGATCAGATCAGCGTCATCGTTGGTCATCATCGCGATCTGCGACAATTTACTGCCTGGAGCCGCACACAAATCGATAATTGTCTCACCCTGTTGCGGCTGTAAAACGATCGGAATAAATAAACTGGATATATTCTGAAAATAGATCAAACCATGATCACTCCAATGTGACCGGCTTAAAACCTCACGCTTATCGCAAGGAATAATATACGCGTCGGAATACCACGGAATAGTCTTAAACCTTATCTGTTCCTGTTCTAACCAATTTAAAAAGTCATCTTTATTCGCCTGTAAAGAGTTCCAACGGATAACAACCTCTTTTTCCTGCTGAAAAGATTTGAGAACGTCCTCGATGAAGGTATCCGGAACAATTTCTTTTAATCGCTCGATGAATAATGCCGGTAAAACGCCCATGGCCACCCTGATTGTGCTGTTAATGTATAAAGCAAGCACATTGATTACCTCAGCGCTTGCCTTTTTCCTTAAAAAACAAATTATACCAAATCCAATAAATAATTCATCTGATTTCTCATTGCTATTTGCGTAAAAACGTTCGCAAAAAACGATGAGAAATTTTGGCAATTATTTAATGGAATTGGTATTAATTCGTAAATGCCGCGTTTAATATATCATGCCGGCCGACAATCCCAACCAATTTTTCTTGATCAAATACGGGTATCGTATGCACATTCTTTTTATGCATAATCGCGATAACCTTTGTAATCTTTGTGTCTTTTTGGGTCGAAACGATATGGTGGCTGGCTTCCTGACCAACTGTCCGGTTGGACACGGCATCTAAAGCATCCATTTTTTTAGTTTTCTGCATAAACGCCTGGTCAAGCAAACGCAACAGATCGGTGGTTGTAAAGATACCGATAATCTGGTTTGCGTCATTATCCTTGACAATAAGCATCCCATTGATCCGATAGCGCATCAATAAATGCGCCACATCTCCCACGCGGACACTTTCCTTAACCGTAATCGGATTTTCACTCATAATATCTTCAATGACGACATTAAGCATAAGCCCTCCTTAACATGTTTTGTGGCCAGCATTAAGCTCGATAAGAAATACCCTGTTATTCCCTATTTTGTCTTAATAATAATTTCAAAAAAAATAATAATGCCTGAAACAAAAAGCAATGGTCAACAAGAATCCCACACAAAGGATTGTTTGTGTTAAATCGGTTTATACCAAATCCATTAATTGTTTTATTTCAATTCTGATATTCCCGCTAAAACGTCGAGAAAAGCAGAATTGGTTTTGGTAATCATTGAATGGAATTGGTATTATTAACAATATAACTGCCCCTGCGGTGGCGGCCGGCTAAAGTTAGTTGAAATTCTTTGAAAATAAAGGACGGGTTCTCCTAAAATGGAATTGTCAAAAAGCTCTATTTTTTACCTGTAAAAAAAAGAACCCATGTCGAATTATAATGTATCAAAGAAGAGAGGAAAAGCCAAGGTAAAGATCAGCGATAAACGCCAGGTCGAAATGGATAAAATTATAGCGGCTCACAACGAAAAATTTAACATTAAGCTGATCAAAGCGCTCGATCGCGCCCAGGCGCGGGTTTCTAATCGTCCTCCAGATGTGCCGCTGATTTTCTGGAGCAATATTTTGCCAAGGGCTTAATCATTTTTATTCATTATACCTTGATCCCACTGGGTGACTGAAACGGATTAGATTCCGTAATCAAAACCAAATGTAATTGCGGGTGCTGTTTGGATAAACTAAATCATTAATGTTTCTAAAGGGTAAAATACCATTTATACCGTCTGATGGAATTTATCTACTTGACATGGAAACTCTAATGGGTGACCCCCTTAATTTTTACTATAAAGAATCCCTTTTTGTTCCATCAACCAATTATACCAATTCCATTAAATAATGACCAAAACCAATTCTGCTTTTCTCGACGTTTTAGCGGGAATATCAGAATTGAAATAGAACAATTTATTAATGGATTTGGTATTAGGACTTCTTCTTAATACTCTGTTCCACTCAACATTTTCAAAAATAAATTACGCATATTCGAAATCAATCCAAACAAATATAATATTTCTTTAAAAAACATCATCATCTATCTCATGTCAAAATGCCATAGCAACATATTTTGCTGTAAAAATACGGCGATGAAGGAACTAAGCGTCCTTTGCATCATCAATCATTGGAAGCGACACGGTAAACTTTGAACCACGCCCGACCTGGCTCTCAACCTCTATGCGCCCCTGATGCTTTTGGATGATTTCAGAACTGATGCTTAATCCTAAACCCGTCCCTTCTCCGGTCCGTTTTGTCGTGTAGAAGGGATCAAATATCTTATTGACCACATCCGGCTCCATCCCCCGGCCGGTATCAATAATCTCCGCGCACACAAAGGAATCTGTCGTGTAGGTCCTGATGGTGATGATCCCCTTTTTTTCAATAGACTGCGCGGCATTCACAAAGAGATTAATAAAAACCTGTCCGATTTTCTGGATATTACCCAAGACGGCTGGAACGGCGCCATACTCTTTTTTAAGCTCGCATTTAAATTTAACTTCACTCCAAACAATATTCAGAATGCCCTCGATCAAATCATTGATATTCAATTCCACCATCGCGCCTTCGTCCCTCCGGGAGAATGTCCTCAGATCCGCCACAATATTCTTAATCCTGTCAACCCCGCACCTGGTTTCCCCCAGCAAATTCTTTAAGTCTTCGAAAATAAAGTTAACATCAATATTGCCGACAGAATGAACCAACTCAGCGAAAACCCCTTCAATTTTCTCAAGATCATTCGTTTTCATAACATCCATTAAATCCTGCACCTTCTTATTAACGATCTCTAAATTTTGTATGTGTTTTTCAAAGACGTAGATATTGCTCCCGATAAAACCTAAAGGATTATTAATCTCATGCGCGATCCCGGCCGACAGTTGCCCGATTGACGCGAGTTTCTCCGACTGAATGAGCTGCGCTCGGGCGCTGTCCAAATCAGCACAGGCTCCCCGCAAATCCGATTCGGTCTTCTCCCGGCGGTCAACTTCCAACCGCAATAGCTCATCCGCCTTTTTCAACCCAAGCGATCGCTCCTCGACCAATTTTTCCAGGGATTGTTTTGATTCTCGCATTCGCGTTTCAACTTCTTTTCTTTCAGCAATCCTGTTATTCAAACTCTCATTATTTCTCTTAAGGTCTACTAACAGTTCTTCTTTATCAACAGCCGCTTCTTTAATCTGAAAAATTTGAGTTTCCGTCCGGGTAAAATATTCATTTAACCGGGCCGCCATCCTGTTAAATGCTCGCCCAAGCTGACCGATTTCATCGTTTGAATGAACAGAAACTTTCTTAGAAAAATCTTTTTCCGTGCAATGTTCCGCCGCCTCTTTCAATGCTGCCAACGGTTTAAAAATATATTTATTTAATGTCAGCAGTAAGACAAAAATCATTGACGCTGACAACAACACCAACTGAATAAAAATATTCTTTTTTAAAACTCTTTGCCGCTCAATAAGCGCCCTATTTGAGATATAAAGGTCAACATAACCAACAAGCCGGTCACCCCCGGTCATTTTTCTTGAAAGATGGATAAAACTATTCGACAATCTTTTCTTTGTTTCTTCATCGGGCTGATAGTAACTGATGCCCCATTGTTCGTCCTTGATTTTACCCATATAAAAGTCACCATTTTTGTCTTTGAGTAAAATCGCAAGCACGTCATCCCGCGCCATCTCCAAAATAATAGCCACTTCCACTTCTTCCCCGTTTAAGTTCGACAATGGACGCGTGAAAGTATTTAAGATCCGATTCATTATTCTATCGGCGGCAAGCTGCAATCTCGCTTTTGCTTCTTTTTCCGCTGAGACATAAAAATAATAACTATTTATTCCCACAATAAAAATCAGGCTAAAGACGAATAAAATGATGAGTTTCCTGAACAGGGAAGACCGGGGAAAAAACATAGCGTCTCCTCAAAGACAATTAATAATACCAAAGCCATTATGATATTCTCAACGTTTAAACAAGAATATTGACATTCAAATAGAATAATTATTTAACCCGGAAAACGGCGCTTGAATAAAAACGTTCCAGGACACAACGAGATCACGGCAATAAATATTCTATGCCCCCCCTGAGAATAATTCAATCATTGTTCTGATATTCTCAGTATTACTTTTTTTGGATTTGCGTTTATATTTCTCAATCTGAAAAAAAGAAAATATCCTGGCTGTCCTGGATAAAATGCTTGATCTCTTTGCTGTGAGGGATCCCAAAATACGGGGCTTTGAGTGTCGCGTAATAAGATGGCAGGGGATCGAAATGATGCCTTTCCGCTAACATCGCTGAAACACCCACGCTAACAACGACAAACGTGATCACGCTTGAGGCGACCCAACGATACAAATGGGGAACATTTGTTGCCACCGATAAATTTTCTGAAAGCATAAAAATAAAAGTGATGCCGTATGTGAGCGAAAGCAGAAACCCTTCCACCCAGAATTGGCTAAACACAAATCCCAACTGTGAAGAAAGACCTTGTGCCGGAAGAAATAAAAAATAACAAAAAGCCGTTATGCCCATCTGGGCGCAAAATTGCATCTGATGCTTGATCAAACGGCCCACAAAAGCCCAAAGGCCGGACCAAATGAGCATAAAAATAAAAATGATGATGGATTCCGTTATCAAACCTTCAGGGGAACTAACCTCTGAATTCTCTAAAAAGAAATTCATCCCATAGCAGAGCAAGGTCCCTGCAACAATGCTCCACGCGACAGACGGGCGGCTGATAAATTTAATAAACTTATTCGATAAAACGATGGATTTCGTGGCAGGCACAGGATGATCCGGCAACAAAAACCGGATCCTCGTCTTCCCCATTAAAATATAATCGCCGGAGATTAAAACAATTTTATCGACTGTCTTATTCAATTTCTCGATGTAAACGCCGTTTTTCGTCTCCTGGTCGACGACAATCCACTGTCCATTCTCATAACGGATAATGGCATGGCAATCGGACACATATGGATCAGGGATAATAATATCATTATGATAACCCCGCCCTATCTTGATTTCATCCTGGTCAAGCACATCGTACTCTCTCGGCGCCCGATGCGGATGCTGAATTTCTATAACTATTTTTTCCATTTGATATTCTCTAAAAACTTTTTAACAAACGCCTGCGCCCTGGTTTTACCGATACCAAGCAAGGAAAGATGTGTCAGCAGCCCCCGGTTTTTCAAATGCACGGATGCCACCGCGACATGAACATCGAACAATTGAGGATAATCCTTGTACTTGCGGGCACACATGGATACGCGTGTTTTCTGCCCGCTGATCCGCACAAAACTGTCCTGGCATTGAAAATTCGTCACATCCTTTCTTTCAGCATTGTCGTAGTCTTCATGGTATGTGTACAATTCTTCAAAAAGATTGTAAAATCTGATCGCGTTCATTTTTTCTCCTGAGACCCAATTATAACGGTATATAATCTGGCCTGTTGAGAGTGTGTTTGAGACATAAATAACGTCTTCACAATAACAATCGGTGTACGTCGTCCGGTACAATTTATTCTCCGCCTCTTCTGAACGGCCCCAACATTTAAAAATATTGGATATCTCCGCCGGCACTCGCGCGTCTCCAATGCTCATGTGCTTCCATTCTGATTGAATAATATCTTCCAGATATCGATCCTGGTGCCGGTACAGTTGCTGCTGAATATATGCCTTCCAATCACGCTTAACCTCTTGATCCCCAAGGTCTTTGATGCGAGCATAAAGCAACCTGAGATAATCGACCGGGACCAGGAAACTCACTTGATTACCCGCGGTTGAAACATTCACGCCCATGACTTCCCCATTATGATCCAGGGCCGGACCGCCACTCATCCCGGGGTTCAAAGACCCTGAGAACAAAATCTTCTTATACAAGGCATTCTTCATATGGCCGTTGTACGTGCCTTCGATGATGGTCATGCCTAAATCAAAAGGATTGCCCATACTAAAAACACGCGCTCCTTTTGTCCATTTCTCAGCACCTAAACGGATAAAATCCGACGGCCGTTGAGCGGATTTGACAATCGCCAGATCATGAATAACATCGATGTCAATCACCTTCAATGGTCCCACTGAACCGTCATGCGTCAAGAACTCCAACCGGTGCCGCTGAGGTTCATGGACAACATCTGAAATGACATGATAATTCGTGGCAATATGGCCTTGAGAACTGATCTGAAAGCCAGATCCAATTGTTGTTTTCTTATCCGTGTCCAGGTTAATAATGCGAATTTGATAGACACTTTCTTTGTGTTTCGCGTAAATGCGGGCCGCTTCATCTGTGAGGGGCTGAAGCTCTGAAGACCCAATGGCAGGCAGCAAACAAAACACGAGGGGCAGGACCCAAACTAAAGTTTTTTTTATCATAAATATATTTATGTTATGAACCGATAATACCAATTCCATTAAATAATGACCAAACCCAATTCTGCTTTTCTCGACGATTTAGCGAGAATATCAGAATCAAGATAGAACAATTTATTAATGAATTTGGTATAAAATTCAATATGGATAAAATTAATCCTCTGCCCTCTCACCATTAATGCGAACAATATCATCAATAATCGCGAAAGAAGGCTCATCCGCGTCAATCATTCTGACCGCTGTTTTAAATAAAATTTTCATCTTTTTTGATTTCTGACTGCGGACAACAGAACAGACAAAATACCCCTCCACACCCGTTTCCGGGTTAATAATTTTAAACTCTATCTCTTCGTTTGCCTGATATTGATACCGTGTATGAAAACAAGCGCCTGTACGGCTGATATCGATTAAGGTCACACTATCCCAATTAGCCGACTTCAGGGGCTTGAAACGGATGATATACGGGTGGGTAATCCTTTTGCTGTGTCTTTTTTCCGGTGGTAACGGTAAATAATCATATAATCCCATAAGCTCTCACAATCCTTTTAATAGTTTTTAACACATTTTATGTTATAAGTATATAATTTTATTTGAGTTATGGCATCTTATTTTCAAAATTTCCCAAAAACCCATCTCCACGCGCAAATAGACGGAGGTCTCCCCCCCCCAAAGTACCGGACATGAATACCAGTATAAACAGACTGATCCGACAATGCCCCGGCCGCGTTAAGTTTGTCATACTTTTCAGGCAGCCGGGCAATTTCTTAAAGAATCAACGTGATCGTTTTTAGCTTTACCACCGCGGATGGATTTCATATATATCAGGCGTGACCTAAGGGTCCAAACAAAAATCGGAGAGCCAGTACCAGCAAAAGACGCGTTCACATCAAACGACGATATCCGTTCAAAAAGGTTTCATGGGTTTAAGAAACGTCAGGCATGTTACGATGAGGCAAGACACGGCCTGTTTGATCTAAAATACACAGATACATTTGTTTTGCGTGCAAAGCAATTCCACAGTAAAATATATACTGTTTGGTGTAGAAATCATAAGGCCTTCTTTATTAAGGTGCCGGTCCATGCCAACACTTTCAGGAAAGACTATCAAGACTCAGCCCTGCAAGGGGGCCTTAATAATACCAAATTATTCCACCTGACATTTTCCGCCACGCTCCAAAATACAGGTGAATTCAGTCGTTAGATAAAAAATGGAGGTACTGATATGAAATGTTTCCTGCTCATGATTACCGTTCTTTTTCTATTTCAAGCTCCTCTTTTTGCGGAGGAACATTGGAATTATATCATAGCGTCCCCATGGTTCAACGAATGGACTCTATCTCGAGGAACGGCCCGGATAAAAGTAGACGGTAAAAAAATTTATATTACCATGATTGATTCACAAACGAGCGAACAAATGTCCATCGAAGGAAACACAAAAGGATACGGTCCGACAACTGGTGAATTCTATTCCATTTCCAATGCCGAAATAAAACCGATGATATGCATCGGGAATCCATACTTTCAAGGCGCAAAAAGTGGATATTGTGGTCAGGCGATGATGGGCCAGGAATTGCCCTGCACGGAAACGATTACCCTGACAAATCCATATGGTTTTTTTATTGGGTTAACAAGAAAACAATAATACGTCTAACACCTATAAAGCCCCCGTTGTCAGGGAGGAACGCTGTATTTGAGAAACCAAAGGTTTCTCAAACTCTTCCTCAAGCGGTAACCCTTGAGCAGATCTCAGAGGAATTCACTCCATTAAAATTGAAAATAGATAAACGCGTTTGAACGGCCACCAAACATTATGAGCAACAGAATAATGATGGCTGTGAGGACGTAATCTTCACATTTATAAAACAAAAACATATCTTCTGAATTATTCTTTTCCTGCCTGCTGTCCGCGAGAAAAATGACAAAACCAAAAACAATCGTCCAGAAAGCATAAATCAAAAGACGGCCAAATTCATTCTTTTCGCTGGGAAAAAAAACAGGGGAGAACAGGCATTTTTGTAAATAAAAAAAATGTTCCAGGTTCGTACTTCGAAAAATCAGCCAGCTGTATACTGTCAAGGCAAACATCACGAGTTGAGAACATCGTTTTGTAAAAATATTCGGTTTTATCAAACGGGCAAATGTCTTGCTGAGGAGACGGTGCCCTATTAAAAGCATTCCATGATAAAACCCCCAAATAACAAAGACCCACGAGGCTCCATGCCATAAACCGCCTAATAACATTGTGATCATTAAATTCCGGATCGTCAGGATAAGCCCTTTTCGATTTCCTCCAAGAGAAATATACAGGTAATCCCTTAGCCAGGTAGACAATGAAATATGCCACCGCCGCCAGAAATCTGGAGGATTCCGGGCGAAATAAGGATGATTGAAATTTTGCATCAGTTCAATGCCCATTAATTTTGATATTCCTCTGGCTATTTTGGAATAACCGGCGAAATCACCATAGATCTGAACCGTAAAGGCCAACACTCCCACCAAAACTTCGAAAGAAGACAACTTCAAGTCCACACCAAAAAAGTAGTGGTCCGCGATACGAGATAGATTGTCGGCTATGAAAACCTTTAAAAAATATCCCCAGATTATCAATGAACAACCCTCACGGACCTGGATGCGCGACGGATTTTTCAGCGGTCTGAACTGAGGGAGCAATGACGAAGCCCTCTCAATGGGCCCGGCTACCAGCTGCGGGAAAAAGGCCACATAAGTGGCAAAAACAACGTAGTCCTTTTCACATGAAATTTTCTTCCTGTAGACATCAATCGTATAGCTCATGGACTGGAAGGTATAAAAAGAAATACCTATCGGCAACAGAACATCCAGGGTTGAATGATTGGCGTGGAACCCCAGGGCATTCAAAACCTTCGTAAAACCAAAAGCAAAAAAATTATAATATTTAAAAATAAACAGGATTAAAAGATTGGCGCCGATACTGATACACAGAAAAACTTTCCTCCTGGACTCAATCTTTTCTTTGCATATTTGCAGGCCGGCAAAATAGTCTATGCTCGTAGAAAGGACAATTAAACTCAGATACCGGTAATCCCACCATCCATAAAAAAAATAACTGGAAATCAATATAAAATACAGTCGCGATTTTCCTTTTAGATATATGTAAATTGAGGAAAAAATCAGGATAAAAATCAAAAAAGAAATGGAGTTAAAATTCATTAGTTATTTTGAAGATGTTTGATAATAATATTATACAATCTCAAAGCCATTTGACTTTTTTCCTCTGAGGAGGCCGGATGAATGCTGTCGACGTAGTGATTTTTTTTGTAGTAATGGCTAAAATCATAATAAAAAATCTCATCATATTTTTCGATTATCTTCGAAAAATTGTCGCTAATAGGCAGACTCATCAGATTGTTTTCCTGTTCAACAAAGACGAATTTCTGATGATGCTCTGATATCTGATTGAGAAAAAAGAGCAATAGACCCGATAAAACGGGTTGCTCCTTAGGACGAACTTGATTAAAAGAAGTCATTCTGTTAGATTTCATCCAATCGCCAGCGGTATTTAACGTATAGGGGAAGAAACTCATGATGGGAAAAGCCCCTATTTTCAGGGTGAACTTATTGATCATATTCTTACATTGTACTCTGATGATTATGTGTTTTCTGAAGACAGGAAAAAAAGAATATAAAAAGCTTTCAACCAATTCATCTCGCGAATATAAATCAAATATTTCATGTGCCCAAATCTCCTTCATCTCAGGAAGAAAGATAAGTTTTTTGGCTTCCGTTCGAAATAGCGGGAGGTCATATCCGAAAGTCACAGGCATAACATGCGCGATAATCAAGTCAGGGTTATATTTTTTTATATAATTGTACATAAGGATATAATCAGCGATTGAAGAACCGCACATAGAAAAATTTCCTATTTCAAAATCAATAGCTGGATATTCTTCTTTGAGTGCCTCTATTCTGGTAATAACATCGGTTGTCTGGAGGACTGAATTGCCCAAAAAAATAATTCGTTTTTTTGTCTTGGGAGGCATTCTTGTGAAAGGTAAGCCATAAGTCCCATACTCAATTTTTTTGCTTATAACAATATCTTTCTGCTCCTGGGGTATGCGATGGAAGACAGTCAACAATAAGATCAGCAGTATTATCGGGCGACATCTCATGATGAATTGAATAATGATCCTCCTTCTCATCCGGTTCCTTCTGAAAAATTTTCAAACAGTTGCGTCACGAATTATTCCCTATTGTTTATCAAAAAAGTTTAAGCGATCATTCCCGCCGCGTTCTCGAATGATAGCGATAAAAATTTATTTCGTGCTGAGCCAGGGCTCTAAGCGTAAAATGATTTTTTAAAAGAAGACCCCCATCACAAGGAATGAAACACGTGGGTGACGACCCCCCAGATAGCAAAGTCCCGGTCCGGGGTGATTTCAATCGGGTCGTAATTCGAATTTTCTGATAAAAGAACAATTTTATTGCGGGATTTCTTAAGCCGCTTGACAGTAAATTCGCCGTCCAGCACCGCGACAACAATTTTATTGCTCTGCGCTTCCAGCGACCGGTCCACCACCAGAATGCTGCCGGGTAAAATTCCGGCATTGATCATGGAATCCCCTTTAACCTTCACAAAAAAAGTAGCTGCCGGATGTTTGACAACATACTCATTTAAATCCAATTTCTTGTCAACGTAGTCATCCGCAGGAGAAGGAAATCCGGCCCGGATCTTTGATAAATACAACGGCAATTTATGTTTCGTTGCGGGATCACAGCGGTAGATGTCCACAACCACAACATCATTCTTTAGCTGGCTATCTCTTTTCATAAACACCCTGACAGTCTATTGGCCTACGCACAAAAAAAAACACCCGGCCAATGTATTCGGTTTTCTTAAAAATAATACCGCATTGAAGAATGGGCACCTTTAGACTATTCAATATTTACAGGCTTGATAATACCTGCATGATTATTCCGCGGCGAATTAACCAGTGAACTGATGGCATAAACCCTTAAGCCCTTCGGATCATATGGTTTAAGGAGCTTCTGAACCTCCTCGAAAGGAATATCTGACAACCATTTCCGTTCCGCCTCTCTTGGCAAAATAACCGGCATACGGTCATGAATCGGCCTCATGAGGCTGTTGCTGGCCGTTGTGATAATCGAACAACTGGTCACGTGTTTTTCCCCTGAGCGCCAATGGTCCCAGATCCCGGCCATCGCAAAAACATCTTCATCCTTAAGGAGGACGCGGTGCGGAATTTTTGCTGTTTCGGTCTTCTTCCACTCATAAAAAGCATCTGCCAGGATCAAACAACGCTGACGCCGAATCGGCCCTCGAAAAGAAGGTTTCTCTCCGATCGTTTCAGCCCGCGCGTTAATCATTTTATAACCAATCTTTTCGTCTTTAGCCCAATGCGGAATAAGCCCCCAGTATACTAAGCTCAGATCCTCGGGCATGACATTTAAAATGACCGGAATCTTCTGCCCAGGAGCAATATTATAGCTAATCTGCAACTCGTCCGGCAGCTGATCAATTTGAAAGCGGCTTTTGAGAATATCTTTTTTTGTAAAAGCGAAACGACCACACATAAAAAAAGTTTTAAGGTTCATATTATGGGTTCTTCATCCAAATAGCAGCGGAAGCAAGAAGAATGTCGCAAAAAACAATTATAGAAGAATTTCACTCCAAAGAAAACCATTTTTTCCAGGAAGGCGCGTTCTTAAAAAATGGTCATCTTTAGGCTTGCCTTTCCGTTGAACCCTCTGGATTCTCCCCCAATATGTCAAACCTACAACCTTTTTTAAAAACATCATCATACCACGATTGTTATTGTCTGGCGCCCAGTTGATGGTCAAGCATAATGAGTGCGCCCGGGGCGTCTTTGACCATTTCCAAAGCGGTCAGGACATCCCCAACGGATTTCTCTTCTTCAACTTGTTCCGTTACAAACCATTGCAGAAAAATTTCCGTCGCCTTATCGTCAGAGGCCCGGGCAGCGTCAACCAATTTATTAATACTGACGGTTATTTTCTTCTCATGGGCCAATGCCTTTTGAAAAACGTCCTTAACCGATTTATACGTTGCTGCCGGCTTTTCAATCGAGTCTAAAACGACCTGATCCCCGCGATCATTTATGAATCTATAAATTTTCATAACATGCCCCATCTCTTCCGTCGACTGCTTTTGCATCCAGGCCCCGAAGCCAGGCCAATTATTGGCTTCAAGATAAGCAGCCATGGCGAAATACACGTACATCGAGTCCATTTCTTTGTTGATTTGATCGTTTAATTGCTTCAATAATTTCTTGTCCATGTTTAAACCTTTCTATTTTATATTGATGTTATTCTATCGTAATGGCTTGTGACCCTTCCCACAAACCATGGATATTGCAATAGGAGGAAGCTAAAATCGTTCCGGATTTTTCTGTCTTAAAAAAAATATTCGCTGCCGGAACGGAATAGATCGTGCTGGTGTCAGATCCCTGGGCTGAAGCTCCGTGAGAGGTAAATTCACATCGGCTAATTTGGATCGGAAACTTTTCACCCTCCGGAAAGAAATACACCTCAATCCAACCAATATGATGAACCGACGTATTGGGATGCGCTATTTCCTTGCCGACGCTAACTTCAATAGAAAAAACCTCTCCCTTAGCCGCTTTATCAGGGGCAACAATTGTTGGAACATGCTTTTCTGCTTTCCAATCACCACTTTGATACAAATCCTTGATAGACGTCATTAATGTCCTCCTTCGTTAATGATCATACCCCTTACGTTAAATAATACCAATTCCATCAAATAATGACCAAATCCAATAAATAACTTTACTGACATTCTCGACGCTAAGGCGAGAATGTCAGAATTGAAATAGAACAATCCATTAATGGATCTGTTATAACTTAACAAGTATGTCGAACTTTACCAGTTATACTTACATTTATTTCTATTATTATAAACAGGGTTGTTCCCGGAAATCATTTTAACGCGTTCTGGATCTCGTATAAAACGCCCTGTGCGATCTTCGGTTTGGGTAACATCATCTTACGGGCGGAAACAGTCAACTCAGGCTGCCCCTCTTTTTCTCGAATCTTGATGGCAATGCTCGCGCCCTGCACGTTGCCCCTGACAACGCCCTTCTCCCTGTTCTCACTCTTCAATTGCCCCATTGAACGGATGGTGCTGACCGCCGTTTCATAAACAGTATCCACGGATTCGTGAAACAGGGCCCGTGCGCTGTCTTCCGAGAACAAAACATTCGCGCCTACGGCCGGCAGAAAACCAACACCGGTAAACATGGCAATCGCATAAATTTTCGCGCCACGAATCGTTGTCCCCTTCATGGACTCCACAAGAATCAATCCCGTTAACTGATTGACACTATTGACATCCTTATACCGCTTATCAAAGTTAACATCAAAGGCTTCCACGACGGGGTTATCGCCCCTGCTAAAATCTTTCATAACGACTTTCCCGACCTTCAACGATAATTCATCTATTTTCAGCTCGATGTCACCCGAAGACGATCGCGGGTCATCCTGCTCGTCCGGATTTTCTTTCCGTTGCGATATTTTCAAGGCGTCAACGTTCATGATCCCGTCTTTATTTTTCACAACGACTAACTGGGCCATATGGATATGGATGAACGGGAAATACAATTTTTTATTGACCAGAGACAGCAAATCAAAATCAATTTCAACTTCAGGTATTTCGATCAGTTTATCTTCTCGAGGAAAACCCTTCGGATTATCAATTGTCAGACCTTTAATAAGAATTTTTTGTTTGGAAAAGATCATGGAAAAGTATTCGAGACGAATCTTCGCTCCCAACACCTGTGACCCAACGACCTCGACAGAACCTTTTATGACCTGATTTTTAAAAACAACAATGCCGATCAAACCGAACAACAACACCAGAAAAAAAATCAGCAAAACCCTTTTCATTTCAAGACCCTCATCTTCCCGGTTATACCAAAGCCATTAATGAATTGTTCTATTTCAATTCTGATATCCTCGCTAAATCGTCGAAAAAAGCAAAATCGAATTTGGTCTCGCTATTCGTGCGAGTATTTACGTAATGGGTATTATTAAAAAAGCCTCGTTAATAAAATCTGTGGGTAGCCAGAGGCTCTGGCAAATGCCCAAGTGTA
>JAIORP010000087.1 GCA_021108075.1 Candidatus Omnitrophota bacterium | reverse complement strand
TTATACCAAATCCATTAATAAATTGTTCTATCTTAATTCTGAAAAGCAGAATTGGTTTTGGTCATTATTTAATGGAATTGGTATTATTTAGAGATAAACCACATAACTTTGCGAATCATCCATGAATAATAATATAATTATTATATTTATTTTAACGATCATCATTTTTTCAGGTGTTTTAATGAAAATTTCTTCGATAAGCTCCCGAATTTCCCATGACGTATCGTTTTTCGCTGAACAAGAACCGGAACCAACTGTAGATGTGCCGGATCAAAAAGAAGCCCTTACCCCTGCGCAAAAATTCGTCCAAACCCCCCATAGCGGAGAAAAAATGTATCGACGTATTATTGATTACACTTCCCATCAAATGGATGCGTTTAAACTGAACAAGGAATTAACGCAACGGCAAAAAGACGGGAAAGATCCGGATGAATTTGAGTTTTTTTTTAAAGATGTTGACGCGGCCATGCAGCAATTTAATAATTGTGTCAAAAACAATGGATCAAGCTGTGTGTTGCTGGATTATTCAATTACGAAATTCAGCCCTGCCGATACCGCACAGGTCGAGCACTTGATCAGCCAATTGGACCAGATTAAAAGAGAGGACACCATCATTTTCGTCTTAACAGCTTTATACCGCATCCAAGACCCCCGCGCGATCCCGCTCCTGGTGGAGCATTTAACCCATTCCGATGATGATATTCGTCAACATTCGGCCAAAATTTTAATGGATGCGTTTAAGGAACAATGGGATTGGCGGTCTGACCCGATCGATGACATCGTTAACGCGCTTGTTGAGCTGGAAGATCAGACAAGCTTAATTCTATTATGGGATCAGACAGAATATGTCTTAGTCAAACAATTGTGGTCAAAAGACAAAACAACGCGAGGGCGGGCATTGATGGCCTTTTTTCGTATCGGTGACGCGCGCATTGTTCCGGAATTGGAAAAATATTTTCAAAGGTATGCGAGTTCGACCTTAGCAAAAACATATTACGATCAAGGTAATGACGATTTGCGGACAGTCGCTGTGAAATGGGCGCATGAGCATGGTTATCAAATCATTGTGCATACAAGCCCAATATATTCTTCTTCCGTTTCCGGCTGGGGAGAGATGTAGCCGGAGGGAAGAAACCGGCTGTTCCATTCTCTTCGCGTGCACGAATAAATTTTTAACGTCCCGATCTCGCCATTTCTCCACAAAATCATCTTTAAAAAAATTCTGTCTTATGCCAGAATTTTTCCTGCAAATATGATCGGATAATAGAAAAATCTCACGGACGCGAAAATAAGACATGAAATGTTTAATCAATATTTCCTTGAAGAATGCAGGGAACAGGATAAAATGAGGGCATCTATAAAAATAAACCAAACCTTAATTGTAATTCGAAAGGGGTATTTATGAAAATGAAAAATTTCGTGGTGTCGGTGTTCTTACTGTCCCTGCTAACCGTATTTGTTTTTGATGTTCCGTTTGCCTATAGTCAGCCGGAAGGAGAAGAGGAGGAAGAAGAACATATTCAGGCAAGACCCAACCCTTTGGAAAAGACCATTCATCGTGCTAAAGGACTGGACGAAACACGAGGGAAGGCTTCTCTCATGATTCGAGAGAAAGGAATGGCCATTCAAGGAAATGCCGCTATTGACCCTGGCGAAGGTCGTGGAGGCAAAGCAGCTGTCAATAGTGGACCCGGAAAAGGCGGTAAAACATTAAAAGGCCAGGTGTCGAATGATGGCAATCACGGCGATAAAAAAATCATGCATGATGCCATGGGCGATAAAGCAACTAAAACTCAAATATTAGCTGATGACGGCAATCACGGCGATGGTAAGATTCTTGATGATGGAGCACATGGCGATCAAATTTTAAAGGACCAGATTGGCACAAACACTGTCTCTGAAAGTATGAATGTGTTCAACAATAAAGCCGGACAGGGCAATATGAACCTTGACCCTATAAATGCTAACTCCGGCAGTCTCGAAGAAGAGTTCGGGGGGAGTATGAATCTGGGCCAATAATGTTCTCAGGGGAAATCGTATTGGGCACGGAAGGTTTTTACCCCAATCAATATTACGATTTGATGAAGTCGTGGTGAGCAGAGGAAGAGTCTCCGGAATAAAGGCTAACCCCATTCGCCGCTGTCTTCAATATTTATTATGGAGTGGGTCAGGTCGATACCACCAGGGTTTTTGCCCTGATTCATTGCCATGACTTCCTTAAGGCTGCGGCTTTCTAATGACGAGTTTTGCCTTCGTAGTAGATCTCAATTGCATTTCCCAGGTTAATGAAAATTCCTTTGGTTTTAAAGGCGCGTGCCAATTCCATGCCACTAAAAGGATGATCATCGGCCTCCATATCTATAGATGAAATTTTTGTATGCTTTCTTAAATATTCTTGACAGGCTGGTTTTTTCAGACTATATTGTTAATGGAAATCATTACCAATATGGAGTTTGAATGAGCAAAGCCCATCTTAAAACGTCAAGATGGATGCATGGAAAGTTTAAGTGTTGCGGCTATCGTATGACAAAACCAAGAGAGGCGATACTCGATGTATTAGCCGGGACACAGAAGCACTTGAGTGCAGAGGACATTTATTTGGCCGTGCTTAAATTTTACCCCAATACCGGATTAACGACGGTTTACCGCAATTTAGAAATGTTTGTGAATATAGGAATGATCGTTAAGTTTGATTTTGGAGAAGGACGTTCTAAATATGAACTTGCAGATCAGTACAGTGAAAAGGGACACCATCATCATCTTGTTTGTAAGACCTGTTATAAGGTCATCGATTATTCTGATTTTATGAAAGATGAAATTCATTTCCTTCGCAGTATTGAGAACGGATTGTCCCAGAAATACAACTTTAGGATTACGGATCATTTAATCCGATTTTTGGGAATATGTGAAAAATGTGGTAAAAAGTAAATTTTTTTATCAATAAATGAAAATGGTTGTCATTAGCCATAACACAAAAAATATCATGTGCCTGCTAAGGACAGAACAGGATCGACTGGAATGGGGCCATTGACAGACTTGGAACTGGTTATTGTGCTGGATTTCCAACCTGAGCTCGGTCATTCTTCACCCGTTCGGTGATTCAGGACAAAATGATTGTCGAGTATGCCAATCAAAAATATAACGATGCAATAAATAATATTCGGAATAATTTAACATGCGAACATATTTAGACTGCATTCCGTGTTTTATAAAGAGCGCCATTGAAATGGCGCGGCTTGTCGATGGCAATGAGATTAGGCATAAAGAGATTGTTGATGATGTTGCCAGACTGATACCGGAATTCTCATTAGGGTGCTCACCACCGGAAATGGCCCGCATGATTTATAAGGCCATGGCCAGAAGGTACGGAGACATCGATTTTTACAAGAATATTAAAAAGCAAAGTAACCGCGCGGCAATGGCCTTGTATCCTCGACTTAAAGAAAAAGTCAGGACTTCCCAGGATCGGCTTTTGACAGCCGTGGAAATCGCTATTGCCGGGAATGTGATTGATTATGCAGCAAAAAACACGTTGAATATCGAAAAAGAAATTGAAAAAATATTTACCAAAGATTTTAACCATATAAACAAAACTGTTTTTGATTATGAAGCATTTAAGGCGGAACTGGATAAATCTAAACGCATTTTATATCTGGCGGACAATGCCGGTGAAATCGTGTTTGATCGAGTATTCATAGAGGAAATCCCTTTTGATAAGGATATTATTCTTGCGGTGAGAGACAAACCCGTTATCAATGATGCCCTCATTGAGGATGCCCAGGAATGCGGACTGGATAAAAGGGCAAAGGTCATGTCAAGCGGTGTTGATGCTCCGGGAACCGTTTTAAAATATTGTTCGAAAGAATTTATCGAGACGTATAAGAGTGCGGATATCATTATCAGCAAGGGGCAAGGGAATTATGAAGCGCTAAGCCAGGAACGGGAAAATATTTTTTTTCTTTTTCGGGCAAAATGTCCGGTTATCGCCCGGCATGCACAAGTTGCTTTAGGTGATATCGTTTTGAAAAGCTTGAAAATGTGTGGCCGTGTGTCGCAAGGAATTTCTAACCCGCTTTTTAATACAGGTATGTTGAAGCCGGATTGATTCATTGTCATTGATTTATACTTAAATCCAACATTCAGTTTTTTATAATGAAGATATAAAGGAACAGCGCATGAACGTAAAAATACTTTTTAATTCTACAAGTAATAACGACCATTTATCAGTGGGGTGGGGCCTTGCGTTCTTGATTGGCAAACATATTTTGTTTGATACCGGAGAGAAGGGAAGTTTTCTTAAGAATAATATAAAAACCTTAAAAATTGATTTTTCACTTGTTAATTATGTTGTCATCTCGCATGATCATTGGGACCACACAGGGGGACTCGGGGATATTTTAAAAATGACGACCGATATTAATGTCTACAGCTGTCCTGGATTTAGCACTGACTTTAAACAGAACGTTAAATCAGGCAAGGCTTCTTTGATCGAAAACAGAACATTCACAAAAATAGTGGAAAATGTTTATACGACTGGAGAAATACTCGGAGAGTATAATGGTGAACAGATCGCAGAACAGGCGCTAGTGATTGAGACAGAGCGCGGTCTTTCTGTTATTACCGGCTGCGCGCATCCGGGCATTATTAAAATATTACGGACCGTTAAAAAAAATTTTAATGGCAAACAACTTTACAGTGTTCTTGGTGGTTTTCATTTATTGAATACTGACCCGCCCCATATCCAGGGAATATTAGATGAATTTAAAAAAATGGGGGTTAAAAAAGTTGGCCCCACACATTGTTCCGGATCAGAAGCGGAAAACATGTTTCGATCGCATTACAAAAATGATTTTTTGAATATGAAAGTCGGAGAAAATATCATCATTTAATGTCAGTTTTTTTATCTGGTTTATCTCAGACCGAAATGGAGGCGTGCTAAATGCTCTTAAAACGATTTTTCATCCTTACGTTCCTGTGCCTGCTACTAACAATTTCGTTCTTAAATCTTTCTATGGCTAAGAATTTGGCTGATGAACCTGTTTGTGTGGTCTATATAACCGGTATTGGATGCGGGAATTGTGGGGTTACTGATCCCCGCTTATTGATCGACGCCTCAGAGGCTCATCCTAACTTGATTATTCTAGAATATGAAATTTACCGGAACCGAGAAGAAAATGATGAAACCAAAAGTCAATATTTTGAAAATTATTTAAAGGGTAATCGTCCAGGTGTGCCTTTTTTGATATTTAATAAGGATCGGACATGTTTAGGTAAGTTTCAAGTTCTGCAGGCTACCGAAGAAATCACCAGAATGACATCAAATGCCTGCCCCTTACCGAATGGGTCTTCCGTCAAGTTTGAGGACTTAAATCTCGTCCATTTACCCGGAAAAGTAAAAATCTGGACGAAAAACCGGATCTTACTCCAGGAGGGGGCATCCGGAAATAATGAGATCCTCAACAAAATACTTTTAACAAAGGATTTATCAGCTGTTTTAAATGACGTGACTTTCACGAAGATTGAACCTGTTCCGGTTGCCATTTCGTATAATGAAATTATTTTCGCGCATGCAGTAAAAATTGACGATTGGGTCTTACAATGGAACGGTGAAGGTGTTAAGCAATTAATCAAAAAAAAATCCAACCTGAGCGGGTATCAACTGTACGGGATGATCCTTGTTTTATTTTTTTTAGTTATCGTTCTGTCATCATTTCGGATGCGAAAAACCTCAAAAGGAATGCCATATAAAATTGAGCTTAAAGGCCGGATGAGAGACGTGATCATTGCTTTCTCAGCGTTCCTATCCTTGATCGTTTTTTATGTTCTTGCTAAAGGGATCCAACCGGATTATTTAGAAAATATGGGTTATAAGATGCCTTTGCCGCTCTTCACTTTCTGTATCGCTTTAGTGGATGGATTTAATCCCTGCAATATGTTTGTTTTGACCTGTCTGTTAGCGCTCCTCGTTTCTACCTCTGATTCCAGAAAAAGACTGTTTACTGTCGCTTTCAGTTTTATCGGAATGGTATATATTTTTTATTTTTTGTTTATGGCATCCTGGTTAAATGTTTTTAATTACATCCAATTCATTGATCCCTTAAGAATTACCATTGCCGTGTTAGCGCTGATTGCCGGTTTGATCAACTGCAAGGAACTTTTTTTCTTTAAGAAAGGTCTTTCGCTGACCATCCAGGACCAGCATAAAGGGCTCCTGATGAAACGTATCGATAAGATGAAGAATATTATTCAGCACGGTTCATATCCTGTCTTGATAACGTCTTCACTGGGATTAGCGACTTTCGCGTCTTTGGTTGAACTGCCGTGCACGGCAGGTTTTCCCATCATCTATACGGGAATATTATCGGGGCGGGGACTAAAAAGTTCTGTTTGGTATTATCTTTACCTCATGTTCTACAATTTTGTCTATATCCTGCCGCTATTCATTATTGTAACAGTGATTATTTATTCATTCAGGGTCAGAAGAATCACCCAGCGGCAAATGGAAATTATTAAATTCATCGGTGGGGTGATTATGATCCTTTTGGGTATCATTCTATTGGTCAATCCGGGACTCGTTGGCCTTGGGATCGGATAAGCTCAAAGGAAAATCCGGAAAATTTGTATATTTCCAGAGAACCGCTTGACAGTTCTGCGGCACTAGCTTCACAACATCACGATGAGATGGAATGAAACATGAATGTGATGCCAACTCCATTCTTCACTTCATTCCAACCAACTACCCTGAAAGGAGTCGGTATGACGCACGACGCGCAGAAAAAAAATAAAAATGTCCGATCTGTCGGACCTGGTATTGATTGTAATTGCCAAATTTGTATTTTCACAAAATCTCAAGCGCCAGGGAACCCGTACAACATTAAAGATTGCCCGAAATACAATTCCAGTATAACTGAAACGGATATCCAAAAGATTGAAATTAAATTGAAGACGATTTCCGAACAGGGACCATAAAATTTTTATAAACAACGGTTGATCGCTAAATCAGGAAAAAGACCATGACATTCTTCAGTAAAATTGATTCCAGGCTTAAGAAATTTTTTATCATTACGATGATGATCGTGTTCACAGGCATTTTTTCAGATTTCGCACGCTGCGAGGATGGATAGAAGCAAAGACAAAATGGGATCGGGGGGAGGTACTCATGTATCGATTCAGGCCGTCTTGTTTTGGTCGCGACAGAACAAAGCCGTTAACAGGATGCCCAGAAGGGCCAGATAAAATCCATCGATGGATATGCGGTAGCGGTTGTTCGCGAACGGTGATAAACAGACATTTAAAAAAGTAAAGTAAACGATATTACCAGACATATATAGAACACATAATCCCCACGCAAGGTCAGAATTTTTACGGACAGCCATAAAACCCCTTATGGCGCCATAAACAAGAATAGTCCAATAGATAATTACTATTATGAGAAAGGATGTGAAACTCAACACATCCCATCTTAACATTTGATGTTGACGAGATAGAATCTTCAAATTGCATTGGAAATAGGGGTGGTTATTATTGATTTGATTCAAACGGTAAAACATAAAATTATAGGCATTTTCATAATGGAACAAATAGCGCCTGTTGGAAAAATTTTTATCTGTTGGGCCGGGGAAAAAATTCAGCAAATAAGCATTTGCCGCTGTGATTAAAAAAGCCTGCGGGTAGTTTCGTAAATAATATATCGCATCGTTTTTAAAATATTCTGAAATTTTGAGGTGTGTCAAACTATTCCAATTGATCTTTTTAGAAGAGGGTTTTGTCAGGTGGTCAAGAATAGGGATATTTGTTTTTTTGACTTTCAGTAATTCTTTTTTTGCATGTATTTCATTCAAATTAGTAAAGGCTTCATTCGTGAATGTTTTCGGGCGGTTAGTCCTGAAGACCATGGGATCAGAAAAAGCCGAAACATCGCCTTCATTGAACGCTTTGATCCGTTCGGCAAGAGGGACTTCCGAAGCCGCCATTTCAAGCGAAAGGACGCCCAACCAGGTCGAACTCAGTGTGAATTTTCCGAAAATGAAATAATTCTTCATATAAAAAAAGAGAATCACCAGCAAAGGGATCAGGCATATTTGTAATATTTTTTTTGCTTCCTTGCGGCAAAAAAATATCAGAATACAAACACAAAGAACAAACCAAAATACATGAAAAATACTTCTCAATAAAACCAAACACGCCAACAGGCAAAATAATATAATTCCCTGGCTCGTTTCTTTGGATTCAATAAAACGGAAAAGAAACAGCGCTGAAAGGACGAGTAAAACGAGGACCATATAGCTGTAGAAAAACCAATTTTCTAAATAAATAATGGCGGGGTTCAAAATAAAAATAATGGTTAAAAATTCTGCAATTTTACGATGGACCCTAAGAGCACACATCAATTGGAAAACAGCAACCGCTAAAACTATTCCTATCGTAAAATAAAAACAATTCCAGAATATCAGATTATTGTTGGGAAATATTTTCAGGCTCACTCCATATAAAAAATTAAACAATGGAGGCTGAGAATGCAAATAAAATAGACTTTCAAAGAAATTTTCTTTTAAGAGCAGGGGGTCGATATAATGAGGGCTGGTGATATCACCACCAGGCTGAAATCGAACCCCAAATAAATAGAAAAATATTCGTGAAATAACGTAAAAGGACAAAATGCTGAAATAAGGAACAAATTCGTTAGTTATTTTTTTCTTCATATTTGTTTGAATTGTGATATCAACGATATTTTAATGTATCGAAAAAGCGAATGAATAGCAAGACATTCTTCATCATCGTCCGCTTGGACTTCTTTTATTTAGGAGATGTGTCATTGTGCGACAATGGTCAATTAAAATAATTTTCTCGAGCGCAATCTATTTTTTGAAGAGATGCGTGTCTAAATCTGTATGCTGGGACTTAATTTTAACAACAACTCTTTTTTATGTTAATATTTTTTTCGGGTGATTATGGCTTCTATTATTAAAATAGAATAAAAGACTCTTTCACATTCATACAAATTCCATTTAATAATTTTCAACACGGGGACATGCTATGAAAAAAATCTTACGATTTATCTCACGTTCCTTTATTTTTATCACATTCCAGTCAAATTTTGTACAGACCCAAACTCCGGGAATCAGTCTTTATTTTGATCCTACACCGGAAGAAAAATTGAACTCATGCGTTGGAATCTGGTTGATCCCGGGCCGATTGACATGACCGCTTTTGTTTTCGGTCGTATTGACGAAAACCCATCTTCAATCATCCACTGGCATCAGATTGCGCAATAAATATAATCCTTCAACGGTTGGGCACTTTTTAAAATGTATCCGACCGTTGCGGGTAACAAGTGACTTCCCGCCATAAAAGAATATTCGAAAAATCAATTGCAGATTCAATAGTATAATATTATTATATAAAAAGAATTATTTGTCTTATATAAATTATCGGTCTTCATTTTATACCAAAATCCACTTATGGAAAGATGAACGCATCGTGGAATGACGATTCACAGCCTTCCAAACACGACCAAATATTGCGTGTAACATTAAATATGAATATTTTCGGCAAAATAACGTCCATTTTCATCAAAAATAAACAATTATCTATTCTGCTGTTGTTAGCTATTCTGATGTGGGGTCTCATTTCCTTCTGGATCATGCCTAAACAATATAATCCTGATATCATTGCCCCGGCATTTATGATCCGGGTTGATTTTCCGAATGCGACAGTCGATGAAGTGTATCATTTAGTCACTCAGCCGATGGAAAATGTCTTAAATGAAATCCCCGGAGTAGAAAATATTTATTCAAAGTCGTATCATGGGGGCAAATCAGTCGTTGTCGCGGAATTTTTCGTCGGAGAAGATCTTGAAAAAAGTATGATCACCCTTCGTCAACGAATTTCCAGCCGTTTTAATTCAGCTCCGTTGGGAATTAATCAACCCTGCATTTCTTCCATTGATCCTGATGACTTGCCTATCAAAACGTTAGTCCTTTATTCTGACCATCTAAACGCAATTGACCTGCGTAAAAGAGCTTATCGTTTAAAGGAAGACCTCCAACTGGTCAACGGCACGTCTGTCATTGACGTGGTCGGAGGGCGCAAACGGGAAATAAGGATCGTCTTAAACCCTAAAAAATTACAGGCCAGCAAGACCTCCTTAAATGAGATTCAAGATGTCTTGTCTAAAACGTCTTTGCTCAAAGATTTGGGACTTATTAAAGCTACGGATAACTACTATGTTGTGGAGACCCAGGAACAGGCCCGTACTCTCAAGGCGATTAAAGAGATTGTCATCATTTCAAATTTTGAAAGACACCTAAAGATCAAGGACATTGCGGACGTCATCGAAACAGAAGAAGAATACGATCATTTTGTGAGTTATCATAAAAACAAACTCGTTAAGAAGCAGTCTGTTTTTCTTTCTATTGCAAAACTGAAGGGAAGCAATATTATCGATGTTTCAAAGAATATTGATCAAAGAATTGATTTTTTAAAAAACCGAAAAAATTATTTGAAAGATGTTCAGGTCGAAGTTGTACGGGATAAAGGAAGAGTCGCTAAAAAAGAAATTGATGGATTGGTCATTAATCTCATTCAAGCGATCGCAATTGTTTTTATTGTCTTACTCGGATTTCTAAACCATCGCGCAGCCATCATTGTCGCGACCAGTATTCCAATCACTTTATTGACGGTGCTGGCCCTGGGCAACTTATTTGGATACACCCTGAACCGGATAACGTTGTTCGCCCTGATTTTATCGTTGGGACTGCTGGTTGACAGCGCGACGGTCGTAACTGAAAACATTGTGCGATTAAAGAAAGAACAACCCCTGCTCCCAAAAAAACAATTGATTCCACAGGCTATTTCAGAAGTCGGGATGGGATTATTTTTATCAACCTTAACGACCGTCCTCGCTTTTATTCCCCTGCTTTTTGTGACCGGTATGATGGGCCCCTACATGGGGCCCATCCCGTTTTTTGTTTCAACAGCCTTAATTGTTTCCCTTATTTACGCGTATAGTCTTAATCCATGGATGGCCTATATTTTCTGCAAAGAAGACGTGAACTCGACATTGAAATCTAAATGTGGATTTATATGCCAACTAATCAATCATGCTATGCATAATTATCAAAAATTATTAATCAAATTGCTATCAAAACAAAAATCAAGACGAATTTTTTTGTTTTTCAGTTTTGGGATTCTGTTTATTGTTTTAACTTTTCCGGTCTTTCAATGGCTTCGTTTTCGTATGCTTCCTAAAGCCGACCGTGAACAGGTTTACGTCTATTTGGATTTACCCCGAGGCGTGAGCCTGGAGAAGTCAAAAAAACTGGCGGATGAAGCCATCCAACTTTTATTAAATGAGCAGCAGGTCAAAAGCATTCAATCGTTTGTTGCTGTGCCGCCGGTCCTGGATTTTAACGGTTTATTTCGAAACGCATCTGAGCGGAACCAGACGAACCAGATTACGCTCAAATTAAACCTTATTCATTCTGACAAACGAGCGGAAAAATCCGAGGACATCGCCTTTCGCCTCAGGCAAATATTAAAGAAACAATTCAGCACGAAAAAAAACGTTAAAATTATAATCGTCGAAGACCCGCCGGGGCCTCCGGTCAAAGCGACCTTTTTAATCAAAGTCAAAAGTCAAAATCTAAAACTTTTGTATGACGTGGCTAAAAACATCGAACAAAAAACACTAAATATTCAAGGCGTCAAGGATGTTGGCATCTCTTTCCAGGAACAGCATGATAAATATGTCATTTATATTGATAAAGAAGCGGTTGCCAAGGCCAAAATTAATGTCGATTCTGTTACGAAAGAACTTGAAACAATTTTCAGCAGCCGCATCATCGGAGTTTACCATGGGGATAACAACTACGAACAAGAGTATGTGGTCCTGAGACTAGACCGCAATTACCGGGATCAGATCAAAGACCTCTCACAAATTTATATCTCAAATGATTTAGGCAATTATGTCGCATTGTCCCGCTTTATCAAGATTGAGGAACAAGACCAGGAAGATATTATTATTAATGATAATCGGGAAAAAGTTGTGTACATCTCAGGAGAGATGGGGCAACGCAGCGCAACCTATGCCGCCATTGACATGCTGAAAGTTTTAAGTCAATTTGGAATGCCTGGACATGAAACAGACCTCGAATCATTATCATTGCTCAAGGCCAAATACCTCGTCGATAAAGAGGATGAATTAAGCATTGAAGTCCATGGAGAATGGGACCTCACAATTAAAGTTTTTAGGGACCTGGGTTTAGCCATGATTGTTGCCATTGTTTTGATTTATTTGGTCTTAGTCGCGCAGTTTCAGTCCTTCATGATTCCGTTTCTGATCATGATAACAATACCACTCGCTATGATCGGTGTCATTCCCGGTTTTGCCGTTCTGTTTTTGCTTAACCGGACATACTTTTCCGCGACATCCATGATTGGCGTTATCGCCCTGGCAGGAATTGTTGTTAACAATGCGATTATTTTAATGGAACACATCAAGCAAATTACTTCAAAACATTCAAATTTAAAGGACACCTTAATTGACGCGGGTTTAACGCGCATGCGCCCTATTATGCTTACATCGCTAACAACGGTTTTAGGTTCATTGGTCATTGCCTCAGACCCGGTTTGGTCCGGACTAGCGTGGTCCATCATTTTTGGCCTATCATTATCCGCGGCCTTGACTCTGGTTGCTTTTCCCGTGTTAATCGCTGAGTTTTTAGGCGACAAATGGTTTGTTTCCCTAAAGAATCCTGAACCGAAATAACACAAATATTTTTTCAGCGCTATTTATTTAAACGAAGTCTGGTCAAGCACCTCAATTCTCTTGCCGTGGTTTCTGGTTCTCTCTAAAATATATGGCACAGATTCAAACAGGGCGGTTTTTACGCGTTCCGTGCAACCGCTTCCGCAAAATGTCCGGAAGAATGAAACGACTTTGCATCATTCCAGACTGTTACATATATGATTGAAGGGAGGGAACGGAAGTAAGAACATTGATTCTTTGATCGGGATTGTGAATACTTTAGTGGGCACCGCCCGGCGGATGAAAAAAAATACTAACCGTTTCAAATATCCGCGCATCAAACATGTCAGTGTCTCAGTGTGTTCATAGTAGAGACCGCATGTCACGTTACTTAAAAACTTTTTTGAGTATATCTGTGATACGGGCCGCTGGATTCTTCCGGATCTTCGCTTCTTCCTGGCCCAGCACAAAGAAGAGCCCGTCTAAAGCTTTTGTGATGACATACTCATCAGGACTGAGCATGTTAACCTTATTGGCGAAAGGGATGGTTTTATACTTTTCAATCAGTGTCTCGTAATGATCTGTGACATCGTACTCTTTAAGAGTTTTGTCAACGGTCGGACGAAACGCGTCAGCCAACTGATCATATGTCTTGGATTTAAAATATTCGGTTGCAGCCGTATCCCCACCCTGAAAAACTTTTTGCGCATCCTCAATGTTCATTTCGAACAGGATATCTAAAAAAATGTCGCGAGCGGCTGGTGCGGCTGATTCTGCCGCCTTATTCATGCTCAGAACAAAATCATCAATTTGATCACCCATATTAATCCGGCGAAGGGTTCTATCTAAAAATTCAAGTTGCTTTGGCAATGGGATTTTAATGTCTTCATTTTGAAAATACCCGCCCGATTTACTGACAGCACTGACAGCATTATTGATGCCGACCTTAAGGGCTTCTTTCAAACCTTGTCCAATTTCGGTCTCACTCAAAGATGTTTGTTTAATAACTTCCGTTTGTTCTTCGGTAAATTTTCCAATATTTTTCTTGATCCAATTCCAGGAAGCAAAAGAGGGTGAGCTGAAGATGAGTGATAGGGCAAAAAACAGAACGGTCATTTTTATTTTCATCATTCAATCCTTTCATTAATATAATAATTTATAATCATATTATATCACAGTGAATAGAGTTAATAGCTTCCGCTTAAAATTTATTACGTGACCTATCCGTTGTCCCGTTTATGGGCTTTATCCTTACAGGGAATTTATTAATGATCCGGGCTGTATCTGGATTTATTAATTAAATCATTTAACTCCAACAACTTAACGGTATAATATAATTATGGAAGAGTTCTTTTTTGATTTATGCATTTTGTTGGTCGGTTCAGCGATCTTAAGCTGCCTAGCGGTTGCTTTAAAACAACCCATTATCATGGCCTATATTTTGTGCGGAATCCTGGTCGGACCATGGGGATTGGGATGGATCAAACATGCCGAATTCATTGAGGTTATCTCGCACCTCGGTATCACATTGCTGTTATTCCTCGCCGGACTGTGTTTACATCCACAACGATTAATTGAATTGTTTAAAAAAACGTCGCTTGTTACGCTTATCAATTGTCTGTTATCATTTATTCTAGCTTTTTCATTTTCTATGATATTCCGCTTTTCAACCGTCGATAGCATATGCATCGCGCTGGCTTTGATGTTTTCCAGCACCATTCTGACCATTAAATTGCTGCCGACCACAACACTGCATCAGCAACGCATGGGGGCGCTTTGCATCAGTGTTTTAATCCTTCAGGACTTGTTGGCCATCGGTGTTTTGGCTTTTATCAGGTGTTTGGACACGCCGCAGGGGGTAGTTTTCAGTTTTCTTTTTTTACTGCTAAAACTGACCGTCTTTATCGGTGTGTTGGTTCTTACCGAACACTTTATTCTGCGGAAGGTCATGGCTTATGTCGACCGGATACAAGAAGTTATTTTTATTTTAGGATTAGCCTGGTGTCTGGGTATTGCCACGGTCTCGCATCATCTGGGACTCTTTTATGAAACAGGCGCTTTTTTTGCCGGAGTTATTTTAGCCCGCCACAAAATATCATTGTTTATATCAGAATCGTTAAAGCCTCTGCGGGATTTTTTTCTCGTCTTATTCTTTTTTTCTTTGGGAGCTAAAATAGACATTTTTGTTATGAAAGATGTTTTTATGCCGGCCATTTTACTCGCCACTCTCTTTGTGCTTGCCAAACCCTGGGTTTTTGAGAAGGCCTTTGTCATGGTTGGCGAAAGCAAGCCTTTTTCAAAAGAAATTGGTCTGCGTCTCGGTCAGCTGAGTGAATTTTCTTTGTTGATCGCTTTATTGGCCTTTGAGACCGGGCAGATCACTAATCGCGCCTCGCAAATGATTCAGCTCGTGACAATCTTCACTTTTATTGCCTCTAGTTATTTGGTGATCTTCAGATATCACACGCCGATAGGGACGACGGAGAAATTGACCAAGACGTAACGCCTGTGACGGGTATTTCCCAAAAAAAGGAACCCTCACAATTATTCCCTTATGGCATTGGTGTCTTCCCCGAAGTCTTGTTAAGAAAACAAACCACGGTCAGGAAAGAGAGCGATGGATAAATATAATACAGCGGCAATTAAAATAAAAGAATTAAAGCCTAAAACAATTGGCAGGTAAACACACACCGCACTCCCGATAACACTCATGTATCCATTCATGCCCCAGGCCCAGGGGATTAAATGCTGGTTGATGGAATCCAGTTTCTTTAAGCCTTGCGGGAATAACATACCTAAGATTAAACCTAAGGGAAGAATAATAGTGAATGCGATCATGAATTTCACAAATAGAAGCAGGCCTAATAACGATTGAATCATGCGCGGCAAGACCATGGCATAGACTAATAATAAAAGGAAGGCTAATACAGCGACTTTTTTGATGTTAAGTATTTTTTTATCAAAGAAATAACTGGAAAAATGACTGCCCAGACCGGTCGAGATCAAGAGTCCGGCTAAGATGACAGAAAAAGAATACATGGGATTCCCCAGGAATAAAACAAATTGGTTTAAGATACTGATTTCAACCAGGATAAAGCTAATACCAAGCACGGAAAAATAATATAAAAAGGGTAGATCTTTCGATAGGTTTATTTGACGTCTTTTAAAAATAAGAGGAAGAAAGACAAAAACAAAACCCATCATCATCAAGAAAAAGATCATGCTGATGGTTTTGACATGCGTTAAATTATAAAATGAATACTTTGTGTACTTTTTGCTCTTAATATCTGTCCAGAAGACTTTTTTAAAAATATTGTTGATATAGAATATATTTGATGAAAAGGGTTTGTTATCTGTCGCTCCGATGACAGATAAGGAATGCTTGTCTCCAAAGGCTTTCATGTATTTTTCAGGTTGTTTTGTTCTGATGATCTCTTCAATATACGAATATTCATCATGTGTGTAGGACGGGGTATAAATTAATTCTAAATTCAATAACTTCGTGTTCTTGCTAACCGTTTGCAATTCGGCCTTAGTGAAAGGTGTTTTTTTGACCATTAAAAGAAATTTATCGCTGGGACTTAAGGCGGACTGCTGCAATTGACCATTCTTAATAAGCTCCTTATAAGACAACACAACAACATTTTTGGAAATATCATCATATCCCAGTTCTCGAAAGGCCTTGTTAAACATAGCGAGCAATTTCAATTTATTTTCATTTAATATCGATATCGTGCCATCGTCCGTCAAAAGATTAATCAAACTGATGAAGGCTTCGTGCGTATATAAATATTGTCCTGTATATGCTGCCGTTCCCAGGTAATTAACCATGCCCGCGCCTGACCAGGAAAAAAGGATAGAATCATATTTTTTGTCTGTTGATTCTAAAAAGCTGCGTCCTTCCTGAACAAAAAGACGAACATTATCTTTATTCAAGAATGTGTTAAGGTGAAATTCCGGCATACTTAAGGCTTTTTTAACAATTAATGGATTAAGCTCAATACCGGTAATATCTGCTTGACCTTTAGAATAACTATAGGATTCAATCATATCCGTTCCCGCGCCTGCGAATATAATCAGGATATCTTTCGGCACGCCTCGTAGAAAACCCAAAGACGCACCTGTAAAACCATCGGAAAGCTTAAGGTGATAGGGATCATCCGGCTTGAAGGGGCGTAAAAAGGCATTGCCCGAACCGTAATCAATCGTAAAGACATGTGTATAGGGATCACTTTTTTTCTTTTTAAGCTGAACCAGGGCAACATGCGAGTAGGCATTCCAGGCCGACCATGTTTCTTCATGTATGATATAATCTTCATAATTAGGGAGTAAAAAATAACTTCCTAATTTAATATCGAAGGCTCCTGTCAATCCGTTAAAAATAATAAAGAAAATTGTTAATAACATGAAAGCCAGTGATTTGATGTTCAGTCTTTTTTGTCTTTGAGCGTGTATTTTTATCAAATAGGACATAAAAAAACAAAGTAAAGCGAGGAATAACGGAATGGATGAAAACTTAACGTATATGATTAAAAGAGTTCCCAAAATACAGCCAAAGGCGGCGCCACATAAGTCAAAAAGATATAACCTCGGAGCGTTTTGTGAGAAATGACGGTATATAAGAGAAATCGCAAGGCCAAACAAGAAGAAGCACACGGAGAAATAAATACCAACGTAACAGGACGTTGAAAACAACGCTTTTAGCAACTGATCCAACTGTTGAACATACAAACTACCGGAACTGGCATGTCTGAACTGAGAGAAATGAAAAACAGAATCTTTAAAGATCACCGTAAAATAAATGAATAGCAATAATCCTAAAAGGTCTAAGGAGATGGATAGCCAACGGAAGACAGATTCATTTGATTGCTTATTGAAGAACAAATACGAGACGACACCAGCAAAACTTAAGCCCAAGAAAGCAAACGAAATAGCCATAAAGGGTAGTTTTAAATAGACGCGCAATAAAGACAGTAAAACAATTTGAAGGCATAATAGCAGGGCGCTTAGAAAAAAGATAATAATGTTTGTCATCTTGCCTGGTTGGTTCGTCATGAAAGTATTATAGCCTTCGTTATTCTGATGATCGCATCATCGTAAATAATATTGCTGGATTAAACATGTTTTGTACCTGAAATACTCATTAAATGGAATCATGAACCGTGTTTGACTGACAAATTCATGCTTATGTAAGTTTTAATTCTAATTTATTCTACTCAAGATTGCAAGGCATCTTTTTTGTTATGGAACGCGTTCTACAAATAATTAGGACGATTGAAAACGGTCTTATGCTATTGAATAAAAAGATTTGTCTTTTGTTTTTATGTATGATAATTTATTCAAAAGGTCAAGACCTACCAACAGACTTTAAATCAAATTATCCAGAGGAATCACAATACATCAACAACAATTAGGGGTGTAAAATGGTGCAAAAGGGATTTGACTGTTCGGAAACTACCATGGGGTCAGAGTCCAGGGCAAAAAAAAAGTTAGGCTTTGATAATGAGAAATATTTAGAAGAACAAACAACAGCCATTCATAAACGCCTCAGCAAGTTTGATGACAAGCTTTACTTAGAGTTTGGGGGGAAACTTTTATTTGATTACCACGCTTCGCGCGTCCTTCCAGGATTTGATCCAAACGTCAAAATGCGGCTTCTAAAACGGCTTAAAGATGAATCCGACATCGTTCTTTGCATTTACGCCGGGGATATTGAGCGGAAAAAAATTAGAGCTGATTTTGGATTGACCTACGATATGGATGCCATGAAGCTCATTGACGATCTGAAGGATTGGGATATAGATATTGCAGCCGTTGTCATAACGCGTTTTGATAATCAACCTTCAGCTGTTATATTCAAAAATAAATTAGAACGCCAGGACATCCGGGTTTACACGCATCCCTATACAAAAGGCTACCCGACAGATGTTGATTTGATCGTTAGCGATCAGGGGTATGGCGCCAATAATTACATTGAAACAAAACATCGACTGGTTGTTGTCACAGGCCCGGGTCCAGGTAGTGGTAAATTAGCGACCTGTCTGTCTCAGCTTTATCACGAGCATAAAAAAAATGTTAGGGCTGGCTACGCCAAATTTGAAACATTTCCGATCTGGAACTTGCCGCTCAAACATCCTGTTAATATCGCTTATGAAGCGGCAACAGCTGATATCAAAGATTACAACATAATTGATTCTTTCCATCTGGATAAATATAATAAAACAGCAGTGAATTACAATCGTGACATGGAGATCTTTCCGGTTATTAAAAGAATATTCGATAAAATAATGGGAGAGTCGATGTATTATTCACCGACAGATATGGGCGTCAATTGTGCCGGGTTTGGAATCGCAGATGATGACATTGTCAGGGAAGCTTCCCGGCAAGAAATCATCCGGCGGTATTTTCGATACAAATATGAATATGTCATGGGGTTGGTCGATCAAGATTCGGTCCAGCGAAGTGAACTGATCATGAAAGAAGTCGGGGTGAAACCCTTAGACAGAAAAGTTGTCGAGCCGGCCCGGGGTGCTGCCAAAGATTTACATAATAAAGGATTGGGCAACAAGGGTATTTTTTGTGGTGCAGCCATTGAGTTACACGACGGAACAATCATCACTGGAAGAAATTCTCCGTTGATGCACGCTGCATCCAGTTTGATTCTTAATGTCCTGAAACATCTTGCGGAAATTCCGGATAAAATTCCTCTGCTATCTGATAATATCATCGATTCTATCTCAACTCTCAAACGTGACATTTTAAAATCAAAAACAGTCAGCTTGAATTTAGATGAAACATTAATCAGTCTAAGTATCAGCGCCGCTACGAATCCCGCCGCAAAACTTGCGATGGAAAAACTCATTGATTTAAAAGGATGCGAAGTGCACATGACGCACATTCCAACACCCGGCGATGAAGCTGGTTTACGGCGCTTAGGCGTTAATTTAACAACCGATCCAAATTTTTCATCAAAAAGTTTTTATGAAGTTGCTTAACTTTTAATTTTTAACATATTCTTAGGGAAAGAGGGAAACATGCCGAAAAGAAAAGACATTCATAAAGTGCTCATTATCGGATCAGGCCCAATCATCATCGGTCAAGCCTGTGAATTTGATTATTCTGGAACACAAGCGTGTAAAGCTTTAAAACAACAAGGTTTTGAAGTCGTCCTGGTCAATTCAAATCCGGCTACCATCATGACCGACCCGGGGATGGCCCACCGGACATATATTGAACCTTTAACAATCGAAAGTTTAACCGCCATTATCGAAAAAGAAAGACCCGACGCACTTTTGCCGAATCTCGGCGGACAAACAGGACTCAACCTTTCTTCTTCATTGCATAAAGAAGGAATATTAGAAAAATATGGTGTTCGGATAATTGGAGTAAAGATTGACGCCATCGAACGGGGGGAAGACCGGATTGCGTTTAAAAAAACGATGGAAAACCTCGATATAGAAATGGCAAAATCAAAAACATGCACCACCGTGGAGGAAGCTGAAAAGATCGCGCAGGAACTCGGTTATCCGGTTGTCTTACGTCCGGCTTACACGATGGGAGGGACCGGCGGGGGGATTGCGTATAATGTTGAAGAGTTACGGACAATTGTTTCACGCGGACTGGATGTGAGTTTAATCCACCAGGTTCTGGTTGAAGAATCTGTCTTCGGTTGGGAAGAGCTTGAACTTGAAGTCGTGCGGGATGATAAAAATCAAAAAATTACAGTGTGTTTCATTGAAAACATCGATGCCATGGGCGTGCACACAGGAGACAGTTTTTGCTCCGCGCCTATGTTGACCGTTCCAGAATCCTTGCAAAAACGAATGCAGGCCTTTAGTTACAAAATCGTCGAAGCGATTGGTGTCATCGGCGGAACAAATATACAATTCGCGCATAACCTGGAAGACGACCGATTGGTTGTGATTGAAATCAACCCGAGGACATCACGCTCATCCGCGTTGGCTTCAAAAGCAACGGGTTTTCCGATCGCCCGGGTATCAACCCTGCTGGCTGCAGGATTAAACATGGAAGAAATACCCTATTGGCGAAAAGGCACCTTGGAGAAATACGAGCCATGGGGTGATTATGTTGTTATCAAATTCGCTCGTTGGGCATTTGAAAAATTTCCACAAGCAACAGATATTCTGGGAACCCAGATGAAAGCGGTTGGCGAAGTCATGAGCATCGCCAAGTCTTTTAAAGAATCTTTCTTGAAATCCATCCGTTCATTAGAAATAAACCGACATGGCTTAGGCCACGCAAAAAATTTTAAAGAGTTCTCATTAGAAGAACTTAAACAAAAATTGTCGTCACCGTCAAGTGAAAGAATTTTTCTTCTCTATGAGGCTTTGCGTAAAGGAGCTAATGTCGAAGAGATGTATCAGCTCACATTTATCGGCCGCTACTTTATCAAAGAAATTCAAGAACTGGTTGAGCTTGAAGAGGAATTGCTGTCAATAGGATGGAGAAATATTCCAATAAAAAAGCTTGCGCAGGCAAAAGAATGGGGTTTTGCCGACCGGTATTTAGCGGAATTGTTTGATATAACAGAAAAGAAGGTACGCGAACAAAGAAAGGCCCATGGCATAACGGTCAAATATGAAGCCGTTCCTGTTAGCGGGGTAGAAAATGCCGCTTATTATTATTCAACCTACAAGGACATAATAGATGAGGTTCCCGTTTCTAATGCTAAAAAAATTATGATCCTTGGTGGTGGGCCGAACCGGATTGGTCAGGGTATTGAGTTTGATTATACCTGTGTGCATGCCGCCTTCGCTTTACGCGAGCAGGGCTATGAATCCATTATGGTGAATTGTAATCCCGAGACTGTGTCGACCGATTATGACACGTCTGATAAATTGTATTTTGAGCCATTGACGGTGGAAGATGTTTTAAACATTTACGAAAAGGAAAAACCTATAGGCGTGATTGTTCAATTCGGTGGGCAAACACCACTTTCGCTGGCTCAAGAATTGAAAGATAATGGTGTGCCTATTATCGGTACGACTCCAGAAAACATTCATTTTGCCGAAGACCGCGAACGTTTTCGCGAGAAAATGATTGATTTAAATATTCCTCAACCTGAAAGCGGTACGGCTAAATCTTTAGAAGAAGCGGTTAAGATTGCTAAAAAAATAGGTTATCCATTGATGGTTCGTCCATCATATGTTTTAGGTGGGCGCGGGATGGAAATTATTTATGATGCGGAATCACTCGAAAAGTATGCGCGTGAGGCGATCAAGGTCAGCCCGGAACATCCGATGCTGGTTGATCGATTTTTAGAAAAAGCCATTGAAACTGAAGTGGATGCTGTTGCCGACGGCGAAAATGTGTTTGTTGCTTCTGTCATGGAACACATTGAGCTGGCTGGTGTTCACTCCGGAGACTCGGCCTGTTCGATTCCTAGCCGCACGATTACAGATGAACAATATGCCACGATTGAAAAACATACAAAAGCCATTGCTTCAGAACTCAAAGTCGTAGGGTTGATGAACATCCAGTTCGCCATTTGCAATAATGAGGTATATATCTTAGAAGCGAATCCCCGGGCATCCCGGACGGTACCCATCGTTTCCAAGGTCGCGGGTATTTCACTTGCCCGAATCGCGACATTGATTATGCTGGGCCAGAAGATCTCTGATTTTCCTGAACTTTCTAAGCGCGACATACCTTATTTTGGCGTCAAAGAATCCGTCTTTCCTTTCAATATGTTCCCTGAAGTCGATCCTTTGCTCGGCCCAGAAATGCGGGCGACGGGTGAGGTCATGGGCATTGCTGAAACATTCGGTCTGGCTTTTTATAAAGCACAAGAATCAGCGGGGTACCGGCTTCCTTTAGACGGCAATGCGCTGTTAACCGTTAATGAAAAGGATCGGCAAGGATTGTTGCCCGTTTCTAAAAAGCTTGAACAATTAGGGTTTACAATTCTGGCAACAAAAGGGACCAGTGCATATTTGAATACAAACGGCATCCAAAATACCTGTGTTAAAAAATTACATGAAGGCCGGCCAAATATTGCGGATGCTGTCAAGAATGATGAAATACAACTTATTATTAATACACCCGTCGGTAAGGACAGCAAATATGATGACAGCTATATTCGCATGATGGCGATTACACGTAAAATACCGTATGTGACATCTATTGCAGCTGCTGAGGCAACGGTATCCGGGATTGAGGCCATGAAGAATAGCAAGATTATCCCTAAATCGTTACAGGAATATCATGCTTTATTAAAGCAGTAAATTTGTACAGCAAAGTGATAACATTTGTTCATAAACACACAGTTATTTAAAATTTTAAGTTCAAGCATCATTTTTAGGACGTACAATTAAACTCTAAAATAATGTTTCATTGCATATTTATTGAAACATCATTGGTGCATACATCTCAATATTCTTTAAATGTTATACCAAATCCATTAATAAATTGCTCTATCTTAATTCTGGTAATTATTTAATGGAATTGGTATTACCTAATATTTAATTTTTTCCAAGACAGGAGCATCAATATGAGTGGAATTTTTGGGGCAGTATCTCAAAATAATTGTTCACGGACATTACTCTATGGGATCGACTATCATTCCCATTTAGGAACAGAATATGGAGGAATGGCTGTTCTCGGGGATAATTTTCAACGTCAAATTCATAATATCAGTCAAAGCCAATTTAAATCTAAATTTTTTGATGATCATCAACGCATCAAAGGTAATAAGGGGATCGGTGTTATTAGTGATTTGGACGAACAACCCATTTATTTAAATTCAAAATTCGGCCCCTTCTGTATTGTAACCGCGGGATTGATTGAGAACAAAGATGAATTGAAAGAAATACTTTTTTGTAAAGGCATCTCATTTTCTGAAGTCAGCCCTAAAGGAGATATCAATACAACTGAACTGATTGCTAAGCTCATTAGCACCGGTGACAATCTGGTTGATGGCATCGAGAGAATGTTTGACATGATCCAGGGATCATGTTCTCTATTGATCCTCAATAAAGATGGTGTCTATGCGGCCAGGGACCAGTGGGGTTACACCCCGCTCGTAGTCGGTCGAAAAAAAGACGAATGGGTTGTCGCGACAGAGAGCAGTTCTTTGTTGAATCTCGGATTTGAGATTGCTAAATTACTCGCGCCTTCCGAAATTATTTTGCTAACACCGAAAGGGATCGAGACAAGAAAAAAAGCCGCGGATCATATGCAAATTTGTTCGTTTCTTTGGATCTACACCGGGTTTCCTGCGTCGAGCTATGAAGGCATCAATGTCGAGGAAGTCAGAGAAAAATGTGGCAAGGCATTAGCACGCAAAGATAACGATATCGATATTGATGTGGTCGCAGGTGTTCCGGATTCAGGAATAGCCCACGCCATCGGTTATTCCATTGAATCCAAAAAACCTTATCGTCGTCCACTCATTAAGTATACACCTGGTTACGGGCGGAGCTATACACCACCAAATCAAGAAACGCGAGACCTTGTTGCCAGAATGAAATTGATCGTTATCAACTCGATTATTAAAGGCAATAGCCTTGCCGTTCTTGATGATTCAATCGTCCGGGGTACTCAATTTAAAAATTACACAGTTAAAAAACTATGGAATGCGCAAGCCAAAGAAATTCATATTCGTCCAGCCTGTCCGCCTTTGATGTTTCCGTGCAAATTCTGTCTCTCTACCAGGAGTATTGATGAACTTGCGGCCCGTAAGGCCATCCGTGCGCTTGAAGGGAAAAATATCGACGATGTTTCTGAATATTTAGACCCGTCATCGGAAAAATATCAAAAAATGATTGAATGGATCAAAAACGATCTAAATGTTACGACATTACGCTATCAAACCATTGATGATATGGTCGAAGCGATTGGTTTACCGAAAGAAAAACTGTGTTTGTACTGTTGGACCGGCGATTGCCCCGGAGAAAAAGCGCACCGGAAGCAAAAGGAAGAGGACGCCACTTTTTCTGCTAAATAAAGGTATTTTTTTTCCCTTTCTTTAAATTCTATCTATGGTTCATTTATACCAATTCCATTAAACCAAAATCGTCTGCTTCCTCAATTACTGACGAGAAAAGCAGAATTGAAATAGAACAATTCATTAATGGATTTAGCATTAGATCCCTATTCAATGTCCGATGAAAATAAATAAAATTGGAAATAATTTAACGAATAGGGGCAATTTCTTCATAACACATATTGCAAGTCCATATTCTATCATTTTTATTTGCCAACAGTGAAGATAAAAAAAATCAGTGACGGATACATTTATGCAATCATATCCGCCACTGACAGGAATTACATTTGTTTGACTTTTTGCGTACACAAAGAAACGCCAACCAACGTTAAAAAGCTAAGCGGGATAGAAATAATGCCCGGGTTGTTCAAAGGCATTATCGCGGTTGAAGGATCAAGTCCATAGCGCACATACATGCTGGGTGAAGCAAGAATAATACCCAGTGCTGTTACCATCCCCACAAAAATTGAAGCGGTAATACCTTTAGCCGTTGTCTTCTTCCAGAAAAGCAGCATCAGAATGGCAGGCAGGTTAGCGGATGCCGCAACAGCAAAGGCCCATCCCACCAAATAAGACACATTCATGCCTTTAAAAAGAATACCTAAAATGATGGCAATAATTCCGACGATGACCGCAGCGAATTTTCCAGCACGCACTTTTTCCCTGTCAGACATTTTAATACCCATAAAGTTATCCATGAGATCATGCGCTACGGCACCTGAGGCCGCCACTATAAGACCACTAACGGTCCCCAGCACCGTAGCAAAGGCGATGGCTGAAATACAAGAAAAAATCGCGACCCCGAAAGATTTAGCGAGCAAAGGCGCCGCCATATTGCTGCTTTCCACATCAATAACACCGCTGACCATTGCCCCGAGACCCATAAAAAGCGTGAGAATATAAAAGAAACCAATTGCGGAAATAGCGACAATGGTTGATTTGCGGGCGCATTTCGGGCTAGGAACGGTATAGTATCGAATGAGAATGTGCGGAAGGGCAGCCGTGCCAAAAAACAAGGCCAACATCAAAGATACAAAATTGAGCTTGGACCAGAAATCCGAGCCTTTATCAACCTTGAACTTTAATCCCGGCCGCATGATGTCCTTGCCGGATGTCGGATTTTGATACCAGACATCGACTTTATTATCCCCATCTTGAAACGATTTTTTTGTGAAACGGACAACTTCACTATCATCAATGATGGAAAGCAGCTGAAAAGGATTAATTTTTCCTGTTTTCGAGATTTCCTGTCCGTCTTTGATGATCTTGCTCATATGTCCGACTTGGTAGAATTTGCGGTTGGCCTTGGGTTCACCGTTATAAAGTTTGCCGCCATCTTTCATTTTCACGATCGACAACATTTCTTCAAGTTTAGTCCCATTCACTTTCCACCAATTATTCACGCCATTTATGTTTAATTTAACAGCATGAAACCCACCTTGACGATACTGCGATACAATTTGATAGCCGGGATTTATGACCTTGGCAACGTCGCCATTTTGAATGCTTGCGTTCAGAGTCAGAAAATTATGATACGATTCTTGGGGTTTAAGCGATAGACCTTTATGACACACTGAGAAGACGAGCACGGAGGAGAAAATAATCAACAGGCCCCCTTTGATGAATTGCACATATGTCGTCGATTTCATTCCAGCTGTCGAAACGATGAGAATGACAATACTGCCAACCATAATAACACCCCATTCGCGCGGCAAACCAAGCAATGGTTTGACCAGCGCGCCGGCACCGACCATTTGTGGGATGAGATAACAGATCGAAACAACAAGTGTACTGATAGCTGCCATCAATTGGATGCCTTTATAATTGAATTTCGCGTCAAGGGCATCGGTGAAGGTGTATTTACCCAGGCGTTTCATTGGTTCGGCAACAACAAAAAGGGCCACAACCCATCCAGCTAGATACCCAATGGAATAGAGGAAGCCGTCGTATCCCGCAACTGCGATCATACCGCAAATCCCTAAAAAAGAAGCGGCTGATAAATAATCCCCGGCAAAGGCAATCCCATTCACCGCCCAGTGAATTTCTCCGCCCGCGGCAAAAAAACCTGAAACAGAACTGGGTTTTTTTCCGAGATAAAAAGAGATTCCGAGAACAAGCAAAACGAATGCGACAAATATAACAATAGCGAATAATGACGCGGTATATATCATTGCCGATCTCCTTTTTCAGGTTTATTCATAGATGTCTCTGCTTTGGAGCACGCAGCATTATAGGTTAAACCCATTATGATAGCGAGGATGATCAGGCCAAAACCATAAACACAGGCAAGATTTAATCCAAAAACTATTTTTAATTCCATAAGTTTTGGTAGAAATGTATTGATCGCGACAAAGCCGGAATAGATGAAGCAGTAAATAAGAAATAATTTGATGCCCATTTTGGTCTTGAATTCCGAAGCGTTATCGGTTCCCCAATTGGTCGCTGGTCCGTGTGCCATACAAACTCCTTTAAATGGATTGACAAATTTATGTGAGAATATTGGTAAGTATTCATTTTTGAATACTTCTAGTTATACAGGTTAGATCGGGTAATAAGCAAACACTATTTTATATTATTACAATCTTGCAAATTCTTTGTTCTTGTGATTACAATTGAATTAAATTTTTATTGAATTTATCTCCACATTTATTTATAGTGCTATCAATCATGTCATGTAATAAAAATATCGCTTATGATCAAACCAGACAGATTAAAATCCGATGACACCATCGGGATCATCGCTCCAGCCAGTTCATTTGATATCGATAATTTCAAAACAGGCGTCTCTGTGTTAAAAAATTGTGGCTATCGGGTCAAATATGAACCCGCGATCTTTAATCCCTGTTGGTCTAAACCAGGACACAACCGCCAACGCGCCGCTCAAATTAATCGCATGTTTGCCGACCAAAAGGTCAAAGCGATTTTGTGTGCAAAGGGAGGGAGCGGTTCAACGGAAATATTACCCTATCTCGATCCTGACATAATAAAAAATAATCCAAAAATTTTTGTCGGCTACAGTGACATCACGATCTTACTCTTGTATCTTCAAAAAATCGCCAGGATGGTCGTTTTTCATGGCCCGGTTGTTTCCCATGAAATTTACGCTGATATGAACCCGATGACTTTAGACTATTTTTTCCGTCTCATCAGCAACCAGTCTAAAAATTTTAAGTTGTCTTATCCTAAAATGTTGGCCATTCGATCGGGTATGGCCTCAGGTATTTTAGTCGGGGGGAATTTATCTCTGATTGTGAAATCGCTAGGGGGTCCGTATGATTTCAATAGCACAGGAAAAATTTTGTTTTTGGAAGATGTTGAAGAAAATCTGCGAAACATAAAAAAATATCTTATAATCCTTAAAATGGCAAAAAAATTCGATAAAATAAAAGGTGTCATCTTCGGTAAAATGGTCGGGTGTTACAAACGCGAAAAAAATTTTATCAAAGTTGTCCTGGACGTTTTCACGGACAATCATTTTCCAATTTTGTTCAGATTCCCATCAGGGCACAGTGAAAAACGAGGAGAATTTCGAATCACGTTACCCCTCGGTGTTCACGCGACCATTGATGCGGATCAAATGTTTGTCAATATTAATGAACCTGTTGTTAAATAATTTATTTGAGGAGCCACGTAAAGGCACATGAAAATTTACAATTTCGCGTTAAATTGCGGCTCGACCGAAAAAGATGATTTTATTCGTTCGCTTAAAGCGGAATGTAAAAGTCAACAACTTTCATTCTTGTGGATCCACGAAGACAATGTGCGCGACATCGTCAAAAAACTTGAGAGTCATGCCATTGAAGTCCATGTGCTGTTAGACATCGGTGCGACCTACCATCTCGATAAAGATTGGTATGCCCGGGTCTGTTACGCGGTCAAAGATGCCGGGGGGGTTGTCATTAATGATCCTGACCGGACCAAATCTGCCATCGACAAATCGGTTATGCATTTCGAGTTGCAGCATGCAAACATCCCGACACCTTATACTATCGTTGTGCGCAATTGGGAGCCGCATTCATTTCGTTTGACAGCTGAAGAAAAACAAAGGCTCGGCGTTCCATTTGTGATTAAACCGGCTCTTGGCTACGCCCGCAAGGGTGTCATTTGTGATGCGCGCCCAACAATCAGAGAAATTGCTGACGCTCGTAATTTTGATCGTGGAGATAATTTTTTATTGCAAAAAAAAATCGAACCCTATCAATTCGGTGAGAAACGCTCATGGTTTAGAGTGTTGAATGTGTTTGATACGATTGTTCCCTGTTGGTGGGATGACCGACGGAACGTGTATGACCATATCGATTACGAAGAATTCAACCGTTTTCGTCTTTTGCCATTGGTTAAAATGACAGCTCAAATCGCGGCTATCAGCCGAATGGCATGGTTTTCAACCGAAATTGCTTTTGAGAAAAAAAATGGAAAGGCGCGTTTTGTCGTTATTGACTATGTGAATGATCAATGCGACATGACCACAAAATCTGAATCCAAAACCGGCGTACCTGATGATGTTGTTCATTTTGTCGCAGAGAGTATCGTCTGTGCCGCGCTGAATATTATTCAACATCAACCCCTCAGCAAAAAATACACGGTATTCCTAAAAGGCGCTAACCTGGAAATACGGGGGCTTGGTCAATCTCCTGATCTTGTCCGCCAATCAAATCCTGACGAACAACAACATCGTTTCATTTCAGAATCACGTTGATTTATTCTTTTTCAGTCATATTATAAATAAATGACATTGCCGCATCAAAGATTGTAATATCTAAACTTTTATTATTAAACTTATATTAACAAATTACTTGTGTTCATATTAATAAACATTTCAATATCTATTGTTCATTAAATGCACTTCATTAACAATTTGATTAACTTATGGCATGCCATAACGACATATGTTGTCTTTTTTTTCATGAATACAATGGCATGTTTTTTGCTTATTTAATATGTAATTAGTGTAATTCTCTCCCGGATCATTGTGGATTGAAATGAAGCTAATCAAAATTTTATATTGTTACAAAATTAATAATAGGAGGGATTATGAAGTTATCCATCATCGTAACAGCCACTTTAATATTTATGGTATGTGCCGCTGGCATCAGTTACGCGCAAGGTATTAGTTGGGATTCTCAATATTTTTCGGTTTCAGCTTATGCTAAATGGTGGGATGATGAAGTCAATGTTTCTGATCATGTTTCGAATAGCGATACCCAGTCGGCTAATCCGTGGTCACCACCGTTAACCTGGCCATTGAATTCGTCAGCTTTAACGGAAAACAACCGCTTAGGATATCCCATCCAATATGCTGAAAGCAATGCTTCTTTTAATGAGACGGGCATAGATTCTTATACCATTACACTCGATACACGTGCGGAAGATTATGCTCCTTATTTTCCTTCGACAGGATCGGACGCAATGGCCAGGGCAACAGGTACCTTTGATGCTAGCTTTACAGCCACACAATCCCTGTTTATATTTGACTACGACCTTGAATACTCCATATCGGCATTAGGCACAAGCTCAGTTGTTGATTTTGAATCACTTTCCAGCAATGACGTTATGATCAATTTATCGGTCTACTCTAATACAACAGAAGAGGCATATTACTATGATGAGTTGTTGTTAGCGTCTGTCGTAGCTGTTGGCGATACTGGTGGCGCAATATCAGATGGCAATATACTGACCGGGTCCATTAGCGTGCCTGTCCAGGTGGGAGACAACATTTCTGTCATTTTGGAATTATCGGAAGATGCCCGCGCAGAATTTGCCAGTGAAGCGGGTAACAATACATTAACACTCAATTATAGCATGGCGGTTGCCCCGGAACCGATCAGCACTGTGCTTTTTTTAGCCGGCGGCGCAACATTCGGTTTTGGTGCGTATCGAAGAAAACGATAGTAATAGATTTATTTCTTTCTCCCTGTGAGAAGGAAACAAAAAAAGGGGATGGTTATCAGATGGATAACCGTCCCTTTTTTTTGTTGGGCGAGACCTGAATAAATTCTATAGCTCTTTTTTGTAGATCATCTGGGTCGGAAACGCGAATTCGAGTTGCTGGGCGTTAAATTGTTTTAAAATTGCCATGTTCAGGGCGGATTTCGTTCCCAGTATACTGCTGTTTTTTTTAATCCAATAGATTAAGAGGATGTTTAACGCTGAATCACCGTATTCTGTGAAAGATGCCGAGTAGTCATCATTGATATCTGGATTCGCCTGACAGATATCCTTCAAAATTTGAAGGGCCTGTTCCATTTTTTCAGGTGAAGTATCATAGGTGAGACCCAGGTTCAATTTAACCTTACGTCCTTTTTCAGATGAAATGTTCTCAATCGGATTATTGGAAAAGCTTGAGTTCGGAATTGTGACTGTCCGTCCTTCAAGAGTGACAAGACGCGTGCTGCGAATCCCGATTTCATTCACCGTGCCATCGAATTCGTTCACTTTAATACGGTCACGGATTGTAAAAGGCCGGTCAGTAAAAATGGTCACGCCACCAAATAAATTAGAAATAGTATCCTTTGCCGCCAGGGCAAAGGCCAAACCCCCGATACCGAGTCCAGCTAAAACAGCACCCACATCATATCCCGCATTGTCTAAAGCAACCACAATGGCAATGCCCCAAATGGTCAGAGTAACACCTTTTCGGATGATCGGAAGGAGTTGATCGTCCAGATCACTTTTCGACTTGCTGACCATGGGCATCAAATATTCTTTGACAACTGAATCAAACAGGCGTGTTGCCAACCAGGCAAAAGCAAAAATAAGAAGGCTCTTAAACCCGCGTGCGATCCATAATTCGATCTTATCGGATAAATTCAACGTATTGAGAGCGGTATAAATACCTGATATCGTTACAACACCAACGAGCGGTTCTTCAACCATATCAACAAACAAATCATCGATCTTCGTCTTCGTGGCGCTGGTAATTTTTTTGATATAACGCGCGATCAGCCAATATAATGTCCGTCCGATCATGTATGACAGAATAATAATAGCAAAGGCGATGAACCATTCACCGATTGTGTTATTGTAATACGTTTTCTCCCACATCACATATCTCCTTGTCTGTTCCGTTTAAATTATGGTTATTATAATTTTAGTTCGCATCATAAACAAGCATTTTATAAGTAACAATCATAATACAGATATTTACAAATTAATTGATACCACAGTATCTTTTTTGATTATAATAATAGCGATGTCACATCATTGACGAAGACCATTCCTTACCGTTTTGATACTTTTTGGAAATTACGCAGACAAACGCAAGCCATCAAAAAAAAATATTCGAAATGTCAAAACAAACAGGAAGCCAATATCCCAGAAGTCCATGTTATCGCGTCGGGTTACGCGTGGTATTGTCTTTGCTCCCTAGCTCGAGAATTGTTTAACAAAGAAGACTTTCAGGGGATATGACAGGACATGTTAAAAAGTGACCTTCCCGAGAATGAACGTATCGCGGTTGACATCTATCTGCAACAACTTGATTCAGATGGGATTCAAGGATTAAAACGCGTGTTCCATCCTGTTCCGTCACTTTAAGTTTAAACAGATCGAAAAATATTTTTATAACTTTTATCATGAAAAATTTATTCATTCTAATTATCTTAGTGTTAACCGTTTCCCAAGCTTACGCGGAAGTCCTGGTCTTAAAAAGTGGTCTGACCGTTGAGGGTCCCATTATTGAAAAAAAAAAGGACTGCCTTCGCGTCGATTTCTACGGCATGCCCATGACGTATTATTACGATCAAATTATCAGCATTGACCATCGACCAACGAAATCTTATATCGATACCCAGGCCGGAAAACTGAAGCAGGTTGACGCCCGGCAGAGGGAGGCTGAGCAAACAGATACCTCTAAGGTTTCCGCAAAGGATTTGCTTGAAGGGCTTTCCCAAAGTGTGGTGATTATCCGTGTCTTTCGCGATAATAAGCCTTTTCTGCTTGGAACCGGTTTTATTATCCGTGACAATGGCCTGATCGCGACAAATTTTCATTTGATATTTGAAGCCAGGTCGATTGAAATTGAAACGATTGAAGGAAAAATTTTTCCTGTTGAGTTTATCGCTAATTATAACCATTTCTTAGACGCCAGTATTTTAAAGGCCCCCCAGACCGGACTTCCCGCCCTGCGCCTGGCGGATTCAAATAACTTAACAAAAGGCCAAACCGCTTTTTCGATCGGTCATCCTGATGCTCAGGAATATCAAGTCCATTATGGCGAATACATAGGGCAAAAAGAGATGGATAATCAAAATTTTTTATATTTTAAAATCCAATCCAAACAGGGAAGCAGCGGCGGCCCGATCTTTGACAAAAATGGCGATGTCATCGCTGTCTCAACGTTAGGCCGGTCTGATGTTGAAGGATTTAGTTATGGTATTCCGATCAATGCCGTTAAGCCCCTTATCAATCATAATAAAATTATCGCGGTGAATGAATTGGCAAACAATTTGGGTCAGTCGTTCCGTCTGACGTATTATGGCCGCGGATCTTTTTTAGAAGGAAAGCATGAAGAAGCGGCATCATATTTCCAGACCGCTTTAGACCTTGACCCGGACCATTTACCGGCCACGATTGGATTAGCTCGAACCTACGCCTCTTTAAACCGTTTCCAATCTGCCACCCAGGCCTGGCAGCAAGTCAGTATACGGGACCCTAAGAATGTTGAGGCGCATCTTTTTTTGGGCAAAACTTTTTTAAGCCGTGAGATGTTAAGCAAGGCTATCGTCCATCTAGAAATAGCAGCTGCCTTAGCCCCGCAGTCAATTCATACCTACAATGACTTGGGTGTCGCTTACGGCAAAACAAATAACCATGCTAAAGCGATTGAACTGTATCAAAAAACAATTGATATTAATCCATTGTATGCAACGGGTTACTTTAATTTATCGATCGTATATTATAACAAACACGATATCCTTCAGGCAAAAGAATACTGCGCGCAAGCCCTGAAATTAGGTTATGAAGTTCCTCAAACATATTTAATGGAATTAGGTTTGTAAGGAACTTCAAGTCTTTACGACTTATAATACCAAATCCATTAATAAATTGCTCTATCTTAATTCTGAAAAGCAGAATTGGTTTTGGTCATTATTTAATGGAATTG
>JAIORP010000198.1 GCA_021108075.1 Candidatus Omnitrophota bacterium | reverse complement strand
AATATTAACACATCTTTATTCTATTAATGATTTATAGGATGAGGATTATACCAGGGGGCAGAGATGAAAATTTTATTGCAATCAGCGTCTAAGGTCATCCACAATAATATCATTTTATTGCTTGTCTTGAATGTCTTCTCGATCGTGTTTTATTTGGATAATTATCCGGCGGTGTTTTATGTGCAGATTCTTGTCCAGTTTTTGTGCGTTCCTTTGATCTACGCGCGTTTTTACTCTTTGAGTGTCGGGCGGGATCAGGAGACGTATATACAGCTCTTTCAGGACCACTGGAAGAATTACACGGTGGTCTATCTTCTTCTAGCCTGCCCGAGAATTTTATTGTATAAGGTCTTTCTTCTCATTGGCGGCACGCACTTATTGGAGTTCGTTGATTATATTATAACGGTCCTTTCGGTCTTTATCTTTCCGTTTGTTTTTTTGCGCCGGGCAATCAAGATCGCTTTTGTCCAGGGAATCGATTTTATCAAAACGGATATGTCCTTTAACCTCGTTCCGATGTTTTTGGTCAGTTTTTCATTTTTCTTTCCGCTTGTGATGAAGACTTTGATTCAGCGAAATTTTCTTTATGAATCTTTTTCAATGCTGATTTTGTTGTCGTTCATGATGAGTATCATATCCAGTTATTTTTATCTGCTCGCTTTGGTCCTTATTATTTTAAAAAACAGACCTAACGATCTTCCGGAGCCTGGCAATACATAGAAATATTTTTTTTAGTGTGTGACTGTTATTTCTTTCGAAGGTGAGAAGGGAGGATGTGCATGCATTGGCGGTATTTGCTGATTGTGCGGCGGGCGATATTGAGTCCTCTTTTATGGAATATATTTTGAATCTCCTGGTCAGAGAGGGGGTTGGATGGATTTTCTTCTTTTACCAGGCTCTTAATTTCTTCCTTAACGCTTCGCGACGCCACTTCCTTTTCGGACTTTTCACTGATTTTTTTAGAAAAAAAGTATTTAAAGGGTAAGATGCCTTTTGGCGTTGCAATATGTTTATTGTTAATGGCCCTGCTGATGGTCGATTCATTGCGTTCGATAGCTAAAGCGACATCTTTCAATGTCATGGGGGATAGGTCGTTGGTGTCATCGTTAAGAAAAAAAGTCTTTTGCTTATCAAGAATAAATTCGGCGATTCTTAAAATTGTCTTTCCGCGTTGTTCAATGCTCCGAATAAAATTGACCGCTTGCTTCAACTTATTGCGGATGAATTCTTTTTCTTCCGGTGTCAGGTGATTTCGGGATAGCAGTTTTTTGTAATGGATGTTTATCCTCAGGGTTGGGTAACCGCTGTCGTTCATCGTGATTTGATAGTTGTCTTTGGTTTTGGTGATGAAGACATCGGGCGTAATATACGTGTTAATTTTCAGGGGCCTGAAATTGCGGGCAGGTTTTGGTTCCAGGGAACTGATAACCTGCAAGGCCTGTTTAATGTTTTCAATCGGCACCTTGATTTTTTTTGATATCCGCGACAGCTTTTTTTGTCCTAATTCCGTGAGGTGGTTTTCGATCAGTATCGTGGCCAAATCTTTATGCGGACAATTTTTATCTCTCATTTGAACGAGCAGGCATTCCTTCAGGTTCCGCGCGGCGATCCCCATCGGCTCAAATATTTGTATGGTCTTTAAGACGGTTTCTATGCGCTCAAGGCCTGCTTGTGTGCTGTTGGCAATTTCCTCGATCGAACAATGCAGATAGCCATCTTCGTTTAAATTGCCAATGATAAATTCTCCTATCAGGATGTCGAAAGGATCGGTGAGGTCAACATGCAACTGTTCAATGAGGCTTTCTTCTAATGATTTTTCTTTTTGGATGGGTTTTTCGTCCGCGATATCATCATCAAATGAGTTGTCCATGTATCCGACATTTGGTGTTGACTGGTAATCGTTTATTTTTTTCATTAATTCATCATCGTGATTAGGGTCAGTTGTCTCTTGCGGTTTGATCTCTTCGGCCTCTAATAACGGATTGTTTTGCAGTTCTTGCTCAATAGAAAGATTAAGGTCCATTAGCGGCAGCAATAGAACCTCTATCGATTGCTGGATGTAGGGGGCTAATATTTGTTTTTGTGCAAGTTGTGTTGTAGTTTTCATTCTCATATGTAGAAAAAGTATACCATAATTTATTGAATTTCAAAACTATGAATTGTTGGGATGGAAAAAGATCAGTTGACGACTGTTCGCATATGGGGTGGTTTGTCAAGCCTGTTTAAGCATAAGGCCTAAGTGCTTCAGGTCGAAAGTCATACCAAATCCATTAATAAATTGTTCTATCTTAATTCTGAAAAGCAGAATTGGTGTTGGTCATTATTTAATGGAATTGGTATTAATATAAGGCCTGATGAATAATGATGCATAAGTTATTGATTTATAATTATTTATAAGCGACACTAAAAATTAAGTCCTGTCTTTAATACCGCAAACAGCCAGTATCTCCCCAACATATGATGATTTTTTTCAACAGTCGCATAACGTTTTTGTTTTGAAGGGTTTATCTAGTTTGTCATAGTCTGTCTATGACAGTCATGTTTATTCTTTTAAACATATGGTCAATGTAACCTTAATACGTTGAAAATGGATGTCTCTTCTAGGTCAATCTATAAAGAATTGAAAAGTAGGGCTTTATAATAAGTTTGAAATTATTTTTTATAAATATTTTATACTGGCATGATAATTGCTACTTATGCATGTAAGGATTTGAAAAGACACAAAATATTATTGAGAAATTAACATTATTCAGAACATTTCAGAATGGATTATTTCAAGAAGGAGTCGCAATATGAAAATGTCTAGAATCAACGTTAAGGAAGAAAACAGATTTAATAAGCGCCTGACGATTACGGAAGCAGCGGAGATATTAGGCGTTAGCCCAAAGACCTTAGCCCGTTGGGAAAAAGTTGGTAAGATCCGTAAGCCGAAAAGAGATTGGCGCGGATGGCGTGTTTATGATGAGAGTGATATCGCGCATATCAAAGATTTTCATCAAGCAATTTTTGAAGTGCAATAAAAAAATAATATATGAGGAGATTGACAATGTTTATAAAAATGATAAAAATAACAAAATGGTTTTCCATCGTTGCCTGCGTGACACTGACGCTTAACGCGACTGCATGGGCGCAGAATTTTGCCGGAACGATCACCCCGGAGATAAAGGCGGACCAATATTATAGGGAAACCGAAGACCCTTTGATGGGAGATATTTACGACGACGATTTGATGAATAACAATCTTGAGGATATCGGCCCCCTGGATCAGGTTAAGGCCCCATCACAACTGACAGCAACGGATGAGAAAAAAATGCTGGAAGACACGATGGCAACAATGCTTGATTCCGCATTAGATCCAAGTAAAATGTTAGACCATTATCCTGATGAAAGTAAATACACATTGGGAAGGACAGATGTCGTCTCAATCACGGTATTGCGGCATCCGGAAGTGAGCGGCAATTTTTTCATCAACAATGAAGGGAAGATCCAGTATGAATTTGTCGGTGATGTCTATGTTGAGGGAATGACAAAGAATGAACTGAAAGATATTATTATTGAACGATTAGCAGACTTTATCATATCTCCGGAAGTTTTGATTAAGATTGTCGGATATAATAGTAAGATTGTTTATGTCGTTGGAGAAGTTGGACATCCAGGAAAAATATATATGAAAGGTGATACGATAACCGTTCGGGAAGCTTTGGTTCAGGCGGGTCTTCCTTTATTAAGCGCCAAGACCACAAGATCTCAGTTGATCACACCTTCTGATAATGGTAAGCCAAGCAAACAAAGAGTGAACATCCACAAATTATTATATGAAGGAGACTTAAGACAAAATTTTGTCATGAAACCAGGCGACACACTTTATCTTCCGCCGACATTGATGACAAAAGTCATGCGAACAATGCAGCCTGTTGCCCAGCCACTTGGAACGGCGTCAAGTATGGGCCGCACGATGCAAACGGGCTTTTAGGCCTTTTAGGGGTCTTATTTTTAAGTTTTAAATGAGCTGATAATAATTCTTGATATAACTCCTTGCCGGATATATATTAAGGGGCATATCAAAGAAAGGATAAAAATGGAAAATACCTATAAATCACCTTTGAGTTATTTGAAGATATTTTTTCGGCGAAAACAGTTGCTGATTATTCCCACATTGTTAGGTTTAACCGTTGGAATATGTTCGGGTATCGTGTTGCCAAAGAAATACCGCTCAGCGACGATCATTCTCGTTCAAGAAGGAAAATCCGATAATCCATTGTTCGATAAATTGGCTGTTTCTTCAACGGTTAATCAACGCATGATGGGGCTCAAAGAGTCTATCCTGGGATGGAACAGTTTAGTCGAACTTGTTAAGCGTTTGGGACTTGACCGGGAAATTCGCAATAAAAGAGCGTTTGAATCTTTAATCCTTGGATTGCGCTCCAGTATCCGCATCCGTTTACGGTCCCACAACATTATCGATCTTTCCTATGTTGGTGATGACGCGAAGATGACGCAATCTGTCGTTCAAACCATATCGGAGATCTTCATTACCCGTAACGTGGCGATTCAAAATGAAGAAACCTCAGACGCGATCAGATTTATCGAAGAGCAGTTGAAGGTTTATAAAGGGAAGATTAAATCGGCTGAAATTGCCCGTTTACAGGACCGTTTAGATGATATGATGCTCGATTCGACGGAAAAACATCCGATTGTGCGTACGTTAAAAGAAACAATTGACGCTCGACGCGCGGAGTTGGAGCAAGAGAACTTACAATTCACAGAAAATATCGACCTGACGCAAGGCGGAACAAATCCGTTGATCACACAGATTCAAAAGGCCCTGGATGATTTAGAATATAATCAAACAGGAGAACAACCTCCCGGAGTTGAACAACAGGACCTTTATAAGGTGATGTTGATTGACAAAATCGGCGATGTGATGGCCCGTGATGCGGAAGTGAATGAGCAAATTTACAATATGCTTTTGCAGCGATTGGAAACCGCTAAAATTACGCAACGGTTACAAGCTTCGAAAGAAGGAACAAAATATTCTGTTTTAGATCCTGCGCGGGTTCCACTGGAGCCGTTCAAACCCAACCGCGTTGCTGTTGCGATTGTCGGCTTAGTTATCGGCATTGTCTTGGGGGCGGTATTTGTTGTCGCAGCGGAGTTCTTTGATCAATCATTCTTAGATGTTGAAGAAGCAAAGAAAACTTTGGGGATGCCGCTATACGGCGCAATTTCCAAGATCAATACAGTGATGACGATGCGGCGGGAGAGAGAAAAACAGTTCTGGGTGTATAGTTTGACAGTTTTGGCTTGTGTGGTTATGGTCGTGGTTACGACTGCGGTATCAAATCTTTTAAAATAAGAAAGGACAGGAAGGCCTCGACCTTCCTTATAGGTTTTTTTATGTATCATAAATTTTTTAATTTCAAAGAATATCCCTTCAACCTGACGCCAAACTCACGTTATTTTTTTGAAAGCCCAAAACACGTGGAAGCACTGAGCACGTTAGTGTATGCGGTTGAGTCCCGGAAGGGTTTTGTGGTTATTACTGGGGAGATTGGTTCCGGGAAAACAACAGTCTGCCGGACATTGTTGAATAAATTGGATTCTCGAACACAAACGGCGTTGATAACCAATACGCATTTAAGTGGCAAAGACTTGCTTTGTTCTATATTGGAAGATCTTGACGTTGAGTTTACGCCTGGATCAAAGTCTAAGTTATTGTCTCAACTGAATACCTATCTGATCGAGCAATTGAGGAACGACTGTAACGTCGTTTTGATTATCGATGAGGCCCAGAATTTGAAACCGGCCGTGTTAGAAGAAGTCCGCATGCTGTCCAATTTGGAAACAGAAGATGAAAAATTGATCCAGATCGTTTTATTAGGACAACCGGAGTTAAAAAAGAAATTAGCCCTGCCGCGATTAGAGCAATTAAGGCAAAGGATTTCCGTTTTTTATCATCTTAAACCGCTCGAAGCCGACCAAGCCAAAGCGTATATTCGTCATCGCTTAAAAGTTGCGAGTGAAACGGACCGGGTGTACTTTACGGAAGAAGCCTTAGATATTATCGTTGGTTATTCAAAAGGTGTGCCACGTCTGATTAATCAGATTTGTGACAGTGCCCTGTTGAATGGGTTTATTTATGAGAAAGAAAAGATTGATGCTGCTTTGATGAGGGAAGTTATTGCAGAATCCCCGATGATGCAAATTATTTCTGACAATAAAATGTCATTGCCGGGAGTAGGCGGGGAAATACGAAATGAAAGGTTGTTGAATTAAGATGTCCGTGAAGACGTTGCGTAGAAAGGTTAAGTGGCATAAAGAAAAGGTTCGGAGTGAATACGTGTTTCTGTGGCGATCGTCACTGGATTTTTTTAACCAGGTGATGGCTGTTATTCATGATTGTCCAGATGGTCGTTATGTCCAACGTCATATTATCGAGCGTATTCAGAAGTCATCATTTAAAGTGTCTCAGCAGATTGCTAAAGCTGTTTCAGTCGGGGCGAAGGAAGATCTGTACGCATTGTTTTTCGACGCGGCTGAAAATGTCCGTTTAACGAAAGCCGATTTGTACGCTGCTTACAAAAACAATTTCATCTCCAGAGAACAACTCGTCGCGTTAAACGCGAGAAGCCGAATTTTATTAAATGAAATTCATGTTTTTAACAATGCGGTGGATGTGGACTCTGAAGATCAAGTGATTTATTCTAACTGATTAAGCGTTTTTGGTTTAATTGTCGTAATTTTTTAATGTGGCATAGGACCTGGTTAATGAGTAAAATTCTTAAGGCCTTGAATAAAGTCGAGACAGCGCGAGGATCGATCAGCGATTTGTCAACAGAATCGCAATCAGTGGATCTCAACTTAGAACTTGATCCGTCCTCCCAATTGAGCGTGGGTTGGCCTACGCGCAATATTTTGTTTTTTTTGTATGTGCGTTCTTTTTGACATTTCATATCGTTAGTGTCAATCATTTGCTGAAAGAAACACATCAAACACAGGTGGCGACGAAAGAGATATTGCGTCGGATGTCAACGCAGGATCTGTCTCTGGCCAGCGGAACGATAAGTCAATCATTTGACAGCGCCGATGATGATATTTCCATCATGCAAGTAATGCTTAAAGATTTTATAATAAAAAATAATAACCTGTTAGAAAAGTATGAAGTTGCTGGAAGCGGATATTAATACCAATTCCATTAAATAATGACCAACACCAATTCTGCTTTTCAGAATTAAGATAGAACAATTTATTAATGGATTTGGTATAAACAGTGAATGACTCATTACAGATGTTCAAATGTTCATTTTTTTGAGAGATATCAGCCCAATATTATTGATTAAGGAAGGAAAAATATGGGAAAAATAACAGACGCCTTAAAAAAAGCTGCCGAGGAAAGAATTGATCGGTTTGATAAAATAACTAAAATTCGTGAACGAGAAAAATTGATTATCAAGAAAATTGGTGACTCCAATGTTGATCCGAGGATTGTCACCTACTTTGATTCAAAGGCTCTCATAACGGAACAGTATAAAATCCTTAGGACGAACTTATTGGCCAACCAAAAAAAGAAACCCGTTAAGGTTTTGGTCGTAACCAGTTCGCTCCATTCAGAAGGAAAGACGATCACGGTATTGAATCTATCTATGGTTCTGGCCCAGTCAACACAGAAACCAAAAGTCCTTGTTATTGATGGCGATATTCGTCGTGGCCGGATTTCAAAGTATTTGGGTGTCCCGCAGAAAGTCGGTTTAACAGAAGTCTTGACAGGTAAGAAGAAAATTTCGGATGTCCTTTTTAATATAGATGTCGACAATTTGACTTTTATTTCTTCCGGTTCTGTTCCGGAAAATCCCGCTGAACTATTGGCGTCGAATAAAATGAAGAGATTGATTGAAGACATGAAAGTTGAATTTGACCATGTTCTTATTGATACTCCTCCTATTATTTCGGTTACAGATTCCGGCATAGTAGGCGCAATTTCTGATGGTGTTTTGATGGTCATCCAGGCTGGCCGGACACAACGCGGGATTATCAAACGGGCGGAAGAGTTGTTGCATCAGTCGCATTCAAAAGTCGTCGGACATGTATTAACGAACATTGAATATCACTTGCCGGAATATATTTACCGATACCTATAGTGATTGATATGTTCATCCATCCGCGGGTGTCGCCGGTTTTTTGGGTGGGTAACACGGAGATATTTCGAGTCGGCCCTATCATCATCTCCTTAGCCTGTTAGGACATTTCCACCCGGATAGGAGGAGGGATGCATGACCAGGATGTCACCCTGTTGATCAAGCAATCGGCAAGATTTTTTATATCGTCATCCTGTCCGTTTCAATCAGGATGTTTTTTTTGTCCAAACGTGTAAAGGCAACACAAAATAGCAATCATATGACCGGGCAATCAGAAGTTGATAGCCGTTCGTCGTTATTATCTTTGAAAGGATTTCTCTATGAGTCAATTTTTAGTCACAGGCGGGGCCGGTTTCATCGGCTCAAATATAACGGAATATTTGCTGGCGCGCGGACATTATGTCCGTGTCCTGGATAATTTTATTTCTGGTAAAGAAAGCAATCTCGCCTTTACCTCTGGATTAGGTCCCGATAAGTTTGAATTAATCCGCGGGGATATTCGGGATAAGGATGTTTGTGATCAGTCCTGTATGGGGATTGATTATGTCCTCCATCAGGCCGCGCTGCGGTCTGTGCCGAAATCGTTAGAAGAACCGGAAAGTTATAATGACGTTAATATTAATGGTGTGATGGTTATGCTACAAGCCGCTGCTAAACATAAAGTGAAAAGGTTTGTCCTGGCGTCCTCAAGCGCGGTTTATGGTGATTCAGACCAGTTCCCGCTTAAAGAATCCCAGTACCCTCTGTTAATGTCGCCGTACGCCTTATCGAAATTAGCGGGCGAATATTATTGCCGCATTTACGCCCAGCATTTTGGTGTGAGTTCTGTTTGCTTGCGCTATTTTAACGTGTTTGGTCCCAAACAAGCTTTAGACGATGAGTATGCGGTTGTTATTCCTAAATTTATTCATTCAATTACGCATGATCAGCAACCCCCGGTTTTTGGCGACGGCTATCAGTCCCGTGATTTTACCTTTGTTGAAAATGTTGTCTCCGCGAACTTTTTAGCTGCCACCACTCCGGGCATTCATCATGAAGTTGTGAACGCGGCGGTGGGGGAGGAGACCACGGTTTTAAGCGTCGTTGAATTGGTCAATAAGATCTTAGGTAAGAATATTGAACCGCAATTTTTAGACAAACGCGCGGGAGATATTTACCGGACACAATCAGATATTACCCTGATTAAAGAAAAGTTGAATTATAAACCTCTGGTGAATTTTGAAGAGGGATTAAAACGGACGGTCGCCTATTTTCAAGATAAGTTTTAGGCGCTGATTGTTTTTTGAATATAATGGAATCGAATTATTTTCATGTTAATATAAGCCACCAATAGTTTAATAATATTATTCTAATTGGTGGCTTTTTTTGAAAAATATTATTACTATTCATATTATTAAATTTATGCGTGTATTATACTTAATAGAGATATTTCCCGAAATCAGTGAAACCTTTATTCTGGATGAAATGCTGGAAGTCAAAAAACAGAATATTCCAGTTAAAATTGTTTCCTGCTCCTATTCCAAAGATAAGGAATCGCATGCTGACGCCATTGATTTGCTCGACGATACGACATACATCAAAGACTTAGGCCTGAAACAAAAATATTTGGCGACATTGTTTTTCTTTTTCCGGCATCCCTGGCGTCTATTAAAGTTCATAAAATATTTGTACGGAGTTGAAAAATATGTGCGCGATACGCGCAATCGCTTGATAGAAGTGTGTTGTTTGTGCGCGTTGGTCAAAAAGTGGAAGATTGATCATATCCACGCTCATTTTGCAAACATTGCAACATCTTATGCGATGTGGATTCACATGTTAAATGATGTGCCGTTTACTTTCACGACGCATGGATATGACGTGTTTTATGCCCGGGCCAAAGACATGACATTAAAAACACGATTGGCTAAGAAACATATAACCATATCTAATTTCAACAGAAAATTTTTATTAGACGCGGAAAAGTTGCCGGCCTCTAAGTTGCAGACAAATTACATCGGTATTGACCTGGATAAATTTGAATACCAGCCCTTTAGAGTGGATTCGAAGCTTTTAATCAATGTCGGACGCCTGGAAACGGTCAAAGGCCATCAGTACCTTATTCAGGCCTGCAAAATATTAAAAGATCAAGGGTTGGATTTTGAGTGCCGGATTATCGGGAGCGGAAAAGAAGAAGAAATCCTTTCGGCCCTGATCCGAGACCTCGGGTTAGAAAATATCTGTTTTCTCGAAGGGGCGAAAGCGCGGACAGACGTCTTAGAGTATTATCAGCAGGCGCGCATGTTTGTCTTATCCAGCGTTTCAGAGGGGCTACCCACGGTTGTGAAAGAATCTCTGGCCTGCGGGATACCAACCATAGCAACAAATGTCCGGGGGGTTCCGGAGATGATTGAAGACGGTCAGACCGGAGCTTTGGTGCCGGCTGAGTCAGCCGGACATTTAGCTGAAAAGATATTGGAATTATGGCACCGAGAAGATGTGTTAGGCGAATATAACAAGAACGGTCGCCGGCGGGTTGAGGAACAATTTCAGTTACAAAAACAAGTCCGTGGATTGATTGACATTTGGGTAGGATAGAATATGAAAGATTTAAGAGATAATTTTATTTCGGGCTTGACGTGGACCGCTTTTTCCCGGTTTGGAACACAAGGTGTGCAATTTGTGACAACCTTTATTCTGGCGCGTTTGTTATCGCCAAATGAATTCGGGATCATTGGTCTTGCAAATATTTTTTTGTTGATCGCCAACCATGTCAACCATATCGGGATTTCTGCCGCGATCATCCAAAAGAAAGATGTGGATGAAGGCCATCTCTCGACCTCTTTTTGGATTAATTTGATGGTCGGAGGATTATTGACCATCCTCATTTTTTTGTGCTCATGGCCTGCCGCGCGCTTCTTTAGCAATGATTTGTTGCGGCCGGTTATGCAGGTGTTGTCTTTGATTTTTCTTTTGGGGGCTTTTCGGATTGTTCACAATGCTGTTTTTAGCAAGAAATTACAATTCCGGAAATTAGCCATGATTGAAATGTCGGCTGTGGTTGCCGGCGGCATTGTTTCGGTCTCGCTGGCTTTTAGCGGTAAGGGGGTGTGGAGTCTTGTTTATGGCCGTATCGCAAATATTGTGACGGCTGTTTCATTGGCTTGGTATCTATCGCAATGGCGTCCTAAGTTTATCTTTCAGTTTGAGAAGTTCAAGCAGCTTTTTCATTTCGGCTGGAATGTTATGTTGACAAACATTGTCGGCTATGCCAACGGAAGTATTACTTTAGCCGTGATCGGACGGGCGATTGACTCGTATTCCGTTGGTCTTTATTCCATGACAACACATTTGATTGCCATTCCAAGCCGTCGTTTGACACAAGTTATTTCACAGGTTATGTTTCCGGTTTTTTCAAGGATGCAGAATGACGATCAGCGTTTTAAACTCGCTTATTTTAAAGTGTTAAGGACGATCGCGATGTTGACGTTCCCTTTGCTGGTCGGGCTAGCCTGCATTGCTCCGGAATTTGTCGAAGTCGTCCTGGGCCAGAAATGGATACCTATCGTTGGGATTATGCGCGCGTTAACTGTGATGGGCATGATTGGGTCGTTGACGTCAACTGTCGGTTCCATATTCTGCAGCAAGGGCCGGCCTGACATTGAATTGAAACTGGATATCTTAATTGTTTGTATCTTTTTGCCTTTATTGTTTTTTTGTATGCGCTGGAAACTCAATGGTGTTGTCGCGGCGATCGTGATTAACCATTTTATTATGCTGTTCTTGTTTTTCGGCGCGATGAAGCCTTTGTTAAAATATAAAACAAGTGAATTGTTTTCCGCTCTGTATCCGCCGCTGCGCAATTGTTTATTCATGACCTTTGTCCTTGTTTTGTACCGGATATATTATTTGGATCGTTGGGATAACCAAATTATCCTGTTAGTAACGTGTATCATTATTGGAGCGACCGTCTATATTACGTGTATTCGTTTTTTGAGTAAAGATCTTTATAAGGAGTTGAAAGCAATATTAATGAACCGGTTTCAGCGCGTCTTAAAGAAGTTTAAAAGAATCGATAAGAACCCTGATGATATTTTTGTATCATAACGCCGTCATTGAATTCAAATTTATTTTTCTGCATTTGCTGATGCGTGTATCCGGACAGTGGTGCCTCTGCCTGTTCCGCGCAAGAAGAGGACCTGTTACGGATTAAAGTTTTTGTCGGAAGCTTTTCCCGCGATTTCAAAAGAAGTGGCGGTTAAACAATGTCATAATACGGATGTCTTATCGCGGTCGCCAACAAGTTTTTTAAATTTTCGTCGGGCCTGGCAATATGTCTGTTTGAGTGTGAGGATGGACATCCGTTTGTTTATTTCGATCGATTATTATGAGAGTTAGAAGGACACGTTGTTTCTAAATCCGTAGACGCCGACCTTGATTTGGTATTATTAAGTGTCGGCAAGGACGATGGGTCGCTGAACAGGTTTTTTGAGCAGAGGGACCTTTTCTTAAGAGACGATAAACTCCGGTTTCAGAAAGGAAAAGCGGCGCAGGAATATGTGGAAAAAACACATTCTTATGCGAGTTTTCATCAATGTTTGAAATTCATTTTAGACAAAGAGGGGATTCTATAAAAGGGAGAGGATCATGGGTTTGAATTATTTTAAGAAATCAAAAAATTTTCTTCAAGAAAAAACGTACCAGATGATTGTTCGTATGGCCTATAAACAAGGAAAAGCGGCGCTGAAACATAAAACAGACACGTTGAAGATGGGCTTTATCACTGAAGAATTTTTTCACATGGATTTGCGAGGATTCGGCGGGTACGGCAAAACCGTCAAAAATATTTCCGACTATTATGTGAAAAACAATGCGGATTATCAGTTCAAGGTCGTTATGGCCGAAGGTTTACCGAAGACGTCGGTGTACACGGCCATTAAACAGTATCATGACACGGATGTTCTGTTGCGGCCGCCGAAGAGCAAGTATTCTTTTGGTGACACGAGGGAGTACGTCAAAACGATCAGGGCGATGGATTTGAAATTGTTTATCACGATTGATTGTTATCGATCGTACCAGTACCCGTTATTCCTTGCGCCGCATATTCCGTTGTTAATCTGGATTCATGACCCTCGGGATAAAGAAGAATGGGCGAAGATAGCGACGGTTGACATGGTTAAGAAGCAACGCGAAATGGATGATCTTACTCCTCTGGCTGAAGAAAAGGCCCGGGCTATTAAGGATATTCTTCAATTAGGAGAAAAATTTTCAAGAAAAATCATTTTTGCCTCAAACGGGGAATTCCTGACACAACGAGCTAAATCGACCTATGCCATGCCCGAACTGGATCCCTATCCGCTCTATAACCCGATGGTATTACCCGAAGACAGGATTGAAGCCTTATCACAAAAACCGTCATTGTTGTTCATGGGGCGGATTGATCCGGTCAAAAGACCCTGGGTCGTTTTTGAATTGGCGAAGAAATTTCCGCAAGTTGATTTTTATATCGCTGGTGCGACGCATCGGCCGGATATGATGCAGTCCCTTATCGATGGAGCCCGGCATCAGGATAATATATTGTTCCTGGGATTGGTCGGCGGTGATAAAAAACATCAAGTCCTTAAACAATGCTGGGGATTGATCAATACAAGTATTCATGAAGGCCTGCCTGTGAGTTTTCAGGAAGCGTTCGCGTACGCCAAACCGATCATTTCCTGTCATGATCCTGATGGATTGGTGTCGCGGTTCGGATATTTCACCGGTGAAGTTTTAGGCGAAGGAACAGACGAGGAATCGATCAATAAGTTCTCCGAGCAGATAAAATTATTTGTATCAGATTCAAAACAAAGGCGTGAAAAAGGAGAAGCTGCCCAGGCGCATGTTGCCGAAGTTTATTCATTTGAAAATTTTAATAAATGTTTTAAGAATATTCTCATAAAGGAAGGGTTGATTTAAAGGCATCTTTTATCCCATGCTGAGCATGCAGAAGAGGGGGCTTTTTCATTATTATGAAAAAAGTACTTTTTATTACGACACGTGATTTCAAGCATTGGGGCGGGATAGAGCGCTATATTGATAACTTCGTCCGTTATTTCAAAAAGGCGGATTTTGAATGCATTGTTTTATGTCCCCAGAACTGTCAACTGGACGCATCACCGTCTTCAGGGATTAATCGCAAGAATTATACGTGCCAATATCAACCGATCCATCATTTTTTCCGTTTTATTAATCCGTGGTTGCATATCCGGGTCCTGAGAAAAGCATTGCACCAGACGATTGCCGCGATCAAGCCGGATATCATTCTGACGCGGGATTTTGACGCGGTCTTAGCCGGCGCGCGATCCGGTTTTCCTGTTTATTTTATGCCCGGGTCATTGTTGAAACTTGATTTGCATTTTGATTATGCCCTGACAGGTGGTTTCTTGTACCGTTTATCGCGGAAATGGCAACGGATCATCAAAGTCAGATTAGAAAAACAGTCATTTGAGGCGTCTTCAAAGGTTTTTGTTTTTAGCCAGGCCTTTAAAGATAGGATCCACCGGCATCACGGGATTGATAAAGATAAAATAGAGGTGATTCCGATCGGGTTTGATGATAAGAACAGAAAAATAGAAATTTTTGACATTCAACGTAAATCATTGTTAATGGTCGGGCGTTTAACGCGATCAAAGAATTTTCAACTCGCCATTCAAGCGCTGACGCATTTGCCGGATTACACGTTATGGATTATCGGTCATGGACCGGAAAAAGATACCTTAACACAGATGGCCGGGGATTTAGGTTTGTCTGACCGTGTTCAGTTGATGGGTCAGCGAAGTGATGTTGCTGTTTTTTATCAAAAGTGTGAGGTCTTCTTGCATCTGTCCTACTATGAGAATTTTGGCCAGGTGTTATTAGAGGCCATGGCTTATGGGAAACCGCCGGTCGTGTTGATTCCGGATGAAGATCAGGTTTTAACCGCCTCGACAGAAATTATTCAGGACAAGGTTAATGGTTTTTTTGTTCAGGCTACCCCACAGGCTGTGGCGCGACAGGTTCAAGCTGTGGCCGCTTTGCCCCGGGCGCAGTATGTCGATCATTGTTTGCGGACGGTAAAGGCTTATTCATTTGAGCGCCATTTTGAGGTCATTAATCAGATTGTCAACGGAGACGGGTATTATGGATAATAAGATTTCAGTTGTGATTCCTGCATACAATGCCCAGGAATATATCGGCGACGCTTTGGTCTCGGTCCTGGAACAAACCTACGCTGTTTTTGAGGTTATTGTCGTGGATGACGGTTCCACGGATCGGACAAAGAAAGAAATTGAAGAATTTCAAGATAAGCATAAGCGTGGCTTTTTTAATCCTCAGACTGAAATTCATTATATCTATCAGGATAATAAAGGCCCTGCGGCCGCTCGCAACACAGGTATCCAGCATGCGCGGGGGAATTATATCGCTTTTCTGGACAGCGATGATTTATGGTATCCACAGAAATTAGAACGTCAAATGGCGTTGATCGGGCAGTCTTCTTATGTCATGGTTTATTGTGATATGACGCATGTTGAAAATGGGGAGGAAGTCTATCGGTCATATTTGCATGAGGTTCCTTATAAATATTTTGAACGTGGGAATATATATGAAAATTTATTAAAAGAAAATTTTATTTTTACCCCAACGGTGCTTGTTAAAAAAGAGGTATTGTTGGAGTGCCAATTATTTGATGAAGAGCTTATGATCTGTGAAGACTATAAGATGTGGCTATCGATCGCGAAAAAATACCGGATTGGTTTTGTGGACGAACCTTTAGTGACCCGTCGCAGAACTGAAATGAATATTACGCAGGATAGATTATTGTACATTCAAAGCGGGCTGTCTCTGTTCGAAGAGCTTATGCAGTATCCCCGACACAGCAAAAAAAATAAACAAATAGTACACGAACGCCTGCAACAATATTATTATGAATTAGGCTATTATTTTTGGGAACAAGAAATGCCCCGGGAAGCACGAAAAGAATTTGCAAAGATTGACCGGAACAGCCCCCTGAGGAGCAAAGCGGGTTATTATACGTCATTTTCTTTCTTACCCCTAGGTTTGATTCGACTGTTACGGAGATGGAAAGCATGTCAAAAGTAAGCATCGTGATGCCGGCTTATAACGCCCAGGATTATATCGAAGAGACGATTGCATCTGTGTTGGCTCAAACGTGTCATGATTATGAACTGATTATCGTTGATGATGGGTCAACGGACAGGACCAGAGACATTGCCTCTGAGTTTGTGAGAAAACATTCATCAATAATAAGGCTCATCTCACAAAAGAATCAAGGCCCTTCTGTTGCCCGAAACTCGGGAATACAGTCAGCGGACGGTGAATATATCGCTTTTTTGGACAGTGATGATCTTTGGGCAAAAGAAAAATTGGAGTTGCAGCTACAGCGGTTTCATTCCCATCCGGAATTTCAACTGGTCCACACGAATAGAAAACGTATTCATCCGGATGGCCAGGAAATCCCATCCGCGCATCGGATTGTTCCGGAAGGACAACTATTTGATGAGTTGATCTGGGATAACTGTATTTGCACCTCCAGTGTCATGGTGCGGCGAAAATGTTTACTGGAGGTCGGCGGCTTTGATGAGTCCCCGGAACTGTTAAGAAGCGAAGATTACGACCTTTGGCTGCGTCTGGCCCATAAATATGAATTCGGGTTTGTTAGTTTACCCGTAACACTTTATCGTGTTCAAACATCCGGTTACAACCGTTCAAATATCAAAGAAACGTATTTAGCCTTGATACAGGTTATAAAAAAGAATTTAGATTTATATGACGGCGATGCAAAATATTTTTGGAAGGTGAGAATGAAAACGTTAATGTATCGTCAGGGGCATTCGCTGCTGTATGTTAAGGATTATGCCTCAGCGTGTTGGGCGTTTGGACAGGCATTAAAATATGATCCTTTGCATGTTAAAGCAATGATATGGGGATTATTGTCATTTATGTGGGCAAAAACAATGAGGGATAAACAATGATCAGAATCAGCTTATTTTTAATCATCACAATGACTGTTATTTTAATGAATTTCAAAAAACCTAAGTATGGTTTGTTTTTTTTACTTGGGCTGATGCTTTTAAGAGATGGTTATTTATTTGAACATGTGCCCCAAATATATTTCAGTTGGCACATGCCGCTCATATTTGGCTGGCTGACATTATTATCCTGGATAATTCATACATTAGTGAAGAGTGAGAAGGTTTATTTGCCCTTTGGTTTCTTAGCCCTTCTTTTCCTGTCCGCTATCATTTTTCTCTCCAAGCGTAATGCGTTTGAACCGGCGGCAACGCAACATATGTTCATGGAGTATGTCAAAAATTTGATCTTGTTTTTTTTGATCATCAATATTGTTAAAACAAAAGAGGACTTGAAGCATATTAATTTGTTATTGATCGGCATTATGACCTTCCTGGTCCTATTCGCGTATCACCGTTATAAAACAACCTGGTATGAAATAGCGATTCCTCATTATCAATATGTTGACCGGAATTTTTTTGCTCAATCCATTGTCGCGGTCCTGCCGTTAGCCGTTATTTTCTTTGAAGAGAAGGTCAATATCGTCGTGAAGTTATTTTTTGCCGCTGTGATCGCCGCGTTTTGCGGTGGTGTTGTGCTGACGTATTCCAGGGGCGGGTTATTGGCCTTGCTTTTGGCGCTTTTTTTCATTTTTCTTCAATCGAAGAAAAAGGCCCGTTTAATTACGATAGGCTTGATCATTCTTGTCGCCTTCTTGCCGCGTATCGGTCAGAAATACCGCAATCGCATGCACTCCATTAGTGATTACGAAGAAGATCCGTCTGCCATGACACGGATCGCGACCTGGAAAGCGGGCATTAATATGGCCATGGAGCATCCTGTTGTAGGTGTCGGTGCGGGTAATTTTGGTAATTATTATTATATATACGCGCCGGATGAATTAAAACAGTACGCGGATTTTGAGATGAATATCCACAATGTTTTTTTGCAGCTTTTAAGCGAGACAGGGTTCACAGGGCTCGGTCTTTTTTTGCTGGTTATCTGGAATTGTTTCATCGCAAATGCGTATGTCCGTCACCGGAATTTTAGATTGCCTGCAGATAAAAAGATTGATTTGACGAAATCAAATTTATTAAGGGCGAGTCTGATTAGTTTATGCGGATCAGGCTTCTTCTTGCCGGGGGCGTATTACGGCTATTTTTATATTATTATCGCATTAAATCTGGTTGGGAACAAAATGATCATTGAAGAAATCAACATCATCGAAGGGAAAACAGAATGAGAGTATTGGCCTATTTGCTGTATCACCTGTTTGCCAAGCATTTACCCCGTTCTTACGACTTTGGGCCGATCGGTCGAATATCGAAAAAGGTGCGGTCTTTTTTAGGGTGCCGGCTTATTCCCCAGGCCCCCAGGTCAGTTTTTATTGAGCGCGGGGCTGATTTTGGAAGCGGAAAGAATGTTCGCCTTGAAGATTGTGCCTGCATCGGAGAAAACGCCCGCTTTATGGGGGAAGGGAACGTGCATATCAAGCAACATGCCATGATGGGACCGGAGGTGCTGATCATTACAAGTGATCATCAGATGATGGAAGAGGGGTTTAAGGGGTATGTCTCAGAAGATGTCGTCATTGGTGAATATGCCTGGATCGGAGCCCGTGTTATTATCCTGAAAGGGGTCGCCATCGGGCGGCACGCTATTGTTGCTGCTGGAGCGGTTGTCACCAGGGATGTTCCGGCTTTCACCGTTGTTGGAGGATGTCCGGCCAAGGTCATAAAATACCGCAAATAGTGCTCTTTGATGCTTATGATGAGCCGATCGTCCATAACGTCCAAAATTTTATAGAGGAAAGAGAGTAGCGATGTCGCTCAGAAATCTATATCAACAATTAAAAACAGCATTGAGTTGGCAATACCGCCGGGCAAAATTATGCCAACGTTATGGTTGTGTGATAGAACCGGGCAGCCGGATTAAGTTTCCGGAAAATATATTATTGGCGGAGGATATTAAAATCGGGTCTGGTGTCTTGATCCATTGCGGTGACAGGCGTGTACATCCGGAGAGGGCCAATATTATTATTAAAAAAAATTCCTATATTGGCCCAAACAGCATTTTGTTTGGTGACGGGGAAATTGAGATCGGTGCCCATTGTGAGATAGCCCCGGGGGTCGTGATTACTTCTCGACAACACACGTTTGACCGGATTGATATCCCCATCCGTCATCAGCCGTCTTCTTTTGCGAAGATTGTCATTGAAAATGATGTCTGGATTGGCTGCAACGCTTCGATCTTACCAGGGGTGACCATTGGCAAGAGTTCTATTATCGGAGCGGGGGCCGTGGTTACAAGGGATATTCCCGCGTATTCGATTGCGATGGGAATTCCCGCTAAAGTGATCAGGCAAAGAAAATAAGCATTTTCGGGGATGAAACGATGAATGAACATGATTTTGTTGCTGGTATGCTAGAGCAATCCGCCCGTTTTTACGGGCAGGATGATTTAGAAAAGATCAAGACCGTACGTGTTGCGCATGCGGGTTTTGGCGGCGTGGGCGCGCTGATCCTTGAGTTGCTTGCCCGTTGGGGAGTTAAGCGGTTTCGACTGTTAGATATGGACAAATACGAGTTGTCCAATTTAAACCGTCAGGTCTTTGCGACATCAAAGACGATTGGCCAATTTAAGACGGAAGCGGCAGCCAAAAGGATAAAGGAGATTAATCCCTATGTGGATGTTGAGGTGCAGAAATGCGAGCGCATGACAAATCATAATGTGGTTTCTTTTATTCAGGATGCGGATGTGATCATTAACGGGATTGACTTTCCTTCGGGACAACTTCCCTTGCATTACCATGCCCAGAAATTAAAGATTCCTGTGATCAATCCGCACTGCATGCAAGTGACAAAAGCCACCATTGAAGTTTTTGATTACCGTCGGGAGGATCAGCAAAGTATCGACGCGCCGACAAAGAATCCATGGGTGAACCATCTTATGCATAAATATTTAAAGCTTTTTCAATTTAATGAAGACAGTTTGAGCGATGAAAGTTTGGAAAAGGCGGACAAACGCTTTTGCAGCAAAAGAGGGGTGACGTTAAATTATGTCACGAATTTAGCCGCGTGTCTGGCTGTCGCGGAAACAATTAAATTATTAACCGGGAAAGGAAAACAGGTCCTTTACCCCAGTCAAATTATGATTGATCCGCAGCGGTTATCGTTTAACATACGATCCGTCTATTCTTTGGAACGCTATATTAATTTTATGAAAGAAAGATTTTTGAAGAAATGAGCGCGATATCGTTAATGGCTGTGGGTGACATTATGTTGGGTCGAACCATAGCTGATCGAATTAAACAACATGGCTCGGATTATCCGTTCGATCATGTGCGGCAGACATTGCAGGAAGCCGATGTCCTTTTTGGCGTTTTAGATGCGCCTGTTGTGACCAGGGCCGAACCGAACCCGAATAAACCGAAAGATTTTCCTTTTATTAAGTGTGAAGCCGGCGCGGTTGATGGGCTGAAACGGATACCGTTTGATGTGGTTCATATTGGCACCAATCATATTTTAGACTTTGGCGAAGGCGGTTTGTTGGACACGCAAGCGGCATTACAGGAGCGTCAATTGAAATATATCGGCGCAGGCAGGAATTTAGCCCAGGCGCGTCAAGCTCAGGTGATTGAGTCCCGGGGCAAATCGATCGGGTTTTTGGGGTATTGTTTGAGTTATCCCGCCGAACAGGACAAAGCTGGTTGTGCTCCGATGCGTGTTCGTGTTATTCTTGATGATATCAAGAATCTCCGGGGTAAGGTGGATTGGTTGGTTGTTTCCATTCACCATGGGATTGAATATTGCCATTATCCGTATCCGGAGTATCGCCATCTTGTTCATCAAGCGATTGATCAGGGGGCCGATATTGTTTTAGGCCATCATCCGCATGTGTTGCAAGGGTTTGAGCATTATCATGAGGGTGTTGTTGTTTACAGCTTAGGGAATTTTGTTTTTGATCAGGATGATAAACCCGAGGGCGGAAGAGACATTTCAAGTATCCGCCGTTTTCTTGAAAAAGAACAAGCCATCGCTTTGCCGGGAGGGGAACGTTTTTATCAGAGTATTATTTTGAAATTGACGTTAGAGAATAAAGAAATCAAACTGGATTTTCTGCCCATAAAGATCAATACAGAAGGACAACCCACTCTGGCAGCAGGTAAGGACAAGGAAGAGATCCAGCGGTTTTTTACAAAGATCTCCCATGGTTTGGACGACCCGAAGACCTCGTTTGCTCAACCCTTATCAGAGTTGTATGCTCAGGAAAATGTCCAAATTTTATTTAAGTATAATTTGAAGTATCTTTTTCAAAAGTGTTACCGGATCCGTTGGCGACATATCCGGCAGGTTTTATTATATTTAAACGCTAAATTAATCAATCGGCATAGCCGCCGACAAGGATGAACGTATGTATGCCAAAATATACCGGAACTGCCTGTTTCCTTTTTACGAGACTTTTCTAAAGAAAAGGCAGACATTGACCTACCTGCAGCAACTGGAGAATAATCAATGGTTATCTGAAGAAGAGTTGAAAAGGCTTCAGTGGAAGAAGCTGAAACTATTGATCAGGCACGCCTATGAAAACGTTCCGTATTATCAAGACTTATTTCATAAACTAAATCTATATCCTGAAATTATCAAAACGGAAGAAGATTTTCGCAGGATCCCGATTTTAACACGTGATGACATCCAGGAGAATTATGACCGGTTGATCGCCCGCAATTTTGCGAAGAATCAATTGATCTGTAAGACGACGAGCGGGTCGACCGGGGTGCCGATGAAGTTTTGCTATGACCGGGCGACCTATGAGTGGCACATGGCCGGCGCTTCCCGTTCTGACCGGTGGGCCGGATGGAACTATGGCGAAAAGGAGTTGTATGTGTGGGGCCAGCCGCCGTTTCAGCGATCGCGATTTCAACGTTTAAAGGAAGACGTGCACCATGCGATTTTACGCCGTAAGATTATTAACACATTCAGTCTGTCGACCCAGAATTTGAAAGAAAAGATCGAAGAAATCAACCGTTTTAAACCAAAAGTCATTATTGGTTATACCAATTCCGTTTATATTTTAGCGCGAGCGGTTAAACAGTTAGACATCCCCTGCCATCGGCCCCGGGGCATCATTGTTTCTGCGGAAAAACTCTTCCCTTTTCAGCGGGCAGCTATTGAGGAGGCGTTCGGAACGAAAGTGTACGATCGTTACGGCTGTCAGGAAGTCATGCTCATCGCCATGGAGTGCGAACAACATTATGGGATGCATATGAATATTGATAATTTGTACATTGAAGTATTGAAAGATCAGAAACCGTCTGCTCCAGGTCAAGTGGGTGATGTGGTTTTAACAGATTTAAGAAACCATGCCTTTCCTCTCATTCGGTACAAAAATAATGACCTGGCCACTCTTTCGGACCGTCAATGCTCTTGCGGGCGCGGGTTTCCTTTATTTGAAAGAGTTGAAGGGCGAACGATTGACACCATTGTCACAGAAGACGGGCGATATGTTTCAGGTGAAGTCTTTCTGTATATCCTTGACCGTTTTGACTGGGTGCATAAGTTCAGGGTGATTCAGGAAAGCACGATATTTTTAAGCGTTTATATCGAAAGAAAAGGCGTGCAAGATATTATGGATGATGTTGAGGTTATTAAGGGTGAGATGAGAGAAGTTTTTGGTGAAACGATGCAGATCGATATTTCATTTCTGGATAAAATTCCTTTTGAAAAAAGTGGAAAGAACCGCCTGGTGTCTTCTAAGGTGCGGCAACAGGATAATAAGGCCTGCCTCTCGCAGGAAAAAGAGAAGAACGTCCATGTCTTGCATGTGATTTTGAGCCTGGAGTTTGGTGGCGCGGAAAAAGTTGTGACCAATATGATTCAGCAGATGAACACCGACCGTTTCACTTTTACCATTTGTGTGCTTGACCGCATTGGATCCCTTGGCGTTGATTTAGATGATAACGTGAGGGTCGAGTGTGTTAACCGCAAACCGGGCATTGATATGCGGGTTCCGTTTAGATTGGCGAAGTTGTTAAAACAATATAATCCAGACATTGTTCATTTGCACAATTCGACTTGCTTTTTTTATGGCGTACTCGCTTGCCGGTTGGTCGGTCTGAAGAACGTTATTGTGACGCAACACGGTATTTCTCAGGAGTCCCGAAGAATAACCACGGCTTTGCGATTGATATCCGGAGGGATTAAACAGGCTGTCGCGGTTTCGGACAATATCGTGGAATACCTCAAGAACACGTATCATATCCCCCGTAATAAAATATCCCTGCTCATCAATGGGATTGATGAAACATTATTCGCCCGGGATACGCAGCTCAAAAAAGAAGGCCGCAAGGCATTAGGTTTGAACGCGGGGCATTTGGTGATCGGGCACATCGCGAGGTTGTCAAAGGAAAAAGATCAGCACACGCTATTAAAAGCTTTTGAGAAGGTCCGACAGCTGGAGCCCAGGGCGAAACTGGTTATCGTTGGCGATGGTTCTTTGCGGGCTGAACTGCAGAGTTTAACGAAATTATGGGGACTGCAGAATGATGTCATTTTTACCGGGGTGCAGAAAAATATTAAGTTGTATCTGAACACTTTTGATGTTTTTGCTTTGTCCTCGATCAGAGAAGGAACCTCGCTCACCCTGTTAGAAGCCATGGCAACGCAGTTACCGATTGTCGCCACGAGCGTCGGTGGAACCCCGAATGTTGTTATCGACGGGGAGACAGGGATATTGGTCCCTGCCGGCCGTCCGGATAAGTTAGCCGACGGTTTGCATCGTCTGATTTCTGATCCAAAGATGTGTCAGAAAATGGGCAAGGCCGCCCGTAAAAGATTTGATGATATTTTTACGTTAACGCGGATGACACGGGCTTACTCCGATCTCTATCTGTCCATGTTGAGAAGTTAATGTGATTGTCTGAAAAGGAGATTGGAAGAATTAGCGCAGGCCGTAATGCCTGGAAAAAGAAAAGCTATGAAAATACTTGTTTTTACAACATTGTTCCCGAATGAGCAAATGCCCCTGCATGCGCTTTTTATTAAACGGAGAGTCAATGCCTTGGCCAGGATGCATGAGGTTGTTGTTGTCAGCCCGATTCCCATGAGCCCGCCGGGCCATTGGTGCCACAAATGGTCTCAGTTCCGCCGGGTTCCGCTTGAGGCTGTCATTGACGGAATAAAGGTTTATTACCCTCGCTATTTTTTGATGCCCAAAATCGGGCGCTGTTTTTACGGTATGACCATGTACCTGAGTGTTAAAGAGTATGTGCGGCGTTTGCATGAGACATTTCAGTTTGATATGATCGATGGACATTTTGTCTATCCTGATGGTTATGCGGCCGTTTGTCTGGCAAAGGCCTTAGGTCTAAAAGTGGTCCTTAATGCCAGGGGCACGGATGTGAACTGGTATCCGCGACAGGTTTTCAGCAAACCTTTTGTGCGAAGGGCCTTATCCCGGGCGGATGGTTTAATTGCGGTCAGCCAGAATTTGAAAGAGAAGATGCAATCTATCGTCGGTGGCCAGCTGGATGTTCGTTTGATCCCGAACGGAATTGACCGTCAATTGTTCTACGCGATGAAAAAGTCAGAGGCCAGGCGGGTTTTAGGCCTGGGTCAAGAGCGCCGCATTTTACTGAGTGTCGGCCAGTTATTAGAATCAAAGGGTTTTCATGTCTTGATAGAGGCATTAGGGCGATTAAAAATGAACAACGTGGACTTGTTTATCATCGGGGAAGGGCCTTACCGATCACAATTAGAAAAATATATTCGCGCGCAAAAGCTGAATGACCAGGTGTACCTGTTAGGGGCTAAGCCACAGAATGAACTGAACTATTGGTATAATGCGGCTGATGTTTTTTGCCTGACCAGTTACCGTGAAGGCCGGCCGAATGTGGTTATGGAATCTTTGTCGGTTGGGACGCCGGTCATTACCATGCAAGGCTTTGGTCTCGACGATATCCTGCGATCCGGCGGAGGCTTTGTTTTATCCCAACGGGACCCGTCGCTGATATCTTCAACGATTCGGTCTGTTTTGCAGACAAAATGGGATCAACAGTCCGTTAGCCAGACTGTGAAGGATTTTGATTGGGACAAAACAGCCCGGACTGTCTCGGATTATTTTGAAGAGGTCCGACGCAAAGAGAACATTTTGTTCTTTTCGTCGGATGATTGGCATAGCGGCTTGAAGACAAGCAAGTTCCATTTGTCAACGCGGTTGGCCCGGGCGAATAAAGTTGTTTTTGTTAATTCGTTAAGCCTGCGGACCCCCGCATTGTCCAAACGTGACATGGGGAAAATTATTAATAAGTTGGCTGGTTTTTTAAAAGGGGCGCAGCCCGTTCGTGAGAATCTTTTCGTATATACGCCGCTACTGTTTCCTTTTCAGCGGTATGGGTTTGTCCGTTTGTTTAACAAGAGTTTTTTGACATGGCAATTTAAATTTTTATTGAAAAAATTTAACATGCGGAAACCCTTGATCTGGTCGTTTTTACCCAACACGATCGATCTGATTCAGGCTTTGCCGCGAAAAGGACTGGTCTATTATTGCGTGGATGATATGAGCGCTTTTAACGGTGTGCCGCAAAAATTGATTCAGCAGCAAGACCAGGCATTGACGCGGCTGGCGGACGTGACATTTTCCGTTTCGAAAGAATTGTTTGAAAAGAAGAAACAACTCAATCCGCGATCTTATTATTCTCCTCATGGCGTTGACTTTGATTTGTTTCATCAGGCTATAACTCACCCGGACATTCCTAAGCCGGATGATATAAAAAATTTAGCGGCGCCCATTATCGGTTTTTATGGGTTGATTTCCAGTGATTGGGTCGACTTTCAATTGGTTCGTTATCTGGCCGATCAACAGCCGGATTGGTCGTTTGTTTTTATCGGGAAAATTGATAAGAATCCGGATGAACAGCTCCCGTCGCAGAAGAATATTCACTATCTGTCGGTTAAACCTTATGAGGATTTGTACAAATACAGCCATTTTTTTGATGTCGCGATTTTACCGTTTAATGTCAATTCTCTGACGATCCATTCGCACCCCTTGAAGATTCTGGAATATTTGTCGTCAGGAAAATCCGTTGTTTCGATTGACATTCCGGAAGTTCATAAATATGAAGATGTGATCTTCATTGCCGCAGATTATGATCAGTTTCAGCAGGGAATAAAGAAGGGGCTGAAGGATCATTCGGCTTCTGCTCAGAAAAAAAGAATAATTTTTGCATCAAATAATTCATGGGAGACGAGATTTTATGAAGTCCAAAGTATTATTTATAAGCATATTTAGCCTGGGGTTGTTCTATCTGTTTATCTATAATCCTGCGACCCAGGGCAACTCCAGTCCTTCTGTGGCCCAGACCATTGATGTTGAGGCCGCAAAGGATGGTCCGGTCTATGGTGATCCGCGGGGTTTGCAGCGGGTCAAAATGCTCGAGCGGCGCTTGTCCCAAATGCGGATCCGGGAAGATCATCCCCGGATCTATATCAACAAGGAGATGCTATCGTCTTTACGCAAAAAAATTGGACGGACAAATCCATATTGGCAAAATATTTTAAAATCAGCTGAACAGGGTGACATGATCAATGCGGCCTTTGCGTATGCGATCCTGGATGATGCCAACCCGAAATCAAGCGAGCTGTTGCTCAACATCGTCAAGGATAAATTGCTTCATCGGCAGCCGAAGGTCACGAAGGATTGGCAATATGAAAAAGATGTCGCTGTTTTAGCGCTGGCCTTTGATTGGGTGTATAACGGATTGTCCGACGAAGAACGCCGGACAATCATTGACAAAATTTATCGTCTGTCGAATTTAAAAGAGAAGGGCGCGAAGCTCAAAAACGGCAAGAACATCATCTCAGAAACATTTCATCGTGAGGTTTGGATTTTTCATTCTTACCGGACATGGCCGGAGATCGCTTTAGCGCACCATGTCGCTGAAGCCCAGCCCTATTATCTCGCCCGCTGGCGCTATGATTGGATTTGGGGAGACGCGGCGCGCATGTACGCTTATGCGGCGGATGGTTCTCCCTTTGAAGGATACTACTACGGCGCTGACGGGGCAGACTGGTTGTACGGCCTTAAGACGTCGACGGGTGTGAACCTTATTGATGATGAGCGCCTGGGCTGGGCCCGTCAAGCAGCGTACTACCTGCTGTATCGACTTGATTTAGGGACCGGCCGGGAAATTTTTCATAAAGGGGTTGCTTTAGGTGGCGGGGGCATCGTCTCTTTAAAGGATGGCCCGGTGGCGTGGAAGATTCGCGCTTTTTACGGCCGTACCTTTGCTTTGGCGGCGGATGATCCGCATATTAAATGGTTAATTGAAAACCTGGCCGGGATGTCTTCCTGGGTTTTGACATCGACGGGCTATAAGGGATTGAATGAATTGAACGATATCACGCGTTTTCTTTTCGACAGTCCATTCTATGACATGAAAAATCCCCAATACGCCCGATATGAGGACTTGCCCTATGCCCGGTTATTCCCCGGCGGAAGAGAGGCGGTCATGCGCACAAGTTTTCGTCCGCAAAGCACGAATGTCGCTTTCACCGCCCGGCCAGCTTACACGATGACAAGCCATAGCGATTTTGATGTGAATACGTTCATGATTTATAAGCAGGGGAATCTCGCTCCGGATTCAGGAGTTTATGACGCGTATGTCGGACAGAAGAATTATTTTAAATACCAAAAAAATACAGGCGCCCATAATGACATCCTTGTGATCGATCCCGCCCGTCCTGATGCGCCGCGAAAATTGAGCGGGAATACCTCTGACCCCGGTGGGGTTGAGAGGGTTTTCACGCGTACGTTTGGCGCGTTATGGAAGTTTGGCATGGATGATGTTTTCCTGCACAATCCCAAAGCGGATTGGTCTAAAATCCTAGATTTTCAGACAACACCGGCTTATGATTACATCATCAGCGACGCGACAAAAGCTTATTCGAGCCGGGTTAATGAATATATCCGTTCATTGGTGTTCATCCGGAAAGGTGATAATGCCTATATCGTTATTTTTGACCGTGTGGAGAGCAAGAAAGATAATTTTATCAAGAAGTGGTTGTTGCATCTGGTGAGTGAACCGAAACTGAACGGTCAAATTATTACGACAAGAACAAAGGGCCAGCATGAAACCTATCGGAGTAATTTTTTAGTCGCGGCTAACGCGTATGACACAACAAAGCTTTACAGCAAAACATTGTTGCCGCATCATTTTGTTATCAATAAAATCGGAGGAAGTGGTTATGAAGGTTGGGTCGAAGGTTCGAAACCCAAAAATTATCCTGTTTCCCAAAAAACTAAAGAGCGCATTGAAGCCCAGATGCAGGGGAAGTGGGAGGAGACCGGGACTTGGCGGATTGAAGTGATCTCCCGGGAGAAACAAAAGCGGGATTATTTTTTGCATGTCCTGTATGCCGCCGGTATCTCAGAGAAGTTGGACCCCGAAAATATTCAAATGGAAGAATCCAGCGAAGAGGTTAAAGTTGTGATTCAAGATGAAGTGTTAGGCTCGGTTACCGTGACTTTACCGAAAACACAAAATCCTTTTGTGCGCGTCGATGTGCGGGCACAGCCTTAAATGAATATGAATGCATAGGAATTCAGAATGGACAGCACTCGCATGACTTATTTTACAAAAAAAATTATTCGAAAAGTCCGTCAATGCGTGGGCCAGTATGATTCCCCGAAGGGGCTGATGATTTTGATGTATCATCGCGTAAACCCTGATTTGCCGGACCATAATTTGGTCACCCGGCCAGAGATGTTTGCCCGGCAGATGAGATTCCTGACGACCAAGAAACATGTTTACGATTTTGTTTCATTAAAGGATTTTGAACAGCAGCCCGCACAATTTATTGATAAGCCCGGCCCGAAGACAAAAATAATAATTACGTTTGATGACGGGTATCGCGATAATTTTCTTTATGCTTATCCTGTTTTGAGAAGATGGAGCATACCCGCGACGATTTTTTTAACAACCCATTTGATCAACACAGAAAAGAAGTTTAAACGGTATGAGGCTGTCTCAGGCCGCGACATGCTCAACCAGAAGGAAATTCAGCAGATGGCTGCCACCCGGATCACATTCGGAGCGCACACGTGCAAACATGTTCATTTGCCGCGATTACCTGTTGAACAGCAAAGGGCAGAGGTCCTTGACAGCCTGCACGCCTTAGAGACCCTGGTTCCCCCGGGCGGAAGGGTCAAAACATTTTGTTATCCCTATGGAGAATATTCGACAGATACCATAAGAGTCGTACGGCAAGCGGGCTGTCCGTGCGCCTTAACCGTCCAGGTTGGCGTGAATCAATCGGATACACCGCCATTGGAATTGAAGCGTGTTGAGATAAGCGGAATGGATGATTTGAAAAGTTTCGAGTTTAAAGTTTTAGAAAAATTTATTAATACCAAATCCATTAAATAATGACCAAAGTCATTATGATATTCTCGACGTTTAAACGAGAATATTGGTATTCAAATAGGACAATTATTTAACCCGGATTTTTCAATAGAAAAGGTAATCCGGCTTGAACCGCTGCTTTTCTCGTCAGTAATTGAGGAAGCGGACGATTTTGCAATAAAACCTTTTTCTCACGTCCGTTTATGTCGAGAAAAAGATTCTATTGCAAAATTTCGGTTTAATGGATTTGGTCTAAGGGTTGATTTTTGCCATCTTTTTTTAATTATTAATATCCTGTTTCTATGAACGTAAATAAAAGGTATAATTATAAAAATTTTCTTTTTATTGTTTTCTTCGTATTATTTCTTATAGGCCTCTATATATTTGGAAGACAACCGATGTTGAAAAATAACAATATTATGGTCTTGATGTATCACGGGCTTGTTTCTTTTGATAAAAATGTTCCGAAGGGCGAAGATACGCGCGAAGTCGGGGCAGGCTTTTATGATTTAAACGTCCAGGATTTTGAAAGTCATCTGCAATGGCTGCAGGATAATGAGTATAACGTTATTGTCGACGCGAAGGACGCGATCGCTGACAGGGATAATGTGATCATCACGTTTGATGACGGGGAAAATAGTAACTACAGCCTTGCTTTTCCGCTTTTGAAGAAGTTCAATATAAAAGCCTATTTTTTTATCATTCCTCCTCGGGTTGGCCGTCCGGGATATATGGGTTGGGATGAGATCCGGGAGCTGCACGCGGCCGGAATGATCATCGGGTCCCATGGTTTAAGCCACGAGACTTTAACGAATTTATTAGATACCCAAATTGATGAAGAATTGCGTTCGTCTAAAAAGAATATTGAAATTAACCTGGGGGCTGCTGTGGTTACAGCCTTCTCCGTTCCCCGGGGATTCTGTAATATGGCTATTGTTAACAAGGCCGTAGAAATAGGGTATCAGTATATTTTTATCTCTGAACGGCCACGTTTTCCAGCGGGGCAAGTGTTTAACCGTGTCGCGGTCAAAAGGAATTGGAGTATGGATCGTTTCGTGATGGCTATGGATGGGAAAATGCCTTTTAAAGAACGGATTGCTTTTAATGTGCGGGATCTGGCAAAACTCATTTTAAGAGAACGCGGCTACAACATGCTCAGGAGAATTGTTATTAAAATATTTGACTAGTCTTTGTCTTGTTCGGGCGTTTAACCATTTCGCGGAGTGATGCATGGTTTTTGTTTTTTGGATTTTATTGATGGCAGTTATTTATTGTTATATAGGTTATCCGTTCTTAATCTGGATATTGGCTGAGTGTTTTCCTCAACGTGTTCAGCGGCAACCAGCACAACCAAGCGTCTCGATTGTGCTGGCCGTCTGGAACGAGGATGATGTGATGGAATCTAAGATGCAAAACATCTTAGCGCTTGATTATCCGAAGGAAAAGATGGAAGTCCTGGTCGCCTCGGATGGTTCAGAAGACGATACTGTCAAAATTGTTGAGCAGTATTCCGGTTCAGAACTGAATCTTAAGATTTTTGCCTATCAGGATCGCAAAGGAAAAATAGTCCGTTTGAACGAGTTGGTTGCTGAAGCCCGGCATGACATTGTCGTTTTTATGGACGCGCGGCAACAATTTGATGCGCAGGCTGTGGAGGCCTTGACCGCGAATTTCCATGACCGGAAAGTGGGTTGTGTTAGCGGTGAGCTTGTTTTCCGTGAAGCCGATGAAGGGACGTCCGTTGGTGTTAATGTCTATTGGAAATATGAAAAGTTCATCCGTGATAAGGAAAGCCGTTTTCATTCGATGTTAGGGGCCACGGGAGCAATTTATGCGATTAGACGGGAGTTGTTCCGTCCTGTGCCCCTTGAAGCGGTTCTGGATGATATGTACATTCCTCTTCAGATTGTTTTGAAGGGTTATCGCGCTGTATTTGATTTGAACGCAAAGGCTTATGATGCGCCAGCGGACAACCCCCAGGAGGAGAACCGGCGTAAAACACGCACGATTTTTGGGAATTACCAGTTGTTAACATTGTTGCCGCAGGCCTATATACCCTTTGTCAGTCCCGTTGCTTTTCAGATGATCTCGCACAAATTGTTGCGCATCATTATGCCTTTTTTTCTCATCGGATTGCTTATAGTAAATGGATTTTTAGTGACGGCTCCTTTGTATCGTACTATCTTTTGGGCTCAACTGATTTTTTATGGATCGGCATTGTTTGGAAAGTTGGCAAGAGAAAGAAATTATGGTATTCTTAACGTCATATTTAAAATTTCTTATGTGCCGTATGTCTTTTGTTTATTAAACTTTTCGGCATTTATGGGGTTTGTGAAATTTGTGATGAACCGGCAGCCTGTGACATGGAAAAAAGCCCGGGAAAAGAAATCCGGTTAAACGATTAATTGTGAGGTTGATATCTTGAGTGATAAGAATAGAAGGGGATGGCAAGGCATTTGGGATCAATATTATGATGCCATTATTGCGTTTGGACTGTATTTGGTTGTCTATATCCCGATCCTCGTCTGGATGTGGGATCGCTGGTGGGCTGCAGATTCTTACTATAGTCATGGTATTTTAGTCCCGTTCTTTTCAGGTTTTCTTGTTTGGCAACAAAAGGAGACATTGGCTAAAATTAAGCGAAAACGCGTGCCTTTTGGTTTTGTTCTTATTGTGATCGGTCTTTTGGTTTATTTGGCCGCCAGCAGTTTTCGTATTTATTCAATCTCGGGATTTTCCATGCTGATTGTTTTGGCCGGTATTATTTTATATTTTTTCGGCTGGGCCATTTTTAAAGTCATTTGGTTTCCCTTTACATTTCTTTTTTTTATGATGCCATTACCTCTTTTTATAATCCGCAATATTAGTTTTCAAATGAAAATGTTTGCCGCCCGGCTATCGACGTTCATACTGAATAATATAGGATTGATCGCGGTTCAACAGGGCAGTCTGATAAAAATGCCCCATGCCTTTGTCACGGTGGATGATGTCTGCAGTGGGCTCCGTTCATTGATTTCACTGACCGCTCTGGGCAGTGTGGTGGCCTATTTGATGAAGGGCCATTACATGAAACGGGTGATCCTGTTTCTTTCGACCATCCCCATTGCGATTATTACGAATATGTGCCGCATTGTCTTTTTGGCTTTTGTGTCTGAGGTCTGGGGCGCTGAGTACGTCGAAGGGGCAATCCATGATATTTCCGGTTATATGGTGTTTGCTTTGGCCTTTATTTTGCTCATGGGAACAGGGAAGTTGCTCGAATGAAAAAGAAATTTTCGTTAAGTTATATTATTTTGTTATCTCTATTTGTTGTCGCAGGTGTTATGTCCTGGCGGCTTTACTTTAAAGAATATCGACAGGCTGATACCGCTGACATTTCTTCGTTCCCTATGCAGATCGGTAAATGGACAGCCGAGGATATTCCGTTGACAGAGCGGGAATACGATATTCTTGAAACCCGCAATGTGTTCATCCGCCGTTATACTCACGGGCAAACAACCGAATCAATAACTTTGTTTATCGTATATTCGCAAAGCAACCGAAAGGTGTCGCACCCTCCGGAAATTTGTTACACCGGTGCTGGTAATATTCTTATTGAGAAAGATTTGGATTTGATCCAATATTCTAATCAGGATAAACCTTTGCAGGTTTATAGAGTTGTATCAGAAAATGGTCCGCGCCAGGAAATTTTTTATTACTGGTTTAAGGTCGGGGATACATTTACACCGAGTTATTGGAAGCAGCAGGTCTTAATCGCCTGGAAATCTTTTGTCGGTGAAGTGGCCAGCAGTGCCCTTATCCGCATTTCGACCGGGGTTAATAATAATGACCACAAAGCGGCAGACCAACTTATCAAGGAGTTCGGGCGGGAAATCGTGCCCCATCTTGGCCAGCATCTGCCGTAACATTTGAACGGTAAGCGCTTCTTTGTTCCCCTGCCTTATTTTTTGTCGTTGCAATATCAAAAATTATTTTTTTCGACAGAACATTCCCTTGCTTCTAAGCCTCGTCGTAACCCGAAAAACACAATTGGGATCTACTACGAAGGCAAGTGCTTTTTGGGGGAGGTTTCCCCCGCGTGTTGAGTTGCAGAAAAGATAATCATCCAGTATACTTAATAAATAAAATTAAAAAATACAGTTATACCAATCCCATTAAATAATGACCAAAACCAATTCTGCTTTTCAGAATTAAGATAGAACAGTTTATTAATGGATTTGGTATTATGTCAGAGAAGGAACGATTATGGATCAAGAGTATCCGGAATACACGCCTGTCGTACATCTTCATGAAGGCTATCGTGCCTGGGTTTATGATACGACAACGAGCAAGGATTATTTCACCGGGAATACAGAAGTCAATTGGCAGTATCGCCTTTGGGTGGGGGATGGTAAGATTAAAATCGCCCCGCAAGAAGATTTAAAAATCGATATGGATTCGCCCGCAATGCCGGAATGCATCGAACAGCAATGCCAGTCAGAATCGCGTTACCGTAAGCAAACTTATTTAAATGCTTTTGGCTACAAGCTGACTGACACCCCGAGGGGTACACGTTGGGATATCCTGTTGAAAGTTGCCGTGCCGTATCTTGGGGCGCGTAAAGTCATCAAGACCGTCGTGGATTTGATTTACGGCCGTTCACGGTCCATCGAGAAAAACCTTAATGCCATTTTTGAATGGAGCCATGATTTGGATAAGCTCATCCGGTATTACGGATTTAATCCTGACATCATTGATCAGTATTTGCTGCAGTATATTCTCAACACAAAACAGAAGCTCAAGAAACATGATATTGAAATGGATGTGTCTGTCGCTGATGTGCAGGATGTTTACCGTGTTCGAGAAGAAGAAAAACGACGTAAAGAACAAGAGAAGTAATCCTCCTTATCTGCGAACGCTGACGTTTCCCTGCCAATGAAACATGTTTTTATGTTTTAATCCTGACCCGATCGAACTTTTTTATGACTTTTTTCCGTTTCGGTTCGCATTTGTCCGGTCTTGTCATATGTTGTCATATTGAAAAAAACTTTATCATGGGTTATACCTTATAAGGGATTGTGGAGAAATACTCAGGGGCTGTATGCTTGTCCTTTGTGCCGTCAGATGAAATGTTTCAGGGGACTGCTGATCGTTTTATCTGTTGGTGTAAAAAGAAGAAGGATAGGCGTATATCCCCATTTTTTTGTAAAAAGTTAGTGTTTATACCAATTCCAAAAAATAATAATACCAATTCCATTAAATAATGGCCAAAATCAATTCTGCTTTTCAGAATTAAGATAGAACAATTTATTAATGGATTTGGTATAAAATGACATATTGATATAATTCTTTTTCCCCCTTTGTTCAGATGCATATTCTTAAATATTGATAACTCAGACATAAATTGTCCCCATCTCTACTATTTCGGGGGAAGATCAATCCGTGTTTCACGTCGGTTATTGTACGATATTCATGAACATAAATGTTATCATATTTCACCGTTCGCCACA
>JAIORP010000143.1 GCA_021108075.1 Candidatus Omnitrophota bacterium | reverse complement strand
AGCGTTTAACTAATGAACTGTCCTAAAATATTTCAACTAAAAACTGGACAATTCCCTGATTTCAGAATACAGTTTTACAGATATACTTAAAAAAAGGATATAATCTATGAGCTTTTATGGAAGTTTTAATTATTGATAGTGCAAAGATGATCCGTAGCAGGATCAATGAAATGCTCTCGGAGTTAACATACATCAGCTATATCCAGGAAGCGGACAACATCCAACAAGCTTTAAATTTTATTTTAGATGAAAATTGGGATTTAATCATTTTGGACATCAGGCTTCCGGATGGCAGCGGACTGGATGTCTTAAAATACATCAAATATTCTGATGATGAATCCGTTACCGTAATCATGCTTATCCAGGAAGATTTTCCGCAATACCGGGAAAGAACCCTGGCGCTGGGAGCGAATTACTACTTGAGAAAAACCGATGACATCTCAAAGATTATGGATATTTGTCATGATATCCACAGAAAAAAGATCAAACCGGAACTATTCGAACATTAAGAACATGACTAATGTCAAACGTTCCTCCCGGAACACGACCAACTTTACAAAAACTAAATAGCTTCTTTATGCAACATCATTTCCAATATATCTTTCGCATAACTACGGGGGAACATCCGGAAACCTTGATAAACATAGCTAATCCCCGCTTGCCTGTATCCCAGATCATACAACGTCACCCCTTTTTCCACATCATCAATATAAAACGGCGGGGGATTGAACCAATCGACCAACATGCTTCTTTGACGAGGATCAAGAATTAATAAATGCTTTTGTATGTTAATAATGTCAAACGGCTGAGGCGAAGCTGCGACATCAATTTCCGGCAAACCTTTTTCCTCTGTTATGGATCTGTGCGTAAAGAAGAACGTGGTTCCGTTCAGGGCATTCAGTCGCCAGTTATCATCTTTAAGAAGATAAGAAATAATTTTAGTATTAACGAATAACGACCCATCCAATAGCACCACATCAAAGCTGGAAAGCCTGGCCGTAAGGGGCCACAATTCATCAGGATCCTCTCGAATATAAATATGATTTTGATACGATGTCAAATTAACCTGGCGTGTATCGACATATGGACGCAATTGAGGATAATGCCCCCAAATCATATAGCCCCCGAACCTATCTGAATTATATACTTTTCCGGAAATATGATGCTTCCGGGAAAAGGCCAAAACATGTTGCGGGTTGAGGGTGTCTGTCGTGAGGGAATATTTTTTATGTTGCTGCCCATCGAGATAAATATTTTCCTTCGCGAAAGTCTGAATATGGCAAGAAAACACGACGATCAAAATAATATATATGACATATTGTAATTTTTTTATTCTGATTTGCAGACGATTCAAAATATCCCATCGCAGGTGGATGACGTGATAAAGGATTAAATAGCCCGCAACGATAGTGAAGAATAATGATCCTCGCTTTCCATATAAAAAAATAAAACCGGAAAAGGATATGAGAATGATATCCAGGACAGATCTTTTATTAGAAAAAAACCACGTGGAAAAAAAACCGAACAGAAGCAAATAAAACCATAATCCGCTGGTCGTCAGGAGATACTTCGGCGGTTGCAATTCAGAAACGGTCTGTGCCAATAATCCGTAAAAACGGATGTGCCCGGGGAATAAGAACACTTTAAAGGGATACAGGACCCCGGGCAGGCCATACGGTGTGCAGAAGAATGAAACTAAATACAGACATAATACAACACTTAAGCAGTAAGCCTTTGTCAGCAGGGCCTGCCGTTCCTGTTGCATATCCGGATCTGTAATCCTTAATTTAAAGAAATCATTCAGGTACCCTCCGATAAAAAAACATATTAATGCCGCCCCGTAGACTAAGCTGCCGAGATGAATGTTAATCCAAAGGATCCCGACAAGTGGCAATATGAACAAAGGCCATCTGACACCCCTATCCCTATGCGCGAATAAAATAGATAAGAATAAAAACACGAAAAACACATTAAACAAATATGGCCTCAAGTGGATCCTCATAGCGAAACCATAGGACATAACGTATAGAATAAAGATCAATAAAGGTAGCGGTGTCCGTTTCAATCCTGCAAAATAAAGGTAGGCAAAAACAGCTAAAAAGTAGAATGCACGAAAAGCCTGCAATCCCGACAATCCAAAAAAAACATAAATTTTATAGTAGAATAAACTCCCTAACCATTGCGTAAAAATCCAGGGAGTCACTTCCCCGGCAAAAGGAAACGGGTCAAAGAAAGGCACGTGTTGGTTCTGGGAAATGAAACGCCCGGTGCTAAGATGCCACCAGATATCACCTGTCTCAACCGGAGACCAAAATTGTGTGAATATATAAACAAAAAACAAACAACTGGCAAGAAACGTCAAGAACACAGTAAATGATTTAATGATATCATCTCCCTTTTGCTCCCTCATAGTTAGTACTTCACCTCAAACAAGCACAATCCATGTGCCCGCGCTGTTTCTAGAGCACAGCGTCTATCTTTTTGTTCCAGTATGACCTTCAAGCCTCCCTGGCTTAACCGGCCTTGTCCCACGGCAATCAAGCAGCCGACAATGTTGCGGACCATTTTATACAGAAATCCGTTTGCTTCAATATCAATAAAAATAAAGTCACCGGATTTCTTAATTTTTATCTGATGGATGGCACGAATGCTCGACCCCTTGTTTCTTCGCACCGGATCAGAGGCCTGGAAAGATTTAAAATCATGTTCCCCAACCAGGTATTGGGCTTCCCGCCGCATTGAAGCGACATTAAGCTTCGTGGAGACACACAGGCTATAGCGCCGCCAGAGGGCGGAACGGACCGATCCGTTATGTATGGTGTAACGATAAATCTTGCTCTTCGGGCTATATTGGGCATGAAAATCCAACGGCACTTCCTCAACACGGGTTATTGCGATATCTGGCGGCAAATTCCCGTTTAAGGCCCGTCGGATTATCTCGATGGGCATGGGTGAATGGACTTTAAAATGGGCCACTTGAGCAAGTGCATGGACACCGCTGTCCGTTCGACCGGAACCACACACATTTAGGGCCTTCCCAAAAATCTTATGAAGAGATTTTTTTATTTCATCCTGAATGGTCCTTTCCTTCTTTTTTTGAATCTGCCATCCTTGAAAGTCCGTGCCATCATATTCAATCGTTATTTTGATATTACGCATATTATGTCCGAAGCCTGAACTGAGATAAAAAAGCGAAAAAATCATGATTAATCTTAAACAGTAGACAACATCATTTCCCAACCGTGTGTTCAATGATCGCTTCATTTTGAATATTTAATGTCTTAGGATTGAGATAACCGACATAAGTAATCCGGGGGCCATAAAATGGATCAGGATCGACACATCCGATAAAGGGAATATATCCACACCACTTTGATCGATGATGACGTGTATCCTGCCAGACAATGACAGGTAAGTCATCGACATAAACGTCTTTTAGAGTTGAAACCGTTTTAGACAGAAGGACTTGCTCACTCCAACGCCCATCTCTAGAGAGCTTGCGCAAGTATAATTTTCCTGCAATCGAGGATCGGTCTAAGCCATGGACAACGCTATACCATTTTACTTTCTGAGAAGCGAGATACAACAAAAATAACTGATTGTCATAAACAAAGAATTCCGCGCGGGTGATATTCGGCAATGCGATTGTTTGCCAATTTCTCCCATAGTCTTCTGACATATCTAAATAGCTGACGTCCGGACAGACGATATGGCCAGATCGACGCTGACAACTCCCCCTGACGGAATAAATCACTCCCTCAAAAAAGAAAAAGTCTTCAGGATTGTTCAAGTTCGTCAGTCGGTTATAAATCGGAATAGACCGTAACTTCTTTAATTCCGGATCAAGCAAATATGTCGTCTCATCCAACTTATTATAAATAGAGAATGAATGGCCCGATCGATCACCAAAAATACTAACATTGCGGTGGAAATCTCTCTGCGGAATGGCAAACTCTCCCTTTTGGGAGACTTGCTCAAGGCTTAACAGTTTTGACCAAGTTGCACCACTATCATTGCTATAAATAACATACGATAAATAAGGCAGGTTAAACCGCCGCCGGATTTTCGGTTGGACAGCATCCAAAAAAACATACACATATTTATTAAATTCGATACAATTCAGGCCCAGACCATCTAAAGCCGCGATACCCTTCTCGGCGCGGAGGTTCAATAAAGTGGTTATATCGCGCCCTTCATATGAAAAAGTAATTTCTTTGGGAGAGTAAAACAGGTAAGGATTGTCCATGTCATGATCACGTATTGTCGTTGTAATCTGACAAGCGTTAAAATCTTCTTCTTTCATCTGCTCCTGCAGAAGTTTAACTTTTTTCTGCATTTCAGCGTCAATGGCTAGCAATTTCTTTTTTGCTTCTGATGGCTCAGCATAGAAGACGCTTAAAAACAAAATAAGGCTTATTCCAATATATAATCGTCTGACATACATAATCAAAAATATTAACTTAGATAGTAAACCAATAAAAATTAAATAAGGCCGTCTTTAATGAGCATCTCAGCTATTTGAATAGCATTTAAAGCCGCCCCTTTACGAAGATTATCCGCTACAACCCAAAGATTTAATCCACACTCAACCGTATCATCTTCCCTTATCCGGCCAACAAATGTTTCATCCTTTCCTTCCGCCTCTAGAGGAACAGGATAAAGATTACTGCGGATATCATCAATGACCTTCACCCCTTTGGCTGCACTTAATATTTCCATTGCTTTTTGACGGGAAATCTTTCGTTCTGTCTCTATATTGATCGACTCCGAGTGGGCTCCAAAGACAGGAACACGCACACAGGTTGCTGTAACCCCAATGGAACTATCATTCAAAATTTTTTTGGTTTCATTAACCATTTTTATTTCTTCTTTAGTATAGAAATTATCCTGCGGCACATCAATATGAGGGATCACATTATTTAATATTTGATACTGGAATTTCTTAACAGTCATATCCCCGTTCATTTGATTCATTAACTCATCGACAGCTTCACGACCAGCCCCGCTAACAGCCTGGTACGAAGAAACGACAATTCTTTTTAATCTGGCATAATCGTGCAGAGGCTTTAAAGCGACCACCATTTGTATGGTTGAACAATTCGGATTAGCGATAATACCTTTTTGCCAACGAATATCCTCCGGATTCACTTCAGGCACGACTAAAGGAACATCTGATTCCATCCGGAACTGGCTCGTATTGTCAATCACAACGCAGCCTTCTTTGACAGCGTGCGGAGCATATTCTTTACTGACCGCGGCGCCCGGAGAAAAAAGACCGATCTCCATACCTTTAAAACAATCGTAAGATAATTTTGTTGCCTTAACTTTCCTTTCGTGAAAGATATACTCGGGACAGGAATCCGGATTGGACGACATGACCCGCAATTCATTAACAGGAAAATGACGTTGCTGCAAAATATCTAGCATACACTGACCAACGACACCGCGAATTCCTACGATGCAAACATTGTATTTTCGCATAATATAAATTCCTCGCTATATCTATTTAAATCAATAACGTTTCGAACTATAGATGTTGAACAATCAGATCTCCGACTTCTGTTGTCGAATATCCCATACGCCCGGCACCTAAATCTTTCAACTTTGTTGTCACAACCGTCTTAACCGCTGCTTCAACTTTATCCGCAGCTGAATTTTCACCCAATTGGCGCAAGAGCATGGCGAGCGCGCCAATGGCAGCCAGAGGATTGATCACATTCTTCCCGGTGTATTTAGGTGCGGATCCGCCGATCGGTTCAAACATCGAAACACCATCAGGATTAATATTTCCGCCTGCCGCTATTCCCATCCCCCCCTGTATCATAGCGCCTAAATCCGTAATGATATCCCCAAACATGTTGTCGGTCACAATAACGTCAAACCATTCTGGATTCTTAACAAACCACATGGTGGTTGCGTCGACATGCGTATAATCTGTTTTTATATCCTCATACTCTTTGGCGATTTCATTAAAGGTTCTTTCCCAAAGATCCCAGGCATACGTTAAAACATTTGTCTTACCACACAGTGTCAATTCTTTTTTCTTGCCATATTTCCGGGTATAGTCAAAAGCATACCGCAGACACCGTTCAACACCTTTACGCGTGTTGTATGATACCTGAATAGCTACCTCATCAGAGGTATCTTTGTTCTGAAATTCACCCATGCCTTTATACAGGCCCTCGGAATTTTCGCGAACAACAACGAAATCGACTTCTTTAGACCCTTTCCCTTTAATGGGACAAAATCGTTCATCGAACAATTGAATAGGCCGCAAGTTAATATACTGGTCCAAATCAAAACGGATCTTTAATAAGATCCCTTTCTCCAAGATTCCCGGCTTAACGTCTGGATGCCCGATGGCTCCTAAAAAAATGGCATCAAACGTCTTCAGTTCCTCAATCGCGGTGGACGGCAGGACTTCCTTCGTTTTCAAATATCGCGCTCCTCCGAAGTCATAGTGTTGTGTTGTATATTTGAATTCACATTGCCGGGCAACCGCCTCTAAGACCTTTAATCCCTCATGGACAACCTCTGGTCCGGTGCCGTCTCCCGGAATGACAGCTATTTTATATTCTTTCATATATTATTCTCCATCGTTGCTCGTTAAAAATGAAGCCTTCTAAACTCCCCGCAGCCAATCCGAGCAAGGCTTCATGCCCTCAGGAGTTGACCTTCGAAGTATCCCAGGGACAATGAATATCGATTTATTCCTTAAATTGTTTAACAATCAAAGTGGCATTATGCCCACCAAATCCCAAAGAGTTCGTCATCGCTGCGGTTATATCACATGCCCTTGCGGTGTTGGGGACATAATCTAAATCGCAATCAGGATCTGGAGTTTCATAATTAATGGTCGGTGGAATGATATTGTCTTGAATCGCCATGACACACGCTGCGAATTCGATTCCACCGGCGGCGCCCAATAAATGCCCCGTCATTGATTTCGTTGAACTGATAGGAACATTTGCCGCAAGCTCTTTAAACACTATCTTGATCGCCGCTGTTTCTGTTTTATCATTCAATTTCGTCGAAGTTCCATGCGCGTTGATATAGGAAATGTCTTCTGGATTCAAACCCGCATCTTGCAACGCGTTCATCATCGCCCGCGCTGCCCCTTCACCTGTCGGCTCGGGAGCGGTAATATGATACGCATCGGATGTTCGGCCGTAACCGGCCAATTCAGCTAATATCGTCGCTCCCCGTTTTTTAGCGTGTGCCAGTGTTTCCAGGATCACAACACCTGAGCCTTCCCCCATAACAAATCCATCCCTATTTAAATCAAAAGGCCTCGAGGCCTTTTGGGGCTCATCGTTTCTTTGTGATAATGCCTTGAGCGCACAAAAACCACCTAATCCGAGCACAGTCGTCGCCGCTTCTGTTCCACCCGCGATCATAACGTCAACTTCACCATACTGCAACAAACGCAAAGCGTCCCCAATCGCATTCGTCGCTGTCGAGCAGGCTGTTGAAACACAAGTCGTTGGCCCTTTAGCGCCGGAAGCGATAGACACTTGTCCGGCAGCTTCGTTAATAATGATTTTAGGAATAAAATGCGGTGAAATACGACGAGGACCGCGGTCCAAATATTTCTTATATTCGTTTTCGATTGTTCTTATGCTACCAATCCCCGAGCCGATCAGGACACCCACGCGGTGAGCGTCGGTATCTTCAATATTGAGACCGGCGGATGCAAGGGCCTCTTTACTGGCGACAGTGGCGTATTGAACAAAACGCGCTAAATTACGGGCGTCCTTTGAAGAAAAATATTCCAAAGGGTCGTAATCAGAAACCTGACCCGCGATTTGACTCGCAAAGGCGCTCACGTCAAAATATTTAATCTTTGATATTCCGCTTTTTCCTTCCTTTAAAGCGCTCCAAAATTTATTTAATCCTATTCCCACGGGAGAAATAACTCCCATCCCTGTAACAACAATTTTTTTCTTTTCCATGGCTCTTAATAGTATAAGGCCTCGGCTAAAAGCCGAGGCGACTTAATAATTAAAAAATATTTTATAATTAATTGGTATGAACGCGTTTACTTAGTTGCTGCCTTTTCTTCGATATACTTAATAGCATCGCCGACGGTGCTCATCTTTTCTGCATCCTCATCTGGAATTTCCACACCAAATTCTTCCTCTAACGCCATAATTAATTCGACCGTATCCAAAGAATCTGCTCCCAGGTCGTCAATAAATGAGGCATTTGGAACGACTTCCTCTGATTTAACACCTAATTGTTCTGCAATAATAGATCTTATTTTTTCTTCAGTTGCCATAAAACAGCCTCCTTGTTTAACCTCAGTGAGGTTAGATTGCCATACCCCCGTCTACGACTATCGTTTGCCCGGTGATATAATCACCACCGCTCGATGCTAGAAAAAGACAAACATGTGCTACGTCTTTTGGTGTTCCTATTCTGTTAAGGGGAATACTACTTAAAATTTTTTCTCTATCTTTGTCATTAAGTTTATTAGTCATCTCTGATTGGATGTATCCAGGAGCAACTGCATTGGACGTAATCCCTCTTGACGCAAACTCTTTTGCTATCGATTTAGTGAAACCGATAACACCTGCTTTACTCGCAGAATAATTAGCCTGCCCGGCATTACCGACGATTCCAATAATAGAGGCAATATTAATGATCTTGCCTTTTCGGGCTTTTAACATGCTCTTGCTGATTATTTTTGTACAACAAAAAACACCTTTCAGATTTGTACTTACTACGGCATCCCAATCACATTCACGCATCCTTAAAAGCAAATTATCTCGGGTAATGCCTGCGTTGTTAATTAATATATCAATCCGCTTATATTTGTCAAGAATTTTATCGACCATTTCTTTTACGCTCTCCATACTTGTTACATCACAAGAAAAACTGTCAGCGCTGAGGTTCATCCTGATAAATTCAGCGCATGTTTCTTGCGCTGATTCTCCATTAATATCGCTAATCACAACAGTTGCACCTTCTTTAGCAAAGGTTAACGCAATCTCTTTTCCAATGCCACGGGCTGAACCTGTGATCAAAACAATCTGATCTTTCAAACGCATAAAACACTTCCTTTTAAAGTAGCGATCATTATATTGATTGAGGATATTCAATAGCTTCCCACGTGGGACTTACGGCTTTAAGCGCTCCTAGCGCAAAACATTGTCCATCGATAAAGCCGCCAGAGTGAACCCCTCCTTCCCGCCTTAAATAAATACGGGGAATTCCCGCCGGGATTAAAAAACCAATTCATAATATCAACATCCTTACTTTTTGCAAGTAAAATTTAAAAATTAATTGATATCGATATCATCAAATTTTTGTCCAGGCCCCATCGAGTTAACCTGGACGATTTGGCCACGACGAATCATATTCTCAATATGCACGCGTAAATATTTCTTGATAACAAGACGTGTCAATGGTATCAGCAGAGAAAATCCAATGAAATCCGTGATGAAACCTGGCGTTAATAAAACAATCCCTCCGATTAAAATCATCACACCATCCATTAATTCCTCGGATGGCATCACGCCTTTGTTAATGTTTTTCTGAATTTTTTGCAGGACAATAAAACCCTGCATCCGGGCCAAATAAGCACCCAGGACACCTGTAAATACAATGATCAGTAACGTGTTGATGGCTCCGATATATGAGCCGACTTTAATTAGCAAAACCAATTCAATGGCTGGCACAACTGTAAACAAAAGAACAAGATTAGCAAACATAGTTTGATCCCCTTATAATATGCGTATACTGATGATTATCTGGCGCCTTGCAGGGCTAAGATCAAGAATGAATCAGGCTTAAAAATTCGGATCGTGTCGAACTCTGACTTCTAAACAGGCCTAGCATACAGGATGTTTTCATACTTGAATTCTGTTTCTCGACACCCCGCATCATCATGCACAAATGCCTTGCTTCAATGACAACACCCACCCCTTTGGCCTGTGTATAAGTCTGAACGGCTTCGGCGACCTGTTTTGTTAAGTTCTCCTGGACCTGAAGCCGACGGGCAAAAACATCGACAATGCGAGCGACTTTTGAAAGGCCGAGGATTTTACCTTTGGGCAGGTAGCCAACATGACATTTACCAAAAAAAGGCAATAGATGGTGTTCACATAAAGAGTACAGTTCAATGTCTTTGACAATAATCATTTGATCATTATCGGATTCAAAAATAGCATTATTAACCACATCATCTAAATTTTGCTGATACCCTCTGGTTAAAAATTTAAAGGCCTTAGCCGCACGCTTTGGGGTGTCCAACAATCCCTCACGCTTTGTGTCTTCACCGATCTCATCTAATATTTCTTTATATATAACTTGCATCTTTTGAATCATTTACTCATTCTCCTTAATTTTTCGGCATATTATCACAGTCCACCATCATTGTCAAAAGCATTGTATAAATCCACAAAAAGATATAGTATGTTTTAAAAATATGTGTTAATTATATAACCGTTTATAGACAAATAATTATAGGAGTTCTCATGACACCATTAGTTGATTATCACATACATACAACCCTGTGCAACCATGCGACAGGATCGTCCAAAGAATATATTGAGCATGCCTTAAAAATGGGCTTAAAGGAAATTGGATTTTCCGATCACGCCCCGCTTGTCTCTCACCGCGACCCGTCTGTGACTATGGATTTCTCAGATTTGCCCGAATACTATGCCATTATGGAAAACGCCCGGAGTCAGTACAAGAATGAAATCATCATCAAACGCGGAATTGAAGCCGACTTCATCCCTGGATATGAAGAAAAAACAAAAGCGATCCTGGATGAGTACCCTTACGACTACGTCTATGGGTCTGTGCACTATATCAAAAAGTGGGGCTTTGATGATCCGATCCAACGCCAGAAATGGGAAGATAAAAACATTGATGAGGTCTATCAGGCCTATTTTGAATTGCTGCGTCAAAGCGCCATGTCCGGGCTCTTTGACATCATGGGGCATGTCGACCTGATTAAAAAGTTCGGACACCGCGCCAAACAGGACCTCAAAGATGATATTCATAAAACAGCCGAAGTATTTAAAGAATGCGGGGTTGCCATTGAAATTAACACGTCCGGATTACGCAAACAAGTCAAAGAAATTTATCCCTCACAACACGATTTAAAAATATACTCTGAACACAATGTTCCAATTGTTTTTGGTTCAGACGCACACGCGCCAGAACAAGTGGCGATGAATTACACGGAGGCTGTTGAACTGGCCCAATCGGTCGGCTACACAGAGTATTTAACATTCAAAAACCGCAAAGTGGAAAACACCCTTCCGATAGAATAAGGTCCCCATCAAATCATTGATATTTCTTTGCATCTACGTATTCAAACTTCAATCCTAACAAAAAAGGCAGCGCTCACGAGTGAACACTGCCTTCTTTGCTTTTCCGCCAAGAAAAAAGTTGGTCAAGTTGCGATGAATGAAAATGCCAGTTTGAACGATCAAGACCAACTAAGCCAAGTCATCCATTCCCGGGTCGATTCACATGATGAAAAAAATAGAATGAATGGATCACCTGGTGATATAATTTTAACGGCAAACAATAAAAAACGCAAAACAAAATTATCCTTACCTGAAAATACAATTATACATCTTTTCTATAAATATGGCAATTATCCTGGTAGACGCATGATTTTGACCTGATTCATCGAGGCGGATCCAGCTTCGCCAGTAAAAGCCATGGTTAATCAACATAGAATATTTAAAATTAGCATAAACTAATACTATGAATAGGTCAAATTCCCTAAAAAAGAATACAAGCAGGTCATAAAAAGCGAAAAAAGTCAGTAAAAACAAAATCGGCAGGTCAAATAACATCTGTCTGGCCCGTTGGACAATGCGAAACTTAAAAACAAACGAAGGGTTGATCAGTACAGCACAATTTACCGCGCAGAATAATTTTTCCGGATAAAGGATTCCAAAAGCTTAAAAAAATCCTTCTTTATCGAAGCGCCTTTTAAGGTTACCAGATAATGACCTTGCTGGTAGACCGCTCCGATCTTACCGTTCTTTTCACCTGCCAGGCTAATCCCAATATCTGCATGCCGGCTTTCTCCCGGGCCATTCACAACACACCCCATGACAGCAATCTTTAATCCCTCAATGCCGATATAACGCTCTTTCCATTGCTTTAAATGATTTTTGATATGCTGTTTAATTTGAGCGGCCAAGTCCTGATAATCATCACTGCTCGTCCGTCCACACCCGGGACAACTAATAACTGTTGGCGAATACGACCGCATACCCAATGACTGCAAAAGAACCTTACAAACCTCAACCTCTCGCGTTCTGGGCATACCAGGCTGCGGGGTTAAGGATATCCGAATCGTATCACCGATGCCCTGCTGCAATAAGATCGCAAGAGCAGATGTGCTTGCAATAATCCCTTCAATATCACTGCCCGCTTCTGTCAAACCCAAATGAAGCGGATAATCACATTTTTTGGCTAGCTGCGCATTAACAGCTAACAGGTCCTGAACATTTGACATCTTAATACTTATAATAATTTTGTTGGCAGCCAAGCCGTATTTTTGCGCCAAGGCCGCGCTATCAAGGGCACTGGCTATCGCGCATTTGTAAAAAACTTCTTTATCGGCCAACGGCTTCTTCCGGCGCGAGTTGGCCTGTATCAATTTGGCCAGCAAGTCCTGATCCAAGGAACCGCCATTAATCCCAATACGAACCGGTTTGTTCCATTTTTTTGCAATCGATATGATCTGAGCAAAGTGTTCCTGATGGCCTGAACCATGGCCAACATTACCCGGATTAATCCGGTATTTATCCAACTGTTGCGCGCATTCAGGAAACCGGCTTAGCAGGACATGTCCATTATAGTGAAAGTCCCCGATAATAGGTTGCGGGTATCCTGCTCGGCGTAATTGACCAATGATTTTTCCGGTCGCTACTGCCGCCGCCTCACTGTTAACAGTGAGGCGGACCGCCTCAGCCCCGGATTCAATCAGTTCAACAACCTGATGAAACGTTCTCGATTGATCCGCCGTTGGCGTATTTGTCATTGTTTGAATGACAACAGGTGATTTGCTCCCAATGCTGAGTGAACCAATTTTAACTTGACGGGTCTTTCTTCTTTTCATATGATCTACCTACCCTAAAAAATGATTTCTTTTTTCAATCAAATGTTGTAATCTTTATATATTCTAATGAGGGTTGAGGAGAATGCAAATGGAAATTTATTTAGCTAAAACTCAAGGATTCTGCGCAGGGGTCTCTTATGCCATTTCGATCGTTGAGAAAGCCCTTAAAAAATATAAAAATCTTATATATGTCTATCATGATATCGTGCATAATACGCACGTGATCAACAATTTCAAAGCCCGGGGAGTCATTTTTATTGAGCACATTGAAGATGTCCCGGATGAAAGCATTCTCATCTTTAGCGCCCATGGCGTTCCACCTCAGGTTGTTTCACAGGCACAGGCAAAGAACCTGACCATCATTGATGCAACCTGTCCACTCGTCCGAAAGGTTCATAAAGAAAGCATCACGTATTCCAACGCGGGTTATAGTGTCATCCTCATTGGAAAACGCGGTCATCAAGAAATCATTGGAACAGCCGGTTACGTTAAGCCCGACTTGTTGAACATTGTTGAAACAATCCAGGACATGGAAAATCTTAGTATATCTACGGATAAAACGGTCGCTTATATCACTCAGACAACATTGTCTATTGACGATACCAAAGAAATGATTACCAAACTGAGGCAACGTTTTCCAAATCTCATTTCTCCTCCGTCTCTGGATATTTGTTACGCCACACAAAACAGACAATCGGCTGTTAAAGCCCTGGCCCGTCTCGTCGAAATAATTATCATCTGCGGTTCCCCGAACAGTTCGAACAGTAATCGCCTCAAAGAAATTGGGGAAAAAGAAGGCGTCACAAGCCTGATCATCGACAACGCCGATGAATTAACTTTGAATCATCTAACAAACAAGACCAAAATCGGCGTGAGCTCCGGGGCCTCTGTACCGCAGATTATCGTCGATCAAGTCATCAAAAAAATCACCAAAGCATATCCAGACACAAAAATAAAATTTTGCGGTGAAGCAGAAAAGAATGTTTCGTTTACGTTGCCGAAAATTTAATGGGAAATCATTCTTGAACAATCATCATGACATTAGGAGTTATCAATGGCTACTTTATATATCAACGGCATACCGCATAACATAACCGACGGTGAATCCATTAGCGTGACATGTGAACAAGCCGGTGTACCCTTCAACTGCAATAGCGGAATTTGTGGTTCATGCATCATTGAAGTCCTTGAAGGTGAAGAGAATTTGAACACATTAACGGACGATGAGCTGGAGTTTGGTTGCACGCCAAAAAAAAGGTTGAGCTGTTTGTGCCAGATCACATCCGGAGAAGTCAAAATCACATTTTAAAAAAGGACCCATTTTGATCAAAGAATTTTGCGCGCAGCATCAATTGTATTATCAAAAAAAAACCACATTGTCCAAGTTAACAACTTTTCGCATCGGCGGCCCGGCTCAAGGGCTGATATGGACCCAGACATCCGATCAAATGCTCAAAACGATTGAAGGCTGTAACCATCTCAAAATTCCTTTTTATGTCCTGGGTTGGGGCTCTAACATATTGGTGTCCGATGACGGGCTAGACTGCCTGGTCATCAAGTACGCCACCTCTTCATTCAACCTCGAAGATGACCAGCAGCTCATCCGTATCGATGCCTGCCAAAACCTCGATACCTTTGTCGCGTATACCGCGCGGCAGGGTTCGCTTGACGCCACATTTCTATCCGGGATACCAGGAACCATCGGTGGCGCTATTGTCGGGAATGCGGGGGCTTTCGGGCGGCAGATTGGTGATATCCTATTTGACGCTACCGTTCAGACAAAAAAAGGCGAAATAAAAACCCTCCCGCCTTCCGCCTTTGATTTTCAATACCGGTCGTCATCCTTAAAAACAAGCGGAGACGTCGCGCTCTGGGTCAGGTTTAAAAAAAATCCATGCCGCCCTGCGGATCTTCAAAAACAAAGAGATAAAATTTTGTTCCTGCGCCGTCAAAAACACCCGGATCTTCATCTTACGCCGTCCGCCGGTAGTTTTTTTAAAAACATTGAACCCTCTTCAAACGCCGGGCGCCGTCAAGCAGCCGGTTGGTTTCTGGAAAAAGCCGGCGTGAAAAATTTGCATGTCGGGGATGCCGTCGTTTTCAAAAAACACGCGAACATCATCATCAATCAGGGGAGCGCCACAGCAAAAGACGTGCTGCAATTATCAGAACACATGGCACAAAGTGTCAAAAACAAATTTAACATCATCCTGCAACCTGAAGTTCATTTATTAGGACCGTTCAAAACATCCTCAGTCAATCAAATATAAACATGAGAACTGTTCGGTCTTCGGTGAAAGCCACTTGAGGGCGGAGATAAGAATACCCATCCGTATTTTTGGATGCCTACAGCAGCGCGACGTTTCCGCAAACATCACCTTTTATCCTCCGATTTGATACATCTCTCTTTTTTTGAACTCTGAGCGATGACCAACGTCCTGTCGGATCAAAGAATACTGATCATCACGATTTTGCCAAAACAAAATGATCTGTTTAAGGATGTCATGATCAGATTGGCCGGACCGTAAAAGAGCTCTCAGATCTAAGTATTTGGCCGCATAAAGACAAGGAAACATAAAGCCCTCCGACGATAACCGGACGCGATGACAATCCTCACAAAACGGATCTGAAACGGCTGAGATAAAACCAATCTCACCTGATCCATCAACAAAACGGTAACGACGAGCCACTTCACCTTTATAGTGAGGATCCAACGGGACCAATGGATAAATTCGGTGAATATGTTCAAGAATGGATAAATTCTTCACAACGCTTGATTCAGTCCAGCTGTTTAACCGGCCAACATCCATGAACTCAATAAAACGAAGGACATGATTTGTATTTCTAAAATAACGGACAAGGCCTAAAACATCCTGATCATTAACATTTTTTTGAACAACGGCATTGATCTTTATCGAGCGGAAACCGGCCTTCTCTGCGGATTGGATACCACGGATGATGTGCTCGAGGCTGGTCGCGTTTTGCGAGGTTATTCGTGTAAAATGTGTTTGATCAAGCGTATCCAAACTAATGGTCAGGCGGCTCAATCCTGACGCTTTCAGGTCATCCGCATATTCATTAAGAAATGAACCATTTGTTGTCAAAGCAATGTCCTTTATCTGAGGGATACGCGCGACCGCTCGAATAAATGCTGTCAGATTCGGTCGCAGCAGAGGTTCTCCTCCAGTCAAACGAACCTTTTTTATGCCTATCCGTGTAAAAATATGGACCAAACGAATGAGCTCGAAATAAGACAAACGATCCCGGACTGAAACAAAATCAAACCGTCCTTCATGACATTTCGGCATGCAGTAAGGACATCGAAAATTACATTGATCTGTCACTGAAATGCGCAAGTCGCGCAAAGGCCTCTGCCACTGATCAACGATACGGTGTGGATTGTGTTGCTCAGATTTACTCCTTGGGGAGTGTTGGGGAGATGAAATGCGTGTCATAATATTATTCCGTTGAGATCGACGTCTGCTTATCCAATGCCCCTTTCATGGTATGCCATGCCAGACTGGCGCATTTCACGCGTGAAGGGAAATGCCAGATCCCGGAGAAGACAGACAACTTACCTAAAATATGTTCCTCATTGTCCGGATTTAATTCACCGATAATCAAGCGATGAAATTGCCCGAAATATTCTTTAGCCTCAGCAACTGTTTTCCCTTTGAGTGTTTTGGTCATCATTGAGGCAGAAGCCTTTGAGATGGCGCATCCATCCCCTTCAAAAGAAAGGTCCTGAATGATATCCTGCGGATCAATAATTAAATAGACGTGCAAATGATCTCCACATAGAGGGTTATAACCTTCCGCTTCGTGTGTGGCATTATCAATCTTCTTAAAATTAAAAGGTTTTTTATTATGAGAAATAATGACTTGTTTATATAATTCTTGTCGACCATCTCTTGACATATTTACCTCGAATCATCGGGCCATACTTTAATCAAAAATCTTTTTCGCTTTGAATAATGCCTGCACCAACAGGTCTATTTCTTCTTTCGTGTTATAGACAGCAACGGAAGCCCTTGACGTTGCTGGAATTTTAAAAAATTTCATAACAGGCTGTGTGCAATGATGTCCGGTCCTGATCGCAACCCCCTCTTCATCGATCAAGGTGCCGATATCATGCGGATGGATCGGCGGAAGGATAAAGGACAAAACCGATGCTTTATTTGACGCTGTTCCGATTAATTTCAAGTCTGGAACTGAGAGCAAAGCCTTTGTGCCATAGTCTAATAAATCTTTTTCATAATTCATTATGAGGTCTAGCCCGACAGACTGAACATATTCTAACGCTGCACCTAGGCCAATGACACCGGCGATATGCGGAGTACCGGCCTCAAACTTATAAGGAAGCGTATTGTAAATTGTTTTCTCAAAAGTAACGGAAGAAATCATGTCACCACCCCCTTGATAAGGAGGCATTTGCTCTAACCATTTCTCCTTCCCGTAAAGAACTCCGATACCTGAAGGCCCGAAAATTTTATGACCCGAGAAGGCAAGAAAATCGCAATCGAGCGTTTGCACATCAATCGGACAATGGCTCATCGCCTGGGCCGCATCAACAAAAACGGGGATATTTTTCTGATGGGCTTTGTCGATTACATCCTGTACGGGGTTAATCGTTCCCAGTGAGTTTGATAAATAGACGATCGACAACAATTGTGTCCGTTCCGTCAAAAAAGAATCAACCCGCTCGAGTATAAGCTCGCCTTTATCATTCATGGGAATGACTTTAAGACGACACCCCACCTGCTCACATAAAATTTGCCAGGGAACGATATTTGAATGATGCTCCATCGCCGTAACAACGATTTCATCGTCCGGCTTAAAGGATGGCCGGCAGAATGATTGGGCGACAAGGTTAATGGATTCGGTTGTTCCCCGTGTAAAAATTATTTCTGCGGTGGAGGAAGCGTGGATAAAATCTTTGACGGTGCGCCTGGATTTTTCATACTCCGCTGTTGCTTTTTCGCTTAAGGCATGCACACCCCGATGAATATTAGCGGAATAGCGCAGATAATAACCCGCTAAAGCATCGACCACGACCTGAGGCCTCAGTGTGGTCGCGGCATTATCGAGATACACCAGAGGCAGACCATGGACTTTTTCACGGAGGACCGGAAAATCCGACCGAATCTTTTTTATATTTATATTCAACTTATCCATATAAAGTTCCGTTTATATTGTCAATAAAGATGGCGTAAGGAAAATCCTCAACTTCTCACGCACGGCCTGCAAAGGAATCTTATTGAGAATTTCATCGGCAAAACCATGCGACAACATCTTAATCGCGTCTCTCTTTTGAATGGCGCGTGTTTGCAAATAAAAAATTTCATCGGGATTAAGCTGCCCGCTTGTCGCACCATGGCTGCACTTCACGTCATTGGCAAATATCTCTAACTGAGGCTTCGTATCGACACGGCAATGCTTACCAGCTACCAGATTGTTATTAAGCTGATAAGATTTTGTCTTTTGCGCTTCGGAGCGGACAATAATCCGTCCATTGAAAACAGCCCGTGATGAGCCGTTCAGGATACCTTTGTAAAACTGATAGCTCTCGGCGCTGGGATGACGATGATCAATCGAAGTGTGATTATCAACATGTTGTTTGCCGTTGACACTGTACAGGGCATTTAATGTCGTTCTCGTGCGGGGTCCATTTGTCACCAGATCAATGTTGTTCCGTGCCAGCGCACTGCCGGTCATAAATGAAAAACTGTCAAAATTTGATTCTTCTTCCTGCCACACACGAGTTAGTCCGACGTGATAAGCCTTCAAACTTTCATTCTGGGACTTATAGTACTGCAGTTCTGAACGCGGCTGAAGAGAAATATCTGTGACCGCATTAGAAAAATATTCAATATCAGGAATCAAACTGAAATGACTTTCCAAAACTTTGGCTTTGGCATGATCTTCGGCCACAATAATGGTCCGTGGCGAGGTAATCAATTCGTCGCACGAACAGACCTTGAATCGATTCTGCTTTTTATCCGCGTTCGCCTGCAGCTGAAATTCACAACAATGATTCTTGCGTAACGGTTGCGAGATTGTGGTGACATGGATAATATGAATAATCGGTTCTATCGTCGCACCTTTACGGATTTTAATAATTGTTCCGTCATGCAACATCGCCTGATTTAAGGCCCCAAAAGGAAAGTGATGATCGAAAGGGTTTCTTCGTAAGATGTCCAGTTGGATCCCGTCTTCTTGCTTCAAGTATTCTTGCAAGGTCAAGACCTCTAATCCTGAAATGGATTTGTTCAAGTAATCAGAAAATTCACTTGAGAACATACCATTAACAAAAACGATATTGATATCATCATGGCTGTAGTATTTACGGTTCGTACAGTATTCGCGCATATTCTCTAATTCTGTGCGGGGCGTACTCATGCAGACATTGAACTTATGGTCATTCAAAAATTGCATGTCCGTATAACGCCAATCTTCAGATGATTTCGACGGAAGACCGACACGTGAAAACAATTCCGCCCCTTGCCGGCGCAATTCCTGCAGAGCCGCATTCTTTTCCCGCGTGGCCAGATACTGAACGTACAAATCATAATCTTGTATAAATGGTTTCTTATTGATAATCATCTATTCCTGCCAACATTATTTTTTTAACCAATCGTAGCCTTTGTCTTCAACAGCCAGAGCCAAATCTTTTTCACCCGACTTAATAATCCGCCCACCTTCCAGAATATGGACAAAATCAGGAACGATATAATTCAAAAGCCGTTGATAATGCGTAATAACCAACATCGCGTTATGTTTTGAGCGCAACCGATTAACTCCGTTAGCGACAACACGCATCGAATCAACATCCAGACCTGAATCGGTTTCGTCAAGAACTGAAAAGCGGGGGTTTAAGATTATCATCTGCAACACTTCATTGCGCTTCTTTTCTCCCCCGGAAAAGTCGACATTGAGCGAACGGTGTATATATTTATCATCCATTTCTAATACTTTCATCTTCTCTCTGAGAAAATCATCAAAGTCAAGCGGATCCATTTCTTCCGCGCCCTGATGGTGGCAAATCTCATTAAAGGACGCGCGTAAGAATTCCGACGCGTTGACGCCGGGGATCTCAACCGGATATTGAAAAGCGATAAAAATACCCTCACGGGCCCGTTCTTCCGGGTCCATGTCTATGATGTTACGTTTCTTAAGATTGATATCATAAAGAATTTCCCCCCGGGTGACGTGGTAGTCCGGATGTCCGCCGATAATTTTTGTTAGTGTGCTTTTTCCTGAGCCATTGGGTCCCATAATCGCGTGAACCTCTCCCGCCCCGATCGTTAAATTTAATCCTCTTAATATTTGATTGCCGTTAACTTCGGCATGAAGGTCTTTTATCTCTATCATATGTCCTCTCTTTTAAACTAATGAAAAAATCCTCTTGCGCTAGCCGACACTATTTTCCAGTCGCGTTTCCAATAAACGGACAGCTTCAACCGCAAATTCCATCGGCAATTCATTGAAGACTTCTTTGCAAAATCCATCGATAATCAACGCAATGGCGGCTTCAATGTCAAGTCCGCGGGAACGGAGGTAAAAAAGCTGTTCCGCGTTAATCCGCGACGTCGTTGCTTCATGTTCGGTCGTGGCCGTTGTGTTTTCTGTCTCAATATAAGGGAACGTATTCGCGCTACACTCATTACCCACCAGCATGGAATCACATTGTGAAAAATTACGCGCATTGTCTGCCGATGGCAGCACTTTGACCAGACCGCGGTAACTATTGCTGGACTGATCCGTGGAAATGCCTTTAGAAATAATCCGGCTGCGGGTGTTCTTTCCAACATGTATCATTTTAGTCCCGGTATCTGCTTTCATTTTATGATTGGTCAGCGCAACAGAATAAAATTCCCCTATGGAATTATCGCCCTGGAGGATACAACTGGGATACTTCCATGTAATCGCAGACCCCACTTCCACCTGTGTCCAAGAAATCTTTGAACCTTGACCTAAACATTTTCCCCGCTTTGTTACAAAATTATAGATTCCACCTTTACCATCCTGGTCCCCTGCGTACCAATTCTGAACGGTTGAATACTTTATTTGAGCCCTGTCATGGGTGACGAGTTCGACAACTGCCGCATGAAGCTGATTTTCATCTCTCATCGGAGCCGTGCATCCCTCAAGATAACTCACATAACTATCGTCATCCGCAACGATTAACGTCCGCTCAAACTGCCCTGTTTCAGCGGCGTTGATCCGAAAATAGGTCGACAATTCCAGGGGGGATTTAACACCTTTCGGAATATAACAAAAGGACCCATCAGAAAAAACAGCTGAATTTAAAGCCGCATAAAAATTATCACGATACGGGACAATACTGCCTAAATATTTTTTAATGAGTTCAGGATGGTTTCGAACGGCTTCCGACATGGAACAAAAAATAATACCGACCCTGGCCAACTCCTCCTGATGGGTTGTCTTGACGGAGACACTATCAAAAACGGCATCAACAGCGATACCAGACAGGCGGGACTGATCACTCAAAGGGATACCGAGCTTATCAAAAGTCTCCATAATTTCTAAATCCACTTGATCCGCGCACCCCATCGGCTGATCTTTCTTCCGTTTAGGTGCGGTGTAGTATATCAAATTTTGGTAATCGATCGGATCGTAATGAAAATTAGCCCAGTGAGGCTCTTTCAATTTTTGCCAATACCGGAACGACTTTAATCTCCAATCGGTCATCCAACCCGGTTCATTCTTTTTCTCTGAGATCAAAGAAACAATGCTTTCATTGAGTCCCCTGGGGATCGTATCCATTTCGATATCGGTATAAAAACCATATTTGTATTCACGGTTGGTCAAGTGGTCTTTTTGTGATGGATGATTTTTCATATTTCCTGTCGCGTGTCTATTTATTGATAAGGTCCTGGATATAAAGGTTATCAAAAAGTTCGTTTATTCTTGTATTCATTTCATACATGGCCGGGATAATTTCACATTTTAAACTGGCATCGCAATCAGTCGTCTTTTTTTTCCGCATACACTTTGTTAACTCGATTGATCCGATCAGCATTTCTGCCAACGCCCGCACAGAAATGTTTTCTATGCCGTTCTTAAACCGATACCCGCCTTTTACGCCTTGAACAGCTTCCAGAATATCATTCTTCGCCATCAATTGAAGAACCCTCGACGTCGGGTCAAAAGGCAAATTAAACATATGGCTAATCTCTTTTGCAGATGTTAATTCTTCAGGTTCTTTCCTCTGAATGTACTTTAATGATGTTAACGCGTAACCAACTTTTCTGTTAATTTGTAACATAATAAACTCTCATACCAAATCCATTAATAAATTGTTCTATCTTAATTCTGAAAAGCAGAATTGGTTTTGGTCATTATTTAATGGAATTGGTATCATTATCTTTTCACTGATAAACAATAAAGATCGTTGCTCCCCTAATTCATGACAACTTCAATATCAGGACGATACTGATCGATGAGGATGTTTCTGATCGCATTTAACGTCCCTGAAGCCGCTGATGGACACGAACCACAAGCACCCTGATAATGAATGGATAAAACATTATCTTTGAGTGCCAGAACTTGCAAATCCCCGCCATGCATCTGCAAAGCCGGTCGAATTGTTTCGTTCAAAATCGCATTGATTTTATCTAATTCCGTCCTATCACTTGATCCTTCTGGTTGAACCGTTGTTGGGGATACGCTGACAAAATTCGGATTATGACCGGGCAGCCGCTCTAAAAGGACCGCCTTAACTTGTTCCTCCAACTTCCCCCAATCAGATGTTCCATCCTGAGTCACGGTGATATAGTTGTCATTAAAGTACAATTCTTTGATATGCGCATCCGACTCGAAAACAGCCCTGGCCAATGGATTGTCCTGGCAATCTTCAGCCTGACTGTAAGTCACAGTCCCCTCAGTCTTGACCGGTGAATTGACGACAAACTTCATCGCATGCGGATTAGGTGTTGGTTGAATCATAACTTGAATATCCATATCAAATCCTTTCTTTAGCATTGTCCATTTAATTAGTCCCAAACGAGGATAAATGATTACAAAAAAAACTTATATAAATTCTACTACAATTCTCATACAAATCAAGTAAAAACTCAACCCCCGCATTAAGATAAAGCCGAAGACTAAAGAATAGCCGAGAGGTTCCTATTTATCGATGTATTCTTTAATGAGAAATTCAGCAAACGGAAAAGCACATGTATAGGCCGGAGAAACGGCATTCAGGACATGGATACTTTTGTCATCGCCCTCCACAACAAAGTCTTGAACCAGATTCAATGTTGTTTTATCCAGCAATTGAGCGCGGATTCCCGGTTCACTGAACACCGTAAAACCGGCTGGATCGATGGATTGAACCATCTTCTGAGCTAGACCCACAAAATATTTGCGGTAATACTTCTTCATTTCTTCGAAAGCCAAATTTCTGAAACCAAACGCATTCGAAAAAAACAACCGCGACTCATAAAACGCGACGTTTAAAAATTCATTAAACTTAAAATTCGATGTCAACTTGTAATTCTCTCGCCAAAAAGCAGGTATCGCTGTCGGCCCGATCTTAATGGTCTGATCAACCGCAATCGTGTAATGAACGCCTAAAAACGGATTCAACAAATTTGGAACCGGATATATATTGATCTTCACATCTGTCTTGTTCTTTGTGTACTGCAAATAAAGCCCCTTAAATGGAATCATGGTGTACTTGAAACCGAAACCGAAATCCTGAGCGATCTTATCGGCATATAACCCGCCGCAATTAATGATCTTTCCAGCTGTGAAGTCCCCTTTATTCGTAACAATAACCTGTCCTTTTCGCGACAGATATTTGGTATTAAAAGATATCTGGACCCCCAACTTCTCGACGTCATGACGAATAGACGTGCAAACCTGTTTCGGATCGATACTGGCTGTATCAGGTGAGAATAAAGCCTTTTTATGCGTGAACACATTCGGTTCTATTTCCCGCGCACGGGCCTCATCAACAATCTCAACGGTGGAACCATTGTTCTTGCCGCGTTTTTCTAATTCATAAAGAGTCTCAATCTCCCTTTCATCCATAGCCACAATAAGTTTCCCGCAAGCATTAATGGGCAAATGTTTTTTCTTGCAATACGCTTTTAAGGCATTGTTTCCCGCCACGGTAAACTTTGCTTTAAAGCTATCGGCCGAGTAATAAAATCCGGCATGCAGGACACCGCTGTTACGGCCGGAGGAATGGCAGGCTTCTTCCGATTCTTTCTCTATCATCAATATGCTGGCCTTTGAATTTTTTTCTTTTATTTTCATGGCAATGGTTAAACCTATAATACCGGTACCAATGATTAAATAATCGTGATGCTCCATGAATGTACCTCGTTTTTAATATGGTAAAGGGGGGTGTATTTTCTTTATTCTAAATATAAAAAAACATTTTGCAAGTGAAGATTTGCGTAAAGCATGCCTGAATCAAGATAGACGATCGTTTAAAAACTGCGGAATGAAGGGTTATGACGCGGTCCGAACAGGAATAATTCTTAAACAGGGGGATCTTCGGTGTTCTCTTCTGATGGAGGGCAATCAGCCTCATTCAAATAGTCTTGAAGCTTATTGCTTCTATTTTCCAACTGTTTCTCAGCATTTTGGACGCAGCGGAGAATATCTTCACGCTCAATAGGCTTAATCAAATATTCACAACTTGCTTCAACAATAGATTCGACACAACCGCCTAAACTTGGCTGCCCCGTTATCATGATCACCTGAGCCTGCTTATTAAATTTTCTTAAATGTTTCAGGAACTCTAACCCATCCATGCGTGGCATAACAATATCGCTGATAATAATGCCAATATTTCTAGCTTTTACAACTTGAAGAGCGTCTACTCCATCGCAGGCGGTGAAGACAGCGTAACCATTCCTCTCTAAAAATTTCTGGAGCAATTCACGGACAACTTGCTCATCATCTATCAACAGTACATGGGGCTTGTTTCCTTCACTCATTTATAACGTCCTTACCCCCCAGGGGTATCATGATGTTGAGATCGTATGTCATACAACCCCGACATCACTAATTTTATACTACCAGTTTAACATATCATGGAAATAAAAAACAAAATTTCTTAATATATTTTGTTAGAAGTTTAATCGTTTCAATGTTTTAGGGTCTTCACTTAAGGCAACGCCATCAAATAAGCCACGCGAGCTATGTTTATCGCTCATCTAACAGGCGATCACCGACGGCCCAGTTCTGACGATCAATCTCATCAAAAACGACATACGTGTGGTCTTTGGGCTTATTCGCCACATCTTCGAGAGTTTGTGTGAATTTTGCCGCGATCTCTTCTTTTTGTTCCCGGCTCAATGGACCAACAACTTTCACATTAATATACGGCATCGTGTCCTCCTTCAATTAATTGTTACTAATGAACATTTGTATGATAAAACAATTCTTTAAAGCGCTTCACTTAAAAATCCATCAAATAAAAAACTGTTTAAATATTATTTGGTAAGCAGAAATAAACCATTATTCGCGAATAAATTAGGACGGACAGAAATGATCTGGTTCTGGGAAAGCCCTACTTCTTTGAGGATGGTAATGCTGTTTTCTTGACAAAAATATCGAAAATCTTTCAAACTTAAAAAACGTAAATTCGGGGTATCATACCATTCGTAAGGCAGTTCAGAAGTCACCGGAACCCGCCCCCGAAAAAAAATCTGCAGACGCGCCCGCCAATAGCAAAAATTCGGTATCCCGACGATAATATTTTTTCCAACTCTTAATGATTCAATAAGAACCTTCTTCGGATTTAAGACTTGCTGCAAACTTTCATTTAAAATAATGTAATCAAAACGCTTATCAGAATAGTCGCTCAATCCCGAATCAAGATCGCCATGAGAAACAGATATCCCCTTCTCGACACATTTGTAGATCGATTCTTCACTGAGCTCAATTCCCGTTCCGCGGCAAGACTTTTCCCGAATGAGCAAAGACAATAACGTCCCGTCACCGCACCCCAGGTCCAAAACCTTCGATTTCGGACTGACATAATCAAGGATAATTCTATAATCAAGTCTCACAATCTGCTCCTTAAAAGATCCAAATTATTCAGACCGCGTTCAGGGTTTTACTGATACGCGCTAAATAATGTGATAGGATATGCGACACTTCCTTGTTGTCCACCAGGAACGCGTCATGACCATAACTCGAATTGATTTCAATAAAAGAAACATCTAAATCATTGCTCTTTAACGCGCGAACCATCTCTTTTGATTGATAGGTCGGATAAAGCCAATCAGATGTAAATGACACAATCAAAAAACTCGACCGGGCTTTTGAAAAAACTTCTACTAATGATTGTTCCGCTTTTAAATTAAAATAATCCAGAGACTTAGAAATATACAGCCAGGAATTCGCGTCAAAACGCTGCACAAAACTATCACCCCGATATTTCAAATAACTTTCAACTTGAAAATCCTGATTAAAATCATATCCCAGACGTTCCTTGCCGATTAATTTACGGCCAAACTTTTTTTCCATTGATTGATCACTCATATATGTAATGTGCCCTATCATCCGCGCGACAGCTAATCCCCGAGCAGGGATTGTCTTCCCATAATAATCGCCTTCCTGCCAATCCGGATCAGACATAATCGCCTGCCGGGCGACTTCATTAAAAGCGATCTGTTGGGCATTATGACAGGGTGTGGTTGCGATGATAATGGCCGATTGTAGACAGTCAGGATAGCGGATGGACCAGGCCAATGCCTGAGATCCCCCCATTGAGCCACCACATACGGCTAATAATTTCTTTATACCTAAATGATCAATCAAATGGCGTTGCGCGTCAACCATGTCATCGATGGTAACCATCGGAAAACTCAGGCCGTACGGCTTACCCGTATCCGGATTGACGGAAGAAGGTCCCGTACTGCCTTTACAGCCTCCGATCACATTCGAAGAAATGACAAAATATTTATCGGTATCAATCGCCTTGCCCGGCCCAATGACAACATCCCACCATCCGGGTTTTGTATCCCCCTCATGGTATCCAGCCGCATGCGCATCACCGCTGAGGGCGTGGCAAACCAAAATCGCGTTCGACTTTTCCGGGTTCAACTCCCCATAGGTTTCATACGCCAATGTTATCGGGCCGAATTTTACACCACTCTGCAAGACAAGCTCGTCAGGCGGATCGCAGCAAGTATAATATTGTGTTTCAACGATAAACGGATCGCTTTTTTTCATAAACCTTTATATTTCTTTATTTTAAAGGGAAATTAACTGAAAAGAATATTAGCACAGCGACCATGTAGTGTCAATATTCAGCTAAGCAAAAATTTGATTTTAAGGAATAATATAAATAAATAATCTCAAAGAATGATGATCATGGGCTATATTGAAACATCGCGTTCAAACATTTAGCAGCCCTTCGTCGGACAGATTCTTTAATAGTGATCCGATCCTGTTCTGTTGGTTGTTGCAGAACGCGCAGAATATTTTCAAGTGTGTTTGATTTCATATATTTGCACAAAGTACATGAGCCAACAATTTTCTTATCCGGAAATTCAATCTGCAAGCGTTCTGACAAGCCGCATTCTGTTAAAATGACAAACCCATCGGCGTCGGTTTTACGCACATATTTGATCATCTGAGACGTACTGCCGACATAATCGGAATTCTCACAAACACTCAGCTTGCATTCGGGATGGCTGACAATCTTCACCGTTGGATATTCTGTTTGAATACGGAAAATATCTTCCCGGTCATACTCTTCATGAACAACACACGTTCCACTAAAATATTTAATGTCTTTTTTAATTCCGCGCTCTTTCATTTCAGCGGCAAGATTAATTCCCATCAGCTTGTCGGGAAGAAAATATATCTTATCATTGGGAATTTTTTCAACAACATGATACACGTTGCCGGATGTGACGCACACATCGCATTCGGCTTTCACCTCCGCGGTGGTGTTAATGTAACAGACAAAGGTATAATCCGGATATTCTTTACGCAGTTCGCGCACTTTCTCGGCATTGATCGCGTCGGCGAGAGTGCAGCCGGATTCTGAACCTGTAATATAAACGTTCTTTTGGGGATTAAGCATTTTCGCTGTTTCCCCCATAAAGCGCACAGCCACGAAAATAATGCTATCCGCCTCAACTTCAAGCGCATTCTTGCTTAAGGCATAAGAATCACCCACATAATCACCGACACCATAGATGATTTCAGGGCTGACATAGGAATGGACCAGAATAACAGCGTTCTTTTGCTTTTTAATATCATTGATCTGATTAATAACCGGGACGAACTCTTCACACTTCTTCAATGAATAATGACAAACCGATCCGCCGACCTTGATATTTACCTTTTTTAATTTGTCGTATAAATCTTGCCCTGTCATGGACTCCGTTGTTGTCAACATGATCCCTCTCATTTTCTTAAGATAGATATTATCGTCTATAGTATGTTTTTTACTTATAATTAATTTATATACACTAAATCAACCAAAAAGGCAAACACTTTTATTGATCAAGAGGAGTTGACGTGGACAAAATTCAAACCGATTTGATCTTCGTGTAATATTTCTGGGCCCTTCTCATACGGTCTTTTAATTTCAGAAAAGTACAAAAGAGGTACATGACAACACATAAAGAATAAATCAAGCCCGGCATGGGCGAAACAAACAATAAAAGGTTGTAGGTTCCATGAATCAGCACCGCTTGCCAGAAACCACGGCTGATCAAAAATTCTTCTCTTTTTTTTGTCGTCGCAAACTTCGCCAGACCGACATAATATCCCATCATGCCTGAGCAGACCGCGTGCATCGGGACAGCTGTAAAAGCGCGTGCTAACGCTGTCCGCCAGGTTCCATTCAGGACATAAAGAATATTTTCCATACAAGCAAATCCCAGACTGGCAACGACAGCGTAGACTATCCCATCCATCACCTCGTTAAAGTGTCTGTCATGATAAACATAACGTTTAACAATCCCTAACTTGATGTATTCCTCACATAAACCAGCGACGACGAACGCCTCGAAGAAATAAAATAAAAACGGAGAAATCGAAAAATAAATATTGGTTCGGCTGATGATTGTTTCCAGGATATACACCGGAAATGTGAAAATAACACCCAAAAGAAAAATTTTCAGGATCAAACGTTTTGGCTCCGGGGACCTCTTATCTTGACGATAAAAATAAACCGTCAATAATAACGACGGTACTGCGGCCATTACAAAAGACATGAGTATCTGTATTTTCATATGGAATCCCTATACGGTCAATTTTGTGCCTTGTAAAATTCATTATATCCCGAAAACAATTATCAACGTAAATAGTAACGACCTCAGCCTTTTAAACCTGAAAATATGAACGCAGACCTTGTGGGAGCGCCTAATGCATCTGATATAAATAAAGATTAGCTCCGCGAGCCGGGAAATGTTTTATTTGTGTTCCAGTCGCGTTCAAAAATTGCAAAACGGTTTTCAAACCAGGCCCGTAATCATGCGCAAACAAGAACCAAATCCGCCGACATTCCGGAAGGTGCTTCATATCATTTTCATACAATTCGGGACTGAGTGTCATTCCTGTTCCCCAAATGATTTGGTGTGACAACAAATCGTAACGGGTCCGGTAATATTTGAAGGCCGCTATCGATCCATTAGAAACATAAATTACATCCGTCTTTTCTTTATATTTCACTAAATGATGCAATATGATTTTTATTTCTTCACGCGCCACACCATTTGACAATGTGTGCAATGTGAAGACCGTCGGACTGAACACAATCCCAAAAATCAAAATCACCGTAAAAACAGGTTGATACCTGATCCGCTGCAGGATTGACTGTAACCCATAAACGATAAAAACAATAAAAACAGGAACCAGGAATAGAATCAACCGGTTCAGAAAAGGGTATTTGCGAAAAGCCGACGCCAGTAACGTAAAAAACAACGGGGAAAATATCCACCAAAACAAACGTCTATCTTTAAAGGGCGACACCATCAAACCCAAAACAAACAAAGCCAAACCATACGTCCAAAAACCTAAAAGAAGCGGCGCGTTAGCAAAGGCATTGCAGAATTTATTAACAATCCATTTTAAATGATTAATCGACAAGGGTAAATGCGGCATGTAATGTTCATCTCCCCAATAGGATAACGTGACCGTAAAACCTTTGATATAACTGAAATGATAAACACAAAAACTGACAAACCATACTGCGAACAGAACGAGCAACTGCACCGTTTTGGGGTGATCTTTGTTTTTGTAAGCGTGCCAAAGCACAGCTAATCCCAAACCAGCCATTGTAAATATAACGGGATAAGATGACAGGATCATCAAAATACCAACCAGAACATATCGGAGCGTCCGGCCTTTGGTTAATGTCTCAAAATACAATTTGTCAAACATGTAAAACAATATCAACGTGCACATGACATCACTGGAATATGGATGATATTCGGCCGCGTAGTAAATCAAACTATAATTGACTGAAAAAAGAACCAATGCTGTCAAGGCGCTTAGGGGTTTTAAGAATTTTTGGGCGAGCAGATAAAAGAGGTATAACGACACGAGGCTGCTGACAAACGGTAATAGTCTCAACACATACTCACTTGGCCCAAAAATAACGGTCAAGAATTTATTGAAAATATAAAATCCCAACGGGCCTGCCATGGTGGCCAAATAATCCCGGACACCTTGCGCGTGCGGCATAATCAACTCAAAAAAAGAATAATGGATCGTTTTAATCGCGTACTTGGCTTCATCATGCCAGAGGGATCGGTCAGAAAGATAGTGCCAACTGCGCAGTACCGCACCGAAGAACAGAATACACCATGAGGAATATAAAAAAAGCCGGTTTTTCAATATTTTTAACATTCCAATCACTCGTCCTGTTTTTTATAACGTCATGCATAGTAGGAATACAGGGACTGCGGATAAGAGGCCTGCCGTCTTATTTGTTCGGCAACAGCTCAATTTTATAGCCATCTGGATCTTCCACAAAGGCTAACACGGTTGAGCCATGTTTCATCGGACCGGGACCGGGCTCGCGCACAACCTTTCCACCGGCAGCCTTAATCCGCTCACAGGCATGGTACACGTCATCGACGCCGATGGCTAAATGGCCAAAGGCATCGCCGAGATCGTATTTATGTTTATCCCAATTATATGTCAACTCAACGACGGTGGTATCATTTTCATCGGCATATCCAAGAAAGGCCAGGGTAAATTTTCCGTCAGGATATTCATTTTGCCGTAATAGCTGCATGCCGAGGACATTTGTATAAAAATTAATCGAGCGGTCTAAATTACCGACCCGTAACATCACGTGTAAAAATCTCATCCATGTCTCCTTGTATCTAGAACAAAATTCAAATAATGAACCATCATCAAAGGGGTTATCATAGCACAGATCACCTTATTCATCTATGGCTTCCGCCCTTAAAAGATGTGGCGATGCCGACATGACCGTAACGGTCAGAAAATCACCGATCTGATAATTTTGATCAGGCACGACCACCAATTTATTCCCATCCGAACGCCCGGCAGCGGTAGAGACGCCCTCCTCTTTCTTAATACGTTCAATTAAGATAGGAACCGTCTGTCCGATCATGGCTTCGTTTCTTTTCAAGGAATGGTCCATTTGTATCTTGTTTAACGTGACGATCCGCTCTGTCTTCTTTTCTTCCGGTACATCATCCAAATATTTCTTTTCAGCCAGGGTGCCTTTGCGTGGCGAATACTTAAAAATAAAGGCGGAATCGAATTCAACCTTTTTCATGACCTCGACAGTATCTTCAAATTCCTCGTCTGTTTCTGTCGGAAAACCAATGATAATGTCTGTCGTAATGGCGATATCCGGACACTGCGCGCGCATGTGATCGACAATCTCTAAATATCGCTCTTTTGTGTACGAGCGGTTCATTATTTGAAGGATGCGGCTGTTTCCTGATTGCAGAGGGAAATGAATGTGTTTGCAGACCTTCGGATTTATCGCCATCACCTCGATTAACGTATTCGAAGTGTCCTTGGGATGCGGTGACGTAAATCTGATCCGCTCAATTCCATCGACTTCACTGACCATGCCCAGCAAGTCACAAAAATCGGTCTGACCAAAATGGTACGAGTTAACATTCTGACCTAATAAAGTCACCTGTTTATACCCGTCAGCGGATAGGTGTCTGGCCTCCGCGACAACTCCTCCCGGTGCCCGGCTGCGCTCACGGCCACGGGCATACGGCACAACACAAAACGAACAAAAATTATTACACCCGCGCATGACCGCAATCCAGGCGTTCACACCTTCCTGGCGGGAAGGGTAGATATCCTCATAAGTCTCAAAATCAGAAAGGTCCACCAGATGTGGTTGCCCCTTTTTATCGTCATCTCCAGTATCAGGACAGGCACCGGGGCCTGCCACTACGGATTTAATTAATTCCGGTAATTGGCGATAACTGTCCGGTCCGGCAATGAAATCAATCGGGAAATTCCTATCGCGCAGCAACTCCTCTTTCAAGTGACTAGCGATACAGCCCAGAACGCCGATGAATGCGGGTTTTCCATTGAGTTTATGGCGAATAGCATGCACGGCGCCATGCACCTTGCGGTTGGCGTTTTCACGCACAGCGCAGGTATTCAGTAAAATGATGTCCGCTTCGGTTTCTTGATCAACAAAAACATACCGCGCCGCTTCAAGAATCGACCGCACCAATTCCGAATCGTATTCGTTCATTTGGCAGCCAAAAGTCCGAAGGAAAATTTTATTTAGTGTAACTTCTTTATTCATAAATCGTTATATCGCTTTTAAAGTTATCCTTTTGAGTTAAAAAATATCACAATAGTTTATTTTTATTTTAAATCAAGCACAAACTTTTGTTCAACTCTAGTTTGTCCCCAATAATCAACCTCTCGTTCTTCAACAAGTTTAAAGGCTTCTTTTAAATAAAGATGGTGAGCTGTTTCCAATTCTTTAAATGTCCACAGAACAACCTTGCTAAATTTCTTTTCCTTGCAAAACTTAAGAGAAATTTCTAATAATTTCTTTCCAATCCCTTGCTTCCAATGGTCAGGAGAAACAACAAACAATCTTATACGAGTCGTATTAGTTTTAATTTTTTCTTTGCTATTAATAATAATGGAGCCAATTACATTTTTATGTGAGTATGCAACAAATAAACCGTCCTTTTTATCATCATAGTGCTCTGAGAAATTATTTAAATATTTCTTAACATCATCTTTAAAAGTTAAATCAAATCCCAATATTTCACAAAAAACTTTTTCATGAAGCAATAGAATCGCCTTATAAACAGCTTCTACATTATCAAGCTTTTTTATTTCAATCATACTATCTAACCTTTTATTTTCAACAAAGCAAATTCATAATAACCTTAATCATCATATCCTTTTCCTTCGGATTGCTTGATGCAATCATAAGAGTTAAAGCAACAAGAGTATTATCATCAATAATACGGCTACCGTTTTTACGATATAAAATACTGCTTCGCTCAAGAAAACAGACAAATAGTGCTGCAGCAATTCGCTTGTTACCATCAATAAAGCTGTGATTTTTTGTAACAAAATATAATAAATGTGCTCCCTTTTCAGCAATTGTAGGATAGGCATCTTTTCCTCCAACACTTTGATAAATTGCTCCAATGGAACTCTTAAAGCTTTGATCTTTTTCCTGACCTACAATATCTGAGTCGTTGAACTTCTCTTTCATAGTTTGAATAACAGCACAAGCTTCATCATATGTCATTTTGTATTTACTACGTTTACGGCCCTTAGGCACTTTCAACTTTTCATGATCAAAATCATCCAATATATCTAATGCTCTTGTGTATTCCGAAATAACTTTGGCAAGTCCCTTAGCTTCTGCCGGCAAACTTTCTATCTGCACAACATTACCAATCAAGTTAACGGCATTTTTTAGTTCTAGATATTTTTGTTCCTGTTTTTTTAGCCGTTTTTCATTGATAGTATAACCTTCTATTAAATGCTGTTTTAACACCTTTGTTGCCCATATACGAAATTGCGTACCTCTCTGCGATTTAACTCTATAACCCACTGAAATTATGACATCGAGATCGTAATAAGAAACATTATAAGATTTACCATCTTGAGCAGTTGTCCGGAATTTCCGGACAACTAAAGTTTCTGACAACTCATTTTCTTTAAATATGTTACGTATATGTTCAGATATTGTTCTTTTGTTCTTATCAAAAAGATCACACATTTGTGCTTGTGAAAGCCATACAGTTTCTTCCTTTAGCTGTACTTGCAGGCCACTCTTGTACAAAACAACCTTCCCACTATTAATTGTTTTCATTTCTCTATTCATTATTTTTTCCTTCACTGCATCTTTATATAAAAATGGATTCTTTTATATTTATATTTACATTTACTGCAAACTCATCATTCCCAACATCTTAGCAATATTTTCCATAGTCATCCTTTTTCGCATCCAACGGTCACCCAAATGTTTTGAGGAAAATTTTTATGAGAATTCTCCTCGAAACGTTAAAAGGTGTTGCAATGTATTAAAGATGCCGCAATGTATTAAAAATGTCTCGATGCTTCTGCGAGATATTTTCTTTAACGCGGTATTTTCTTTTGCGCAACATCGATAAGAACGTGTTACCGTAAATATATTGACAAAAGTTCTTCTCGTATCTTTATTCATATCAGTTAGTTATGTTTTGTAGTCGAGTGTATAAAACTGTATAATGGGATAAATGAATGTGACTTTTATTACAAAATAATCCTGAAATTCCCGTCATTTTAGAGTATTTCGCCACTCGATCAATTTTTCAATGTCTAAAATTGTGAAAATGGGATAATATTTCTGTAGTCACGTTTTGGAGTGATCCATCCGTGCTTTATCCAATAATACATCGTCTCACGGTGAACGCCAAGTATTTTTGCTGTCTGTGTAAAATTGTATTTTTTATCCGATCTTTTAATCGCTTGTCGGAGAATTTTTTTGTCTGTCTCTATGATTTCAGTTTCTAATCTTTGTTCTTTCCGATGTTTCTTTTCTAATTTATATCCTCGCTGTTTAATAAACAAATCAGCCAACAATCTGATACCTCGCTCCCAACTTTGTTGAGCTTCGCTGCCATGAGGAAAGATTGCCTTTTCACCGTTATTTTTCGTAAAAATAAAGTCATTGCCCATACCATTCGGCCTTCTTTTTCGTTGTGTGGGGTCAGGTTTCTTTTTTGATAGTTTCATAGCATTTTTGTTTAATATTAAAGATGCAATATGTAGGCGGTATGCTAAACTTAGTTGAAATTCATTAAAAAAATAGGAAGGGTTCTCCTAAAATGGAGTTGATAAAAGCTCTATTTTATTAACCTGTAAAAGG
>JAIORP010000123.1 GCA_021108075.1 Candidatus Omnitrophota bacterium | reverse complement strand
ACAAAAAATATTTAATAAAAAGACTTGATTTAACTTAGATATTATTTCGGTTTAATGGAATTGGTATCATTGCGCGAAACAACACAAAACATGAAAATCGGAAGAGTTATGCGAGACGACACTATTATTTCGCGGCGAGTTGGCCCTTCTCGGATGCGTCTTGATCCACAACCCCAAGGAACATCAGCAGATTGGTCACCGGCGCCACATCCAATATTAACGGCGTAACCCCGGAAATATTCACGTCCCTCAGTTCAATATCATGAATAGGAACACTTAGTTGCACCCCTATTCCGTTTGTATCAATATATAAATAATCCGCGTTAAAATCGATACCACCAACATTCTCGGCGCTGTCACGGGCTGTTAGTTGCGCTTTATCGGTCGATTCCCGGGCATCTTCTGACCCGCCCGGCCCACTCAACCTTCTTTGGATCGCATCTTCAATGGCTTTCCGGCGAAGGTCCTCAATGACCGTTTCCCTTAAAAGCTTTCCAACATCGCCGTCTTCTCGCAAACCCAATTCATGTTGAACAGCTATGGTGACCCGTTCTAAATTGACACCATACGGTGTTCCGGTTTCCATTCCCTTGCTGACAATGGATTTCGCCGGCTCATTGTCAAAATCGATCTCATACAGATTTCCCGTCACATTATTAATCTGGCTTTTAAGCGCGTTCAGCATATCGACAAGCACATCCGCCGAATACAGTTTGAGCAATATCCGTCGATACTCGTCGACGGCCTCGCCCGAAGCCCGACGGCTCAAAATATTCATATGCTGAAAGTCCTGAATACTTGCGGCAATGGCTTCCTCATCAACCTGTTCCTGCGTGGGTTTATCATCAAAAAAATCCTGTGTATTCCGGTCTATATCCCCCACTAAAAACAAGGATAACAACATAAAAACAAGAAAGAAATGGGTTAAACGGGATTTCTTTTTATGCAGGGACTTAAACACTTTAAGCTGTTCCATGTCGATCTCAACGAGACGCATTTCTTCATTGCGGATCAATCGGGTTGTAATGTTATCGGTTTCAAAACGGTCCGATTCGACGCGCAGGTTTTCATTCTGGGGCACATAGTAAAATTCCTGCGGTTCGACCCGAACCCTCGTCGTTATTTCAGGATCAAAAGAGCGGGAGATAATATAATCGTCCATTTCAGGACTTAAATTATTGATATTTGCCGTATTGAAAATATCGGCCCACTCAATTTTATCGAGAACGTCCGGATCGATTTCTTTGATATCCTCTTTTTTGACCAGTTTACTTTCCCGAATATAATCCAGGGCTTCCTGCAATTTTTCATGCATGTCGATAGGAAAATATCCTAAAGCGCGCTCATCGGTATTGCCGGCCTTGATGAGGTCCATCGCCAAGGACAGGATTCTTTCATTGTCCTTAACCGCGACATCGTCACCGACATCCAGCATGAGAAAATGTTCAGCCAGACTTTCATCATAACCGTCATGGGCCATGTGCCTGTTCCAGATCAAACTCAAACCGAACATGCGGAAATGATTTTCCATCTCGCTGAGCTGTTCACGCCTTTTGACAATGCCATGCCCTGGCTCCTGGCCGGATAATTGCTCAAATGTTTCACGGGCATAGGCTGCTTCTTCAGAACCTGGCTCAAAGAACAACTCAATAAAACGGCTGACTTGTTTTTGCGACGGTTTATGCCCGGCTAAAACGGGAATACCTAAAATAGCTAAAGGCGCTTTGTCATAACCCGACCGGACAAAATCAAGCAGGTTAAACCCCCATTGCGTTCGGTGCCTTAAATTCTTCTCGTCGACCTTCTGCCCGTCGCCAATCGTTGTGCTGACATCTCCTTCAAAAAACTTCGCTTCAATGGTGCCGTGATAACTGAGATTCAAAATGCGGTTATGCTCGGTTTTTCCGCCGCCTAAGTCCTGCCGGTCACGGGTGACATCATCCAGTGGCTGGACATAACCGGCTGACGGCCGTGTCCATCTCCGTCCACCCAGGGCCCTAAACATGGCTTCATAAATCTTAACCACGCGGCCAAACCTTTTCTGGTCGCATACGAGTGTGCCATCCGAATTCCTGCGCGCATTTTTATAGCCATAATGAAGATGAACACTCGAGACCCCTCCCTGCAACGGACCACCCTGTTGCTGCACTTGTTCTAAGGTCGCCTCGACCAAAGACCAGGAGATATCATCATGCGTGACACCTTGCCCGCCGATCTTGAATTCCTGGAAGTTCGCATAATTACCGGTGGAATCTAAGACCCAATCCATGTCACTCTGGTCTAAAATATTTTTAAGGCCGCGGATGATGCTCGACCATTTTGGCTGCCAAAGATCCGCGGGGTTCATGGCGCGGCGTTGAAAGCGCTCATCTTGGTCGGCAATTTGAAATTCAAATTCCAGTCCAAAGGTCTTTGTCGTCGATCCGGACTGAAAATCATCAATCTGAATCGGTTCATCAATATCCCCTAACAGAACCTGGTCTCCACCAATCAACGGCCGTTGATTGAGGGCGATGCTAAACTGTTCCCGCTCAAATAAATTCGGAGCGATTATTTCCCGGGCAGGCATAACAATGGATTGGATGGCATCTGTAAAGATCGTATCCCTTCGCAGGGATTGAATTTCCTCAATGCGGTCAAAAGATGTTGAACGATTTATTCGAAAAGAATCTGTTAAATAGCGGCGGACCAAATCTGATTGTTCTTCAGTTCTGTGGGCTGAAAAAGTTTCGATCAATCTGCGGACATCTTCAACGTTAACATTCTCTGGAAGTGTGATGGCGGGGGATAAATTCCTAAAAAAGACATCAAATCCTTCTGTTCTTAATTTCTCACGCGTCGCCTCATCAATTTGCTCAAGATTATAAAGCGCGTTTATGCGCTGCATCGCTGTTTCGGTTTCCGTCGGCTGGCGGTCTAAAAGCGGTTGTGATTCTAAATCGTCGATCGGGCTCGTCACAATCCCTGGCTCTCCAGGGGCCGGCAGCATCAGGCGTTGACGCGGAGGAGCACGCGAATTTCTTTGTTCCGGCAATGGATCTTCGAGCAGAATAACGCCTTTATTGTCGGCGAGCGGCCTGACAATGATCCGTGTGGAAGTTCTGAACAGCTTGTCTTTTTTAACAGCGGCCATATCCGGAAATTTGTCTGTCATCAGCATGGCCTGATCAAGATTTTCAAAACCCGCCCCACCTGAGAAATATTTACGCGGAATGACCTGTTGGGAAACATGGTCATAATCCTCTTTGACGTAGTTGTAGACCCCCTGGCGGAAAGCCTCCAGATATTGTTGATAAATCTTTTCTTTGATTTCAGTATCGTCAACATCAACGCCATTGATTTTATTTTTCTCAACATAAATCCGGGAAAAAATCGATTGTTTGAGATTGCGTTTATACCACGTCGCTAAAACCATCGAATGATAAATCTGTCTGAGTTGGGCAAAGTGGGCGCCCGTATTGACTTCCTTTTCAACCGCCGGGATAATAATATTTCTGAGGATATCCGATGTCAGGCTCGAAATTTCGGACGGCGCTTCTGCCGTCTGAGCCCCGGGGGGTTTTGTCTTCAAATAATCTTCTTCCAATAAAACTTTCAGCTTGCTTTCGGTGATGTAGGCGGTATCTCCGTTTTCATAAATCACGACACGTTCAGGGACAATCCAGACTTTGTTGATCGTTTCAACCGGGATGTCTGTCGTTTGAAACTTTTCCCGGGCCTCTGTGTAGATTTTGTCCCAGAAAGATTCCCCGAGCTCTTGCTCTGGATAAAGCAATGACGAGGTCAATTGTTTCAGCACATAGTCTTGGGCTAAAAGGTCTTTGCCCATTTCCGTGAAGCCAAAGGAATTGGGAACAATACGGTTTTCTTCCTGAGGCGATAAGTTCACCCAGAGATCGTCTTTTGGAATCGTCAGGGTGGTCAAAAAATATTTGATTAAGGTATCGGCCTGCGCTTTAAAGGTATCGTCCTGGTAGGCGACATCTCCCGTGTGGATAATAAAGTCGAAACGGAAAGGATCTTGGGCAAAAATTTTAATGCCCTGAATGATCGGGGGATGATATTGGCGGCTTAAGTGAACCATTTCTCCAACCGGGGGTAGAAATGTCAGGGCGTCTTGCGCGCAAGCGGCATAAGGAAAAATATTAAAGAAAGAATAGAAGAGCAGAACAAAAACCGCAATCATCTTCCGGGATATTTGATTTTTTATGGTCCAATAAATGTTCATTGGAAATGAGTTGTAAAATTATAAGTAATTATAGATGTATTATTTTTAGGATAATATATAGTCGATGCTGAAAAAGTCACTTTTCAACATTTTTAGATTAATTTAAAACAATATTTTATGTTAAACAACATGGTAATCTGCTCTAAAATAACGAACCAAAAAGCTCTTAGAAGCTTTTTGATATTAAACCCGCATGATGACATCATCACATTAAGATGATCACCTAATTGTCCTTTTAATTTATTTCTTTCCAATCGATATTCTGATTTTGCATGACCAATGACTGGCTCTATTGCGTTTCGACGTCGCATCCATTTCTTAACTGCTCTTGTTATTCGTTTCTTTCGACCATCAGTGATAATGATTTTTGCATCCCCATCATAATTGTTTCCTCGGTACCCTTTATCGCACGTTGCCTGAATAATCGCTCTTTCTGTAATTTTTTCGCTTTGCTCTAAACTTTCTTTTAATGTGTGTCCGTCGTAAGGGTTGCCATGAAAAGCCATTGCTCCCAAAATCCAATTACTTTTTGCGCTCGTCACTAATCCTGCCTTACTTCCAAATTCGTACCTCTTTGTCACTTTTCCTTTTGCAATACATTCCACTTGAGGCTCATGAATGGAATAAATTTTGTTCTTACTTTTTCTTTCTTGTTTCAACAATCTTTCTGCAAATTTTAAAAGTTTAAACATATCATCGTTTTCTTTTTCCATCTTCCGCTCGACGTCACGAACCACTCGTCTCAAATAAGTTTTTAACTTTCTTGTTTCTTTTTTTGCTCGATTATACTGACTTGCTCTTGAATAATTCTGCTGTCTAAAAAATGATTTCTTTCCTACATTTACATATGATTGCCGTAACTCGATGTTTTCTTTTTGTGCCGCCTTAACAAGAACCTCTCGCATTCGTTGATATAATCGCGCATCCGTTGGAAATCTTATCTCTTTTGTTTGAACCGTTGTATCAACATTCACTCGCTCTAATTCTGTTTTCTTAATAATTTTTGTCCGTAATCCAGTTTTAACCGTTTCCTTTAACATCAACTCTGCTCCAGATTCTCCAATCCTTTTTCGCCACCTCGTCATACTTGAACTATCAATAGGCATTTCATGTTCAAAAAATCTCATCCCGCAAAAATATTGCCAATACGGATTTTCTACCCATTTTTCAACCACTTCTTCATCACTTAAATCATGCGTATATTTTAAATAATGCAATCCCACCATTAATCGCGTTGCTATTCCCGGCCGTCCTTTTTCTGCGTACGTTTCTTCAAACTTTTTTTCAAAGAGCTCCCAATCAATACATTTTGACAGCTTTGCTAACGGATGTCTTAAATCTATGATCGCTTTTAATTCATTCTTAAATGCATCATACTGCACTTCTTGTTGTTCTTTGTGTGGTGTCATTTTGCAAGGTTTTCCTTTCTTTTTCCGCTTTTTCTTGCAAATTATACCACACTTTTTAACACTTAACTACTTATATATCAACTATTTACGGTGTTTTTCAGCATCGACTATATAAAGTATAACACATGAAAGCAATAAATAGTGTCGTTTCTCACAACCATTACGGTCTCAATAGCTTACAATATTTTACACAAATTCTTCCAGGCAAACCTTTACCGGAAAAATCCACAGACACCTGAAAAATAGGTCCAAAAAAAACAACGGCATTTTCTTATTAATAATTTTTCATGAAGTAAACAAAATTCGACAAATAGATGGCGAGCTCACGACGAATGCGCCACTGCGCTTGCGGTTTATTTCGAATGCCCATAAATTGTTTGACTTGCCGAAAGACGAAGGAAAACGTTGCGGGGGAGGAGAGGATGATCCCTTTGTCAAAGGCCTCAAAAAACAATCCTTGATCGTTATCCAGGGCGATCATCAAGGCCTCGTCACTCGGGACGAGAGAAAGTTGAACATAAATACTCCGGTCTTGACTAAAACCCGGCTTGTACTTAGCGTCCGATTCAACAATATGCCGGCGGATGGAATGAATATGATCCTTTAACGCGGAATGATTCAAAGACGTCCCTTGTGGCCACTGACAGTAAACATGAAAAGCATCCAGGCTAAATGTCAAATCAACCAAAACATCTTGATGCGATGGAAATTGAATCAAAATAATTCTGTCATCATCGGTCGGTCTGTCCATAACATCCAAGGAGGATAGAGAATGATGCGTATGATTGTTTTGCGCTAAATAATCAATCAGAGAATGCACAAGCTTACGCCCTGTCTCCGCTCTTAATTGAGGGTCCAAAACATCGCTGATTCGATTAGAAATCAAATTTGTCATCAAGCCAATTCTCTCAATTTTAAAACAACTTATGTATCCCTAATAATCATATTAAAAGAATATTATACAGAATATAACTAAAACAAAAAATAGGTTTAGGGTCCTTTTAACTGACCTGAAAGGACAATAACAATAAAATCAGAATAACACCATCTTTCTACGCCCTAAAGCTGACGGGATTTACAACGATATCCAACACAATCAAAACGAGGCTTGCCAAAAAAACGATCTTACCGAATTGGTACACCCTCCTCCAGAAAGGATGACCTTCCTTTATAATTTCAAATTCCTTGACAAAAACAGTCTCACAGGCCGTTCCCCCCGTATCCTCTCTGCTTACGCTCGAACCCCGTTTAAACCCGCCGTCATGGGAATACTCCGCCAAATAGCCTTTAAAATGAACCTGATCCCCTTTCTTGGCGACCAGCATTTTCTTCAATAAATTTTTATCCGCTGACAGCAAATGATTATTCGAAAACTTATTCGTCTTAAACTGGTCATACGCGGCACGGTTTTTGGTGTGATAGTAACACGTCCAGCTGGAACTTTTAAATTTGAATTTCTGATAGGCGAAATTCTTGAGGTTATCCCCCCAGATAACACAAACATCCTTCACATTAATCACATCCCCCCAATTCTTGTGATAATAATTAACAAACCCTTGCGTGTAGCGGCATGACACGATCAGACCGCTTAAATCATAATCATAAAGCGGCTTGATCGTGTACGTCACATTCTTCTTGGTCAGCTTAAAAGGTTGTTGTGTTGTTTCGGTTTGTTGCGGTTCCTCCAACAATGCGGGTAAAATATCATAGGGTTTTGGCAGTTGCCGCATTTGAATATAGGAAAAAACCAATAAAGAAATCAAACAAATAAAATACCACTTATTAAATATTTTTTTAAAACGCACTGCCGGAATTTTTTTGGGCACAATCCCCCCTTACTGTCCTAGAAAATCCTTCATAAAATCACTGTCCAGGGCTTTATCACGCGGATACAAGCCCCCTTTCTCATCATAAAGGTTAAAGACATCCTTGCTCGCGTCCATCTCATACTTCAATGATCCATTTTCATAATAACCTTTATTCCGTCCTTCCACGTGTGTCTCTAGCCGCAACGCTCCACTGGAATAATACTTCTTCATGACGCCTTGAATCTCCCCTTTCACATAAAAGGTTTCCCCTTTGATCACACCATTTTCATAATAAACGGTATACAGGCCGTCCTTAAGATCATTCTGATACGTCATCGTGGCCATTAAGGCCCCGGACGGATAGTCGGCCCTCACCGTCCCGTCAGGAACACGTCCTGTCGTGCTAAGCATCATCGGGTTGAATTGTCCTTTTCTTTCACTAAAAGCAAACCTCTGTCGGGCGATTTCTTTATCCCCCGAAAAAAAGACCTCATAATATTCCTGACGTCCAGGAATACGTTCAGCCTTCACCCTGACGCCTTCCTGGCCCTCAGGCGCTTGAGCACACCCCATTATTGTAATGAGCAGCATCGCTGCAATGATCTTTGTTTTCATATTCATAAATAAATGCATGTTAATACCCGCCTTTTCAGACCTGACCTTCTCTCGTGTCCGTGATGTGATTCTGCGCTGCCCCCTTCGCTTCATCATAAACAACCTTTATCGGCAAATTTTTTCTCTTCGCGATCCTTTTGCAATCCTCATACTCGGGGGCGATGTTCAACACCTCCTGATCGTGATAGCTCACCTTCACACGCACAGTGCCCAGGGATGTTTTCAGCTTGAGCTGCTTTCTCTGAAGTGTCCGACGCTCCACAGGCTGTATCCTGACGCCGATTGTCGTGGTCTCTCTAAAAATGATCGACAACAACGCGTCCATCATTTGACGTTGTGCCACGACCGACAATAATATTCCCGGACGATTTTTCTTCATATATACGGGAGTCAAAAACACATCCAGCGCGCCCGCATCCCTTAACCGGTCTTCAACATATCCCATCAGTTCAGGGTTCATATCATCAATGTTCGTTTCCAACAATATGATCGTCTCGCCAGGTTCTTCAAGAGCGCGGCCCTCTCCGACCATCAAACGCAATAAATTCGGGATCGACAATTCTTTACTGCCAGCCCCGTAACCAATCGTCCGCACGCGCATATCCGGCATAGCCCCAAAGGAACAACACAGGTTCTTTAAAATGACAGCTCCTGTCGGCGTTGTCAGTTCTGTCGGGATGCCCGTTGAATAAATCGGGATGCCCTTTAACAATTCACACGTTGCCGGAGCTGGAACCGGCAGACGTCCATGCTGACAGTCCACATACCCTGTTCCGACATGAATCCAGGAGGCATAAACCCGTTCGACAGCCAGGGATTCCACGCCGACAACGGCAGCGGCGATATCAATAATCGAATCAACCGCCCCGACTTCATGAAAATGAATGTCCTGGGGTTTTTTCCGGTGGACCTTAGCCTCGGCTTCGGCTAAGTCCTGAAAAATCTTCAAACATAACGCCTTAGCCCGTTCGTTGAGACCGCTGCTCTTAATCAATTGTTCAATTTCAGGCAGGCAGCGATGAGGTTGTTTCTTATTTGGAATGACGGTAAATTTTATGCCGGCTACCGCATGCACACTTTTTTGTTTAATCTCAATGCGGTACCCCGTTAAACGCAATTTTTTTAATTCAGCCTTAAGCCAGTGCGGGTCCACACCCGCATCCAACAAACTTCCAACGATCATATCACCGCTGACGCCAGAGAAACAATCAAAATAGGCGATCTTCATTCATCATCCTCCTTCTCATTGTTTTGATTCACTAAACCCGCCATATATCCGGCACCGAATCCATTATCAATATTAACAACCGCGACCCCCGGCGCACAGCTGTTCAACATTGTCAAAAGCGGCGCGACCCCATTAAAATGAGCGCCATAACCAACTGAGGTTGGCACGGCTATGACGGGCCGGGAAACCAGCCCGCCGACAATACTCGCTAAAGCCCCATCCATACCGGCGACGACAATCACCACATTGGCCTTCAACAAAATATCTTTATGGGCAAATAAACGGTGAACACCGGCGACCCCCACATCATAAAGGCGTTTAACACGATTTCCTAAAACCTCCGCGGTTAAAGCCGCCTCTTCGGCAACCGGGATGTCGGATGTGCCGGCACTGGCCACAGCAATTGTTAAAAGTTTTGGCACTTTAACTTTTCCGGCGATAATCACTCGGGGCAATTCATGGTAAACCGCATCCGCGCGGACTTTCTTAACGGCCTGAAACACTTCGGGGCCCGCTCGTGTGGCCAGCAACAACTGTTTGCCGGGAATTCTTTTAACGATTTCAGTAATCTGTTCGAGGGTTTTCCCGGCACAATAAATGACCTCAGGAAAACCTTTACGGAGAGAACGGTGGGTATCAATCTTTGCAAAGCCCAAATCATCAAACGGAAGGGATTTCAATTTATCCAGGGCCTGCTTGACGCTCATTTGCCCGGACTGAACGTGTGTCAGTATGTTTTTTATTTGAGCTTTATCCATCCGTCATCATCCCTTCATCCATGCTGCCGCTGCGGTAACCCTGCAAATCAATGGATATATGCTGAAAGCCCATTTGCTTCAATCGTTGAACCATCATGGCCGCGTGGGGACCCGTGACCAAATCCCGCACCTTGTCCGGGGCAACCTCAATGCGCGCGTCATTTCCGCTAACACGAATACGATTTTGTTCATAACCCAAATCCCTCAAATAATCCTCAGCCGTGGCAACCCGGTTCAAATCTTCTAATGTTATGGAAGTCTGATATGGAAAACGCGTTAACAGACACGATTGCGATGGTTCCTTCCAAGTGGGCAATTCATACTCTTTCGATAACACCCGGATTTCTCGCTTACGCAGACTGGCTTCTTTTAAGGGACTGCGAATGCGCCATTCTTCTATGGCCTGTTTGCCCGGGCGGTAATATAAATCATCATCCCGGTTTGAACCGTCAGCGACAAAAGGAATATGACGTTCTCGAGCAAATGATATGAGTTCACCGAACAAATATTTTTTGCAATAATAACACCGCCGGGAATCATTACGGGCAACTTCCGGGATCGTCAGTTCTGATGAACAAACAATATGATGTTGAATGCCGAATGTCCGAGTGAAGGCCTTTGCCCATTCGATCTCACGACGGACACGGACGGCAGAGTCGGCCGTAACGGCAACAACGCGGTCACCGAGGGTCTCATGTGCGACCTTTAATAAAAATGTGCTGTCGACACCGCCGGAAAAAGAAATGAGGACCCGGGGCATGTCCCGCAGAAGACGGACCAGGTTATTAAACTTAACTTGCAAGGCATCGTCAATATTCACAACTTTCATATGTCACACCTCTTGGATCAGGCCAAAATTTTGTTTATTGTACCCTGAGGCTGAAACAAAGACAAGTAAAATAGGAGCGTCAGGCAGTGCTCCCGCCTGGACTTCAGGGAAACTATATGACGTGATGCCAACCCGTTCCATCTTGAAATTTTAAATCCTTCATCTTCAACAAAGTCCCCTCTGCCGACAGCTTCACCTCATAATTTAAAAAACGGTCAACGACTCGCCTTATTTGGGCGATGAAATCATTTTTTTCCGATTCCTCTGAACACACAATACGATCATCATAAACATTCTCACTGTCTAAATAAAAACCGAAACGAACCTCAGCAGAATTTCTCGGCCAGGTCAAAGAAATCTTTTTCTGTCCTTTGACAAATTCAACGACAAGGGCCTGCTCGGACTCATGGATGATCGGAGTGTAACTGTGACCGGCAACAACCACATTTAACGCATCGAGAAAATCTAATTCAGACAAAACCATTATTCTTTCCTTTGTTTCAATGAAGACCGCGAAGCGATATGTTCCTTGTAACGCGTGATCCAACATTGTCGACTTTTAAAAAATTTATCCCCCTGAATGACATATGTTAATTTTATTAAAAATCGTTATCATCAGCAAGCGCTTTTTAACGTGATAAAATCAGCAGAGATACATAGTGGAAACAGACGAAAAGCGCGGACATAAACGCCTTAAAGAACTCTTATATTCATACCCTTTCAACCAGGGGAAAAATAATCATCCGCAAACACGCGCATCATTCGGTAAATAATACCGGTTCTGCTTTTCTCGACGATTTAGCGATAATATCAGAATCGAAATAGAACAATTCATTAATGGATTTGATACAACCATCTTGATTTTTAAAAAAAACTCCTCTACAATAAGCCATTGTTAAAATTCATTCATGTCCAGGTCATCAACATCCGGTCATCGTAAACATGTATGTGAAATCTGAACGCGTGAAGCGTCGTTCGTGTCTGGAAAAAAATATTTCAACACAATACATTTTACGGGATACAGATATAGTTCAAACAGTTATTATCGAAATTTAAATATAATAATATGAAAACACTAAAATCCCCTATCATTCCCTTATTGCTATTTGCATCCGCTTTTATTGTCCGCTTTGCCCTGATCAGCAAAGGACCTTATCATGTGGATTGCTTATCAAGCACCCTGTACGCCAAACAATTGATTGAAACCGGTCAGTTTACTTGTTCCTTTGGGTTTGGCTATCCGCTTTATATTATCATTGACGCCGTTTCAATCTTCTTGGGCAACCTGATCGGCATAAACGACCCATTTACCATCACGAACTTTACAAGCGTCGTCTTTGGATCCTTATGCGTGCTCATGTTGTACCATGTCACGTTAAAATTATTTGATTTCCTCACAGCCATCTTAAGCGCCTTGTTTCTCACCCTCAGTCCCATTTCTGTTGCTGTTTCCGTGCACGCGTTCAACCACACACCGACCTTATTCTTCCTGTTAACTGCCTTCTGGGCCATTATCCGTTATAAGGAAACCCGCAATAATATTTCCCTGTTAACTGTTTTCTTGAGCCTCTGCGCTATGGGGGCAACCCGGTTTCACGACTTGATTTTATTAAGTTTTACTTTAACTTTCCTGTTTTTCGTTTCATTTCCAAATATTAAAGAACCGACGATGCTTGAAAAATCCGGTTGGAAAAAGAAAACCGTTCTATTTTTCCTTTTCTGCTCCGGGATCATATCCATTGTTTTTATTTTCCATCTACCCTGTTTCTGGAATAAACTCGCGAATTATTCCAGCTCTTTTAATTCCTTTGTCGATTGGGGGATTAAGTCAAACTTTAAAGGTATCATTTCTTCCTCCCAACTCATCGGACTTGTCTTTTTTGAAAAAGATTCCAGCATCCTGGGGCTCATCCTGTTTTTGATTGGCCTCATCCTTCTCTTTAAACACGATCGAAAATGCCTGGGACTATTGCTATTATGGCTAATAATCCCATTTCTTTTCTATGGAAACATTTACACCATTACGCCCCGGTATTTATCGCTCTTAATCCCCGCGATCATCTGGGGAAAAAGCTACGCGCTGGCGTATTACCTCCGTAAAAATACCGTTATGAAACTGGCTTTCATCTGTATACTCGTGATCACCATTGCTTTGCCTTTCAGCTATCTTTACCCTAAACTTTTGGCCCGGCATAAACACGCACTGCTCCCGGACTATGCCCGTTGGGTCGGGGAAGAAACAGAACCGAACGCTTATCTTATTACCTCCGATGACAGTTTATTCTTCTCTCATTACGCGTCCATAAATATTTTAAACCGGCCCATGAACACGTGGGTGTTGCGCGATGAGGACCTGGCCGAATTAAAAAAAAATATCGACCAATTTCTGGAACAAGGCATTCCCGTCTACATCACGGATATGGGTCTTTACGCCTATAATCCCAAAAAAAAAATGTCTAACCTCATTTTAAAAAATTACAATATAACGTTAATCGGTTCCCGTCAATATGAATCCTGGCACACACGTTTACTCCGGCAAAAAATATTGGAGACACGGCTCTACCGTATTCAACCCAAAGATACGGGCCAATAATGTTCCCCCGGACCAGCCACGAATAAGCATTGACGTTCAATTTTCAACACGGTAAACTTAAATAGAGCGTGAGGCAACGAACAGGCGACAAATCAAAGAGTTCATTGTTCACTGAAAGATACGAATACACGCGCAACACGTTGGAAAAAAGTTTCAGGGAAAACAAATACGGACAACAACATAAAAGCGGGGTACCGATGAAAAAAATTCTTATTATCTCTTTTGCCATTCTGATCAGTTTACCTCTAACAGCTCAAGCCGAACAACTTCGCCTCATCACACTCAAAGATGGATCGACTATCAAGGGCAGCATTCTATCCATGCAACAAGGCAGTTACAAAATCAAAACAAAAAATTTAGGAACACTGCGCATCCAAGACACTGATATCATCAGCATTCAAGACACTGACATCCAAACACAACCAGCCTCCACTCCGGGAATAAAGACGCTCCGGGATATGAATGTATCAGGAAAAAGCATGAACGAACTGCAAAACATGCCGATGGTGAAAAACATACAGGCCAAAATGCTTTCAGATCCCCAAATGATGTCGGACTTACAAAAATTGATGAAAGACGAAGAATTTGTCCGTATCGTCACCGACCCGCAATTCATGCAAAGCCTAATAAGCGGCGATCCAAACGAACTGGGGAACAATCCCAGGTTCAAATATCTGATGTCACATCCTGATATGATACGGATCATTGAAAAAATGTATAACCAGAACAGCGATCTATTCCGTTGAAAAACAAAAACTCGGGAGCTCCCTCATGCGGATAATTGTATTGATTCTGATCCTTTTACTCAGTTCAACGATTGATGCGCACGCACAAGTCAAAAGAATCATCAAACTGAAAAATGGAACCATCATAAGAGGAGAGGTGATCTCTTACGAGAATGAACACTACATCATTAAAAGCCCCCGTTATGGAAAAATCCGCCTAAAGGAAAGCAATATTGTTAGCATTGAAGATAGCACGGCTAAAAAAGTCTACACATCCATCACCGAGCAGAATCCGCCCCCGGGCTCAAACCAACAGGACGGCCAATCGCAAAAATACACGCCCACTCTGGCTGATCTGCAACGCATCAAGAATCAACCCATGGCGCAACACCTGAAAAAACGCCTGGAAAATGATCCCGGATTACAAAAAGACTTTCAAAACCTGATCGAAAACGAAGCTGTCATGCAAACGCTGACAAACCCCGCGGTCATAAAAGCCCTCATGCAGAGAGACACACAAACATTAATGCGGAATCAAAAATTTCAGGACCTCATCAACAATCCGGATATGCAGAAAATTATTCAAAAAACATTACAGAGTCAATAACGTTTAACCCCCCGCTATTTAATCGTGAACATCTCTCTTCGGCTTGATTGATCCCGCGCCTGGATCATATACCTCAAAAAATTTATCGTTCCTTGCCACAAATCTTTCGGATAAAAACACACCCTTTTCCCCATCCGGCCGATCAAGCCTATTCGAGCATAAAAACGGCGGTAAAATTCTTTTTCCCAGCGCAGCAATTGCTCCTCCTTGCGCTGATCCTTCAGTTGATGTTGGTACGGAAACAAACAAAAACAAACATCATCACTGAACCGCTCAAACATCGCTGTTCCGGGATAGACTTTCAGTTGACTGACAACAATGTAATCTATTGGCAATGCGCAGGCGAGATGAACGTCCTTTTCAAACTCGTCTTGTGTTTGCCAGGCGCTGAGCAAGAAAAAACAACTCACCTCTATTCCCTGTTCTTTTAAGGTATAAATATTTTTTATGCAACGCTCCTGGTCAAAAACTTTGTTGTAGCGTTCCTGCAACTTCGGGCTGAATGTCTCAATGCCTAAATAGACCCGAGAGCACCCGGCCGCCTTCATGCCTTTAATCATCTTTTCATCCAAACGGTCCGGGCGCGTTAAACAACTCCAGGCCACCCGATACGGCTTCTCTCGCATCTCAAGGCAAAAGGACGCCACACGGTTGCGGTCATAACAAAAATCATCATCCATAAAACGAATCATTTTGACGCCGCCCTGTTCCACCACCTCATCTATCTCTTGAAAAATATTCGTTTGTGTCCGGGAACACACACGACGTCCATAGGTCGGAATGCAAAAATGACATCCTGAGGCGCAGCCCCTGGACGTCAGCATTGTGACGAACGGCCGCGGACTAAAGAACTCAAAATACGGTTTTGTCGGAATTAAATCCCGGGCGGGAAACGGCAGCCGGTCGATCGACATCATCCGGTCTGTTGCGCCCACCACGACCTGCCGCCCGATCCGTTGCGCGGTCTGTGGCAAAGCCGATGTGTCTGTTTTCGACTGTAACGCCGCGCATAATTGCGCGGAAGCACGTTCCGGTTCGCCGAGCACAAGATAATCCATTTCAGGCACATGCTCAAGAATCTCGCGGGGGTACTGCGTCGGCCAAAAACCGCAACATATGATTTTCAAACCTGGATGCCGGTTCTTTATCGACTGAATCATGGCCACATCATCGTCAAACGTCTCTAACCCTAACAAAGAAACAATAACATCAACATCCTCCCGACCGATACTCTTCTGGATATAATCAATAGACAACCCCAGGGCGATAGCATCCCATAAAAACACCTGACAGTCTTTTTGCTGACGGATACAGGCGGCGATATATGTCAACTCTAACGGAGGCAGAAGAAAGTTTGGTGCGTAATAACTGCACGTATAACGCCGCACAATGGATTGTTTATAAGGCAGATTAAGACAGAGGACTTTCATCAAATAATTTCACCCATAATTGTATTGTCCGGAAGAGCACCCCTGGACCATGTTGCCAGATTAAAAAAGAGTGCATCTGGTTATGTTCTGAGATTTCTCCGGGTATCTCTTTAACACTGAGGCCCTGCCGCCGCGCCCGCGCGAAGAATTCAACATGAAAGTCAAAACCTCTCGCCCGGGTATGAACCCGCTCTTTGGTTTTCTCGTTAAAAGCAACTAACCCCGAACCGATATCCTGAACCTGGACGCGGAATAACGCCCGGCACAGCAGGTAATACATCCGGCTGGCAAGCTTGCGGTACCATTGAACATGGCCATGCGCCGCCTCAAGATACCGCGACGCCACAACCACATCAAACGTTTTCACCTGACGAAGGATATCATCCATGGTTTTCCATGAATAAGGGAAATCGATATCACAATAGACCAGAGTCTTACCCTGCGCTGCCCCGATCAGTCGGTTCAAAGTATAGCCCAATCCTCTGTTACAGGTGTTATGAAAAACTTTAACGCGTTGGTCTTTGTGGACGAATTCTTTCAACTGTTCCAGGCTATGATCGGTGCTCTTATCATCCCTGAGCAACACCTCAAAAGCGTACGGTGTTCGGTTCAAATAATCTAATAATTTCCTCACATGCATCGGGAGGATTGTTGACGCATTATATATTGGAATTAAAATTGAAAGTTCCGGTTTAGTCGGCATATATCCATTCTGTCTTTTTATTCAAATTGAAAATGCCCGTTAAAAGTCCGTCTTAGTTCATCAGCCTCCCGGTCTAATCCGGCTTGCCGGTATAAATTCAAGGCCTTATTCAAATATGTCGTTGCGAGCTGCTGGTTCCCTTTCATCGCATACAACCCTGCTAAATTATAGTAGGCATCATTGTAAGACGCGTCCAAAGCGATGGCCTGCCGCAGGGTATGGATAGCCGCATCCCGGTCATTCAGCTGGATATATGCCTCTGCTTTCTGGAAATAAATGTCCGGTTTCTTTGCTTTAATTTTTAACGCTTCTTCCAGGGTCTTCAGCGCCTCCCGCGGCTGACCGTGCCGCAGATAAGCGGCGCCTAAGTCTGTCCTCATTAACGCGCTTCGAGGATTTGCCCTGACCGCTGCCTGGAAGACCGTCCGGTCATCACGGCCGTCAGAAATTCTAAAAAACAAACGCCCGACTAAAAAAACGAGGTAGCAAAAAACCAGGACGCGCACGATTTGTTTTTGTCTGGACCGCAGGTTCCATTGAAAAAGAACACCGTACAAAAAATAGGCGAATAACAGGCAGAACGCGAACGACCCCGGGTAAAGATATCTCTCTCCAAAATAAACACTGGTTGGAATGATCTGGGATGTCGGCCCCAAACAGATAAAAAACCAGCCGACCAGGAACGACAAACGTCTTTGGCTTTTCCAGAAAAAGATAATTAACGCCAGTGCCGCCAGGAGCAATAAAAGCGACAGCAAGACTCTGACATCGAATAAAGATTGCGCCATGACCGCCTGCGGATCAAAATCTGAGGCGTCAAAGGAGAAAATACCCGGAGAAATAACATGATTATGCGTGAGGACAACCGGAAAAAAACAAATCAGGATATACTTTGCAAAAGATTTGATCATCACTAAAAAGGTTAAATACGGGCTATCGAATAAATATCCTCCCCGGCTAATCCGCGCGACCGCGAAATATTTAGCGAACACATAACTGATAACCAGAATCAAAAAGGGGAGAATCTGCTGAAGCCCCTGTTTCATTTTTTTTCGAGGGCTCATGCAGATGATAAACCAGGCGTACAAAACCGGAATAGACACCATCAGCTCTGTCGTATAAATAGCGATGAACGCGAAAAAAACAGATAATAAATAATGCTTTTTCTTAAACACGGTCTCTTGTTCATAGAACAGAAGCAAATGGTAAAAAGAATAAAACATGGCCAGCACACCGACCAAATCCACCCCTGCTGTCGCGGATGCCGCTATAGCATGCACAGGATGCAAACCAAATATCAACGCGCTGAAAAACGCGATCCAGCGCTCTTTTGATAAAAGAAAAGACAGTTGATAAACCAAAGCGACAATCATCAAATGAACGCCGACAGAAAAAACATGATGGCCTAACGGCCGGCGTCCAAACAAATGATAATTCAGCGCGTGCAAAACGGTTTTGAAGGGCGAATAAACCCCTTCCTGCCCCTTCGGCGATTGAAAGTTCACAAAGAATCCCGGCCAATTCTCCCAACTCTGAATGAGTGGCCAACCATGAATATAATCCCAATCATCTAAAATAAACCCGTTAAAAAATCCATTTGAAAAAAGAAGCGCCGTAAAAAGCAGGACAGCGATCAAACCAGCTCCGGGGTTTTGTGGAATGGATTTTATGTTGTGCCATATACGCATAATCTTTACGATCGAACCGCCGGTGTAACAGCCCCGGGTTTAACTTTATTGTTACGGGTGTTTTTCCCAAACGCATCCGAATGAATTTTAGTCGCCGGACCAAACTTCAAACCAAAGCAGCGCCCTATGGATTTCCCAAGATGATAAAGATAATGTCTGGCATAACCCCAATGATCCGGATTGGCCTTAAACAATCCTGCCGTCACATCAAAAACCAGCATGAAAAGATGCGTCAAGCCGATGGGTACAGGGAAAAAAATCCTGGGAGAGACCTTATACCTCAAAGAGGCTGGCAGTAACGGCAACAATTTAAAATAGGCTTCATATGCGCCATAATACTTCTGACGTTTTCTTGAGAGGTTATGTCCTTCACGATAAAAATTGGTCTCCAACCCCTTATGAATCTTTTCAAGTTCCTCCAAGGACAGGATCCCCTGTTGAAGGGCATACTGATTCAAGGCAAGCCCCGGGGAATAATGCGTCCAAAAAGTTTGAATGCGGTAAGGGGTTTGCCGGCGGTACACGGCCATGGCCTTTTCTTGAGCGTCCAAAGGTTCTGCCGGCAACGCGAACATATGATCGGCTTTGACCTTTAAATGGTTCTTATGCAAAACCCCTAAAGCCTTTTCGATATGCTCTGTCCGGTCCTGACGCCTTAAAACCTGCCGCTTATAGTCATCATCCATGGACTGAATCCCCATTTGAACGAACTGGCAGCCGGCATCAGCCAATATACGGGCATTGCGTTCGTTAACAAACACCGGGTGAACATTGCAGTGAAAAGGCAAACATATTTCCCGTTTATACCTGTCTAAAAAAGATTCCAGCCAGTCCTGATTCATGATAAAGATATCATCTTCGAAATCGATAAACTTCACCCGGTATTTCTTTTTGGCCTGGAGCAGTTCTCCCATCATGTGATCCACACTGCGCTGCCGCATAAATTGTTTGGTTGACGCCCCATGCAGCCCGGCATAATAATTGTTAAAGCAATATGTGCATTGATATGGGCATCCTCGCGATGAAAGCGTAAAATACACGTCGGCAATACGGATGTGCTCTTCCCATATGGTTTTATCAAAAAACGGCAGGCTGTCGAGGTCCCGGATAAAAACATTTCCCGCTCCTTTAATCACACGGCCATCAGCGGTTTTGTAGCAGGTGTTCACAATCGGACGCATCTCCTGTGCCTGCTCTATTTGCCGTAAGATCAGGGGGAACGCGATATCGCCTTCTCCGATGCAAACATAATCAACGCAGGGATACTGAAGCATCTGATCCGGCACAGCGGAAACGTGAACGCCGCCGAAGACCGTCTTGATATCCGGGTTGAGGGCCTTTACGTCTTGAGCGATCCCCAGCATCCACTGCACCGTCGATGTCATGGCCGAAAAGGCCACGACATCCGGTCTTTGCGCCTGGATCATGTCGAGAACCTGCTTACGGTCATCAAACAACCGCGCCAGACCCGGAACGCATAAATTATAACGGTCATTAAAAAGAGCCGTGCTATACGCCAAAGAAACCGTATGACCTTCTCTTTTCGCCAGGGCCGACAGCAAACTGATCCCTAAATTCTCCCAGCCAATGCCAACAAACGTAACACGCATAAGAACTCCAACTTTTATCCCATCCAGTGTCTCGCTAAATTAATTTTTTCATAAGCGAGCCACTTCCGCCAGGGGGACTCGTCCCCCTTCGGCGTCCCACCTCCGGCGGGACTAAGCACCCCCAAAAGCGTGGGGACGATCTCCCCCCACACCCCTTTAGTGCAAAAATTAATTTGTTATACCAAATCCATTAATAAATTGTTCTATCTTAATTCTAAAAAGCAAAATTGGGTTTGGTCATTATTTAATGGAATTGGTATTATTGCACTCGTAACGACAGCTGTACTATTATTATATCTGATTAAATAAAAAATAACATCTTCTCCAGGGAACGCGAAGAGGCTTCCGATAGCCGTAAACTCTCAGGAAGACACCCGACAACAAGCGCGTCAATAAATGATCTTAAGGGTATACCAGTTCGACAAATCCGGAATAACCGGACGCATGACCGAATTCAAATATTTCTTATTCAGTGTTTGCTGAAAATCCTGGCCCTGCGGCCCCGAGACCGAAAGCTCAAACCGTTTTTTGTCCAGCACATCAAAAGTGATTCCAAAATCTTTATAAACCATGTTCAAATCCCTGGAATCCGCCCTGAGCATGACAAAACGCTGGGTATAATCATTCACAAAATCGCCAAGCATATGCCGCGCGATATTGTCGGCCCCGATGATTTCTTTTTGTTGCCTGGCACCACCCATATTGGCTTCACGCACGATTAAACGATGCGCGTCGCCGATTTGATCCTTCAAAATTTTTAACGCTTGCGGTTGATCATTCTCCAAACGGGTAAAAAACGGTTTGACCGTCTGAAACCCTGCCGCTTTTATCGTGTGATAGTAAACCAACCAATCCGCGTCAAAAGGGTCCCTGGCCAGAGCAGACGTGTTGCCCTTCATCGCTAAAAATGGCGCATCCAGCACAACATACCCATCCGGTTTCAATGACTTTCGAACAAACGTGTAAAATTCACGGCTATACAATTTGCTGATGTGATAATTTTCCGGGGCGGGAAAGTCCATATAAATCGCATCATATTTTTCATCTGTCCGCCGGACAAATTGATACGCGTCTTCAATTAAAACCCGCACGCGGGGATCATCAAAGGCGTTCTGATTGGTTTGTGCCATAACCGGATGTGTTTGGGCCCATTCAACAACCATGGCATCAATATCCACCAAGGTTATTCTTTTCACTTGCTGATATTTGATTATTTCGCGCAACAACAACCCGTCTCCAGCTCCCAGGATCAAGACAGACTCAGGAACCTGGTCATTCAGCACAACAGGGATGTGGGCAAAATATTCATGATACAGCTCCTCAAAATTTGTCCAAAATTGAAATATACCGTCGATATACAGCACATAATCACGGGGCAACCGGGGCTGTTGTTGATATTTACGGCTGTAAATTTCAATCAACTCGCCGAAAGGCGACGGCATGGACGGTGACCGGACGAGATCAATCTTTTGGTACGCGGAGCTGACACGTTCTACCGCAGGGAAACCCTTCATGGGCTTTAAAACATCGGCCAGCGTCTCCATCTGCTCTTCATAATAATAAAATTTCTGCAAAAAATATTGGTGAACCGCATCCAGGCGGATAAAACAAAACAGCAAGAACAAGCCCAGGCCCGCTAACAACCGGCCATAAAACTTTTTAAGATGGGGTTTCGCGTAACAAAAATAAATCAGCCCCGCGATGAGAAGGTTGATCAGGGCGGTTATAAAACCAATGGTGATCAGTTCACAATGCGGCAATAAAACAAGCGGAAAAATTAATCCGGCTGTCAAAGAACCGAAGTAGTCCATCGCCAAAATCTTATTCACCACGCGTTCATCGTCCTTAATATCCTGTGCCATTTTCATTAACAGGGGAAATTCCCAGCCACTTAGGACCCCGATGCTCACGACGAAAAAAAGATACGCGAGAAAGAAAGGGATGGCATACAGGCCGACCATGATGCCGTTGATCCAAAAATAACTGGCCCATAAATGAAAAAAATAAATCACACAAACGGATAAAGAGCCCAGAGCGCATAAAGCGAACTCAACGCGTAACAGCAAAACACTTTGCTCGAAACGCCCAACAACCCGCTCACACCAGAAAGCGCCCCAGCCCATCGCGGCGATGTAAATGCCGATCGTCAAGCTGTACCACATAACCGTGTGTGAGGCCAGAAAACTGATCGTCTGGGCCAAAAGCAATTCATACAGCAGGCTGCAGGCCGCAAGGACGAACGTCATCGACAAAATGATGGAATAATGATACTTTGACGGGATCGACATACTAGAAACCTCTCAGGATCTTTTGAACATTCGTTTTCGAAGCCTTAAAAAAATCACGCATGTAGTCGATAATGACCTGCGAGTCCATTTTCTCGCCGCACGTCAACACATCAAAAGCAACATATTGACTTTCCGGCCACGTGTGCACAGACACATGGGACTCGGCAATAAAAATAAACCCGCTCACGCCATTCGGTTCATATTGATGAACGGCATGTTGTTTGATCGTGGCCTGGCTCAAACGCGCGGATTCAAGCAACGCCTCTTCAACCGGAGCTGACCATTTCAATTTTTCGGTGTCGCATCCGATGTATTCGACAATGTAATGACAACCAAAAATATTTTGTTTTTCTTCCATTTTTTCTTACCTTAAGTAAAGGTTTATAAAAAATTCATTCAAGTGACCTGACAGGACAACAACGATCATCAACACGAAAAAAAAGATGAGCTGAATAATCCAGCGTGTTCTGAAACGGGCCTCCTGTCCGGAGGACACGTCTCGTTGTTTGAAAATCAATGACGTTCCCACCAGGGCGTTGATCCCGCCGACAATTAAAGCTGACGGGAGCAAACCAATCAGGGGATAAAAAATAAAAGCGAATGAAATAGCGCCGATAAAAGCGCCAAAATAATTCACGCCCAAAATTTTAAATTCAGAAGACGGCAAGCCGTTTTCCTTCCAGGCCAGCAATAACGGTATTTCAAAACCGGTTAGAAATCCGACCAGAATCATCAACGCGTGCGCCGCGACTAAAAATATGATCCGCCCGGGCAACAGGGCATGGACACTGTGCAACAGGATGACAGAAAACCCTCCGGCGACAGATAACGCGATCTCTGTCGTCAATAAACTTATGACCGGACGCTTCAGTTGCTTCTCGCTAATCAGCATCGACCCCATTCCCATGGCAAACATATATAAGCCAATCGTTATACTGTAGCGCAACACCGTGTTTTCCAGAAAAGCCGCCAGTGTCTGCGCCAGCAACAACTCATAGACAATGCTGCAAAACGCCAGCATAAACGTGATGATTCTTTTTAAGAGGCTCATTCCATTCCTTATTGGTCCTGAACTGATAAAAATTTAAAATGCTCTCTGGCATATTCTACCATCAAAACCGGCAACACATGGTTCACGGCGACAACCTGTGTGTGCGCGATGCTTTCGCCTTCAGCGGTCATGAGCAATCCCGCCGGTGACGACCCCAGACCGGCATATTTTTTCTGAAAACTTTGTCGCAATCTCGCGCGCGCTTTTTCCGTCAAGAAAGGTATAAATTCCTGGTCGTAAAACAACAACAGGAATTCTTCCACGACCACTGGTTCGATATACGGCATGAAGGACGGATAGTCTAAATTCTCAATAATATGATTAATCAACCGTTGGTTTTCCTCCTTGACGACATGAGCATATTTTGTGTTTGGCTCCAGGGAAGAAAGAACATTGGCCATCGTCAGAATATCCATGGAACGTTGACTTGCGGAGGGCTGTGAGGCACGAACAATAAAATCTGATTGGCAACTGACGTCAGCACAGGCTTTTTGAAAAGGTTGATCCAGAGCCGCGACACCTAAAAAAGACTTCAGTCTTTTTTCCGCCAACAAATTCTTCCCGCGTTTTAACATCCACATGGTCACATCCACATGATAATCAACCGCAAGGGGGTCCTTATTGCTGAAATACAATTTCTGTTTGACTCCAGGCCACCAGGAAAGAAAACCGTCCGTTTTTTTAGGCCCCGCGGGATTCCAAATAATCCGCTCATACTTATTCATTCGCGTGTATGGACTTAACAACGATTGCAGGATCAACCATCCATTCCGCTCAAAAACAACACCTTTGACCTGGTTCATTCTGTTAATAACAATCACATAATTATAGGGATGCTGCTGTTTGCTGTTAAAATCACTGATGTCTTTGTTGATCTCCAACAAAGGGGCATAATCCGGCAACAACAGGACAAATAAAAAACACGTGATCAGCATCCCCACCACATAAATAACGCGGATCGATTCCCATTTATAAAAAATCCATAACGCGAGGACGCTCAGCGGAATAATCACGAAAGAATAACCAAAAAAAGCTGGCAGGTTTAGAACACAGAACAGAATGCCCATCACAATCTTTTTAGCTTTATCGCGGGGGAACAATGTGAAGACATTCACAATATGCTGCGACTTATCCCCTTCAATGTCCTTAATATCTTTGGCCAAAGGCAGGACCGACCCAAAAATGAAGACAAAAACCGTGAAATATATAAATTTCAAGGGAACGACGGTGTATGGATTCACCGCGAAAAAACCGACGTACAAACAAAGGCTCAAGGCCAGGCCGATCACGATATAACCACCAAAATGTTTCCGCAATCGGAATGGCGGGCAAGAATAGGCGTATCCCAGGCCAAGCGCAAAAAGCACAAGCAGGCCAACCACATAATTGATAACAAAAGCAAAAGATAACGACAACAGTGTTAACAGACCGGCTAACAACCAGTACTCCTCTAACGTAAAGACATTCTGGACAAGGGGCCGGTCGGTATTGGTAACCGTGTCAATCTCAAGATCGAAGATATCGTTGACAATAACACAGACTTCCCAGAAATAAAACGCGGCAACGCTGCCTAAAAAAATCGTAAAGGGATAAATTTCATTTGTCGCCTTATAGCGCGCGATCCCCCCCATCACAACAGCCAGGACAAAAGCGGCTGCCCGCGCTAAACGTAAATTCGAAAACAGGGCCTTGAGTTTTCGATCGTCAAAGAAATAAAGAAAGGCGACCAACAAGATAACAAAAGGGAAAAAATAATACAACGGAAGAAAAAAATCATTAACATAACTGGCCTGTTCCGGTCCGAACACCAGGTCCGGTGTCGAAATAAAAAACACGAACACGTCAATAAACACCCCGGCGACCACGGTCTTCACAATGCTTCTGGTTTGAATGTAAATAAAAACCATCACAAAGATGATGGCCAACAAAAATTCGAAGACAAGACCATGCGTCGCGTCCACGGAGCCAAAAGAAAAAGTCAGGATATTCGACAAAAAATTTTCAGCCCGGCTATAATAATAACCTTCCTGCCGGCTGTAAAAGATCACATCAAAAATGGGCGGCAACCACATGATCGGGTACATCTTCACGCCAAAATTCATCAATTTTTTAAGGGACAGATGACATAGAACAGATATAAAGGCGCAAACAACCAGCATCACGATAAGGAAAAAATATATATTTTCTAAAAAAAAGCGAGCATAATCCTGAAAACCATTGAGTTGAATGGGAAAATCCAATAACAACCATTCAAGAACAACGCGGATAGCGACAATCCCCACGATGCTTAAAAAAATCTGCGGGTACGTCAAAGGGATTGAAAAATATTTTTTCAATAAACGCGTATTCATAGACGAGTAACAATAGAGCACCACGGCCTTCTCTAGACCGTGGCTTTATCTCCTTCTATCATATTTATATTCAGCCATCGTTAAAGGAGTTTCATCAACGGCTTCCCCACAAAAAACTTATTCTGCGTCTTTTTGTCCGGTCTGGCGCCTGTCTTCGGCCATCCGACCAAATTCCTTCACTTTTTTTCGAAGGACGCTCATCGCATAGCGCTCAAAACGTTGTTTCATAAACATCGCCTTTGTTTCCCCTTCTTGCCGGCGATAATGCGTGACAGCAACAACGGACGCGGCCTTGGCCTTTTTATACATCCCCCATTTCGCATACAGCCCGGCCAGGTTATAATGAGCGTCCGCAAACTCCCGGTCAACGGTAATCGCTTCTTCCAACACCGCAATCGCCTGTTTATCCCGGTTCAACATCATAAACGATTCCGCCATGTCGAGATAGGCCACAGTAAAATCCGGTTTCAGGGCTAATGTCCGCGCGAATTGTTCCACGGCCGCCTGTGGTTGTTGGTATTGCAATAAGGCAACGCCCAACTCGTAGCGCAGGCGAAAATAGGTCGGATTATCTTTAATCGCGGCAGAATAGAAAGAAATATTGTTCCGCCAGTCTTTATTCCGTTGCATAATCCGCCCGGCGTAAAGAAACATCAGCGCGAGCAAACCCGCGATATACAGATAACCCATCTTTTTCAATAAAGACTTCCCCTCATGTTGAAAAAACATTTGGATCAACGCGGCCAACATCAGGCAAAAACCAAACAGTACCCCGTACAAATAGCTCTCAGCATAAAGATATTCTGTGGGCAGGACAATAAACGGTAGCGGGGCGAATAGAAGCCAACTCAACGCAAAAGATACCAGCCGGCTTTTGTTATAAGATTGAACAAGAAAATATACCATAATGCCAATACAACCTAAAATAAGCAAAATAGGAATATCCCATAAAGACAGAAAAAGAAATTCCATCTTACTAAAGTCCTGAACGCCAAAAGCGTAAATATCTTTTGATAAGGCCGGGTTGTAGGCGAGAAATTGCGGCATGAACAAGACAAGCAGGTAACGCCCTGAGGCTAACAATTTGAGGAGGAACGTTTGGTAACTGTTATCAAAAACAGCTTTATGGACAAAGATGAAGCTGGTCACGCCGAACTTTAAAACCATGTACGCGCCCGCGACCACAACAAATGGCAATAACCGTTTGAGCATAACGATCCCTTTTCGAGAGGTCGAATCGACTTTAATATCATCAGACATGGCGTCGTAGATGAAAAATAAAACCGGCAAATGGATAAAATTCGGGGCTAAGAAAACACCCGCGGCATAAGCGCCAATCGAAATCATATAACTCTTACGGCGGCCCTCGTTCTTTGGCTCATAAGAGCGGACATAACAGAGAAAGGCTAAGAAATAGCAAACATACCCCCAGACGTCCCCGACCTGATTCATCGGGTTCACCATCGCTGTCTGAACGGGGTGCAGAGCGAACAGGGCCGCCCCGAAAAAACTCAGGCGGTCGTCTTTCATCAAAAAAAACAAAATCTGATAAACCACGATCGCGGTCACGATATGGCCAAAAATCCCGAGCAAATGATACCCAAAAGGGTTCGTGCCAAAAACATTATGGAATAAAATGTATAAAAATGTTTTTAACGGCGCGTACATCCCCTCAAATCCCAGGGGGTAATCTGTTGATGTAAAGACCATCGGGATATTTCTTAACGGCTTAATAAGCTCCCAGTTGAAAATCACATCAAAATCGTGCAGGACAAAAGCATTCTGAAATTTATTGAAATAGGCAATAAAAATCGATAGCGCCAGAAGAAAATAATTTCTTTTACGTTGACCAAAGAAATCAAACCATCTTGGGGTATCTAAATTTCGCATTGTCATAGCCTCTTTAATGGGTTAAACAAATCATTTTTAATGGAGTGAAATCCTCGAGCTCTGCTGCGAGGAGATTCACTGTGTATTAGTTTATCATGCCGCGTTCACGTCTCATTATCATTCAACAACTCACTTTCGCGCTGTGTTTGCCTCCGCAATTGCCCACAGGCTGCCGTAATGTCCTGCCCGCGAGCCCGGCGCATCGTCGCGTGAATGTCCAACTGACTTAACCTTTTCCGAAAAATGGCCACATCTCTCCGGCCCGGGCGCTTATAGGACAACTCTTGAACCGGGTTGTATAATATCAAATTAAGTTTGCACAACAAACCGTTCAGTAAACGCGACAACTCTTTCGCGGCCGATTCTGTACACGTTAAATCTTTTAACAGGATGTATTCAAAAGTAATCTGCCTGTTCGTTCGGGCGACATAATCATGACAGGCCTGGATCAACTTTTTCAACGTATATTTTTTATTGACCGGTATAAGCTCATCGCGGACCTTATCACTTGAACCATGCAAAGAAACCGCCAACTCAAACTGCATGTTCTCTTCAGCCAGCCGTTTGATGCCCGGTATAATCCCGCAGGTTGATATTGTTATCCGGCGAGCAGCGATACCCAGCCCCTGCTTGCCATTGATCAAATGGATCGCTTTAAGCACCTCTTCCACATTGTCCAACGGCTCCCCCATCCCCATGAAAACGACATGCGTCATCTTTTTATCCAGCAGGACCTGGGCCGTTATGATCTGGTTGACAATTTCTGCACCCGTCAGATGGCGCTGCCATCCGATCAGGCCACTGGCACAAAATCGGCAACCGTATTTGCAGCCGAGCTGGGTTGATAGACATATCGTCATACGTTTTTCCGTCGGTATTACGACCGTCTCAATGTATTCATTTCCGTTTAACGCGAATAGGAACTTAAAGGTTCCATCCTCAGACACCTGTTTTTTGACAACCGTTAATAATAAGCATTGAAAATCGGAATTGAGCTTGCGCACGAGCAGGTCCGGGAGGTTGGACATATGATCAAAACTTGAAATGTTTTTTTTATAAATCCACTCAGATATTTGTTGCGCGCGAAATCTTTTTTCGCCTAGGTCTGCGATATAATCAGATAATGATTCAAACGAAAAGTTTCTAATATCCTGTTTAGACATATTGGTGACATAATTTTTCTTAAAATAAATAACCATTCATTTTCGGTCGCGACATCCCGGTCTTTCCCGAGGGGAATGTCACGCACGCGGCAAGGCTAAACCATACTACCCGGAAGAAGGTGTTTGTTTTTTCTGAGGCTCGTTAAACACGCCCATTTGACGAAATTTATTATATCGCTGGTCGAGCAATTCTTTTTCTGACAATTGATTTAATTCCCGAATACTTTCCAGGATAACTTTTTTCAAATGCGTCGCGACAAATTCAGGGTCCTTGTGCGCACCCTCCAGGGGTTCAGGGATCACATCATCCACGATACCAAACCGCACCAGATGCTCCCCGGTGATCTTTAACGCCTCCGCGGCCAGGGGGGCTTTGACGGCATTGCGCCATAAAATGGACGCACAACCCTCCGGGGAAATCACGGAATAATACGAATGTTGAAGGATAAAGACTTTATTGGCCACACCGATCCCGATCGCGCCCCCGCTACCTCCTTCACCGATCACCGTCGCGACAATGGGAACCGTCAGCCGGGTCATATCACAAAGATTAGAAGCAATCGCCTGGGCTTGACCACGCTCTTCCGCCCCTATCCCCGGATAAGCTCCAGGGGTGTCAATAAAAATGACGACCGGCAAATTAAATTTTTCAGCCAGACGCATCAACCGCATAGCTTTACGATAACCTTCCGGATGGGCGCAACCAAAATTGCGCATCAGGTTTTCCTTGGTATCCCGGCCTTTTTGATGTCCAAGCACCATAACATTGATATCATCGATCCTGGCGAAACCGCCAATCAACGCGGCATCATCCGCGAATTCACGATCGCCACGGATTTCGACAAAGTCTTGCATCATCATTCGTATATAATCCCGGGTGTATGGCCGTTGTGAATGGCGCGCGATTTGTATTCTCTGCCAGACCGATAGATTAGAATAAATCTCTATTTTCATCTTATCCAACTTATCGGATAATTTCTTCAATTCCGGCTCTAATTTTATTTTTTGATCCGCGTTAAAGACCGCCAGCTCTTTAATTTTGGCCTCCAACTCAATAATCGGTTTTTCAAAATCCAGAGTACTCATAAAAAATTTCTCAACCTTTCTCTACGTGTTTCACCCGAAAAAATAATATCTCCTTTTCATCGGTCCGTGCTAATCCACAATTTTAATACGCGTGCCTAATGGAATAATACTATACAATTCCTCGACTTCCTGATCACGCATGCGCACACAACCGGCTGTCACCTGTTGTCCGATTGTTCCCGGTTCAGTCGTCCCATGAATGCCATAGCCCTCTATATTAAAACCTAACCAACGGCTGCCCAAGACATTTTCCGGACTTTCCGGCGGAACAACGACACCACGGTTAAACCAGACCGGATCCACCAGCTTGGTCGTTATCTTAAAATCACCGACAGGAGTGCTATTGTTTTCGCCGGTGGACACACTATAGACCTTAACAACGTCTTCTTTATTTTTTAAAATCAAAATATTCTGAGATTTATCAACAAAAATATTAAATTTTCCCGTCCATATCCGTAATTTTTGGCCGATGCGGATCATGTCGCTTGGTAAATTATTGTTCTTTTTGATCAACTCGACCGTTGTTCCGAATTTTTTAGCCAGGGCCCCTAAGGTATCCCCGCGCTTGACCGTATGAACAATTGATTGCTCGGTCGGAATATTCGAATGGATGATTTCCATGTTGACCGCTTCTAATTCCTCCTGGATGCGTTCGATTTGCTGAAAATCAGAATAATCATTCAACAATTGCTCTAAAAGCTTCTTCGTCTCAAGCAATTTACGGTCTGCCCTGAGCAATTGTGCCTGCTCGTAAATTTCCAGGGCGGCAGGGTCATCCTGTTGCTGGACACCCACAGGCGGATTGTCATCAATATTTTTCTTTTTTGGAATCCCGATAAAAATCGCAATAATAAGAACTATTCCACCTATGAGAAAAAGAAATCGTCTATCCACCTTTCATCCTCCTTAACTATCACAATAATTTTAACCCGGATTTTTTACTCCATTGAGTTGGAGCCTGCCTCATGAGAAATCTTTAACTCCAACCCGGACGATAAGATTTATTTCTAAAAAAATACAGATGATTGACAAAAACCCAGTAATACCAATTCCATTAAATAATGACCAGAGCCCATTCTGCTTTTCAGAATTAAGATAGAACAATTTATTAATGGATTTGGTATAACATCCTGATTAACGGTTCTGTTTCGCGCGACACCTTTCAACAGGAAAACAAATCAGGGCTTGTGGCTTCGCGGGAATTTAATCCACGTTGGAACCGGACCGAAAAATGCCTGTAAAATATAAGTGCTATATTATGACATACTCCCGTATGAATCCTACCACAATTTATAAAAAATTACGGCTAATAATCCGCCCAAAAAACCGCCGACAACAACCTGTAAAGGCGTGTGCCCGATCAGTTCGATCAACCGATTTTCTTCAACTTTTCCCTTCCAATACATATCATCCAAAATCTGATTCAATATCGCTGCCTGTTGACCGGTCGAACGCCGAACGCCCTGCGCGTCAAACATGGTGACCAGGGCAAAAACAGTGGCGATGGCAAATAAAACAGAGTCGAAACCCGCTTCCAAACCACAGGTTGTTGCTAAAGCCGTTGCCCCAGCCGCGTGACTGGATGGCATTCCACCCGTTCCAATAAACCACTTAAAATTAAACCTGCGCTCCCGAATAATCCCCAGAACAACTTTTATACCTTGAGCGATCGCCCATATCAACATAGTAATAATAAGAATCTTATTACTAAATAACGGTTTCAAATGCAATCCCCTGACCTGAACAGGCTGTTATGGTTAAAAAAAATCAATATTTTATTTTGAAGTTATCGAAATAAAAGAAATATCGTAATTTAACCTACATTATAATCGCGCCATAAAAAAATGCAAGGCTTTTCCCTTATCCAAAACTTGACGATAAATCAAATTTATGCTAGGTTAAGTCATCCTCAAAAACACCTCATTTGCCATTCAATATTAAATTTTCATCAACCATTTTGATGTGCCAAAACCTTAAGCCCTATAGAGAGATAACCTTTAATCCCTGCTGAATCGGAACAAAACTGTCGGGATAGCGGCTTAACAACAACAAAAGGGGTTTCTTTTGCCCGCGCGAATAGACCGTTACGGCATGAATGTCCTTACCCCCTTTCTTGTTACAATCAAGGTGGATACCGCGAAAATAGATCTATTCAGTCGAGAGGAGATATAAACGCCGGAGAACTGAATCCATCCAGGAGGCTGTCCGGGAATGATGTTTTTGTCCAGTCCCGCGTTGCGAAACTCGAAAAAATCCTCAACGCACACATGTACGACTGTGGTTTTCTCTCGTCTCACGCCTTGTTCTGAACAAAAATTCTATTTTCGGACAGCCTCCTGGATTTAACAACAAATAAACTGCCACACTGCAACACAAAAATCAAATACGGACATAACGATTGCACCGATCAAACATGGAGGTTTATAAATGCTCGCTCAAACATACAGTTACGGTATCAATGCCCTCACCCCATTTCTTGTAACCATCGAAGTGGATGCCGCGAAAGGACTTCCGGGCACCATCATCGTCGGGCTACCGGATAATGCTGTCAAGGAGAGCCGCGAACGTATCCGTTCAGCCTTAAGAAACAGTGGTTATACCTATGGATTTAAGCGCATCACGGTCAATTTGTCCCCGGCCAATGTGCGCAAGGAAGGCCCCTCATTTGACCTTGCCATGGCCATCGGCATTTTAGCGGCCACGGAACATTTAGACTTCGGGCGTGATCTTAAGGATTACGCTTTTTTAGGGGAACTCGCGCTGGACGGGCAAATTAAACCGGTTAAAGGTGTTCTTTGCATCGCGGCAGGAATGAAAGACAGTCGCTTCAAAGGGCTTATTGTGCCTGAGGCCAATGCCAAAGAAGCGGCCCTGGCCCAAACGATCGATATTTATCCTGCCAGAACACTGGCCGATGTGGTGTGGTTGCTGAGCGATGAGCAAGACCGGACTCCATTCAGGATTGACGCGCAACAGGTTATCCGGCATGCCAACCGCTACACGATAGACTTTTCAGATGTCAAAGGACAAACGCATGTCAAGCGCGGACTGGAAATCGCGGCCGCGGGCGCCCACAACGCCCTGATGCTGGGCCCTCCGGGCAGTGGAAAAAGCATGCTGGCCAAACGCCTGCCGACCATCCTGCCGGACATGTCGCTGGAAGAAGCGTTGGAGACCACCATGATCCATTCCATCATGGGCCTGATCAAGAACAAAGACCGCATCAAAGCGACCCGGCCGTTCCGTTCCCCGCATCACACAACCTCTGACGTGGCGATCATCGGCGGTGGATCCTATCCCAAGCCCGGCGAAGTCACCCTTAGCCATCACGGTGTCTTATTTCTGGATGAATTGCCCGAATTCCGGCGCAATGTGCTTGAGGCATTGCGGCAACCGTTGGAAGACAACTGTGTGACCATTGCCCGCGCGGCCAAAACCACCTGTTTCCCCGCCCAATTCATGCTTATTTGCGCGATGAATCCCTGCCTCTGCGGCTGGTTCTGCGACCCCCGCAAAAAATGCACCTGCACGTCACAGCAAATCCAAAAATACATGTCGAGAATATCAGGCCCCTTGCTGGACCGCATCGACATCCATCTGGAGGTGCCGAGTTTGCGCCCGCAGGAATTGATGGCGCGGGATAACGTCCAGATTGAAACATCAGCGGAAATAAAAGAACGCACGACACGGGCGAGGCAAAGACAATTGGAGCGCTTCAACTCTGAGAGTAAAAAAAGCGCGCGCAGTGACGCCACTGAATCGGTTAACTTATCGACCTTTGCCAACGCCCATATGGAGCACAACCAGATCAAACAATTCTGTCCGTTATCAAAAGAATGCCAGAACTTTTTGCAGGAGGCGATGGAACAATTGCAGCTCTCAGCCCGCGCCCACGACCGCATCATCAAGGTCGCAAGAACCATTGCCGATCTGGCCGACTACGACGAGATTGTGCCGAACCATATCGCCGAGGCGATCCAGTACCGGTGCCTGGACCGGGGGTGGTGGGGGTAAGGATGCCGGGCAAGCAATATGGTGAGATTGGTTCTACGACTTCGACAACATTAAAATTACGGGTCGCGATTTTAATGGCTCAGTACAAATGCCGCGCGGAATTGAAATTATCAAAAGATAATTTCAATGTAGTCGAAGTACTATTCGCTGATGCTTATTCTTGTTTTGATATTTCCGGTCTGTCTTTTATCATCGCAAACTCACATACGTCGAGCAACACTTCATCAATGTTAGAACGCAGGATACAACCAACCTCCCGTTTCTCTAGCAAATCACATAACAACTTTCCTCCAACAGACGATTTATCCGATCACTGCTGTCACTATTTCACATTACAGCAGGTCCGTTAAGAGAACTTTATATAATTCAAGAAATCAACCACTTCCAAAGCGGCACATACGCTATCTTCTTGCCCTTTACATCTTCAACCGCCTCGTGTTCATCCGTGATTATGCTGGCTTCATTTTTCCCGAATTGATCCATCGCCTTTAATAAACTTCGTGTTTCCCGTGTTCTTGTCTTGGGATCATTGATATTCCAGCAAACCTGTATCAGCTCTTCAACCTGTTTATTTTTCTTGATGATAAAATCCACTTCACGATGATGCTCATCCTTCCAGTAATACAGCTCCCATTCGGGATGAATAGCCTGTCTGCGCTGCAATTCCAAGAAGACAATATTCTCAACAAGCTTCCCGATATTATCAAAGAAACGAAAACCAACGGCATTACACAAACCCGTATCTATCGCATAGACTTTGCGGGGACTTTTTTCCTGCTCCCGCACCTTAAATGAAAAGCGTTTAAGGAAAAAGATCAGGTACACATCCTCAAAATAACCGGAAAACTTCTCCACTGTGTCTGCTGATAATTTGAGAAATTTCTCAATGGAGGAATATGTCGTCAAGTTTCCGGCATTACTCAGGTAATATTTAATAAGGGCCTTCATTGCTGAGGATTTACGCACCCGGAATCGGCGCAATAAATCCTTTTCCACAAGGTCACCAAAGTAGTTGAGGAGAATTTCTTTTTTTTGTTCTGACAGCGCCACCTCCGGAAAAGAGCCCCATTCAATGTACTTGCGCAGCAATCCCTTAATCTCTGTTTCCTTTGTCACCAAATCAATCCTGTCCATCTGAAAAATACCGTTAAATTTCAAAAATTCTTTGAACGATAACGGATAAACCGACAAATCCAGATGTCTTCCGGTAAGCAAGGTCCCTAATTCCCGACTCAGCAATTTGGCATTTGACCCTGAGATGACAAGTTTCGCCTTTTTCAACTCATGCATCATCCGTATCCATTTCTCCCATCCATCAACTTCCTGAACCTCATCCATGAAAATATGCTGTTCACCCTTGGGAGCCATAAATTCTTTATAGGTGGAAAGGATATATTCCATCAGTTTTGTGTCTAGCTCTGAAAAACGTGGATCCTCAAAATTGACATATAAAAGGTTCTCTTTCCTGACGCCCTTATTTATCAAATCCATCCCCATCTGGCGCATCAGGTAAGACTTTCCCGCCCTCCGGGGTCCAGTGACTGAATGACCTGATTGCTTGTGGAAAGGGCCTTAAAACGCTCTACATATACCTCTCTCTCAACCCCTGTGTCTAATTCCTGACGCCAGAAATTCCAGTCATTCAGGATAGAAAATATCTCATTTTTGTCCATGTTATCCATATGAATTCGTCATAATTTATAAATTTTACCTAATATATCCAAATAATACCCTTTTTTCTAAAAAATGTCAAGCCAAAACAAAATTGTAGCCACTTTTTCCAGTCCCAATAATTTCCAAGCTTTTAACAGCTATCATCTGCATTCTCTATTGTACCAATTGTTTTCGTTATTAAACGCATTGATGTTCCGCAAGTTTGATCCGAAAATATCTGAGATATAATCGAATGTTGTGGTTAGAGGCTTGAGTAAAAGAGAAAAAAAGAGTA
>JAIORP010000085.1 GCA_021108075.1 Candidatus Omnitrophota bacterium | reverse complement strand
CTTAATTCTGAAAAGCAGAATTGGTTTTGGTCATTATTTAATGGAATTGGTATTAATAAAACTTAATTTTTAATAAAAAGTGAGGCTGTTATGAATACATCGACAAATAGCAGAAGTTTTAAAGCATTGATGATCACACAAATTTTTGGGGCCTTTAATGACAACGCATTTTTTATGATTGTTTCTTTATTTGCCCTGCGAGTGATGCCATCAGCCGAAGCGTCGACAAATTTTGTGAGCATCTTAAGCATGGTGTTTATTCTTCCCTTTGTCATCTTGTCACCGTATGCGGGCTATCTTTCAGACCGCTTCCGTAAACGATCGGTTATTATCGCCACAAAGGGTTTTGAAATCGTTATCATGCTGCTTGGGTTTATCGCGTTGGCTTCTGGACATCTTTATTTTATGTGTTTCGTTTTATTTCTTATGACAACGCAAAGCGCGTTTTTTGGTCCGGCGAAGTACGGGATTTTGCCTGAAATATTAGATGAAACAACCATCACCAAAGGCAATGGTTATTTGCAGATGGGAACGTTTTTGTCCATTATATTAGGTATGGCCTCGGGTGGTTTAGTCGCGAAGTTTTTTGGTGCCCATATGCACTACGTCTCTTTTATTTTGATCGCTTTTTCTTTGATTGGTTTTTTAGCCAGTTTACATATTGAAAAATATGCTGTCCGCTTATCCCAACAAAAATTTGACCGGAACCCCTTTCGAAATATTTTCAAAGGGTTTAAAGAAATTCGTCGACATAAAATTTTATTCATAACATTGCTGTCGATGGGGTTCTTTTATTTCGTTGCTCAAGTTGTCCGAATGAATGTGTTGATTTTTGCGCGACATAATTTGGATTTATCGGACCTGAATACCAGTTTGTTGGTTGTCGCAACAGCCCTGGGGATAGGATTGGGAAGCTTTTTAGCGGCTAAGCTTTCCGAAGGGAAAATTGAATTTGGGCTGGTTCCCCTTGGAGGCCTGGGTATTTGTGTGACGCTTTTGACCATAGGAATCGGTCGGGTATCCTTTACGACCGCGGCGTTGAAATTATTTTTAACAGGAGTCTCAGGCGGTTTGTTCATTGTTCCCTTGAGCGCCTATTATCAGCATCATAGTCCACAACAGCATCGTGGGAAATATATGGCGGTCATGAATATTTTTAACGCTCTGATGGTCCTTGTCGCGTCTTTGTTTCTTATGTTATCTAGCAATGTTCTGTCGTTTAATCCGCAGCACATCTTTTCTGTTCTTGGTTTTATTTCGATTTTTGTCACGATTTCTTTATGCCGGCGCTGGCCAATCGCATTTTTGAGGTTTATAAATTGGCTGTTCACCCATTCTCTGTATAGGGTAAGGGTTGTCAATGCGAAGCACGTTCCTGAAAAAGGGGGCGCGTTATTGGTCTGTAATCATGTCTCCTATATTGATCCGTCTTTGATCATGGCGTCTATTCAGCGTCATGTCCGGTTTATGATGTATCGTCCCATCTATCGTATCCCGTGGCTGCACCCCTTAGCTAAAATTATGAAGGCCATTCCTATCTCTTTAAAGGATTCCCCCAGGGAAGTTCTAAAGTCTATGAATGAGGCTAAGCAAGCTGTTGAGCGGGGGGAACTTGTTTGTATTTTTGCTGAAGGAGTACTAACCCGCACAGGCAATATGCTGCAGTTTAACCGGGGTTTTGAGCATATTATGAAAGGGGTGGATGCCCCGATTATCCCGGTTAATATTGATAGCATTTGGGGCAGTATTTTTACTTATGAGCGAGGAAAGTATTTTTGGAAATGGCCGCATCGTATTCCGTATCCAGTTGTTGTCTCCTTTGGGGAAGTGATGCCCTCGAACGCAAAGGCCTTTCAGGTTCGCCAAGCTGTTCAAGAGCTGGGCGCAGAGGCCTTTGATTATCGTGGCCAATATCAGGAAAAATTGCCTCTGGCCTTCATTCGTGAGGCCAAAAAAAGACCATTTAAGCTGTGTGTGGCAGATTCCACCGGTCTGGAACTGAATTATGCAAAGGCCCTGGCCATGGTTATGTTGATCGCCAGGAAATTGTTCAACCGCCCGAACCCTTCTGAAAATGATCCAGAGAAAGTGGGGGTCTTACTGCCGGCGAGCGTGATGGCCTCATTGGTGAATGGTGCGATATTAATGGCGGGTAAAATTCCTGTCAATTTAAATTTTACAGCTTCAAAGGAGAGTTTGGCAAACAGTATTGAACAATGTCAGATGAGACAAATCATCACCTCCAGGAAATTTCTGGATAAAGTTAAAATTGAAAAGACAGATATGATGTATCTGTTAGAGGATTTAAAATCCTTGATAACCTCCAAGGAAAAGACGTTGTCCTTTTTAAAGGCTTTGCTGGCACCCCGTTGGTTGATCGTGCGTGACTGTGTGAAGGGCGATCGCAATAATATGCATGACATTGCCACAATTATTTTTTCTAGCGGCAGTACAGGTGAACCTAAAGGGGTTATGTTGACGCATGGGAATATTTTTTCAAATATTCAAGGATTTTATCAGGTGGCGAATGTCCAAACGAATGATGTTGTCATGGGCGTCTTACCATTTTTCCATTCCTTTGGTTTTACCGCTTGTTTATGTTTTCCTGTTGGCACTGGTATTTCTGCCATTTATCATCCCAATCCGTTAGATGCGGCAACGGTCGGTAAGATGGTGAAAAAATATAAGGCCTCGATTATACTTGGAACCCCGACGTTTTTTTCCGGTTATATTCGGAAATGTACGCCTGAGCAGTTTCAGTCAATCCGTTATGCTATTGCCGGGGCGGAGAAATTTCAACCCAAGATGATTAAGGCTTTTGAGGATAAGTTTTCCATAAAACCTCTCGAAGGATATGGCGCGACTGAACTATCCCCGATTGTCACCTTGAGTATGCCGAATCCGGATCATTTAGAGGATGCCGTCCTCCAATATGGCAATAAGACCGGAAAAGTTGGTCATCCAATCCCTGGGATTGTCGCGCGTATTGTGGACGTCGATACAAAAGAAAGCCTTGACTTTGATCAAGAAGGTTTATTGCTGATTAAGGGGCCCAATGTGATGAAGGGATATTTGAACAATCCCCAGAAAACGGACGAGGTCTTGAAGGATGGCTGGTATACAACGGGAGATGTTGCCACAATTGATAAAGATGGTTTTATCCATATTACGGACCGATTGAGCCGTTTCAGTAAAATCGGAGGAGAGATGGTTCCGCATATTAAGGTAGAAGCAGAAATTTTGCACCTCCTGGGGACTTCAGAGCCTGTTTGCGTGGTCACATCCGTGCCAGATGAACGAAAAGGGGAACGCCTGGTTGTTTTGTATGTCGGCGAATATCTTGCGGAAGATGTTTGGAAAAAATTGAATGATTCAACCTTGCCGAAATTATGGGTACCTAAAAAGGATGATTATTACCGGGTTGAGGAAATTCCATTGCTGGGCACAGGTAAAAGGGACCTGCGCAGGATTAAGCAATTAGCCTTAGATTTAGTATCTCGAGTGTAAGGGGACTCAAACGCAGGGCAAAAAAAAACAGGTATGACAATTGTCATACCTGTTTTTTTATGTTAAATCAAGAGCAGATTGTTAGTTTTTCTTCTTGCGAAAACCAATAATTCCAAATAATCCACTGCCCAACAAGAACATGCTTGCTGGTTCTGGAATAGGGTTGTACTGCTGAATTTCTTTCAGTTTAGCAGCGGTAAAGTCAGCTGTAAAACCTGCAGGATCTGTTCTCAGGTAGTTGAGATCAAAAAGACCGACATATAAGTCTTTTGCGTAGACAGCACCATCCCAGACATAGTAAAGGCCTGTGTTGGTGATGACATTCAAAAGGATGTTGTTGTCTTGAACCATTTTAGCTAAAGCAACTTCGCCTGTTAAACCAGCATAAGAATAACTGGAAGCGTAGTCAGCATCTTCATCGGTAATAAGAACAGCAACTTTTGCCACGTCTCCGCCTCTCCATGAGAAGTTGTTTGCGGCCCAATCTAATGCATGGTAGCCTTTTTCAGTACCGCCATAGGTGTTAGCATTGTCAACTTCATTAATAACATCTTGTACTGAAGATGTTAAGTCAACCCATGCATTTCTTGAGTCAGCTGAGCCAGCCAGTCGTTCGTAACCAGCTACACCATATGTGGCGTCAATTCCCTGGGCTTGGATGGCAGTACTTAAAGTTGTAATACTGTTTCCTAACCAGTTAAATTCACCACCCATGCTTCCGGATTGGTCAATGATGAATGCGAGATCCGCAAAAGTTGCAGCTGATGCATTCCCGGCTCCCATGGTCATCAGTGCGACTGTTAGAGCGATTAATAGTTTGAGTTTCATTCGTTGTTTCTCCTTTCTTGTTTTTTTGTAAATTTTTAGTCTAATTATTATATGATTTTAGTTAAATAACGGATTCAGCGTAGACTGAATCAACCAACTACCAGATTATAAGCAAATTTTGTGCCAACAAGTGAAAATATACAAAAACCGTACAATATACGTAATTTACTCTGTTCTGTCATGGATGGGTGGGGCTGTCAGGGACATTTGTAAGACAATGTGTGTGTAAAAAATTATACAGTGTGTTCATTTGATCAACATTTTTTACTATTTGTATATATCTATCATATAATAGTAAATCCCTTAAAGAATTGTCCTATTGGAATACCAATATTCTTGTTTAAACGTCGAGAATATCATAATGACTTTGGTCATTATTTAATGGATTTGCTATTATTCATGAATTCCGTTGACGAAAGAAAAAATAAATTGTTGCTTCGATTGTTGCCTTGTTAGGGGTTTTTCCGATGCTGCTACTCAAAAATGTTGATAGTCATGTTTTGCCAGGACTTCCAAATCGATATATGGTTCCATTTGCGTTTGCTACCGTCATTTCTGTTGTCATCTTTTCCCTCGTTTAATTGGCGTTATCTGAAATGCCAAAAATAGTTGGGCAAACGCATTAGTTTGAAATTTTATCCTGAGTGTGGAATTTTATCAGTAGAAAAATTAGGGAATACCAGCCGTTTGACCTTTTCGTGAGTTCTTTTTCTAAATCAACATATGCACGGATAAAAATAAACATTATAGCAATATAAGCTAGATGAAATGTCTTTAAATTAATCAAAAATGAATTTTATGAATTTTTTTCTATCTTGCTTGACAAAGGGAACTTAATGTGGAAAACTTGAACTAATAGAAATTTGTAAAAAATGAGAACTCATGAAGGTAAAGCGTAAAATACTTATAATTGATGATGATGACTATATGCGAAAAGCCATTGTGCGAATTTTGCGGCCGATGCAAGATTGTGTTTTTTTTGAAGCCAAGGATGTTGACTCCGCGATCACGATTTTAGACGAAACCAATCCGGATCTTTTAATCGTGGATATCAATATGCCGGAAAAAAAAGGATATGAAATTTGTTTATACATTAACGACAAACCTTGCTTTGCGCACACCAAAGTTATTGGTATTTCCGGATACGCCGGCGGGATCGGCGATGCCATTATGACATCACTTGGAGCTGATTATTATTTTTCAAAGCCTTTTGACACGAATAAATTTTTATCAAAAATAACAATGCTTTTAGAGGAGCCGACTTAAAATGAACGACAAACCTTTAACGACTGGAGAAATCGCGGACTATTGCCATGTAACTTATCGAGCTGTTTTGAAATGGATCGCCAATGGCAAGTTAAAAGCATATCGAACTCCAGGAAACCATAGCCGCGTAAAAGTAGAAGATTTCCTTAATTTTCTGCATCGGTTTAATATGCCTGTTCCTGAAATTTACCGCTCGTACCATATACGTAAGAAAGTATTGATTGTGGACGATGACCATAATTTGGTCAAAGCCCTCATCCGCACTTTACGGGCTGATAATAAGGTCGATATTGACTATGCTTATGACGGGTTTGACGCCGGACGAAAGCTTTTAGAATTTAATCCTGATTTAGTTATCTTAGATATTCGCATGCCGGGCATGGATGGATATGAAGTTGCCAAGCGAATCAAGGAACATTCGAAAGATATAGACGTTAAGATCGTTGCAATGTCCGCTTTCTTTGAAGAGGATGGCAAGGAAAGGATTATGAACATCGGAGCAAGTTGCTGCCTGGACAAACCCTTTAATCCTGAAGAATTGTTAGGTATTGTCGGAGATTTATTAAAGTTAAACAATTTTGTCCAGTAAAAGTATGTTTCAATATCCAAAGTGCTGGTCGCTGTCCAGCGTTGAACCAGATCGCAAGGCGCGAATTTGTTTTTTATAGCCTTACGGATACATTTCGCTCCGTCGACGATAAATGGAATGCCCTGTTCAAATTTTGATTCGCGTTCAATCAGCCGGTCAAACAATTGGCCGATGGCCTTTTCGTTCTCGCCGTGAACCTGTTCTATCTCCATGATGATTTTGCGGCCTTCCATCGTAATCCCCGGGGCGACCATCACTTCCTCTTTGGCGTAACGTTTCCCATCAACAAAAATGACTACCGTATCGTGTCCTGACAAATAACGGCTTTGTCATACCAAATCCATTAAATAATTACTAAAGTCATTATGATATTCTCGACGTTTAAACGAGAATATTGGTATTCAAATTGGACAATTATTTAATGGATTTGGTATGACTTTAGTGTTCGGCAAAGAAAGAGCTGAACGCTTCGAATTAGATTTTGTAATAAAATGCTATTAATATGCTAATTATGCGGTATAAATATAAAGTAACATGGATACAAATTTTTACTCATTTTTTTAGAATATATGTTTAAAATTCAGCAGTTTATGATAATTTTAAAATGTCTGTGCTTTAATAGAATCAAAATTATAAAAATATGAGGAATGCCATTCATGTTCAATTTTGATGAATTAAATGAAATCAAAGTCGTCGATCTGATGCCGCTTTTCGTCATAACGTTTTATGAGAATGATTTGCTGTCACAGGCACCGCATGATGCGGATTAAAATCAGTGGCATGCCGGTCTTATCACGTGACCATCAAATCGTTGGAATGATCACATCGACAGATTTCATACGTTTTATGGGTGTGTGTTAAGAATAAAGAAGGATCGTTTTAAAACAACTGAAATTAATGTGTATATAAACGTATCGTTTTATACGATCCAAGAATGACACCCCGTTGAGCACAATTATTCTGCTGATGACAGCAAAAAATATACATACGATACCGGTTGTCGAAAATAATACAATTATCAGAATCATTGGTCAGCGAGATGTTTTGGATACTTTTCATTCACTGATACCTTAGCTGAATATTGTTAAGAGTTTCAATTGGAGGATTCAATGAGAGGGAACAATGTTGTTATACTGGATGATGAACAGAATATTCTCAATTCATTAAAAAGATTGTTTCGTGATGAGCCGATTAAAGTTTTTACCACAACTGATTATAAAGAAGCCTTGGAATTTATTGACAAAGAGAAAGTTAAGGTTGTCCTGTCGGATCATCGCATGCCAGAGGTGTCTGGTATTGAATTTTTAACGATGGTTAAAAAAGACCATCCGCCTATTATTCGAATGTTGTTCACCGGATATTTGGATGTCGGGGTTGCTGAGGACGCGATCAATAAAAGCGGTGTTTACCGTTTTATCAATAAGCCGTGGAATGAAGAAGAGCTTAAATCCGCCATTCTGCAGGGCATCGAACGATTTAATTTACAAGAAGAAAATTTGATTCTGAACGAAGCGATTAAAAAACAGAACGCGGAGTTAATTGAAATCAATACCAAGCTTAAAAATATGTACGAGTCTCAACGGGCGTTTACATCTACGGTTTCGCACGAACTGCGGGCTCCGTTGGCCGCTATAAAGACAGCGGTCGATATTATCATCAGTGGGTCAGCCGGAGAATTAACTGACAATCAAAATAAGTTTCTCAATAAAGCGAAAATAAACGTGGACCGCTTAAATTGCTTAATCAATGACATCCTGGATCTGTCGAAGCTGGAATCAGGAAAGATGGAGCTCAATATTTTTCCTGGTGACTTGAACATGTTAATTAATGATGTGCTTGAGATACAAGGCCCGCTGGCTGAAAAGCGTAAACTTTTTATTAAAACAGAGTTGCAAGAAGATGTCCCGTTCATCCCATTTGATACGGATAAGATGAATCAAGTCATAAACAACCTTGTGAACAATGCGATCAAATTTACTGACCAGGGGGGGGTTACGGTCAGAACAGTGTTGCATTCGGACGAGAATAATGTTGAAATTATTGTGCAAGACACGGGCCGTGGAATAGAAAAGGAAAACATGGATAAACTGTTTAATAAATTTCAGCAATTAAGCGATCCTTCACAAGTTGAAGTGGGTGCTTCCGGCTTAGGCTTAGCTATTTGTAAAGAAATTATTTTTCAGCATGGGGGAAAAATTTGGGCCGAGTCTGAACCTGGAAAATACACAGCATTTAAATTCTTGTTGCCTTTGATTGATCGTCGGGCTCGGGAACCTTCTAGTAAAGAAGACTTCGACGATATAACTTTAGACGAAAATAATCAGTCTTATTTTTCTGAAATAGATTCTTTAGACGCTAACCGTAACCCCGAAGAAGAAACCAATAACGAGGAAATATAATGCAAACATATAAAATTTTACTAGTTGATGATGAAGAAATGATTTTAACCGCGTTAGTCAGGACTTTGCGAAGCAAAGAATACCACTTTTTTACCGCGCCCAGCGCGGAGGAGGCCTTAGAAATTATTAATCGGGAGAAGATCGATTTGGTTATATCCGATTATAAAATGGGAGAAGTCAACGGGCTGCAGTTGTTGGAGGAAATCAGCGAAGTATCCCCGGACACGTTGAATATTTTATTGACGGGTAATGCCGATATCCATATGGCCATTGATGCTGTCAACAAGGCTGTCTTATACAAATTTATTTTGAAACCGTGGGACAATGAAGAATTGAAGATTAGTATCAAGCGTGCTTTAGAACAAAAAGACCTGTTAACCCAGAATACTTTTTTGGCGAATGAGTTGCAAAAACGGGATAAAGTGATTTCTGATCTTGAAAATCAATATCCGGGGATATCTGATGTTGATGCGGACCCCTCGGGTAATATCATTTTGAATTTAAATAATGATAATCAGGTCGACGACTCTTCTTCCCCCTAACCTGTTTTCAGAGTAAGAAAACAGCTTAAGACATCCATGCACGAACACCCCTTGCGTTGAAGAAATATTTACGAGTTGTATTATTTAGTTGTACAATGATGGGATAATAACCCTACCTAAAACGGTCATTTAAAATAATAAATTTTTTATGATTTCTTGTGCTACGTGTTGTTGAGAAACGTATAAAGAAATATTACGATTAATGAATCAAAAGAATCCGCAAAAAATTCGAATATTATTAATTGAAGACAATCCTGTCGATGTCGACCTTATTGACGCGATGTTGACGCAAGGGATGACGCAGTCGTATGACTTTATTTCCAAAAACACTCTGGACGGAGCATTGGCTTTACTAGAAAAAAGGCCGTTTGATCTTATTATCACCGACCTGAACCTTCCGGATGGCCAGGGCCTTGATACTTTCAAAAGAATTCATGATCATTCGCCTTCGATCCCGATCATTGTATTAACGGGAATAGATGATAAATCAATCGCCGTTCAATCTGTCCAGTACGGCGCCCAGGATTTTATTGAAAAAGGTGAATTGACGGGTAGTTTGCTTGTTCAGTCAATTTTATATTCTATTGGCCGGAAACGGGCGGAAGGTCAATCAGGAATATATCAAAAATTTGCCCATATAGCGGGATATGGTTATTGCACAACACAAGAAGATGGCAGCGTTATTTCGATGAACAATACTTTAGCCCGTATGCTTGATATTTCTGAAAATCAGACAGAGCCTTTTGGATCAATTCTGGATTTTTACTCTGATGACCAAAAATTGCAAATTTCCAACCAACTTATCCCGGAGGTATTAGAGAAAGGACAATGGGTCGGTGAATTAGTGATAACGTCGAAGAAAGGTGTTTTTATCCCATCTGTCCAGAATGTCATCCTCATTCAAGACGATCGCTCGAATTCAACAGTGATTGGATGGTTGATCATTGATATGACAGCGAGTCAAAAAGCCGAAGAGTATATTCAAAAACTATCATTGGCCGTAGAACAAAGCCCGGGTGGAATATTAATCATCGACTTGAAGGGCACGATTGAGTATATGAATCCAAAATTCGAGGTCATTTCAGGGTATTCGCGCAGAGAATTGATGGGTAGAGACTTGCGGGAATTGTTGCCTGTTCCTGATTCGCAACAGCAATACAATCAGATGTGGGAATGCATTAATGCTCAGCGTTCGTGGTCAGGGGAAATGTGTAATAATAAAAAAGATGGAAGCTTCTATTGGGAAAATTCTACTGTCACTCCCATTAAAAGTCCGAATGATGTTATCTCTCATTTTTTGATTGTTAAAGAAGATATCTCTGTTCGAAAAGAGTATGAGCAACAATTGTTGCATCAAGCTTTTTACGATTCTTTAACAGGTTTGCCCAACAGAGTTCTCGCCTTGGACCGTATCGCTCAAACGCTTAAACGCGCGGACCGGTCCATGAAGCCATTTGCTATTATGTTCATTGATTTAGATGGTTTTAAGAAAGTGAATGATACGTTAGGACATCCTGCCGGAGATGCTTTATTGATCCAGGCAGCCCGAAGGCTTATCGGCGTCGTGCGGAAGACCGATACTGTCGCGCGTTTAGGCGGAGATGAGTTTGTCGTCGTATTGCCGGAATTATTAGATGATAAATATTCGACATATATCGCCCGGCGGTTGTTGGATGCCTTTGCCATACCGTTCAAGATAGAAGGGCAAGATATTTATGTGACCGCCAGCATTGGTGTGTCTATCTTTCCGGATGATGGAAATGATCCTGATTTATTGTTAAAGAATTCTGACGTTGCCATGTATAAAGCAAAGGAAGAAGAACGTAATACCTTTCGGTATTTCAAAAAGGAAATGAACGTTAAAGCGATGGACCGGATGAATATGGAAGCGGCACTGCGCCATGCGATTGATAATGAAGGGTTGTTTGTTGTCTATCAACCCATTATTGATATCCATGCCCATAAAATTGTCAGTTCTGAGGCGCTTATCCGGTGGCGGCACCCCACCCGGGGGGAAATTTCGCCAGTTGAATTTATTCCATTGGCAGAGGACACGGGGTTGATTGTTCCCTTAGGGGACTGGATTTTTGAAGAGGCTTGCCGACAATTGAAAGAATGGCACGAAACCCTGGACCGGCAATTGAAGATTTCCATAAATATTTCGGCGCAGCAGTTTAGAAAGACATTGTATCTGGAAGAAGTCCTGGGCGTGCTCGATAGAACCAAGTTGGCCCCGTATAATGTCCAATTGGAAGTCACGGAGAGTTTGCTGATCAAAAGTAATCCCAAAGTCACTACCACATTAAAAGCGATGAATAGAATTGGACTGATGCTGGCCATTGATGATTTTGGCACGGGTTATTCGTCCTTGAATTACATTCAAAATTTTTCCTTTAATACGATTAAAATTGACCGATCGTTTATCACAGATGTTAACACGAATGAAAGAAAGGATAAAAAGTCGGCTTTGTCTGTTGCCATTTTGTCGATGGCGCATAGTTTGGGTTTAAAAGTTGTTGCTGAAGGAGTTGAGACTGAAGATCAATTGAAATTCCTTAAGATGCATTCCTGTGATTTAGTTCAAGGTTATTTTTTTAGCAAACCACTTGGTGCAAATGAATTTGTGGAATATTATAAAAAGTTTGGCGATCCGATATAGTTCTGATTTTTTTATTGTGTTTGGTAAGTTGTGCGCACGTTAGATGCCATTTTATATTGTTAAATGTGGAGGGTCCTTCTTTCCACTGTAAACCAGTATTTTAGATTTGATGGGTCTGATTTATGACGCAAAATCAATCGGTTGAAAAACAAATTTTGCAGTGTCTTCTCATCGAAGATGTCGCTTCGGATGCTCAACAAATACATCAAATGTTGGAAGACGCTCAAATTGATGACCTCAAGATGAAATGGGTTTCGGGCCTCTCTCGCGGCATCAACCATTTGAAGAAAAATTGTTTTGATGTTGTTTTGCTTGATCTTAACCTTTCCGACAATCATGGACTGGATAATTTTAAGAAATTATACAGCCTCGTGAATGAAATTCCTATTATTGTACTGACAAGTATCGACGATGAGAAGTTGGCCTTAAAGGCCGTACAGGAGGGAGCACAAGACTACATTGTCAAAGATCAGGTTGACGTTATCTTGCTTTTACGTTCCTTGCGACATGCGATCGCGCGTAGCAAGACACAAGACCGATTGCGTGAGGCAGAAGAACGGTATCGGACTGTGGCCAATTACGCCTACGATTGGGAGTATTGGGAAAATCCTGACGGTTCGATGCAGTGGGTATCACCGTCTTGTGCGCGCATTACTGGCTATACTTCAGATCAGTTTATGAATATTCCGTTTTTGCTGCATTCCATTATTGTTCTTGAAGACCGGAAGATTTTTTCACATCATCGACAACTGGTCGCATCCCATCCGGGTGTCCGTCAAGTCCAGTTTCGCATCCGCCGTAAAGATGGTTGCGTTGTATGGATCGAACATGTTTGCCAGGAAGTTACCTCTTCGGACGGTGCCTTCATCGGTGTTCGCGCATCAAACCGTGATATCACAGAGAGGCAACTGTCCGATGAAGCCCTTAGGCAGTCTGAAGAAAAATTTCGAAAAGTTATTCAATCTGCGAATGATGCTTTGATTGTTTTTGATCTGCAGTCAAGTGCCATTACAGATGTTAACACAAAAGCGGTTGATTTGCTGGGGATGGAAGTAGACCAGCTGATCGGATTAACGTTTGTTGATATCCACCCAAAAGAAGAGCACGAGAAATATCAGAAAATTTTTTCCGACTTAACGGAAGAAAATTTTATCGGGGAAGAAGTTTTTGTCCAGAATGGTAAGAATGAAAAAATTCCGGTTGAAATAAATTCTAGCATTATCTCATTAAAGGATAAAAAATTTGTGCTTGCCATATATCATGATATCCGCGAAAGGCGTAAGTCTGAAGAGAAGGTGCGTAAATTGTCTCTTGCGGTTGAACAAAGTCCCGCCTCAGTTCTAATCACCGATACGGACGGTGTTATTGAGTACGTCAATAGCAAGTTTTGTGAAGTAACGGGATATTCCATGAATGAGGTTATCGGCCAGAAGCCAGGTCTTTTAAAGTCTGATAGCACGACTCCGGATCAATATAAGTCTTTGTGGTCAACGATTAAAAAGGGAAATGAATGGCGGGGTGAGTTTTGCAACAAGAAGAAAAGTGGGGCATTATTTTGGGAGTTTATTTCTATTTCACCGATCAAAGAAGCCAATGGCACCATCACACATTTCCTGGCCGTCAAAGAAGATATCACCTTTAGAAAACAATATGAAAAAAAGTTGATTCATCAAGCAAATTTTGACGCCTTGACGGATCTTCCCAACCGTATATTAGCATTTGACCGATTGACTCAAGCCATCAATATGGCTCAAAGAAAGAATCAAACCGTTGCGGTGATGTTTATTGATCTCGATTATTTTAAAGTGGTGAACGACACTTTGGGGCATGCTGTCGGAGACGAATTGCTAGTCAAAGCCGCGCATCGTTTGCAACTGTCCATCCGAACGAGTGATACGGTCGCGCGATTAGGTGGTGATGAGTTTTTAATCATTCTGCCCGACCTGAATGCGGCGGCGCAAGCTTCCATTGTTGTTAATCGTATCCTTGAAGATTTCTCGGTCCCCTTTATTTTGAGTGATAAAGAAATTTTTATAACGACCAGTATTGGGATTACGATTTATCCGGCAGATGGTGATGATCCACATGTGCTTTTGAAAAATGCTGATGCCGCGATGTATCAAGCGAAAGAAGCATCGCGAAATACATTTCGTTTCTTCTTGCCGGAAATGAATAATGTCGCCTTGCAAAGGATGGAATTAGAACATGATTTAAGAAGAGCTATTGAAAATCATGAGTTGACCGTGTATTATCAACCTATTTTTACGATTGCGACAGGTAAATTAATGGCCGCCGAAGCCCTGTTGCGTTGGAAGCATCCAGACAAAGGATATATTTCTCCGGAACGTTTTATTCCTCTAGCGGAAGAGACGGGATTGATTGATCAGATCGGGGCATGGGTTATTAAAGAAGCCTGTCATCAGCTGGTCATTTGGATCGATCAAGTTGGCCACCCGTTCAGAATGGCCGTTAATGTTTCCGCGCGTCAATTTAAAAACAAAAGTTTAGTTTCGACTGTCACTCAATCATTAGAGTCCAATGATCTTGACTCTGGTTTACTTGAATTGGAGGTCACAGAACGGCTCTTAATGGAAGATTCCCCTAAAACGACCGATGTAATTAATCAGTTGAAGAGTATCGGCGTTTCTTTTTCAATCGATGACTTCGGAATAGGTTATTCAGCCCTTAGCTATTTAAATAAGTATGATTTCAACACGTTAAAAATAGACCGGTCGTTTATCCGTGATGTGACATCATCCGACTCAAGCAACATCGCCCTGTGTAACGCCATTATTGCCATGGCACACAGTTTAAACTTAAGTGTGATCGGAGAGGGCGTCGAAACAAAACAACAATTGGATTTTCTCAAATCAAAATCTTGCGATGGGGCTCAAGGTTATTATTTCTCAAAGGCATTGTCTGTTGAAGATTTTTTCGATTTTATCAATCACTACTTGGCGAGTTTCCAGCTGAACACATAATATTAAATTTTTAAATAATTATTAAAATCGATTCCGTTTTTTTTTGAGGTTTTAGCGAGAGAAGCGGAATCGATTTAGAACAATAAATTAATAGATTTGGTATAAATATGTCATTTTTTTTCGTGCTTAGAGATTGTTGCGTTTTCAATGGCGAATCAGACAGCTTTTCTACGGATGGCTTTTTTGATTCTTTCTTTAGCCGTAGATGTCAGTGATTTGTTCTGGGATACGGGATGTTGGGTGAGAGCGCTGAAATATTGAACAAAAGCTTTCCTTAAAGCGATGATTTGTGACTCACACAACCGGTAAGTCTTGCAGATGGCCATGTGGGCTTTTAATTTTAATTCCTTTGTGATAGGAAGACTGTGATCGATTTTTTCTGATAGCAACTGAGCCGCAATTCGGCAGGATATCAATTCTTTGTATTTGTTTTTGTTATCGCCCATTAATGATCCTCACTAAACCAGTTTCTTTCTAAACAAGCGCGAATTTGTAAACGCGCCCAGTGTATCATAACCCATAAATTCGTCGGCTTAACATTCATGATCTTACAGATTTTTTTGGAATCCATAGCATCCGTAAGCGATCGCGTTGACGGCGGTTTTTCTGGCTGTTGTTAGTTATTAACTTTATCTGCGGTTCTTGTTTGTTTTGTCATATATTTGATGAATAAGCTGATGACAAGTAATTATCTTTATGATATCCTAGTAATCTTGAAATTGTCATTATTTTAAAGCCATTTATCAGGAGAGGTGTCCGAGTGGTTGAAGGAGCACGATTGGAAATCGTGTGGCTGCTTAATAGGTGGTTCGAGAGTTCGAATCTCTCCCTCTCCGTTTTTCCAAAGGAGTTAATTTTATTTTTTAAGTGTTTTTTAAGGAGACGTTATGGATTTTGATAAAGCATGGAAAAAAGCTTTATCTGAAACTGAAATTATTCGTTCGCGAGTTCAAATTTTATCGAGCTATACGAATACACCGGTGCCGTATATCCTTCTATCTGAGTCCAGCATTAATGATGGTGATACCGTTGTCCGTAAGGGTTCGGTTATCGTTAAAAAACCAGCGTTGATTATTCCACCCCATAATCCGCAATTTTATGGTTTCGAATTTGATCAGGAAGAAAAGTTTGAACAGAATTCTTTTATTAATTTTCTTTTAATTCGGGGGGTTGCTTTCCCCTCCTTGAAGTATGATAACAGGACCCATTGCCTGGATGTATTTGAAGGGCGGTTATCAACAGCGGTTAACCATTATAATAAAAATTTACAATTCGCAGAGGATATTAAGACAGGTTTGATTGTGGCCCCTGACGATTGCTGGCAATTTTCATTATTATTGTTCATCGGCACGCAGATAAACCGTGACGCGGAGAATGATATCAAAAAACTTCTAGATAAGTATAGAAAAAACTTGGGAGATCAAAATTAATAAACCGGAGAAGCATTATGATTAAATGTATTCGATATTTTATGATTGTTTTTGTCCTGGGCGCCCTTTGTTTTAACACTTCTTCCGGTGAGACTTTTGAGTGGAAAACTTCTAAGTTTATTCTGGATAATGGAATGACGGTGGTGATCACGGAAATGCCGAATAGCCCGAAAGTGTCAGTTTTCGGGTTGGTTAAAACCGGTTCAGCTTCGGAAGGACCTTATTTAGGAAGTGGGATCTCTCATTTTTTAGAACATATGCTCTTTAAGGGAACCAAGAATCGAGGGGTTGGTGAAATTGCTGCCCAGATCCAGGCTGTTGGCGGGAACGTCAATGCGTCGACGGGGAAAGACCACACGATTTACACCTTGACATTGCCGTATAAGTCGTTCGACGTCGCCCTGGAAATCTTAGCGGATATGTTGCAGAATTCCGCGATTGATTCGAAAGAATTAGAAAAAGAACGTTCGGTCATTTTATCGGAGATGAAACTTCATCGTGACAATCCAGCCCGGTGGCTCAATGAGATGTCGTATACTGTGATGTACACGCGGCACCCGTATCGGCATCCGATTATAGGATATAAATCATTATTTTTACAGTTAACACAAGAAGATTTGGTTGATTATTATTTAACGCATTATATCCCCAACAATATGGTTTTATCGATAGCCGGTAATATCAAGACGAACGACGTCATTAAAAAAGTCAAGAAGACTTTTGCTTCTTTTGAACGTGAAACAGAATTGGTCAGGGTTTTACCGAAAGAACCACAGCAGATTACACCACGCTATTATGAAGAGGAATACGCCACTCCTTACACGTTTTTATCCTTCTCTTATCCCAGCACGAGTTTACTGGATAAGGATTTATATGCCATGGATGTCCTGTCCGGTATTTTAGGCGGGGGCCGCAGTTCAAGGTTATATCAAAAGTTGTATAAAGAGCAGAAACTCGTCCAATCAATCAGCGCGCATAATTATACTCCAATCGATAGCGGGGCCTTTGAAATTAACGCCATGCTTGAGGACTCTCAACTGGAGGCGACCATTGACGCCATAAGGGAGCAGATTGAATGGATTAAAAGCAAAGGTGTGAGCCAGGATGAGCTTGATAAAATTAAGCGTCAAACTTTAAAAGGCTATATCGACGGGATGCAGGCATCCAACCAGATTGCTTACCGTCAAGCATATGATGAAGCCTTTGCCGGGGATTATGATTTTTCATCCAAGTATTTTAAGGCGATCAAAGCTGTGACCGCTCAGCAAATCCAAGATGCTGCCCGGAGATACCTGTTTCCATCGACCGAAAATATTGTTGTTTTACGGCCCAAATCCGACCGTTCTTCGGATCAACCGGAAACACAAATTAGCAAACCCGAACATATCGAACGCTTCGTTCTGGATAATGGCATGACCTTGCTGATTCGTGAAGACCATAGCCTGCCGATCGTCAGCATACATTTTGTCCTGAACGGTGGTTTGCGTCAGGAACCCGCGCAATTGAGTGGTATTTCAAAAATGTTGTCAAGCGTCTGGACCAAAGGCACAAAGTCTTTGACCGCTAAGGACATCAGTTCCTTTACAGATTCGTTGGCGATCAGTTTAAGTTCCTTCTCAGGCACGAATAGTCTGGGGCTGGGATTAAGTTTTTTGTCGGAAGACACCGATACCACGCTGCGTTTGTTGCGGGATATTGTACTTAATCCATCTTTTCCGCAAGAAGAAATTGACATTGTCCGTTCTGATTTTAAGACAGCCATCAATACCCGGAAAGACAATATTGGCCGTTACGCGCAATATGAGATGCGGCGGCAACTCTTTAAATCACATCCGCACCGTTTCGATACTTACGGAACCATTGAATCGCTCGAAAAGATAAAACGAAAGGACCTCATTTCTTTTTATGATGGGGTATTGTCTGCTGACAGTGTTGTCATGACGGTCTTTGGCGATGTTAAAAAAGAGGATATTTTTAAAAAAGTTAAAGCGTCATTTAGGGGATTACCTAATAAAAAATTTGAACCAAAGAAGTTTTATGAAGCGCCATTGCAAGAAATGCGTTTTGAGGACATTGCTTTAGAAAAGGAGCAAGCCATAATTATGTTTGGATTTCATGGCTTGACGCTGGATAATCCCGATAAATACGGGCTGGAAATTCTAATGAACTTGATTGGTTCGGCCTTTGACGGGCGTCTCTTTAAGAAGGTCCGGGAGGAGATAGGCCAGGCGTATAATATGGGGGCAGCGTCTGTTCCCAGCTTAGATCTGGGCTATTTGTTTATGTATGTGCTCACAAACGAAGCGAGTATTGAGCAGGTCAAAAGCATCATGAAACAGGAAGTCGTGGATATTCAAAAAAATAAAATTTCTGAAGAAAATTTAATCAATATTAAGACTTATTTAAAAGGTTCATTTCAGGGCCAATATGAGACAAATAGCGCCTTGAGTTTTACAAGCAGCCTGGATGAATTGTATCATTTGGGTTATCAGAAATATTTAACATACGATAAGAATATCGATGCGGTTACGGTTGATGATGTTCAGCGTTTAGCCAATGAATATTTAACATTAGATAAAATGTCTGTTCTTGTGATTAAACCTGAAGCAGGAATTGAATAATTGATTCAAATGTGTTAAAACATATGAATAAAAGTCATGCTTATAAATCATTTTAATTTTTAACGTTGGGATACGTATATGGACACCAAACAGAAATGGGATTTAGAAAGTCGTTTGATTGACATGTTGCAAGGACGCATGAACCTTCTGCAGCCTCAGGATGAACGCGAAGAACTGGTTGATCAGTTTCTTATTCATGCTTTGGAGGAAGAAAATTTCCGGTCGATGAAAACTGAATTGGAGAATGCCGAGAACAGGATTAAATTTATTAAGAATTTTTTGTCCTATGGTATTTTAACCGAATTATTATGTGATTATCGCGTCGAAGATGTCATCGTTAACAACCTGCGCCCGGTGTATATTCATCATAGTGAAAAGGGTTTTGTTTCCACTCAACGTGCGTTCACGGCCCAGAGGGAACTGGATTTATTTATCAGGAAGCTTCTTTTATTTTGTGGAAAAACTAAAATGGGTAAAATCATGAATCTTGAGCTCCCGAATTTAGAAGGGCGCGTTAATATCGCCATATCCCCGTTTGGCCCGCAATTAACCATCACCAAAGCAAAGGTCACGCCGTTAAGTATTATCGATCTCATCCGGGCGGGAAGTATGAGCCACGAAGTCGCTGCCCAGTTGTGGATTTACATTGATGGGCTTTCTATTCGTCCGGCGAATATCATCATTGCCGGGGGGCCTGGTGTTGGGAAAACAACACTTCTCAACGCGTTGTTTAGTTTTATTCCCAGTAAGGATCGTATTGTTGTCATCGAAGACACTTTGGAATTGAACACTTTTTTAGAAGAAAGTTGCTCCCGCCTGGAAAGTGATGAGGATGTCTCGTTGGCGGACCTGGTAAAAAACAGTTTACGTATGCGTCCAGAAAGGATCATCGTCGGGGAGGTTCGCGGGATTGAAGCCCGGGACATGATTACAGCTTGTAATGTCGGGAAATATTGTATTTGTACCATTCATGCTTTAACCTCTCGAGAAGCTATTATTCGCATGCAAAATGAACCGATGAATATCCCGCAAATGCTGGTGAATCTCATTGATGTTTTTATCGTTTTGAAGCGTTATCACGTTAAAGATCGTATGTTCCGTGTTGTGGATGAGATCAGTGAGACGAGTGGGATGGAACAATTAAAAATATTGCTTTCGCATGTTTTTAAATATGATTACGACACGCATAAATTACGACAAGTGAATCCCAGCACGGTTTATCGTGACCGTTTGGCCCTGCAATCCGGGACTCCTCCCAAGACGATTATGCTGGAACACTTGCTGCGGGCGCATCTGTTAAAAGAGATGGATAACCGAAATTTGAGCACGGTCAAAGAGGTTAGCACATTTTGCCGCGCTTATGAGCAAGATCCTGATGCCGCTTCAGCAGGTATTGGCGTTGACCGCAAACAGATTTTAGAGGATAGCCAGTAGTTTCATTCCTTAAATCGTTGCCAAACCATAGGACATATGGTAATATTATTTTCCAATACGATGCAAGTATGAATGTTTATGAGCATTTTGCCGTTTTTTTATCGCTTCACACTTCGCTGAAATGTATGAACAGAACAATAAATAACGAATCCGTTGCATTTTTAATTTTTTAATAGTTTTTTATGCGCCCGTGGCTCAATTGGATAGAGCATCTGCCTACGGAGCAGAAGGTTGGAGGTTCGAATCTTCCCGGGCGCATTCTTCTTTTTCCCCAATCCTGACTTCCTTCCATTTGTTATATTTTTGTATATAGAAATTTGATGGAATAGGATCATATCTTTTGATTTTAATGGATATTTCCTTGAAATATCTAAATTAAATTCCTGCTAGACAGATAAATGTTATTTTGCTATAAATATCAGGATACTTGCTAAGACAATTTGTGACGAGTTCGGCATTATATGTCTGAGTTAATCGTCTGCTTGATTTAAACCGATAACATCATGAATAAAACACCACACATCCTATCATCATTACCATTCGAATCTATTGTGGACAAGCTCGGTGAAGAAGTGTTGCTTATCGACCGGCAGGCAACGATTATTTATGCCAACCGCATTGCTATCAAGAACCTGGTTCAAAAAAAAAGTGACCTTGTTGGACAATCCATCCTAAAATTTTTTAAGAATAAAATTTCAAAAAAGAAATGGCAAGTCGAACATTTTGATAAAATTTCGAATTCCAGGGAACCTCTGCGAATGACGATTGACCGGATCGCCAAAAAGAATAAACGGCAGACTATTGATGTGACCGCCATGCCTTTGTCCGCTAGAAATCGTGATTATATTGTAACGATCGCCAGAGATGTGACATCACAAATAGCGATTGAGAGGGAACTGTTTGAGTCTAAGGAACGGTACCGTTTGTTGAGCGACCAAGCTTGTGACGGTATTTTTACATTGGATTTAAATGGCTATGTCCTTTACACCAACCCCGCGGCTAAAAACCTCATCAGGATTCCTGCGAGCGATAAATCTGCCAAACATTTTTTGCGATTCATCGAAACAAATTCTAAACGAAAAGCCCAGGCTTATTTTGAAAAATTGATAAAAGGGAAACAATTTGTTCTTGAGGAGTTGTATGTTGTCAATGGCTTTGGAAAAGTGATCCCCATGGAGTTTGCAGCCTCCCCTAATTATAAGAATGGAAAGATTTTTCAGTTTGTTGTCATCTGTCGAGATATCAGTAAACGCAAAAAGCTGGAAGGGCTACTGCATGAGTCAGATAAGAGGAGAACATTAAATCAATTCATCGCGGGAACAACCCAGGAGATTTTAGGCCCCCTGAAAGGGCTTAATGATACAGCCTGTCGTCTGGTCAAAAAATATCAAGACCGTCCTTTTGAATATGTCGGTTATAATGAATTCAAAGCCCTGTTGCAGACATTGCGAACTATGTCTGATCAAATAAAGTATTGTTATACGACGACGAACACACTTGTTAAAATTAATAAAAAACGGGTTGGCTTACATTCGGGGTGCTGTTGTTTTCACGATGTCCTGCCGGATGTGATTCGTTCAGTGGAGCATCAGTTGACGGTTAATAACATTAAATTGAAAACGCGCATTGCGTCCGGCTTGCCTCTCCTCGCCATTGATTCGATGAATTGTTGTCAGATATTAAATTGTATCTTAACGAATGCCGCTCAATCCATTGTCCGGGAAGGGACCATTGAACTTAAGGCCTCGTTCGGAAAGGCCAAGGAGAATATTGTTGTTACCTGTAAGGACAATGGGGTAGGGATATCGAAAGAAAACCTGAACAGGGTGTTTGACCCGTTCTTTACTACCAAATACCGCGGGCTTGAAAAAAGCTCCGGACTTGGACTGGCCATTGTTTATTCTTTGGTCAAAAGTGCTAAGGGGAATATTTTTATTGAAAGTAGCATGAAGAAAGGAACCTTGGTTAAATTAATTTTTCCTGTTTGCCAAATGAAATAAATTTTTTTCCGATCTATTGATGGATGATTCTATTAACAACTCATTGCATTTATATGGTATGCGCGAAGCCCTCAAGCAAGCTCAACAGGCCTTTGATAACGATGAAGTGCCGGTCGGCGCTGTTATCCTCAAGGACCAACAAATTATTGCCAAAGCTTATAATCAGGTTGAAACACTTAAAGATCCAACTGCCCACGCGGAGATGATCGCCATAACCCAGGCAACCCATCATTTGCAATCTAAATGGCTGCCTGCCTGCACGATGTATGTCACTGTCGAGCCATGCAGCATGTGCGCCGGTGCACTTGTTTTAGCGCGGATACAAAAAGTTGTCTGGGGTTGTGATGATCCGAAAACAGGGGCTTGTGTTTCGGTCCTCAACATCATTCATAATAATATGTTAAACCATCAAGTTGAAATATTAAAAGGCGTATTATCTGAGGATGCCAGCTATTTAATGTCCGCTTTTTTTCATCAGAAGAGGCTCAATACTAAAATGGACCGTTCATAATTTTATCGGATTACCTTTTTGTCCTGAAATTGACGTTTCATCGCGAAGGGATCATTTTTAACGGGAGTACAAATTTATGTATAAAGTTGTTTTTTGCGTCACGGAGTAAGGGTTTGGAATAAAGAAAACCGGTTTACCGGGAGGGCAGATGTTGATTTATCCTCGAGAGGTCAACAAGAAGCGCAAGCTGCCGGCCGTTTACTGATTGAAGAGGGGTTTCAATTTGATGTCGCATATACTTCGGTTTTAAAAAGGGTTATTCGGACGTTATGGTTTGTTCTTTCAGAAATGGATCTGATGTGGATTCCTGTTTGGCGCAGTTGGCGGTTGAATGAACGCCATTATGGTGCCTTGCAAGGTCTCACGATACCGTGAGCTGGGGAAAAATAATCTGCCTTTAACAGAGTGCTTGATAGATACTGTCAGGCGTGTGCTTCCATGCTGGGAGAACGCGATCTTGCCAGAGATCCGTTACGGTTAAAAAGTTATTGTTGCCGCGCACGGAAACAGCTTAAGGGTCCTGGTTAAACATATCGATCAGGTCTCCGAGGAGGAGATCGTCAAATTGAATATTCCAACGGGAATTCCATTGGTTTACGATTTCGACAATGAAATGCAGCCGATCAAACATTACTATTTAGGCGATCAAGAGGAGATCCGGGCCTCGATTAATAAAGTGCAACAGCATGGGCAGGCGCTTTTCACATAGGCCGTTTCAGTCATTTGATATTTTTATTTCGTTTGAAGCAGGATATGTTTATTCTTGATGGACAATCCCATATTAAATTATTGCCAAAGCAAAGTTCATGTGGTAATATTTTAAATCAATTAAATGAATTTTATTTGTTTCAGGATAATACCAAATCCATTAATAAATTGTTTTATCTTAATTTTGATATTCTCACTAAATCGTCGAGAAAAGCAGAATTGGGTTTGGTCATTATTTAATGGAATTGGTCTAAATAGACATATCGGAGAGGTGCCAGAGTGGTCGAATGGAGCTGACTGCTAATCAGTTGTCTTGGTAACGGGACCCAGGGTTCGAATCCCTGCCTCTCCGTTTAAATATAAGCCCTTGTGAATCAGCGATTTATGAGGGCTTGAGCATGAATTTAATGGGTGTGCTTTGAGGCGTGATAAGCGTAATAGTGACGATTTTTATTGGACTTCTATAAGTTAAAGGGGTTGATCAACATAATAAAGGTTGTTTTTTTAATGCCTGATATATGTTAGTATGTTATACTTTTTATGCAAGAGGAGTGACCGAACATGCCGAAAAAAATTAATTTTAGTCTCAATCTAAAGCTACCAGTTCAAATCATCAAAGAAAATGATGCGTTTGTAGCTTATACCCCTGCCCTTGATCTATCCACGCAAGGAGACACATACGAAGAAGCTCAGCAAATGTTTGAAGAACTCATTAATGTGTTTTTTGCTGAGTTAATCGAAATGGGTACATTAGAAAAAGTTCTTAAAGAATGTGGCTGGATTGAAGTTAAGACAAAAGCGAAGAAAGAATGGCGTCCACCTGAAAGACTTGTTCTTAGCGATAAAACACAATCATTTAAAATACCATGCCCCGCTTAACACCAATTCATTACGGAAAATTCTGCAAATTTCTTGACTATGTTGGATGTAGCTTCAAACATCAAACAGGATCTCATTTGATATATACAAGAACAGATTTACGCAGGCCAATTGTTGTTCCTAAAAAAAAACAATTATCGATGACGGTTATACAATCTAATTTAAGAACATTAGTGATTTCAAAAGAAAAATATTTGGAAATAATAAAAATAATTAAGTAGCAGCTATCTTAAACCTCAATCCCCTTAATCATATCCAAGAATCATTTCAACATTGCTGCCATAAAAAAGAACAGTCCCGCAATTAGCGCGCTTCCGATTAAGCCAAAGATCACCAAATAGCCAGGGGAAAGCCTGTCGATATTCTTTTCTAACAAATTAATTCTTTTTTTGACATCTTCAAGGGGAATGTCAGATTTAATAATGATATTTGTTGTCACGTTTTTATTTTGTTGAGAAGAAGTCCCGTGTTCCATCTGATGATCGTCCAGCATTTTGCAGAAATTAGTTAGGTCTGAAAAGGCTTTAACGATAATGTCGAGAGACTCTTTAACCCAAACTAAAGTAATGGCTGTGCTTAGCTTAACCCCGTCCGTACTCTATTGCAACCGGATAATGAAATTATCGCACAACAAAAATTGAGTAACACTCTTAAATTAGGTTTTGAGGAACAAACGGTGAGATACATCCTGTTTTAGAGCGTTAACAATAAGAAATATATGAAATATGACTTGAAAACCCCTGATTCTTCCATCAGAATTCTAATATACTAATATTATTTTTAATAGTAACAATAAATACATTATGGAATCTTTCGTCGGAAAAGTCATTTCCAAACAATACCAAATTCTGGAGTTTTATGCAGAAGGCGGGATGAGCATTGTTTATCGCGGGCTGGATACAACCCGTAACCGTGAAGTCGCTATTAAAGTATTGAAGGAAGGCATTACCAGTTCCTACATTGAAGATATTATCCGCTTTCAACGGGAAGTTATGATTGTTTCAAAAATCAAACATCCGGCACTTGTTGAAATTTATGAGGTCGGGGAATTTGATAAACATCATTACATCATTATGGATTTCTTGTCCGGCACCTCTTTGGATGAATATATCAAAGTCAATGAGTTTATCAATCCCGCTTTTTGCGTGGAACTTATTTTAAAAATTTGTGATGTTTTAGAATGTGTGCATAAAGCCGGGGTGATTCACCGGGATATCAAACCCGGGAATATTATCATTCAAGAAAATGAGGAACAACTGAAGGTTAAACTCCTCGATTTTGGTTTATCCCAGATGCTGGAACTGTCTCGCATCCATAAGGAAGAAGAGATCGTCGGGACTTTTCATTATATGGCGCCGGAGCAAAGTGGCATTATTCAGAAGCCTGTTGATGAACGCAGTGACCTGTACGCGCTCGGTATTGTTTTTTATCGCATTTTAACCGGTCAATTACCCTTTAATGCCAGAGAGATCGGAGCCATTTTGCATCAACAAGTTGCCAAATGTCCGGATCCTCCCTGTCAAGTTCGCAAAGATACACCGCATATCCTGAGTGATATCGTAATGAAATTGATAGAAAAAGATCCATCGCATCGTTACTGGACTGTCAAAGGTTTGAAATCGGATCTGTTGCGATTTCAAGACGGTGAAACGATTGTTACTTTAGCGAAGAATGACCGGTTAGAGAAAATAACTTATCAAACGAATTTGATCGGCCGTGACACAGAATTGCACATGTTGAAACTGGCCTTTAAGCGGCTTAAACGGAGGGAAGGGTCGGTTTGTTTTATTGAAGGGGCAGCTGGATCGGGTAAAAGCCGTCTCGTCAATGAATTGAAAGATCATGTCTATGACAATAACGGTGAGTGCATTATGGGGCAGTGCTTTGATTTTGATAAAAAAATGCCGTACTACCCATTTGTCGAGTCATTGAACGAGTACATGTGCCTGCTGAAACGGCTTCCCGACCACCTAAGGCGTAAACGGATTGAAGGTATGAAACAATCCCTTGGAGATTTAGCCGCCATTATGTGTCAATTTAATCCGGGATTGATTGAGCACCTGGATAACAGTAAGCCCATCCCTGAACTTTCACCGGAGAAAAATAATCGGCGCTTTCTGATGACATGTGCCCGGTTTTTTCTGCACCTGGGAACAACAGACAGCCCGACAGTCCTCATCCTGGATGATATGCAATGGACCGATGATGGGACGATTGCCTTGCTGGAAGAAATACTGGTCGACATCAATTTTTTCCCAACGATGATTGTCTGCGTGTATCGAAGCAATGAAATTAAAGAAGATCACCCGCTTTATAAACTGCGAGAGAACACACTGGCCAGTAAAATTAAGTCCACGTTCATTCCTTTGAGCAACTTAACGGAACACAATTTGACGTCGATGCTGTGTGATCTTTTGTTGGACCAACCGGACCACATCAAGGAACTATCAAGGTTCATATATAGTAAGAGTAAAGGAAATCCTTTTTATTCTTTAGAGATCATTCGGACAATTATTGAGGAGCAAGGGGTTGTTTTTCAGGATCCGCATTGGGAGGTTAATTGGGAACGGATCAATACCATTAAAGTCCCTGATTCCGTGCTCGATATTATTTTAAAACGGACGAAAACACTTCCGTCGGAACTGCAGGAGTTTCTAGGTCTTCTGTCTGTGCTGGGCAAAAGGTTCCAATTAAATTTTCTTTTTTTATTTTTTAATAAAACAGAGGAACACATCATTAGCCTGATTGATCAATGTATCAGCCTTCAACTTTTGCAGCATGGCGCCTTGAAAGGTGATATACAATTTGTCCATGATAAAATCCGCAAGGCCTTTTATCAGCAAATTAACGTTGATGACCGCCGGCAAATCCATCTTGATATTGCCGCGTTGATTGAGCAACAAAATAGCCCTGCCCTGCAAGGCTGTTTATTGGATTTGGCGTACCACTATGATGAAGGTGGCAATCAAAAAAAATTTTTGCAGTATGCGTTGCCAGTGGCCGACATTTTTTATAAAGAACATGCTTATGATGAAGCTGTTAAGTATTACTTGAAAGTCATTAGCATTCTTGAATTTCGCCCTGAGCCGGATAAAGATGTCTGGAAAAAATCTCAGGATGGGCTCTTAAGGTGTTATGTTGTTATCGGACGTTACCGCGAGGCGATTAACCTCACCGATGCCCTGTTATTAACAACGACGAAGAACAGCAATAAGGCTGATTTGCTGTCACAGAAAGGTTTGGCTTATTTTCGTTTGGGTGATTATAAAAATTCCGAGAACGCCCACTTTGAAGCGCTGGAACTATTAGGTGTCCATATCCCGACAGAGCCGAAAGCGTTCAAACTTGCCTTACTAAAAGAAGGGTTTATTAATGTTTTTATAATGCTTTTTCGGTTTGTCGATTTTGTAAAAATCAAAAATAAGGCTGACATCAGCAAAGAGGCGGATAAAATTTATGAAATTTACCAGACTTTAATATTGAATTACATCCTCAACGATGCGATAAAATATTTATACATTGTCTTAAGGATGGTTCGGTTATCCATTTTTAAGATTGGAAAGTCAACCCGGCTAGCCGAAGCACTTTTGTTTTATGCGGGCATTTTTATCACAATACAAAAGAAAAGGATCGGATTCAGTATCTTGAGCACCTGTCTCAGTATTCAAAGGCAATTTCAAAATGATATGGGACAATCCGATATCTTCCGTTATAGCGGATACGGTTTTTCCTGGACAGGAGAACTTCACCGGGCCTTAGAGTGTTTCACGAAATCCGAGCATATTTATTCCAGGGTCGGTGATGTCTGGGAATTAGCCTTGATATATAACGGCAAAGGACATTTGTACCGATATATGGCTGATTATGAAAAGAGTTTGCGTTATTATGGTCAATATCATCAGCTTTGTAAACGGAACAAGGACAGTGGAGGGATTGGTTCCGCGAACTCTTCCCTGGGGTCCTGTTTTATTGAAAAGGGAGAGTTTGATCGGGCTGACGGGCATCTGCGTACAGCCCGTTCGGTTTGCCGTAAATATGATACGAAGCCCTACCTGTGTTATTCTTTATTCAACTCCGGCTATCTGGAAATAGAGCGTGGGGATTACGATCAAGCGATTACTTTTTTGAATGAGTCAAAGGATTTGCATGAAAGTCACCGATTCTTAAATGAGTATAAAATTCATGTCTATCAATATTTAGCTGAAGCATATTTAGAGCGGTATTTAGAGCGGTATGACGCCTGTGACCTTGATCAGGCAAAGAAATTCGTCGATATCGGATTGAAAAAATCCCGTGCATGGGTTAACAACTATGGAAGCGCCCTTAGAATTAAGGGGCGTTATTGTCATGTAACAGAAGATTACACGAAAGCGGAGTTTTATTTTTTAAAAAGCATCAAACATACGCAGAAGTGTCACCGAAGATTTGAAGCAGCCAAGGGGTTATATTTTTACGGTCTGATGTTGCAGGATATGGACCGTCATGATCTGGCCAAGAAGAAACTACGAGAAAGCTATGCGATTTTTAAAGAGATAGGTGCCGGTCACTACATCGGCAAACTTCGAACATTGTTAGGCCTCGATGACAACCCGACAACTTCAGCTCAATCAAAGTTATATACCAAGTTAGAACTCGACTCCATATTGACGGTCACTCAGCATTTAAGCTCGATTCTTAAGCTGGACGAATTACTCGATAAAATTATGGATGTGAGCATTGAAATTAGCGGCGCTGAACGTGGATATTTATTTTTGAAAGATTCCGAAGACGAAACCCGTCCGCTGGAATTAAAAGTTGCCAGCAATGTGGATGAAAACATGCTGACGGAAAAGGAATTTGAGTTTAGCCGATTCATCATCGATAAGGTTGAACAAACAAAGGAACAGGTCATTGTAACAGATGCCAGCAATAATGATGAACTCACGCACCACCGCAGTGTCGTGAAATACGGCTTAAGAAGTATCTGTTGCGCTCCATTAATGTTTCGGGATAAAATGGTAGGGATTGTCTACCTGGACAATCATTTAATCGGAGGATTGTTCAACGAAGATAAAATAAATGTTTTAAAAACTTTGTTAGTCCAGGCGGCGATCTCGATTGAAAATGCCTGTTTATATAAGAAGTCGATTACGGATGGGCTTACTCATTTGTACAATAGGACATTTTTCCATGATTATCTTTTGAAATGCATTCACGCCGTCCAGCGTTATCACCGCAGATTTTGTCTGATGATGATTGATATCGATTCATTTAAGGCCGTCAATGACCGTTATGGGCATCAGATCGGTGATCGTGTGCTCGAACGTGTTTCCGCGGTCATTATTGACCGTTTGCGCGAAAGCGATATTGCCGCCCGGTATGGGGGAGATGAATTTATTATCATCCTCAATGAGACCGATAAGAAGACCGCGCACGCCTGCGCCGAGCATATCAGGGAACTTATCGAAAGCGATCAGTATTCGTATTATGATGCCGATGAAGAAGTTACCTTGAGCGTTACAGTCAGTATTGGAATCACAGAATTTCAAGAAGAAATGGATCATTTTACCTTGATTCAAAATGCTGACCGGGCCTTGTACGAGGCAAAGTCTAAAGGAAAAAATTATATTTCTATATTGTAACTATTCATGAAAAGTCGATTTGCCAAAAAAGAAAAAGTTCCCGGTCAATGGAAATTAAATTTAGGTGTTTTTCTTGGTGTGGTCTTCATCGTAGGGCTTGGAACAGCCTTATATCACAACACGATCCAACAGCCTTTTCAGTTTGACGATAAGGCGTTTATCCTGGAGAATCCCGCCTTAAGAACGATTAACAACCCCAGGGGCATCCTTAAAGCTGTTATCAGTCAGCCCTCACGACCTGTCGGGCTATATACGTTCGCTTTTAATTATTTTTTTCATAAATTTGATACGCAGGGTTATCATATTACGAATATTGCCATACACCTCTTAAACACATTCTGGGTCTGGACTTTGGGATATCTTATTTTTTCGATTGCCGTGCGGCGAAAGATTATCCCCGGTTTGTCAATGAAAGAAATACTTTTGATCAGTTTTTTTGGCGCGCTTCTGTTTTTGTCACATCCGGTTCAGACTCAGGCCGTTACGTATATCTCGCAACGCTTTGCTTCATTGGCGACATTATTTTATCTTTGTTCTATCGCATTTTTCCTGAACACATATGATCTGGAGAGTAAGTTTGTCCGTGTGGTTTATGTTTTATATGCCATGTTGGCTGCGGTACTGGGTATGTTTACAAAAGAAATTGTGATAACACTTCCTGTCATGATCGCTTTTTTAGCGGTACTGTTGCGCGGCGTTGAGAAAAAAGCTTACTCCAAAAAAGAGATACTTATTTTTTCATGCGTCTTGCTTTTTTTTCTTGCGATCATTCCCTTAATATTTTCTTTTAAAATTAGCGCGATTTTGTTTGCAGAACGTCCATCAGGATCGCACGACGGGGATATCATCACTTTCTGGCCGTATCTCTTAACGCAATTTCGGGTGACCACGACTTTTATGCGTTTAATGGTCCTACCGATCAACCAAAACCTTGATTATGATTATCCATTGCTGAGATCATTGTTTGATATTAATGCCCTGTGGGGAGTTTTTGTTTATTTCGGAGGTTTGGCCCTGGCCATTTGGTTATTTCTAAAGAAAAAATTCTATGCGTTCGGTCTTTTTTGGTTTTATATTGTCTTACTCGCGAATTTTGTGCCCAGACGGCATCTTATTTTTGAGCATAAATGTTATTTAGCTTCAGTTGGTCTTTGCCTTGCGTTTGTTTATTTTCTTTACACGCGAATTCAAAACAAGAAAATCGTTTTTGGAATTCTTTGTACTGTCATCTGCGTGATGAGTGTGGCCACGGTAAAGCGAAATGAGGTTTGGAACGATGAAATTTCACTATGGACGGATGTCATTAAAAAATCACCGAATAAATCCAGAGGATATTTAGCTTTAGGAACAGCATTGATGCACAAAAAAGCATATGATGCCGCCCTGTTAAATTATGAGACAGCCCTGGAGATCTGCCCCGGTAGTTTTAAGGCTTATAATAATATTGGTATGATTCACTTTAGCCGGAAGAATTATCCCTTAGCGTTGTCCCATTATCGGCAATCGATCAATATCAATCCGTCGTTTGATAAAGCCTACCTGAACAGGGGTAACGTTTATGTGCGTATGGATGAATATAATTTCGCTCTTGAAAATTTTGATAAGGCCATAGAATTGAATCCCGATTCTGCTAATGCGTACAGCAACCGCGGGAATGTTTATAAAGACATCAGACGTTATGAGCTCGCTTTAAAAGACTTGAATAAGGCGATCGAACTTAATCCGCTATTGTCACAAGCGTACAATAATCGAGGAATCGTTTGGGCTCAAAAAGGGACGTTTAACGATGCTTTATCTGACTTTAATCAAGCTATAGATCTGAATCCCCGTTCGGCCGATGCCCATTATAACTTGGGATTGCTTCATGAATCTCGCGGTGAGCTTTTAGTCGCGCTTGAATTTGTCGAAAAGGCGCTTAGACTTGAACCGGACTATTTCGAGGCACATAATCATCAAGGCATCATTTATCGTCATCTCAATAAGCATGACCAGGCCCTGGCAAGTTTTAGTGCCGCGATTCAGGCCGAGCCAAACAATTATATTGGCTATAATAACCGAGGAAGCTTGTATTTAAAATTGAAGAAGTATAAACAAGCACGTTCAGACTTTGATCAAGCTATCCGCAATAATGACCGCGCAGTCGAATCTTTTGCTAATCGCGCGAATGTGAACAGGATTTTAAAAAATTATGAAAGCGCGTTGAAAGACATTAACCAGGCGATTAGACTTAATCCCACTGTCGCGATTTTTTATTATTACCGGTCATTGACTTATGGCGGGATGAATCTTAGCCAGGAAGCGGCTGAAGATTGTCAAAAGGCTCAGGATCTTGGATTTGATATGCAAAATAGCAGGAAGAAGGTAACTTGTGAACGATGACTTATGTGCGATTTAACGATTGACCGATATTCCTGATGTAAAATAATGTCGTGTCATTGAACGATTGCCATCGGCAATAGATATTTTGAAAATTACGTGTTTTCGATCATCATCAAGAATATTCACATAGGTTTGGAGTCGTTGTTTTAAGAGGATGTAAATAATGAATAGTATCCAGAACGCCTTGACTATCGGTTTGTTAGCGATTGTTATTGTTTTTGTCGGCTTTTTTCTTTACCATCAAACGCTGACTTATTCTTTCCAGTTTGATGATTTTTCCTTCATTGTCGATAATACAGGTATTCGTGATATCAAAGATCTTAATGCTGTTTGGAATGTGATGCAGCCACCATCCCGGTTTGTTGGTTTCATGACATTCGCGCTTAATTATCATTTTCATCAGTTGGATCCGTCCGGCTACCATTTGGTCAATACCCTTATCCACATTTTCAATGCCTTGCTCGTTTTCATTTTTGCGTGGCAAATCATATCACTGCCTCAGTTTGAGGGAGGATTCTTAAAACAGAACCAGATGCTGATCAGTTTTTTTACGGCCATCATTTTTGTTGTACACCCTGTTCAAACACAGGCTGTGACATACATATCACAGCGCTTCGCTTCCTTAGCGACATTTTTCTATCTGGTCGCTGTCTGCTCATTTTTGCAGGCTCGAATGTATTCCAACGGTTGTGTCCGTATCTTTTTTTATGGTTTAATGTTGGCCGCAACATTTTTGGGCCTATTTACCAAAGAAATTTTTATCACATTGCCGGTCATGCTGATACTTATCGAACTATTCTTGCTTCGAAGAGATTATTACAACTCGCGCAGCCCAGCATTGTTTTTGTTCATTTTTTTCGCGATCATCTCTTTATTGGTGATACCCTTCCTTTTTAATTTCAATATGAAAAGCGTTGTGTTCTCACCCAGGATTTCAGAATCCCATCATGGGGAGGTGATCACATGGCCTAAATATATTTTAACCCAATTCCGGGTCCTCTCGACCTTTACGCGTTTGCTTGTTGTGCCGATCAATCAGAATTTGGATTATGATTTTCCCTTGTCGCAAAGTTTATTGGAATGGAAAACTTTGGGTTGTCTGTTATGGCTGATGTCCTTGTTGGGTGCCGCCTTTTTACTGCGCCGCAAATATCCTATCATGAGCTTTGGTGTATTTTGGTTTTTTATCGTGTTGTCTGTGAACTTTATTCCCCGACCGCATGTGATTTTTGAACATAAACTCTACCTGGCTTCGGTCGGTTTTTGTTTGGTCCTGATCGGCTTTTTGTTTCGTTGTTTCAAAGGGAAAACATTAACGATCCTCATCGTTCTGTTAATATCATATATTTTCGGGGTGATGACCCTGGAAAGAAACCGGGTTTGGAAAGATGAAATTTCACTATGGAGTGACGTGATCCGGAAATCTCCAAACAAATTTTATCCTAATCTTAATTTATCTAAAGCGTTATCTGCTGAAGGTGAATACCTGGAGGCTTTAAAATATATTAATAAAGCGATCGAAATCAAACCGGACTCCGATGTCGCTTTTAATAACCGGGGGAATCTTTACCAACAACTAAAGAAATATGATCAGGCTTTAAAAGATTATGACCGGTCGATCGTTCTCAATCAGAACTATCATAAGCCTTATTATAATCGTGGTAATACCTTAGTGAAGATGAACAGGTATGAACAAGCGGCACATGATTTTAATACGTGCCTGGCCCTTAACCCGGATTTTTTTAAGGTGTATTTGAGGAGAGGGAAAGCTTATGAAGGTTTGGAAATGTTTGATCTGGCTCTGAAGGATTATCAGTCTTACCTGGACCTAAATTCGGAAGATGCGGATGTTTATTTACAGCGCGGCAATGTTTTTCGTAAACAAAATAAGTATAATCAGGCCATTCAAGAATATTTGATCGTCCTTGATATCGATCCTCATTATGGTGAAGCCTTTGCGAACATTGCTTTGATCCATGAATTGGAGGGAGATTACGCGAACGCCTTGGAATTTTATGCTAAGGCCGTGGAATTTATCCCTTCAGATCCCAAGATTTATGCGCATCGCGGGGATATTTACCGTTATCAAGGTAAGGTCATGATGGCCTTGAATGAGTACGCTGAAGCCTTGAATTTAAAGTCTGATTATGTCGATGTGTATATTAACAGAGCTTTATTGCATAAGAGTGAAGGACGTTTGAAATTAGCCTTGGAAAATTTGAACGCTGCGATTGTGATCAGTCCATCGCCTGAATTATTTAATTATCGTGGACTATTGTTCAAATCTATGGGGCAATTTAAGATTGCTTTGAGGGATTATGAACATGCGCTTGAATTGAATCCTCGTTATGTGTCTGCTTACGGGAACAAAGGGATTATTCATTATCAAAAGCGACAGTATGATTTAGCTATAGCGGATTTTGACACCATTATTCAGATTAAACCGGATTTCGCCATGGCCTATTATATGCGCTCTTTGATTTACAATCAAAAGGGGCAAACACAGGTGGCATTAAGTGATGCCGTAACAGCAAAAAATTTGGGGTACAACGTCAGTTATGACTACATCCAGATGCTTAAGGGTTCTCCAAGGGATAAGATCAAGCGATCGAGCAACACCATTACGGCAGATATTATTATGCCCCGTGAACAAGTTGAAAAAATGATGAAATAAACTATGCATTCATTTCAGGACCTGACGCCAAAAAAAATTTTATGCGCGCTACTGCTTCTGCTGGTCATTATTTTGGCGTACAGCAATAGTTTTCATGCATCATTTCAATTTGATGACTTCGATTATATCGCGAAGAATTCCACATTACGAAACATCTCAGACTTCAGAAGCATTTGGGGTTTTTTGAGCCATCCATCTCGTTTCCTCGGGTTCATGACATTTGCGCTGAATTATCGAATCCATAAGCTCAACGTTTTCGGGTATCACCTGACTAATTTTTTTATCCATCTTTTATCTGTCTGGCAAGTGTATATCTTTTATCAACATCTCATCAACCTATATCTCAAGAGACAAGATGAACATGATTCCATCCGAAAAAAAAGGTTGCGCGAAGACCGTTTTGTCATTGCCTATTTAGGCGTGTTCTTATTCGCGGCGCACCCCATTCAAACCCAGGCCGTCACCTATATCACGCAGCGTTTCGCGTCGATGGCGACTTTGTTTTATATCAGTGCGGTCAATATGTATATTTGTCACCGAATGACGGTGGCTTTCAAAAAGAAAGTTTTTTTCCTTCTTCTTTTTGTTTGTTTTTCTGTTTGTGGTATGCTGACCAAAGAAATTCTTATCACAGTTCCCATTATTATTGTTTTGATAGAGTATCTTTTTATTTTGCCTGCACAGGACAGTCAACCGCGTTTGCCGGGGAATAAAGCGTGGTTGATTTTTTTGCTCACGATTTTAATCCTTCTGATGGCGATTGTTCCGTCTTTATATGGGTTTAAATTTCAGAATATTCTACTCGCCCCGCGTGTATCGTCTTCGCATATGGGTGATATTTTGACACTGGATAAGTATCTTTTAACGCAGGCAAGAGTCTTCATGACTTTTTTGCGGTTGTTTATTTATCCTGTTTCTTTGAATTTGGATTATGATTTTCCAATGTCACATCATTTGTTTGAGTGGAAAACTTTTCTGAGCCTTTTGGGTGTTCTTTTGTTTCTAACTGCGATTCGACGGGTTTACACAAGAAATAGGCTGATGGCTTTTGGATTATTATGGTTTGTGATCACTTTTTTGCCCAATTTGGTTCCCCGCCGTCATGTCATCTTTGAACATAAGATGTATTTGCTGTCAATTGGATTATGCCTGAGTTTTGTTCTCGGTGTGTTTCACTTTATATCATCAAAGAAGGCGAGCGTCTTTTGTCTGGCTGTCATCATTTCCATGATGGGAATATTAACGTTTCAGCGTAATATGGTTTGGCACACAGAAATTTCTTTATGGAAAGATGTTATTAAGAAATCACCGAAAAAAGCACGTCCGTATATGAACCTTGGTAAAGCCTATCTCAAGCAAAACAGGTTGGATTCAGGCATGTTTTATTTGAATCACTCGATCAAGATTTATCCTTTCTTTCATAAGGCACTCATTAACCGCGGTATTATCTATACCAAACGCGGCTTTTTCCCCCTTGCTTTATCTGATTTCAACAAAGCCATCCGTTTGAACCCGGGAGTGTCCAGTGCTTACAACAACCGTGGTGTTTTGTATTATAAAATGGGAAATTTTGATCAATCACTTTCCGACTTGAATCAGGCCAATAGCAGGAATCCCAATGACCCTGAAGTTTATTATAATCGTGCTATATTATATCAATCCCAGAAAAAATACAGCCTCGCCCTGGAGGATTATTCTGAGACGGTCCGACTGAAGGAGGACTATGCGCAGGCTTACAATAATCGTGGAAATATTTACCGGGCCTTGCTGAGAGAAGATTTAGCTCTGAAGGATTATAATTATTCAGTTGGACTGGATGGAGATAATGCCCGAGCGTATTATAACCGGGGAAATCTGTTTTATCATCAGAAATTGTACCAGAATGCTATTGCAGACTTTGATCGCGCGGTTTTAGCAGACCATCATTTTGAGAAAGCATTTTATAATAAGGGAAATTTGCATCTTGAAATGAAGGAGTTCGATCTGGCTTTGCAATCATACAATCGCGCGATCACGTTGAATTCCCGCTATATTAAAGCCTATGTGAATCGAGGAACGGTCTATTTCAAGAAAAAAGATTATGATCAAGCCCTGCGTGATTTTTCAACGGCCATTCAACTTGATAAACGCTACGCCGCCGCCTTTTATAATCGGTCTGTTGTTTGGGACAAAAAGGGGGAGGGGCCTAAAGCCTTGCGGGATGCTCTTCAGGCAAGGGCGTTAGGATTTCGTGTTAAGCAATCATATATCGACCGCTTAAATCAAACTAAAAATGCCTCGTTAATAAAATCTGTGGGTAGCCAGAGGCTCTGGCAAATGCCCAAGTGTA
>JAIORP010000003.1 GCA_021108075.1 Candidatus Omnitrophota bacterium | reverse complement strand
TTAATTCTGAAAAGCAGAATTGGTTTTGGTCATTATTTAATGGAATTGGTATTATTTGCTTGGATTCCGACAAAATATTCCGCGATAAGCCATGAAAGCGCATCGTGCGATCCTTGTTTGGTCTTGAAACAGGTAAGATAGTAACCTATATGGAGACAATAGAATATGGCGAACAAGATGATTTTAATGGTTGAAGATGACGCCCACATATCGAAATTGGTGAAATACAATCTGGAGAAGGCGGGTTTTCAATGCATCGTGTCAACAATGGGCGAAGACGCTTTTGATATTTTGAAAGAGTATTCAATTGATCTCATCATTCTTGATATTATGCTGCCGGAAATAGACGGGTTTGAAGTGTGTAAACGGATCAAACAGCATAAGAAATGGATGAACATCCCTGTGCTTATGTTAACGGCAAAAGGGGAAGAAATTGACCGCATCATCGGCTTTGAGCTGGGTGCCGATGATTATATCGTGAAACCTTTTAGTCCCCGCGAACTGGTTTTGCGGGTTAAAGCCGTCTTAAGACGCGGACAAAATCAAAATTTGGATAAAGAAATACTGGCGTATAAAGATCTTGTGATTGATATTCCACGGCATAAAATCACATTGAAGAATAAAGAAATCAAGTTGACCGCCATGGAATTTAAGCTGTTAAAAACACTGATCGAAAGAGTCGGGCGCGTACAGTCCCGTGAGCGTTTGCTCGATGAAGTGTGGGAACTCGGGGCAGACGTAACCACTCGAACAGTGGACACACATATTAAACGTGTCCGGCAAAAGATTGGGTCGTATAGTCAGTATATTGAAACTGTCCGTGGACATGGTTACCGCGTCGTGGAAGAATAAATTTTTATTGGAACGTGTTGCGACGTTGATCTGCCGTTTCTCTGTGCGAAGAGACGATTTGCTGTTTTTCAATCAAAGGACATAATGTGCGGCTACCAATCAAATTCAAGATTACAATTCTTGTCACCCTTGTTTCTGCCGTAATCCTCTCTGTCGTATTCATTCACCTCAAAGAACATTTTACCCAAAATATTTATCGCCGGATCCGCGAAAGATTATCACGGGAAATATTGTTGGTTGGCGGGTATATTGATCAGCAAAGCAATCAAGTTAATCTTTTATACGCCTATGATAAGATGGCGGATAAGGTCAGTCAATTTTTAGGACTACGCGTAACTTTTATTGATGAACAGGGGATTGTCCTCGGTGATTCAGAAGTGTTGATCAACGACTTGAACAAAATGGACAATCATTTGTTCCGGCCAGAGGTTCAAGAGGCCCTAAGGAAAGGTTTAGGCGAATCACGGCGGTTCAGCACAACGATTCAAACCGATATGCTGTACATGGCGTATTTTTTTGATAATCCGGAGAACAATATCATTGTTCGCCTGGCGATCCCGTTATCGGAGATAGATCTTATTTCTCAACAGTTAAATAAAACACTTGTATGGGCTGTTTTCAGCGCTTTCTTACTCGCTTCTTTGATCGGGTTTCTTTTTTCTATTGTTATCGCAAGACCAGTTCGGAAAGTGGCGGATATTGCCCTATCGATCTCACGGGGAGATTATTCCCGGCGAATCAATATTTCATCCAATGACGAATTGGAAGAACTCGGAGACGCGATTAATCATATGTCAGAACAAATAAAGGAGCGCATCGATGAAATCATTTCAAACAAGTCCCGTTTCGAAGCCATTTTACTGAGTATGCTCGACGGGGTTATGGTCATCGATCAGAATGGGAAAATTATTTTAATGAACAGCGCCCTGAAAAAGATATTGCGCGTTGAGGAAGATCCCCTGGACAAAAACCCTTTAGAGGTCATCCGGAATATAGAGATTCAAGATATCGCGGATTTGGTCATTCGTTCACAAAAAGGAATTGAATCCAGGGAATTAAAAATTCTTCCACCGGTATCAAAGACATTACTCGTCCATGCAGCCCCGGTCATTCGACAGGATATTCATGATGGTGCTGTTGTTGTTTTCCATGATATTACAGAACTCAGGCGTTTGGAAAATATCCGCCGGGACTTTGTCGCCAATGTTTCCCATGAGTTGAGGACGCCGATTACAAATATTAAAGGCTTTGCTGAAACATTATTGGATGGAGCTCTGGACGATGGCGAACATGCCAGAGACTTTATGAAAATTATTCATGAAGACGCTAATCGTTTGGCCCAATTGGTTGAAGATTTATTAAATTTATCTAAAATTGAATCGGGCAAAGCGGAGATAGAATCGACACCCATTTCTGTCCGGGATGTTATCAATCGTGTTGTTAAGGGTATGCGCGAACAGGCTAAGCATCAACAGGTGAAAATTAAAGTGCTCTTACCCAAAATTATTCCGAATATTATGGGGGATGAGGGCGGCATCGGCCAGGTTCTTATTAACTTAATTGAAAATGCCGTCAAATATAATAAGAAGAATGGGACTGTCACTGTCAAGGTTTCTGTTTTGCCTGAGCAAGGCGTCCTCCAGATCAGTGTGGTGGATGAAGGGATCGGTATTCCAGAAAAAGATCTTTTACGCGTTTTTGAGCGTTTTTACCGCGTTGATAAAGCCCGATCGCGCAAATTGGGGGGGACAGGATTAGGCCTGTCGATTGCTAAACACATTGTTCAGATCCATGGTGGGGACATTCATGTTGAGAGCCAACTTGACCATGGGAGCACGTTTACCTTTACTTTAAAGCTTGCCACGTAGTTTTCTGATTTTTTCCCGCCATTTAAGTTATATATATACATAGATTTATAACAATTAATAAATTTATTTGAAATTTTATAAATTTTAATACATACTTATACCAAATCCATTAATAAATTGTTCTATTTTAATTCTGATATTCTCGCTAAATCGTTGAGAAAAGCAGAATTGAGTTTGGTTATTATTTAATAGAATTAGTATTATTTATACATATTACTATTAGTCATCACTCCATTCATTCTAAAAAACAAAAATAACAAAAAGAATGTTTAACCCAAAAGAAAACAGGAAAAAAAATAAACTCGCTTGTTTGATCGTTACGATTGCGTTCATCACGAACCTTATCGGCCCGTGGGCGGTGCAGTTATCCTATGCCCAGACAGCGATCATTCCGGTCCCGGCCATGAACAACCTGGGCCTGCCGCCTTTAGGCGCCATGGTGGAGTTGAGCCCTGAGTTTAAACCGACGATCGTCAAGGGTCTAAAAGTCTACCCGGATAACCCGTTTCATTTTGATTTTATCGTTGATGTCGGCCAGACCGGACTAAAAGACAACGCTCTGTCAGACGAATCGTCCAAACTGATTAAGTATTTCTTAGCCGCCTTAACTGTGCCTGAACAAGACATGTGGGTGAACCTTTCCCCGTACGAGAAAGATCGGATCATTCCGTCTGGTTTTGGCCAGACCGAGATGGGGCGGGACCTGTTGGCACAGGATTATTTATTGAAACAAGTAGCGTCTTCCCTGATTTATCCTGAAAATGAGTTAGGGGAAATATTTTGGGAACGTGTTTATCAAAAAGCTTATGAAGCTTATGGCACGATGGAGATCGCGGTCAGCACATTTAACAAAGTTTGGATTGTCCCTGAGTTTGCCGAAGTTTATGAGAACGCAGATACGGCCCTGATCGTTGATTGCAATCTGAAGGTGTTAACCGAGTACGATTATTTGGCCGAAGCCCGCGCTCAAGAAAAGTCTTTGGATCACTTGGGCATGAAGACATTGAATATGACAGAGAGGGGCAAGGCGAACGAATCCCTGTCCAATGATATTTTACGTGATATTGTCATCCCTGAGATCGAAAAAGAGATCAATAAAGGGAAAAATTTTGTTCAATTGCGTCAGATTTATCATTCCCTCATATTGGCCACCTGGTACAAACGCAAATTAAAGGCTTCTGTGATGTCCGGCCACACGCCGGTGTTGGCACAGGTGTATGTCGGGAAGAACAAGGTCGGCGGGGTTGATATCAAAGACAAGGAAGTGAAAGAGAAAATTTATGAGCAATATCTGGCGGCCTTTAAAAAAGGCGTTTTTAACTTTATTAAGGAAGAGTATGATCCGCGCACACAACGGGTGATCCCGCGTAAATATTTCTCCGGCGGGGCTGAGCTGATCGGACCGGCCATGGATCGCGCCTTGCTGACCACACAAGACATGACCCGCGGTGAATTGGCGTATCAGTCCATGGAACAGGCTGTGATGGTCAAAGCCGATATCACCCGGACAGATGACATTCAAGAAGACGGCGCAAGCGATGAAGCTATGTTGGGCCTGCTTAATCCATCCCGGGTCCTAAAAGCATTTCAAAGAAAAAAATCGTTGACGTATCCGCCGGCTGAACTCGCGCGGCAATGGCAGTTCACTGGCGAGCATGATCCGGAGCAGTTTACCTATGTTATCAAAACAGGGGATATCCACCGCTTGTTTTCTGAGTTGGAGTATTTTCAGAAACAAGTCCATTCCTATTCTGTGTCGACGGTGTCCAATGATTTTTTAAGGACTTATTCAGGGCAAAGTTTTGGCGTCATTATGGATGTCGATCCGGTAGATGTCTTATTTGTTTTGCGTCAAATGCGTTGGGATATTGGAGTAACAGATAAGAATGAGCAGTCATTAAACACGTTTATTCAGCGGCATTTGAAGGAAGATCAACGGCAACAGGCACAGGATTCCAACTATCAGCCGAACGTGCTCTATAATGCGTATAATTCCCCGGATCCCGTGGATTTAACTCCGTCGGATATTACACAGGAAACAGAACAACGGTCAGACCGTTCGCGCACCGTCACGGATCCCACAGCAGCCGGGACCGCGCAGCTGGAAGGAAAGTTTGCAGAGAACAATGAACTGATCATCCGCAACAGCGCGCGTTTTAACCCCAAAGGTTTTCTTTTTATCGCCCGTGAAGGTGAAAATTTTAACGAGACGGTTGATGAATTCCTTAATATCAATTTTGGCCGTCCGATTCTTGAAAAAATCAAAGCGCGTCAGCTGCCCGTTGTTATCGTTGCCGAAGAAGGTGGTGACCTCCAAACAGCTAGAGAGATATTCTCCAACCGGTTCCCTGAATTTGCCGAGACATCCTCAGGGAAGTTTGTCTATCAGCGGCAAGAGCAAGCTGCCGGTTCCGATCAGATGCTTCAAGAGGATATTGATCTGAACCGATTTTTTGCCAGTCAAACGATTGATCGGGCGATGTTAGGTGATTGGAAAGAAAGCATTTTCGGTTTTCTCTCGCGGAAGAATCGGACGCCGTTAAAAGACAGTCCGGTCACATTTAACCAGGGCACGGCGATACCATTAGAATATTATGCCCCTTATCGGCGGTTGTACCGCGCTAAAGGTAAAGGGCAGAAGAAACTGGACGTTCTCTCCGTCTTAAATAATCCGGCTGAAATGAAAAGGCGTGTACGCACATCGTTCAGCAATATCAAACCACAGAAATTGGATTTTCTTATTGAACGTCAAAGTTCATCGATCGAGCAGTCGATCCTTGAACTTGTGTCCAATGCGTCAGATGCCTTAACAGGACGCCGGGCACCGATTGGCCGTTTTGGTTTCGGGGCATTACAGATGTTGGCCTTTGTGCTTGATGAGAATAACCCTGCATTAGCAAACGGTGCGCATGTTGTTGTTGATACAGCGGCAGAGGCAGGTCAGGGGCGCCGGATGGTGTTTTTTAAAGGTAATGACGGCCAGATATATTTTGAGACCCAGGCGATCAGGAAACCAGAAAAAGGAACAAAAGTTGCTATCCAATTCCCGCAAGGACTTCCGGGGACCCTTAAGAATTCTATTCAAGAACATTTGCGTCAACGCCTCAACTTATTCACGAAAATGAAAGTCGCATTGAACGGTGAAGTCCTCAATACCCTTGAGCGATATCAATATTTAAACGGGCATGATGTCGGTTATGAAGTCGCCGATCAGTCTGTCGATATCCAGGTCAAGGATTATGAGATCAGCGTTGAAGATTTTGGTGAGGGGATGTCGGACGATGTGATTTTTAACAAGTATTTAATCCCGCGTCTCGGTCAGAACCAGGCCTTTGAACAAACGGAAGAAGAAATCGCCCGGGATGTGCACATTTTTTTTAAGGAATCTCAATACGGTCTGGAAGCGAAAACGTCCCGTGTTGTTTTTCAAGTTTCCGGAGTGAATATCCAGGAAACAACGATTGAGGGCTATAACTTACCGGAAGAGATGATCATTCAGTTGCCGGCCAGCACATTATTAACAACCTCCCGGGATACGATTGAAATTGATGACAGCACGCATACGGCGGTTAAAGCCCTGGCCGACAAAATTATGAAAGCCCGGTATAGCCAGCAGCAGCGCAATTCTTTGATCAATGGACTGGTGCGCGCAATGGTCCTCGCCGATGAAAAGAACGGAAGGACGAAAGTTTCCCGGTCCTTAGTCGACACGGTAAAGGACGTCTTGCTGAAATCGCTGTTAGATTTAGACGCGCCTGTTCTGCCGAATCAACCGGAATATCATGAAATTTTATCTTCCGCGGACACGATATTTCTGGAACCGGAGTTGATGTATAAACTGACGCCGGAACAAATCCCGGGTTCGCAGGAGATTTCAGGTTTTAAGAAAGGCACATTTAAAAAAGCCTTCTTTGTTCCTTTTAAGAAGGATTCAAATTTGACGTATTTGCCTCTGGGCCCGTATTTGTTGTTCAATAAAGATGTTTATGATAAAAATTATAATAAACCCCTGCCGCTTAATTTCCGGCTGAATTTTTATGTCGGTTATGGTCCCCGCCAACCCACAAAGGGCCGCATCCTCACATTAGAAGAAGCGGCTGAACTGGAAAAGGTATCGATTATTTCTTTACTGGAAGAGCATAAGAATTTATCGGCGGTCATTCCGGAACAACAAATGCAATGGTTAGACCGTTATCTGGAAGAGCAACCGCGACAACGCCCACGCCTGCAGGAATTATTAGCGACCGTAGATACTTTTGTCGCGGCGTTACCGAACGCCGTTCGCGACCAAATTGATACTGAGCAGTGGAAGGAGATCCTGCCCTTTAATGACGCCGTCAAATCCCGTTTGGAGGAATTGATCGCTCGACCGCAGATCATCATGAAGGCGAATAACCAGTTTTTACAACGGCATATGACCTTCTTCCTGAACCGCGAACATCCCGAACGATTAGAACGCTATTTATCAAATTTGTTCATTGCCAATGGATTGGCGAACTTGGCCGATCCGGACATCCTGCACGCCACCCTCAGCACTATCGACGCAAAAGCCCTTAGATTTTTAGACCGTGAAGCATTTGAGAAAATAATCGAAGTCTTTGACGGCAAGAATTTGGAGGCGTATGAAGAGGCCTTTTTGACGGTCAATCAAGGCTTGCCGCATGTTGAGGACGAGGGTGTAAATCGGTTGATCACCCGCTGGTTGCGTGTGTATGATCTTGACCCCGAACGGGCCAAGCGTTTTCGGCAAAAGATGGAACGGGTTTTCAATCGCCAGGCACCGATTCGAAAGAAAGCGACTTTAGACCAGGCCCATCGCTTACAGGCTCAGCCTCAGATGCCCCAGGAGACATTTGATGTGATTGACAAAGACACTGCGGGCAATGTTTTTGGTTTCAGCCGTTATACCGGGGTTAATTTTAAGGGGCTTCCTGTGATCGTCTCCCAAAAGCAAGACCATGAAATCATTTTTTATACCTATGACCGCTTAACTAAAGAAAAAACTGTTATTGCCGAATATTTCACCAGAAGGTCCTGGACGATTAAAGATGTGCAGTGGGCCGGTATTGTCAATGAAGACAATCAGCATGTGTTTGTTGTTTCTGACGCGAACCGAACGGGTATTATCGGCGTTGATTTTGAAGAGCCTGATTTAGGAAAACGGATTGAATTGCTAAAAAGTGTTCCTTTCAATGAAATCGGTCAAGAAGTCAAACAAAAGATCAGTGTTTTAAAGGACGCTATCCCGGGCAAGGTGCTGGTCGCCCTGCTGGGTGATTTTGAGGTGAGTTTCTTAGAGTTGGACCAAGAAACCGGTGGAACAAAGGTTTTAAAGAGAAGTAAAATCGATGCCGGATTAGGGCAAATGAACGCGGACTTTTATGATACAGGAGTTATCATTGACGGGAAACGGCTGGTGACGTTGAAACGGGAAGCGATCAGTAATTTTTATTTTTTTGATGAAGGAACACGTCAATTTATGCCCTATAAACAAATGTCGACATTTGTTCAAAAAGGTAAAATTGGCGAGCGACCGTACCCTGTTCAGTCAGAGGGCGGGGAAAAACGGTTATTGTCTTTTTCGCGGGGAAAGATTTTGGTTTCGCGATTGTTCCCGAAAAACCAAAAAAAGATTACGACAAAGTCCTCAGCATTTGAAACCCCTGCGGTTGATGCGTTTTTCCAGGTCGAAGGATTGAACGATAGTCAGGGCAATCCGGTTGTGGTCGCTTATCATCAACAACGGCAACAAGCCACCATATTCAGCGTTGACCTGAAGAAGATGACATTCAACAAAATCGGTGAATTACCCTTGGGGCAAATCAGAAAGTTGCCCGCAAACCTTAGTTTGCCGCTTCATTCTGTTGAATACATCGCTGATGATAATATGCTGCTGTTCAACACAGGCTATGGCGCGATGCTTTTCGACTTGGAACGCCATGTCAGGGAAACGGAACGGAGAAAGTCATTGGTAGCAAGAGGCGTGGATGTGCTCTCTGATGAAAGACGCTTTCCTGATGAGGTCCGCACGGCGACCGCGCGTCAAATGGATGACGACACCTATCTGCATTCCACCGTCCTTTCCGATCAAGCCGGGCGGCGCGTGATGCTGGTGAACTCTTCCGATAAGACGAAGGGTCGACAATCTGTTTATGAATGGGATACGCAAACAGGTTCCTTTGCATTGAAAGATACCCTCTCAGCGCGGGTGTATGGTGATACGACGGTTGCGACCGGAATACAGAAAGACGGGCGAGACATTTTCTTTACGATCAGTCACCGTGAATGGGGATCGAGAATCAAGACTTTTTCTTTCGACCGTGTTTCCGGACGGATTCACGAAAATTTTATCGATGACAAAGTTTTGCCAAGGACGAATTTTAATAAGATTGTCAAAACAGATTTAGGCACGGAGCAAAGGCCTGTTTTTATCGCCCAGCGTGAAGACGGTCTGTTCTTTCAGGTTTTTAGCGTCGATGAAAATGGCGTCATTCAGGGGGATATCCGTCTGCGTAATTCCGGCGACCGGGAGCTGGAGGCCTCAAATCCCATGCTGTCGTATCATGATTACGGCCGCGGGAAGTTCATGATCGATCAAAAAAAGAGTGTGGATATTTTTGAATATCTTCCTAAGGATGGTTCCGTCCATTTTTTATCCAGTGCGCCGAAACAAGAAGAGCACGAAGATTTGCCGATGATGCCGGTCAAAGGGGCCAGCAAGGAAATGTATTTATCTATTGACCGGCAGGGCCGTGTTGTCAGCCTGGATGTCGCGGTATCTATTGACCAGCAGGGCCGTGTTGTCAGCCCGGATGTCGCGGTAGGACGGTTGTTCGGTAACTTGTCTGAATCAGTGTTTCAAACACAAGTTGGTTTTTCAAGTCAAGGCGACTTGATTACAGTCCGTCCAGAGTTCCGGCTGTTAAACGATTTCGTAACGGCCAAGGGGGATCCTGTTTATTCGGTCAGCAACTTTGAGAAGGTGCACATTTTCAGTGTTAACCTCGAGGACGGGTCGATCCATTTAATCAAGGAAATAGACCTCGTCACAACTGAACTTTTTAAACAGATTGAACAGAAGGTTGCCTCTCCCGTCAAACACGTCGAGTATGACAAACAAACAAAGAAAATTTTTATCACCTTGCCCAACGGTGTGTTGGGAATAGATTTAAACGCTTATTTGGTCGATATCAAACCGAAACCGGTGGAGCCGGTTCTGCAACGCAAAATAATGGCCCCGAATAAATTTCCGGAAAGAGTCGCGAAAATGATCAAACCGGATGATGGTAAAACCCAGTATTTCCGTCCGACCGGTCTGGTTGATAACCTCGGGGAACAGCTTTTCATTAAGTCTGAACTGAACGGCCCCACGCTCATTCATTCTTACAATGTGCGGGAAAAAAGATTTTCATGGCGGGGAGAATTAACAACCGACGTTGGAAGCACCGCCAGATGGACCGGTCATTCTACCCCTCAAGGGCGGGCTGTTTTTTCATCATTATCGGATGAAGGCAAGACCGTGCGTTTTCATTTTTATGACATCGTTAACAGTACGGAGCAGGACCATCAATTGTTTTCTCCTGAGCCTTCTTTTGGCCGGATCAGCGATGTCATTCCAACGGCGTTGGGCGATGAGAAACGTCCGATTTTCGCGATCATTAATAAGCAGGCTGTTCAATTGATTCAACTTGATTTGGAGCAAAAGACGATTACCCCTGTATCGGACAAGTTTCTTGACCGCAGATCCGGCAATGAAATAAAAAATATCACGTCGACAGCATTATCCGTACAAGGTGATCCGGTCTTTATCATCAACAGGGGATCCTGGGAACAATACGTCAGATGGAACAGTGAAAAGAAAAAGATTGAATTCTTGCGCAATGTTCGCCGCCCGGGTCTGGACCCGTTAACAGCAAGTGTTCCGCTAACCGCGGATGGACGTTCAGGCAAAATTGTTGTTGCTTTGAATAATGGTTTTTTAGCTGTCTTGCCGACGAAAGAAGCTGAAATATTCGGAGAAGATTTTAGGCCCGGCGACAGGCTGGATGAAGATTTTTATCTGGTTCCGTATATTCATAGCAGACCATATAAGCGTATCCTGAATCTTGTGGCGTTAGACGGTTTGGTAGATTCCAGCGGGCACCCGATGTTTGCGGCGTTTACTCGTGAAAATCGGTTGCTGATTTTTAGTGTGGATCCCGGTATCGGCGGGAAGATCAAGATTTTGAAAAATTATTTTTCCGGGGTTCAAGGAAATGAAGATCAAAGGGATATCCATTTCAGTCCTCAGACAGGGTTGTTGTCTATTGGTTCGGGCAGCGGATTGGCCCTTTTGGATTTGAATAAAACCTTTGAAGCCCCGCAGGTCAGGACCCTGGAAACAACGCGACGTTCGTTATCGGCAACAACTCGATTACCAGACCGCGCCGTTAAATCATTCCTGCAGGAAGAAGACGAATCGGTTTTCATGCAACCAACGCGCGTGACAACCTCACAGGGCGAACAAGTATTTCTAAAGGATCATTTGGGTGGGGAAACCGAAGTTTATGCCTTTGACAGCCGGAGCAAAACCAGCCGGCGTGTCGGCGAAATCCTCGGAAGATTGGAAAATACAAAATGGACGGGATTAAAAGATCAGCAGGGGCGCGCTATTTTTACATCCGGAATCAGCCCGTCTGTGTTACGCGTGCATTATTTTGACCTGGAAAAAGGCACAGAAGTTTTTTACAAGGATTTTAAACCCGATACATCTTTTGGCCTGTTTGAAGATATTGTTCCAACGAATTTTGGTACAGACGATCAGCCTATTTTTGCGATCAGAAATAGAGATACTGTTCAGCTTGTTCAGTTGAACCTGGCAGACGGGACATTGACCGCGGTTTCCGATCCTTTAAGGGATTCTGGCGAGGCCATCACGGATATCACCGCCTCTCATCTGGTTAAAAATGGAAATCCGATATTTATTCTCAATCATCAGATCAAAGATCAGTATGTGCTCTGGGATCGGGCCAATCAAAAATTAGAACTATTAAAAACGGCCTCCAGGCTGAATGCCAGCGCGTTTACGAAAGTGATCCCGGTATCACCGAATGGTCTAAGCAACCGGGTTGTGACGAGCACGTCTTCCGGCTGGATCATGACGCTCAGTAAATCTGAAGACGATATGATGCTGGATTCCTATGAACCCGGCTCTATTCTAGACACAGGTTTTTATGCGTCTCCAGAATTAAGCCAGGAAAAGTACGGACAGGTCATTCATATGAACGCGCTGAACGGTTTGTTTGATGATAAGGGCAATCCGATATTTTCCGCTTTCACCCTCCGTAATGTAATGTTGTTATTTTCGATCAATATGGCGACGAATAAAATAACCATATTGAAGAGATATATGTTAAGGGATCTCTTCGGGACCGTACCGGAAGGATTAAAGGGGGCCCGGGTAAAATGGGATATTCAATTTGATCCGGAAACGGGATTATTGCAATTCGGTTCATCGGGCGGGATCAGCATTCTTGATTTGAACGCGGCTTTAAGACCGAAAGACCTTGAGCCAAAAGCGGAACCAGGGGATCTTCAGCCTCCTGAGGCCGGTCGTTTCGATCTGAGAGAGGCCTTTGCGCAAGTGTCTGATCATCATATCGATCAGCCGTCTCTTTTGCTGGAAAGTGATGTCTTGGTGCGCACGGTAAAGACGATCAAAGAAAACATTGAATTCTCCCAGACAACACAATTTGTTACTCCTCAGGGCGAGCAGGTTTTCATCGAGAAAATCGTCAATCAGCCCGCGGTCGTTTACGCCTTTCATCCACGCACAAAGCAAGTCCGCGAAGTCGGTCCATTGTCCGGGGATAGCGCGCGCACGTTTTGGTTGGGGGATATGGACGCGCGAGGGAATCCGGTCTTTATTTCTACGAAAAAAACAAACGCGGTTTCTTTTCAATATTTTGACATGAAGGAAGGCAAGGTCACGGCCACAAAAGAGTTTGTTTTAGAGGACCAGGATCATCCCGCGCTATTTGTCCAGAAAACGTCCATGGGGTCGGAATCCAGACCGATTTATGCCGTCGTGACGGCTGTGGGGCTGGAGTTTGTTCAGCTTGACATTTCAGCCAGGCAAATAACAAAACACGGCGACACTTTAGACGCGAAGGACCGGGGTGATCCCGGTAATTTGATTCAGGGTTTTAGCGAAGTGCGCTCCACGAATGTTGATTTCAATTTCATGCTTGACCGTGATAAAAGCTTTGAATCGTATCGTTTCATGTACGATACGGGGGAGTTTCAACCAGGCGATAAGAATGGTAAAGACGCGCCATTGCATGACACTCCGATCATTCGTTCCCGCACCGACCTGGATGAACCCTTGTCTGTCTCCGTTACACGCGATGGCCGGATTGAAGCGATCATCGGGAGCCAGGCGTTTGACGATTCTGATAAAACATATGGCCGCGTGCGAAACATCATTCCTTTAAAAGGCCTGATTGACGCGAACAAAAATCCTGTTTTTCTTATCATAGACGTCAATGGCTTGGTCGGTTTTATCAGTGTCAGTAATGAAGCGAAGATCACTGATCTGAAAGCTTTTCAATTCGATCAAGTGAAGAATGAATTTGGCCGTCTGGGGCAGTATTGGAAACGTGACGCGCAATATAATCCATTGACCGGGCTTTTATCCCTCAGTTCGGACGAAGGGATTGTTGTCTTTGACATCAAGTCCGCTTTAACAAAACAATCCCGCGATGAGCTTAAAGAGGCGCGGGTTGGTGCCCGGGCAGACGCGGCGACTCCCGCATGGGTTCCCCCGCAGCGCCGTTCAGGTTTTGAGGCCCTGGACCAACGCGATGATGACCTGTCCGGCCTTCCGGCGGCGGTGCGTAATATTGTGCGTTTCTTGAAAGAGGAGGATATTGATTTTATTGAGGAGGAAGAACCGGATGAGCGGCCAGCCAATTGGCAGGTCAGCAATCAGCTGAAGGCGCCTTTATCTTTGGCCATGATCAATTTTATTTTTGAATATTATGCCAAAGAAATTGATGCCAATCCGAACATGACGATGGACGATTTGGTCGCGTTACTGGAAGAAAATAAGGACGTTGAGCTGCAGGATTATGTCGATACGATGATATCAGCCATTGCCGGCCAGGACAAGACCCAGCACGCCTGGATCAGGGAAATGATACAGAACGCGCGTGATGCCACGCGAACAGAACGGGAACTGGGCCGCTTGGCCAAAGAAACAGGTCGTGTGGATATCCGGAATTTTACGTATCAAGGGCAGTGGGTGTATTCCATCCGTGACCCGGGCGGTATGAGTTTCTGGAAATTGCTGCGTTATTATTTCCCTCTGGATCAATCGTCGAAAGATTTCCTTAAAGACACGGGCAACCTTGGACAGGGGAACTACACATTATTTGCTGATTTTGATCAGATATTTATTCGTACGTCGACGGGTGACGGAACGGTGCATGAGCTTACGATTGAACCGAATGCCGAATTCGGCCCGGTGATCACGCGATGGGAGCAATGGCAGGGTGAATACAAAGGCAGTGAGATCCGCAAGATTAAAAAGGTTAAGGACAGTGACCCTCAACTGGAAAGTTTATTTATTCAGGATGCCATGGAGCATTATACCGGCGCTATTCAATCACCGGCAACCCGGCGGTCCCGGGGAGAAGACGTTTTAGACCGCGATATGGAGATTAGATATAAAGGGGAAACGTATAGTGAACAAATTGATATAACATCCAGCCGTTTTCTGGGCGATAATTGGGGAACACTAAGTGTCGGCCGTGGGCAGGAGATCTTTCGCCGGAGGGTGATCCAGGATGAAATTTTTGTCAAAGACCCGGATGCCAAGGAGTTAAAACTCGTGCCGGAGTGGTTGCTCGCGGATTTTGAACGTTACGGCGCGTTGCACATCGGCATTTCAAAAAATATTTTATTGAACATCCCGAGGACAGGATATTCCCAGGAGCATAAATTCCTCCAGCGTCTGCAGGTGGCTGTCCTGCACCAAATGCTGCGCACGGTTTTAGAAGATTCCTGGGAGCAGCCGGGAGAAATTTTTGGTATGCCGCCGGAATATTTTGGGGATATGCGAGTGGTCGATGAACCCCATGCCCGCAAGATCGCCGAACTCATGGCTGCTGGTAAATATAATGAGATATCCCAGGAGATGCTGGCGCCGTATCTTTCCAGTCCGGTGCGCTTTTTTGAATTGATGAGTCATGTGTTATTTGATAACAAATCCGGAGAGGAGACATCTTTATTTGAAATCCGGGAGGCGATGTTAGAAGAAGCCGAGATCCGTGAAGCGCGCGAAGGATTAAAGGGCCGCAAGAAAACAACATTCAAAGATATTTTTAAAGGCCTGACTCCAACGGGCTCGCTCGCGTCCTTTATCAAGGACGTTGCCGGTGATCGTGTTTTTGAGACAAAACAAATAGGCGGCAAGCTCGAGGTAGAACGCCGGGCCATTAAGGAAGAAAAACCTTTTAATGTGCTTGAGCATATCACTCCGGAGGCAAAGTTGCGTTTTGATTACATCTCCCATCTTATGATCAAAACGGTCGCGGATTATGGCCAGACTGATATGCCCCCGCTGAATTATTTTTACCAGGAAAATCAAGTAGAAGCCCATACGGTCGGACACCGCGTCATCGAATGGAACCTGTATCAGCTGGGCCAGATGGTTAATGAATTAGAACGTTTGGCGCAAGACCCTCAGCAAATAAAAGAATCTCTGCGCAAAGATGAAAACAGCCCTGTCTGGCGCATGATGGAAGTGGTGCTGCATGAACCGGGCCACCTGGATCGTTGGCATAAACCCGGCGGACACACGCATCATCATCAGGAACAAGTGGATGAAGGCTTTGCCAGCAACATGGGGAAATTTATTGATGTTGTCCTTAATCAGTTTGACTTGACCGAGGAGCTCACCCGTTCACCGGAATATATGAAGCGGTATCTGAGTTCTGTTGATCAAGCGATGTTGGGAGAATTAGCCGCGATTAGAGAATATCTCCCACGGCAATTTGAGATAACCAGACGCTTAAACACGTTGATATCTGACCCGCGGACAAATGAGTTGATTTATAAGGATAACAAGAGAATAAAATTCAGTTCTTTTGCTGTTGCTGTTGAACTGCTGTCTAAATTTTCCGATCAGAACCCTGACCTCGCCGGTGACGTGGAATTGGCTTTAGAAATTTTAAGTTTAGACCCTGAACAGGCCGCGGTCATTCTTTATGGCATGGACGCTCTCGTGTTAAAGCGTTTCAGTTATATCCAGACCAAAGAGTGGACGACGCGGTTACGGATGAAGCGGTTTCAATTGAGCGTGTCTGCCGATGCCACGCTGGCCACGATATGGCAGCAATATGAGAATCAGGCCCGAACGGAAGAGGAGCGTCTTTGGTGGCGGGGTATCCGAGGAAGTGTTTCTCCTAGAGGCCAATCGTTGAGCCCTGTCCGTCAACCTGTTAACTTTGATGTTTTTAGAAATGAACCGGGGTCGTTTACGTCGTTAACAGACCGGAAATTTACGGATGTGATCATCCCCTGGTTCTTAACTGAACGGAATCAGGATTTAAACGAGGACCAGTATCTTCAGATCGAACGTTTCGCGGCCTTGTTAAGCCGAATAGCACCCTTCAGAGGGGATATGGAATCGACCAGTCATTTATATGATCTGCGGGTCCAGCTTGAAACAAAGAGCGAATTTCCCTATTTAGCCTATGACGCGGCGTATCATGCGGTCCGCATTTTACGTGAAGCGGGATTTCAGGCCGGCTTAGTCAAACGGCAGCATCCGCGAGATCCCCAACAGGTTTATTACTATGCCCAGGTGTCTTTGTTGAACAATGACTTTATCGTTGACCTGGTCGCTGATCAGCATGAGATCGCCCAGGATGCTGATCCCAGCCGACTCATTTTCCGGCCAACCTTTCACGATCTGGGCATCGTTGTCATTCCCACCGCACTGGTGGAACAAGACGCTTACCGTGATCGATTGCCGTTTTATGCCACATGGGATATCGTCGAGGACCAGTCAGAAGGCGCGCTTCCGGGGCACGTAGACCGGGCTCAATTAACCACTGATCAGGCGATGCTCAGTGATTGGAGTAAGTCCGACTTTATCGCAAAGGGGCGGGATCACCGCGTAAGTTTTAAGTTGTATTCGCAATTATCCCGATCTGAGAAAGAAAAATATGCCGATATTATTGAGGGATTAAGGGGTGAACGGTTTTTAGAGGATGCCGATGGTGAGGATGAAGATGCTTTTGTCGTGGTTCTCACGTCCAGGGAAAAAGGAACAGAACGGCAACATGAAAGCGTACTAGGATTGCAAGCCTTTGACCTGCCGGCAAAATGGCAGATGACACAGGTCCGCGCCCAGGGCATAGATGTGGTGCCGGAATGGTTCCAATCAAACATCGGACGATTGTTACGGGATAAGACTTACCGCTACCTTCAGGAACAGGGCGTCCATATTTTTGATATCCTGGTCATCAAACAAACGCAGGGAACGCAAGTTTTTCATACGAAGGAAATTGAACGGTTGAGAGAGCAGGGTGTTGTTTTTAACGAAGGGGATATCCTTTTTCATGACGGATCCCCGGATCAGCTGAAGACAGTCTCCATCCATTTGAAGGATTATCAACCAACGCCATGGTCACATCGAACCGAAATAGCGGTCATATTTGATGCCCAAAACAAAATGTTTATTGATCAATCGACGCGCAATGATTGGAGCAAGTCCGATTTTATGGAACGGGGGACGGGCCATCAATTAAGTTTTAAATTGTTTTCACAATTATCTGACGCCGAGCAACAACGTTACGCGCAAGCGATTCAAGCCTTAACAGAGACGGGAAGGGTCGGGGATATCGATGGTCAGAATCAGGACGCCTTTATCGCTGTTATAACGGCTGAGGATGAATGGGGACGACAGCAAGAACAGGTGCTCGGCATGCAGGGTTTTACGGTTCCGGCCAATGCGGTTGCTGGAAGTTTAGCCGCACAGGGAGTGGACGTTATCGCAGGGTGGCGGCAGGCAAACATTGCCCGGTTGTTGCGCGCCAAGATGTATCATCATCTACGGGATCAAGGGATCAATGACGTGCGGTTATCCGTTATCCTTGATCAGGCGACCCAGCAATTTCATAAAAGAGAAATTGCCCGCTTGAGGCAGCAAGGGGTGATCTTTAATGACTTTGATATTCGATATCGTCCCGGATACGGCCAGGACAGTATCAGTCACGTGCGTGTGCGCTTAGGCACATACAGCCCGGAAGACTGGAGCGCGATGGACCAGATGCCCGTTGTCTTTGATCAAGACAATAAGGTGGCCGTGCAGCTGGAAACGGTCGATTATGCCAGTTTAACAGATGAATGGAGACAGACGATTATATCAGCATCAATGACCGATTTAAAAGAGCTTGATGTTTCAATCGCGCAGGCCGTTCGCATCCAGGATAAAAGGGTCTTTGGAAAAAACCCTTTTACCGGGGCCGTTATCCTGGGTTATCCGGCTTCAGATGTTTTGTGGTTTTTGCGGCGGGGGACAGCGAACGCTATTGAGGAAAACGAATTGAGGTATCCCGAGGGGCAACAATGGGTTCATCAAGGGACTCCTGATTTTCTGGGTGAATCTCAAGAAGCGCAGGATCTTTTGGATCTTTGGGGCGATAGCATTCATGCCGTTCAAAATTTAATGAATGCCGTTAGAAAAAATCTCCCGCTTGATTTTCATTCTGAGCCCGCGATCCTTCCGCAGCGAATGGAGATGTTTGCGGCCTTAACAAAAGAATTGTTATCCAATGACGACTTTGAAGCTGTTGAATATTTAGAAAAAGCCTTAGACCCGACATTGATTGTCTTTCTGCTGGGCGTAAAAAAGGCCGGATATTTTTTGTTTAACGGGGACAGAACAATCATTTCGCGTATATTAAAAACAAAAGCGACGCGCGATCAAGGCATCCGATCCATAATAAATCCATGGAATGAGGACATGACCCGCGACAGCCTCATTTTGTATCGACCCGTAGATGTTGTGGAAAATCTGAAAACATTGAAACAAAAGGGTTGGTTGGAGCGGTTAATGCGTGAGGATGTTTCTTTCTTATTTGACAAGATTGATCAAATGGACCGGGCCATGATGCCGGGCACCAAGGCGGACGCGTCTGTTGAAAGAGATAATGTTGGTGGTATTGATTTTAATCCGCAGAATCTTGAGTTGCGCACAGGCGGTGAATTCGTTCCGATCAATGTCCCTGATATCGACATCAAATCTTTTGATAATCCTGCCTTTACCGGCTTCACGCCTGTTATCATGGAAATTGTTCCGGTGACCAGCTTCCCCATGCTTCTGGGTACCGTCACAAGTGAAAAACCAGACCAATTAAGCAAAGTCTTCCGTTAAAAAAATGATGTTGCTTCTCATAAGCCATTCCTTTGGAATAACTTACAATATTTCAGATGTGTGACATGTTTGTCATTTGTTGAGGCTTGAGAAGGCCAAGGCCTTTAAGCGATGACGCCATTTTTTTTAGTTCCCGCGTTCTCTTTCATTTCCTTCTTCAATTTCACCTCATTTTCACATTATGCTCATCATTTGTTTACCGGATTTTATTAAATTGTATGTCACAGAGAGGAGGTGAAGATAAAATGTTTGGGCGAACGAAACCGGTTCGAGCAACTATAAAAGCTCAGCCTGTCATATATTTTAAAAAGGACCATCCGTCCCTACTTTTTTGAGAAAGGACACCATGATTTTACAGTTTTGTCACATGTTTGTCACAAAAAATGATTATCTTAATAGTAATTCATTATCAAAAATTATTAAATGGAGGAAAGAAAAAATGAGAAAATTAACAGTAGTCATGTTGGTTGCTGCCATATCCTTGACGCTGTCAACCAGCGCGTTTGCAAAAGGCATGCTCCAAATCAAAGGATCAGATACCTTAATTAATTTGGTGCAACGTTTGTCTGAGGAATACATGCAACAAGAACCAGGTAAGTATATTTCGATTACAGGTGGTGGCTCAGGAACCGGTGTGGCTGCTTTAATTAATGGAAAGGCAGACATTGCCAATGCGTCACGTTTAATGAAAGACAAGGAAATCAAACAAGCGTCTGAGAACGGTGTTGATGTCAGAAGGGTTGTTATCGCTATGGATGGTTTGAGTGTGATCGTCTCAGGCAGTAATTCTGTTGACAAAATGACGGTTGACCAAATAGGTTCCATTTTTAGAGGAGAAATCATGAATTGGAAAGAGGTCGGTGGTCCGGATTTAGCGATTACACTTTACGGCCGTCAATCCAATTCAGGCACATTCGTGTTTTTCCGAGATTTTGCTCTTAAAGGGGATTATTCTGCAAGTATGAACCGCATGAATGGTAATTCACAAATCGTTGAAGCGATTAAACAGGACCGTTCCGGTATTGGATATGTTGGTGTCGGTTATGTTAAGAGCGCGACGGGTCTGACCGTCGTCAATGTAGCGGCATCTTCCGGTGGCCCTTACGCCAGTCCTTTAAACAGTGCGGATGTGCGTAGCGGGAAGTATCCTTTGGCCCGTCCATTAAATCAATACCTCAATGGCGTACCAAAAGGTGATGTTAAGGCGTTTATCGATTTTGAATTGAGTCCTGCGGGACAAAGCATTGTTGAAGAAATGGGTTTTTTCCCTATTCCAAATGAATACGTTGATTTCAATAAAAAAAGTATGGGAATGTAACTCACTCATAATAATGGAAATGAATCCTTTCATGATGATTATAGGGTAGAGTTTTTGAATGATTTCAGATGATTCAACTCTGCCCTTAATCAATGATCACAACATAGGAAAACATTCACGCATTAATATATTCTGATCCGCCATCGGCGGGCAAAATGATAGACACAAATTTATGTCCATGTCCCATTCGATGAGTTCACAATCCTTTTGTAAAAAAAAGCGTATGCTATCTTCAGCGATTGAAGACAGGATTATTCATGGGGTTTTTCTTGTTTGCGGATTGGTGACCGTTATCGTCTTGTTCGGTATCTTCGGACTATTGTTTTTTACATCTTTTCCCGCGTTTGAGGAAATTCATGTCACTGAATTTTTAACGGGTTTTGATTGGAATCCGACATCGTATGTCAAAGAGGTTTATGGTATTGTTCCCATGCTTGTCAGTACATTCATGGTGACTCTGGGGTCCTTGCTCATTGCGATCCCGATAGGGATTGGTACAGCCGCTTATTTGTCTGATGTCGCGAGTCCCCGTGTTCGTGAAATTTTGAAACCGGTTGTTGAGATGTTGGCCGCTGTACCGTCTGTTGTTATCGGTTTTTTAGGCATTGTGCTTGTCGGTCCGGCTATCGCTAAATTTTTCAATATCTCTAATGGGCTCAATGCGGTTAACGGGTCGATTTTACTTGCTGTGATGGCCTTACCGACGATCGTCAGTATTTCTGAAGATGCTCTGTCGAGTGTGCCGGCATCCTATGAACAGGCCTCCTTAGCTTTAGGCGCGACGCGTTGGCAGACAGTCATTAGAGTCAAGTTGCCAGCGGCACTGTCCGGGGTTATCGCGGCATGTATGTTGGGAATGGGCCGCGCGATAGGAGAAACAATGACCGTTTTAATGGCAACCGGTTGCGCTCCGGCGATGCCGAAATCGTTTTTAGGTCCGGTCCGGACATTGACATCCAGCATCGCGATCGAACTCGGCGAGGTTGCTTATAATACCACGCATTATTATGCCTTATTTGCCCTGGGGCTCGTGTTGTTCGTTATCACGTTTATCATAAATATGATTTCTGATATCATTTTGCACCGTTACGAGAAGGTGAGCCGGTGAAAAAGAATAAAATCCAGGAAATACTCGGGTTTAACATCCTCCGTCTGTGTACGGGATTTGTGCTTCTTTTCTTGATCATTATTTTTTGGGATATTGCTACAAAGGGGATCGGGTCGGTCAATTGGGAGTTCTTGACGGCAGCCCCGAGCAAGGGCATGACAGAGGGGGGTATTTTCCCCGCGATCGTCGGGACTTTTTTGGTAACGGTTATTACCGCGGTGTTGGCGATTCCGCTGGGAATGGCGTGCGCGATTTATTTGAACGAATACGCCAAGGACGGTACACTGATTCGTTTGATCCGCATGTCGATCCGTAACTTATCTGGAGTACCCTCGATCGTTTATGGTTTGTTTGGTGTTGTGCTGTTTGTGCAGTTGATTAAAATTGACACCTCTATTTTAGCGGCAGGGCTGACACTGGGACTGATGACATTGCCGTGGACGATTACAGCCAGTGAGGAAGCCTTAAAAAGTGTTCCGAAATCTTACCGGGAAGGCTCATTAGCTTTAGGGGCCACAAAATGGCAAACAATCCGGACCAATGTTTTGCCTTATTCGATTCCAGGCATGTTAACAGGCACCATATTAGGATTGGCGCGGGCCGCCGGGGAAACAGCCCCGATCTTGTTCACGGGAGCGGCGTTTTTTCTGCCGTTTTTGCCGAAATCATTATCTGATCAATTCATGGCCTTACCATATCACCTCTACATCATGTCAACGCAACACCATGATATCGCCAGGGTGCGGCCGTTAGCCTATGGAACGGCTCTGGTTCTGGTCAGTTTAGTTTTTTGTATGAACTTTATTGCTATTGTTCTTCGGTATAAACTCAGAAAAGTGAGGTTGGAATGAGCCCGGTGACAGCTGAACCGCATCCTAAAAACAATAGAAAATTTAATAAAAAGATGAGACTAGTAATGAAAGAACAGGATAAGGGAAAAAAGAAGGGGAGTCTTTTAAAGATCAAGGTTGAACATTTCAATTTTTTTTACGATACGACACGAGCATTGAAAGACATTGAAATGCAAATTTATGCAAATACGGTTGTCGGAATTATTGGGCCATCCGGATGTGGGAAATCGACATTTTTACGCTGCTTTAATCGCATGAATGATATTATCAGGAATGTTCGTTATCAAGGGGAAATTTATATTGATGACCGCAATATCTTCGATAAGAGCGTCGATGTTGTTGACTTGCGTCGCAATGTGGGTATGGTTTTTCAGAAATCGAATCCTTTTCCAAAATCTATTTTTGAAAATGTCGCCTATGGATTGAAAATTAATGGTGTGCGGGATAAAGACTTTATCACCCAAAAAGTTGAAAAAAGTTTAAAAGATGCCGTTATTTGGGATGAGGTTAAAGACCGCTTGCATAAAAGTGCTTTCGCCCTGTCAGGCGGACAGCAACAACGCCTGTGTATTGCGCGGGCATTGGCCATTGAACCGGAAGTTTTATTACTGGATGAACCGGCATCGGCCTTAGACCCTATCGCGACCTCAAAGATTGAAGAGTTGATCCATGAGTTGAAGAAAAAGTATACGATTATTATCGTCACGCATAATATGCAGCAAGCCGCCCGTGTTTCTGATTACACGGCATTTATTATGTTGGGAGAACTAATCGAATATGAAGAGACCAATAAAATTTTTACGAATCCATCGAAGAAAATAACAGAGGATTATGTGACCGGCCGGTTTGGCTAATGCGGGGGATGTTTTCATCGAAGGGAAAATATTTTTTCACCGGGATCAAGACAACGTTGATATAATACAAATTATACCAAATTCATTCATTAATTGTTCTATTTCAATTCTGATATTTTTGCCTTAGCGTCGAGAAAAAGATTCTATTGCAAAATTTCGGTTTAATGGAACAGGTATTAATAACAGGTGCTTTTAAGGGCGGAAAGTCCTTTATGCAAAGGATGGTATATGGAACGACATTTAGACGATGAATTGCAAAAATTAAAATCGAATTTATTAAAGATGGCCACGCTGACCGAGGAGGGGATCCATAACTCCATTGAATCTTTAAAGAATCAGGACAGTGACCTGGCTGAATCGGTTATCCAGGATGATCAGAAAATTGATGCCCTGGAATTAACCATCGAAGAACACGCGATTGAGTTGCTGGCCTTATTTCAACCCATGGCCAGTGATCTGCGTTTTATCACGACCGGGATGCGGATTAATACGGAATTGGAACGCATTGCCGATTTGAACGTGAATATTTGTCAACGTGTTAAGGAACTTTCTTCTTATCCCCTCTTAAAACCTTTAGTGGAGATTCCTCAATTGGCCGATGTGGCGAAAGAGATGGTGCGTGAAGCCATTGATGCCTTTGTCCGTAGGGATAAAGAGACAGCGACAAAAGTTATTTTAACGGATAAGCAGGCAAATGAGTTGCGTAATAAGGCCATGGAACAATTGATGAATGATTATCTGATCAAAGACGGTTCAACTGCGCCACGAGCCATTCCGTTGTTTCTTATCGCCCGTGATCTGGAACGGATTTGTGATCATGCCGCTTCCATTTCTGAAGATGTGATTTACATGGTCCAGGCCAAAATGATCCGTCATCACCGTGAACGTTTACTCGCCATAGAAAGCATTGACTCCGAAGAATAAATGGTGCCTGTGCTCATAAGTTTTTTATTTTAGTGGTTTATGGCTTTTCAGATCGAAAGTTCTTAAAGGTTTCTTTCCACGTGACTTATGAGAAACGACACCATTTTTTTAAGTGGTTGTTGTCAATCTCTTGTGCTAGGATGTATTGTTATACCAAATCCATTAATAAATTGCTCTATCTTAATTCTGAAAAGCAGAATTGGTGTTGGTCATTGTTTAATGGAATTGGTATTATTATAAAGATAAAGGAAACGATCATCCGAAAGCACTGTTATGAAAGAACAATACTTAAACCTTATGTGGGATTTTATGCGGCAGGCCGGTCAAATCGCGTTAAAATTCTATAACGACAAGCAGTTCACGTTAAAGCAGGACGGATCCGTTCTGACGCAAGCCGATCAGGACATCTCCCGATTGATCCATCAAAAATTAGATCCCCTGACTCAAACCGGCGAACATATTCTCGTTGAAGAAGAAGACCCGCAGCGGGGAAAGTATCTTGACCAACAACTCCTTGAGCGAACGCGATTTATCTGGTCGGTCGATCCGATCGACGGCACACGTTTGTTTTCGAACCATATGCCTCTGTTCGGTATTTCGATCGGCTTGATCAAGGAATTCGTGCCCTGGTTGGGTATGGTTTTTTTCCCGGTCCTCGATGAGTTGTTTTATGCCAATGGCGCGCGTGCGTATTACATCCAGCATCCTTTTTCTGAGCGGCCCCAACAGCAGGAGATTGAGAGTGTCGACCTGGATATCTCCAACCAGACCTTATTCCTCATGTCAGATACATTCTTTAAAAATTATCAGTGGAGCTATGATAATTGCCGTTTTCTCGTGACGGCTTGCGCGACGATCAATTTATGCTGGCCGTCTATCGGCCGGGCCTGCGGGGCAATGGACCAATCGCATCTGTGGGATTTTGCCGGCTCGTGGCCGATTGTTCAAAAGGCGGGATTGCAGTTGCGTCATTTGAAAACGGGGGAGGTCATGGACCGTTTGGACGCACGGTGTTTTATGGCCGATGAGCACCCCTGGCGCTTGAAGGATTATTATATCGTGTCATCCCGGCGAAATTATGATATTCTAAGAAACAAAATTATTCCGCGGTGAAACACGAATAAAATATTATCATAAAAGAGGTTAATATATGCGTAGATTCGGAGAGCTTGATGAAAGAGAAAGAGGGAAGAATAAAATCCGCCGTTTCTTCGATATTATCCTTTCACTTGTTGTTATCGACTTGTTGTGTTGTTTGTTCTATGCCCGGTACATTATTTATACGGAAAGGGTGACCTACATTCCACAGGCTAAGGCGGGTGTTATTTTGATGGGTGATTTCAATGACGTTAAGACAGATGTGGGCAAGCAAACCCAGCGGCGTTTAAATTACGCCATGGATTTGTATCGGTCGGGTTATATGGAATACATCCTCTGTGTCGGAGGTTCGCGCCCGAAACTAAACCTCCGTGGTTCCGAGATGATGCGGCGTTATTTAATTGAAAACGGCGTGCCGGAGAATGTTGTCTTTAACGACAAGGCGTCTTTCGATACGTTTACGAATTGGAAGGAAGCCGAAAGGATTATTACCGAAAGCAATTGGGACTCCGTCTTTGTGATCAGTTCGCCCTTTCATATCTACCGTGCGAGGAAGATCATCGCACAGCATGCCCCGGAGAACATGATCCTTTATTTTTTATCGTTTGATTACAGCACCATTGACCCAAAGGCCACACTTGTTGAGTTGATCGGCCGGATCCATTATGAGTGGGCTTCATTTGCCATTCAATGTTTGCCGCCTAGGTTGTATCAACGTGTGATAAAATTTTTGCGCCATCAGTAATTTTCGGTTTTCTAGTCGTAAGGACTCATGAAAATATTTATTAACTGATAAAATGGCTGTTATATCTGGTCTCGCGAGTGTGTTTCTCTGCATCACGCGCGCCGTTCAGCATTGTCTGGATGAAGGGTATACCAAAAAAAGATATTAAAGGCCTGTATGATTGCCGTGTCGGGCTGTGGATCAAGCGCGATGACATATGTCGCGCAGGTTGATAGGCCAGGGCGATTAATGCATTGACAAAATAGGTTTTTGTTGTATATTTAGTGATTCAAATGAACATGACCACTTAACCGTCATGATAAAATTATTCCTGCAGGATAGGGATTGATACCAAATTCAGTGAATCCCCTTTGAGCTCTGCTCCGGGGAGATTCACTGGATTTGGTATTACCTGATCCTTAGGGAAAGCAGACAGAATTTTTGAAGACCCGGTTTGTTTTCTTAAGGAAAAATAAACCGGGTCTTTATATTGGAGGTAGATATATGCAAAGAAGGTTAGGATTTGTTGGAATTATCATTGAAAACCGTGAGAAAGTTTCGAGCACCATCAACAAAATATTATCCGAGTTTGGTGATCACATCGTCGCGCGAATGGGCTTGCCTTACAAAGAAAAGCAATGCAACGTGATCACACTGATTGTAGATATGACCACAGACGAAATGGGCTCGTTGACCGGTAAAGTCGGCGGCTTAGACGGTGTTTCCGTTAAGTCGGCCCTGGCTAAATCGAAAAGAGGTGAGCTATGAATCCCATAAAGGATATGAAAAGTTGGCAGGATCAGAGAATCAAAAAAGATGAGGTCTTGAAATACATGCCGGACGGCAGGGATTTTATCCCGGAAGCAGAAATTTTTCAGAAGCTTCACGAGCGGAACGCCCCGGATAAATATCAGCTGCAAGATTTACTCGCCAAATCACTCGACGTTAAAGATTTGTCTCCGGATGAGGCCGCCGCTTTAATGAAAGTGACGGACCCCCGGCTGTTGGCGATGATGAAAGACGCCGCCTTAAAGGTCAAGAAGAAGGTTTATGATAACCGGATCGTTACATTCGCGCCATTGTATCTGGGGAATTTTTGTGTGAACAATTGTGCTTATTGCGGTTATAAAACAGATAACCGGGAAGCCAAACGGAGGGTTTTATCAACAGAAGAAATCCGACGCGAAGTTGAAGTCTTAACCGGCGAGATTGGGCATAAGCGATTGATTGTTGTTTACGGTGAACATCCGAAGAATGATGTGGATTTTATCATCTCAAGTATTCGGGATATTTACGATGTCCAGGTCAAAACAAAACATGGGCATGGGAATATCCGCCGTGTGAATGTTAACGCTTCCCCGTTTAGTGTCGAAGATTTCAAACGCATTCATGATGTGGGTATTGGAACTTATCAAGTTTTTCAAGAAACGTATCATCATGAGACTTATCAGCATGTCCATCCGTCCAATACGGTCAAGGGTGATTATCATTGGCGTCTGTATGCGATGCACAGGGCTTTTGAGGCGGGCATAGATGATGTCGGCATCGGTGCGTTGTTCGGTCTTTATGATTGGAAATTTGAGGTGATGGCGCTGATCTATCACGCCAGGGAATTGATAGACACGTTCGGCATTGGTCCTCATACGGTTTCATTTCCGCGTCTGGAACCGGCTTTGAATATGACCTTGGATAGCTCGAATCCGTATACCGTTTCGGATGAAGATTTTATAAAAATAATTTTAGTGATCCGGCTGGCCATCCCGTACACGGGGATGATCATCACGGCCAGAGAGAATGCCCAGCTTCGTCGAGAGGCTATCAATATCGGTGTTACGCAGACGGATGCATCCACCAGGATTGATATCGGCGGTTATACATTGCAGCGCAAACAGCAGGAGTCCCGTGAACAGCAATTTATCTTAGGGGATATGCGCTCATTAGAAGAAGTTGTGCGTGAGTTCGCGTCGATGGGGTATATCACTTCTTTTTGTACCGCTGGATATCGATGCGGCCGAACAGGTAAATGCATTATGGATTTATTGCGCAATGGCATGGAGGGAAAGTTTTGCAAGCTGAACGCCATTCTTACATTTAAAGAATGGATTGATGACTTTGCCAGCGCTGAAACCAAGATGTTAGCTGACCCGTTGTTGCATAAAGAGCTTGAAGACGTTCGTTTAACGGTTCCAGAAATGTATCCCGCCTTTATTGAGTACTATAAGCGGATTGAGCAGGGAGAACGCGACCTGTACATATAATGCGGAGTCCGAGATGAAGGCTTCGTTTTAACCTGGCGGGATAAATCCGAATGAAATTAAACAGAGACAAGATAATCGAATGGCTTCGATGCAACAATCAGGATCAACTCAAGCTTTTATATCAGCAGGCCTATGACGTCAAGTTGCATGAAGTTGGACCTAAAGTTTACCTGCGCGGACTCATCGAATTAAGCAATATTTGCATTAAGAATTGCCTGTATTGCGGAATTCGATCGAGTAACTCCATCCCAAGATATGAACTGACGGAGGGAGAGGTCCTTTCGGCGGCGCGTTTTGCGCATGAGGAAGGATATGGCTCTATCGTTCTTCAATCAGGAGAAAGGCAGGACCACGCATTTATTGAAAATGTTGACAGGCTATTAAAAGGGATAAAAATAGCAACTTCAAATCAATTAGGCATTACTTTGTCCTTAGGCGAACAATCATTCTCGACATATAAAAAATGGTTTAACTCAGGAGCCCATCGATATTTGTTGAGAATCGAAACAACGAATCAAGAGCTCTATCAAAGGATTCATCCTGACGGTCATGATTTTGATCAAAGAAAAAGCTGCCTAAAAGATTTAAAAAAAATTGGCTATCAAGTCGGCACCGGTGTTATGATCGGCTTGCCTTGGCAGACGGTTGATGATTTGGTAAATGATTTGCTTTACTATGATGATCAAGACATCGATATGATCGGAATGGGTCCGTACCTTCCGCATCGACAAAGCCCGTTACAGGGGGCGGGTCCGGTCGACCTAAACCGTAACTTTGAATGGACCCTAAAGATGATCGCTTTGAGCAGGATTTTTTTGAGAGATGTTAACATCGCTGCAACGACAGCATTGCAGACGATCCATTTTCAAGGGCGGGAATGGGGCATAAAAGCGGGAGCGAATGTCATAATGCCCAATGTGACTCCGATGCGGTACCGCCAGGATTATCAGTTGTATGATGATAAGCCCTGTCTTAACGATGATGCCTCTTTGTCCGCTGACTGTTTGGCCAGCAGCATGCACGTATTGTCCGTTCCGATTGGCTATAAAGAGTGGGGTGACGCGCCACACTATCATAATCGTATGAAGGATAAGCCTTTTGGACCGATTTGCACGGATGAGTCATTTCATGCCGACAAATAAATAGGGTTTTATCCTACAGAAATAAATGTAATAATTGTTTACAATTTACGACAAATCGTCAGAAGATATTTATTCCCGGGGAGACGATAAAATGAAATGCGATTACTGTGAAAATAAAGCGACATTAGAAATAATAGAAGTTCATGGTGACAAAATATCAGAGCATCATATCTGTGAAACATGTTTGGCAGGTATTTTAAACGAGATTATGCGTCTTGCGAATCGTCATCAACCTGTATCGCGTATGACGAAACAATTTCATCGACAACCGCAAGCAGGTTTATTGATTTGTGAAAATTGTGGCGAGTGCTATCGGCCGTCTGCAAACCCGGGAGGATCACTTTGCCCGGACTGTTCCCGTGAGGTGCCAAAGATTTTGAAAAGCAGTAAAAAAAAGTCACGCCCAAAAGATAAATCGCCTCATTTTTTAAATAGGTTGAAACATGTTGTTGATCAAAATTCACAAGATGCTAAAATAGATATATTAAGAAAAGAGCTGAAATCAGCGATTGAAAAAGAGGAGTACGAAAAAGCTGCGCATTTACGTGACGCGATAAAAAAGATAGAACATAACAATTAGGTTTGAAGGGGGTACTATAAAACTCGTAGTGTTGTCGATGGATCTATTATTCAATAGTATCCATCAGTCCCTCCATAATCCCCCCAACACTGCGGTTTATATGTACCCCTTTTTTTTGCCACTTGACGTTGTTTATATGAAACGCTTCGCCTTTCTTTTTAAGAATTTTTGATAAAGTGATCACAATCAGGGGGATGTTCAATGCGTCAACAAAAGATCGAGATCGTGGGTGCCGGGGGCCTCTCAACTGCTTTGCGTCTGGCTCACGCCGGTTGTGATGCCCGCATTTATTGAAAATCACCTGAATGCGGTGGTCGCGCGCATATTGTCGCAGACCGAGGATTTATGTTTGATACGGGATCCTCGTTTGTCTTGATTCCGGAATTTTACAATGAAGTTTTTCTCTCCTGCGGTGAGGATATTCATCAGCACCCGGATCTTTAAAAATTAGACGTTAGAAGATTTTTTACTCTTCCATCCAATAGTTCGTTAAAATAAATTTGTAGTATCTGATACTTTTTGACCGTATACTAGAAAACTCTAGCGCAACGGGTCGGTTTTGGCCGCCGGAGAAGAATAAGCCGTAGCAATCATTTTTTCATTTGGCTTGGCTTTTCTTGCTGGTTTTGTTTAAGATCAGCTGCAGCGTTACCACTGGATCGACAAATGGGATAAATATAATAACAGGCATTGTTTTTTGCAGGATATTATTATGTATACTTACCTAATCATAGTCTTTTTTTCCGGTCTGATACCGTTTGTTTGTTCTTTTGATAGCCGGGTCAGATATTATAAGAGCTGGCCGGCAATATTTCCCGCGATCCTAACCACAGCTATGTTATTTATTGTCTGGGACATCTATTTTACTGCCTGGGGGTTCTGGGGCTTCAATGAAGAGTACTTGACCGGTTTACATATGTCCAATCTTCCGGCAGAAAAAGTGCTGTTTTTCATCTGTATCCCGTATGCGTGTTTGTTTATTCATGAAGTTTTGCGCTATTTCAATATCAATTTTTTTAAGAATCATTGTCGCTGGGTGAGTTATATTTTAATTTTTATTTGTTTTTTCATCGGATTAGTCCACATCGACAAGCCATATACCGGCCTGGTGTTTGTTTTGTTGGGGATGCTGATTTTTGGTATTGAAATCTGGGGGCGTCCAGTGTATATGGGGCGATTTTACACGACGTATATTTTTTCGTTGTTCCCCTTTTGTATTATGAATGGATTGTTGACAAACGGCATAGGTCAGATTTCGGTTCACCCGGTTGTCTGGTATAACAATTATGCAATTTTGGGTGTGCGCTTGATGGGAATTCCCGTTGAAGACTTTTTCTACTTGATGTTGTTATTATTGTCCAATGTGACAATTCTTGAATTCTTACGGAAAAATCATCATGTTAAAGAAAAGTAAGTTCATTTTTCTTGTGATGACAGTTACCGCTGTAATGATTTTGTTCTTTCCGGTTTGCCGTAGCATAGGTTTGGAACGTTTCTTCTGAGCCTGCGCAGCTTAATCAATACGAAGGCCACGCGGCGCTTGATTATCCATCTATTCAGAAGGCATTTGAAGGTTTGCGGAGGTAGAAATAAACTGGTTGTGTTTTAAATTGATAAGGGTTACAATAAATCAAAGTCAATAGCGAGGATAATCTAACAATGTGTTCAAAGCTTACCGTTTTCTCTTTTTTTCTTGTCGTCGGGCTCTTAATCAACCCAGCCGATTTATTGGCTAATCAGACATCAGACTTAGACAACCTTCTGGATCAAATTAATAGTCGTGATTCCGATCAAACCGTAGGCGATGTTTTACAAAAAATTATTGAAAGCACAGGATCAGATATACCCGATCCAGATGAGTTATCGGTTGACCCGCAGGAGGAAGAGGAAGGCGTTGATGCCGGGGATGTCGAGCTATTTAAGAAATTGAAAAAGACGACCCCGGGGCCTTTGTTAATCGAACTGAATCAGCTGCAGTCCTGTGTCGATGATAAATGGGGGATCAGTTTCCTCTGCCACCCGCGTTGGGGTGTTGAAGAGAACCCGCAGGCATTATCACTGATCATATCGGTTGAACCCACCGTCACATTTACCGTCGTGAAATTCAACAAAAGGATTAAATTTATCGCGCAACTCAACCGATTTCATCTTGAGTCTATGGGGCAATATTCCCGGGGTTTTAAAATGGAGAGTATTAATTTAGGCCGATACAAAGCGGTAAAAGTTAAAGCCTTCTCTTCCGTTTATCCTGATATGCGGATCGTTGATTTTTTTGTGCTTCACGATGAAGTCTTGTATGGCTTTCTATTTTCTGTTAGCCCCAAAGAAGAGTGGGATAATTACAAGCGGCTGATTCATAAGATCGTCCGTAGTCTTGAATTTCAAGACAATTTGAACCAATCCAAGTTGTTTTTGCCAGACACCCCGTAGTTCTCCTATGGCATAGAGGTCATATCTGAAATCTATCAACATAGCGATTGTTGAGTTTCCCATCTGTCCGATCATAGTCATGATCATTTTTTTCAACTTATTCATTCAGAAGCATGGAGAGAAAAATTGAAGCGTTCAGGTATTTAAAGTAGTATCCCTGAATAGATTATGTCTATACTAATACCAATTCCATCAAATAATGACCAAAACCAATTCTGCTTTTCAGAATTAAGACAGAGCAATTTATTAATGGATTTGGTATAATGACAGAATATTAGTAAGCATTCGGTGAACTCCTTGGATTTCCTGTAAAAAAAATAATAAAAAATTTTTTGTTATAGAAAAAAATATTTAAAGTTTTTATATGGCAACAATATCAACCGCAACAGAACAAAAAACATCGAGTTACGCCAACAGGCACATTACCGATTAGCAATCAATAAAATGGAAAAAGAAAATCAAACAAACCCTTCGTTCGACCATGAAGCCGTATACCAGATCCTCAACAAGATTGCCATATTTGGAGGTTTTTCTGACGGACAGCTACAGCGTGTGTTGAGGCATTTGAAGAAAGTCGTTTACGGCCCAGATCAGGTCATTTATCGCCAGGGCGACAAGCCCAGTCACATCTACATTGTTCTCAAAGGGGCTGTTAAAATTTTTGTTGATCAAGACCATCGTCATCCTCTTGAGCTGAAAGAGTTTCTTGTAGGAGATTGTTTTGGTGAAACATCTGTTTTGGGGATTCAGTCTCATTCTGTGACAGCCATCGCCGAGAGGGAAACAGAACTGATTGTTCTTGAAAGACAGGTATTATTCCATTTTTATGAAAAGGACAAAGAATTTTTTAGTTTGTTTATATTGAACATCGCGCGGGAAACTTGCCGACGCTTGCATCAGACAGATGAAATGTTGCTGAAATATGTCTTGTCTGATAAACAGTAACATTATCATGCGTTTTTTTTCGTTGAGATGAGGTAAGACCATTGCTGAAAAAGGAGGTCGTTATGTTGAAACGCATTATTGTTTTTCATTTTTTTTTAACAATTATTTTTTGGGGCTATTTTATATCGGCTGAACAAAAGATGCATCTGTCCAGCGTTGATTTTGATCATCAGGCCTTTATTCCTGAGGTGTTTACCTGTCAGGGTTTAGATATCAATCCGGAGTTGGCTGTTCGAGATGTACCTGAAGGCACACAATCGTTGGCATTAATTATTGATGATCCGGACGCTCCTGCCGGAACCTGGGTCCATTGGGTTGTCTTCAATATCCCCTCGGACCTTCAGACGATTGCGCAAAATACTGTGCCTGGGGAGCAAGGTCTCAATGATTTTGGCCGTTTGGATTATGGCGGCCCATGCCCACCAAGTGGGACGCACCGTTATTTTTTTAAAATATATGCTTTAGATAAAATCCTCTCTTTTGACAAGGCCCCCTCCAAACAGATGCTTGAATCCGCGATGCAGGGTCATATTATCGGTCAGGCGGAATGGATGGGTAAATATAGCAAGTATTAAGTCTTTTGAGTGCATATGTTTGCGGGAACGCGATTTCATGCCGGATAAAAAAAGATAATAAAATGGTGTTGCCCCCTTGTCAATCCCCCATAATATATTCTATACTTATCAATAGAGAAGGACTATGATCGAAAAGGCAAACCTTTCGTAAGAAAGGGACGCAAAGCCACGGGTCCTAAGCGAGAATGGGACAGCCGGGTTGCCGAATCAAACGCACAATCAGTTTATCCTTTGTATAAAGCTGAATTATGCCTTTTGGTCATAATTCAGCTTTTTTTTATGTCTTCAAGAAAGACAATCAGATGTATCTGAAGGAGTGAAGATGGGCGTAAGACAGCAAGGACAAAATATTCGAACAATGATCGTCATTATGACAGGTCTTTTTGTCTTGTCTGCTTCAAGCGTTGATGCTGGAAATTACAAGGTTGCATACGCACGAGCAAAAAAAGCAGCTGTATCTGGCAATATGGATTTTGCTTTCATGAATTATCGATCTGTCTTGAGATCCAATCCAAACGGAAAATACCGCGTTAACGCGTTATTCGCCATTGGCGAATATTATTTTTCTATGGATCAGACGGATGAAGCGAAAATGTATTTTAAGGATTATCTGTCCTCAAGTGAGAATACGAACGGAAAATTGTTTGCCCTGATTTATCAGCTCAGACTCGCTCAGAAGTCAAGGAATATCCAACTTATTAAGAAAATTGAGAAAGACGTCGTTTTGTTTCAACAACAAAGTTTTATTTTTAAAAAATCAAAAGAGTATCTTTATATGTCCCCCATGAATCGAGAGCATAAGGCGGTCTATGCTATTGATAAAATAAGATTTTACATGGAAGGAGCATTGTTTGCAGAAATATTATTGTAAAATCAGGAAATGGATTGTTTTTTTTCTTTTTTTGATCTGTGCCCATATTCTGGTTTCGCAGTACGCTACCCGAGAGATGCAAACATATTTGTATCGAACTTTTCAACATCGCATCAAGATTACGAGTGTTTCCTACCGGTTTCCGCATTCATTTATCATCAAGGGCATTCATATTAACGCTGATAATCAAATTTATCAGACCCCCATCATTTTTATTCCAAGGCTCAAAATAACGTTCTCCTTCTGGGAGGTGTTGTTGCAAAAGCAGTTTGATATTTATCGCGTCACCGTTTATAAGCCGACGGTTTATGCGAGGCGAATCAATAACTTGTTAATGGACCAGGAACTGATCAATAAATTTAACAGTGTCCCTGGCCCGGAACAATCTTGCTGTATTCACCTTGAGCAGGTTAAGTGGACGCTATATGAGACTGCGGCCATGGAGAACTACTTCAAATTCAATTATCATCTGAAGTTTGACAGGGATCATTTAAGTGGCTACGGAGATATCAAAGCGTTTAAGGACTTTTATGATGTCGCGAAAAGGAAGTTAGTAGAAACACATCAGATCGTTAGTTTTAAGAGTCATCTGGATGGTTTTACGACAGAAGACGGATTTTTTCTTAAAGAGATGGCTTTAACGAATGACGACCGGGAGATGTATTTCTGGGGGAGTGTTTTTACCGACGCGATCAATCTGAAGGGCAAAGTGATTGATCATGTTTATGTCGAAGATCATGTGGGTGAGACAGGTCAGAACCGGCGTAATGGCGGAGTGAATAAGTTGACATCTTTTTTTAAAGAAAAGACATTACTGAAGTCGAATCAAAAATTGGTCAGACTGGATAGTCACTTTCAATTGTATTCTGACCGCATTGTGTTTGATCATTTGCGGTTTTCCTTTGATGGTTATCCTGTGCTTTGGAAGGGTGAGGCACAATTTTCAGACCCCATCCATATTAAAGGAACATTCAGTCATGCTCCACGAGCGGAATCCGTTCTTTCCAGCAAAATTAAAATCACACAACATCATATCGATGGGCATTACAGCAAGAAACAGTTGGTCGGCCGTTGGAGTACATCTGTCACGTTATCTGAAAAGGTCCGGGATAAAGTTAACATTAGCGATGTGGGCATTGCCGTAGACAATTCAACAATTTCTGTTTCTGATGATAACGACATTCAAATCAAAGCCCGGAACGGCAACATTTTTATAAAACGGAACGATCGCGTTAATCGTGTCCTCTTTGATGATTTTCATTTGAATGTTGATGTCCGAGGGCCGTCCAGGGCCAAAGCCCGGTTATCGGCCGATTTGTATCAGGGAAGGATGACGGGAGACATTGATATTAATTTTGTTCAAGTGGTTCCTAAGATTTCGGGTAACATTGAGATGGAGCAAGTGAATTTGGATAAGGTGCATCATTTTGTTTATGACCTGAGCCATTTAAAAGGAAAAGCAAAAGCGAATTTTGAATTTTCAACTTATCCAGGTTTCGATGCAAAGGGCAATCTTTTTATTCAGAATGGTTCTGTCGAAAATAACCCCTGGTCTGATTGGGTGGCCCGGTATTTTGATTTGCCGGCGTTTGAACATATTGATTTTAAAGAGATGTCCTTATGTTATACGTTTCGGCCTGGATTGTATCGTTTGCGGGACATTCGTATTCGGTCAGAAGAGATTAATCTGGATGCAGACTTTCGAATGAATGATCAGGATTTGATATCAAGCCACTTCTCCTTGGACGTTGGCCGGCCGGTCTTATCCGATTCATCAAATTTTCGGGCATTGCTGAAACGTTTAGGAAAAGACGTGAATTCGGTTTCTTTTGATTTCCGGTTGGCCGGCAGCCCGGACCTGATCCACTTTGAGTGGTCAGAAACAGATATGAAAGAACAGATCAAAGGAAAGATCCCCCGTTTTATTCAACGCCGTATTGAAAGAGAGATTGAAAAGCTGATTGCAGGGGAAGAAGACACGTAATGTCGTTTTTTAATGTCCGTCTTTCATTCACCTTCATTATTTTGACCTGTCTATATAAATAGAAGGACGAAGGCATATCCTTATAGAATGAATTCCTGCTCTTAGATAATGATTGTTGTAATAATGGTATTGGTATTTCGACGGGATACATATGAAGAATAAATTTTTTTTTCTCCGCATTAATCTTTTGTTCCTGTTCAGAAGGAGTGACAATGACGAAGCATAAACCCGGTGAATACATACGATCAAACCGGAAAAAGACTAAGACCATCAAATGGAGATTATGATGCATACCGTTAAACCGAAATAATATCTAAGTTAAATCAAGTCTTTTTATTAAATATTTTTTGTTCTTTGATATTTTTTTAGCTTCCAAAATAAATCTTGATTTTTATCCTAAACATCTGCTAATATCCTATTAGTAGCTTTAGGAGAAAGATTTTCCTTTCGGTTTTTTGAGGAGCTTTTAAGCTGCCTCGCGCTAAAAACCAAAGGAGCTTTCTCCTTTTTTTGTTTCTCTTGTTTACTAGGATAGTTTCTTAATATTATTTTACGGGCTTCGGCCTTAGTAATCTCATTGCCCTGAAGATCACGCAATCGATATCTGATGGTTTGAGCCAACAAAAGGTTTCCGGAAGCTAAGGCCTGTTCTCGTCTTCGCATGATTGAATAAATACGGGATATAAGCATATTTCCTAAAGCACAGATAGCTTGGTTATGATGCTTGCCTTTATTGATTAAAATATTGTATTTATGCGCAAATTCTACGTCCCATTGACGAGCGACATTGGCAGCTAAATAAATATGCTCTTTAAAGATATTTTGGCCGTTTTTAGTAATTTTTAAGCCCTTACGGTCATTATTTGAAGACACTAGTGTCCCAATATAACCTGTTTAATTTCAAGCAGTTATAAAATTACGGTTTTGATTTTTGTGAACTTTGTTAACGTCTCGACGACATCATAAAATAATATCATTTAAATGCGCGTAA
>JAIORP010000144.1 GCA_021108075.1 Candidatus Omnitrophota bacterium | reverse complement strand
CCCAGTAAACGGCGGCCGTAACTATAACGGTCCTAAGGTAGCGAAATTCCTTGTGGGGTAAGTTCCCACGCGCACGAATGGTGTAACGAGTTGGGCGCTGTCTCAAGGAGAGACTCGGCGAAATTGTAGTGGCGGTGAAGATGCCGTCTACCCGCACCAAGACGAAAAGACCCCGGAACCTTTACTGTAGTCTGGTATTGAGTTTGAGGTCTATTTGTGTAGCATAGGTGGGAGGCTGTGAATATGTCGCGTTAGCGGCATAGGAGCCATCAGTGAAATACCACCCTTATAGTTCTTAGATTCTAATAACGACCCTTGAATCAGGGCGTTAGACAGTGCCAGATGGGCAGTTTGCTTGGGGCGAGTCCCTTCTAAAAGATAACGAAGGGGTCCAAAGGTTCCCTCAAGACGGTTGGCAATCGTCTGTAGAGTGTAAAGGCATATGGGAGCTTAACTGTGATTCCGACAGGAAGAACAGATAGGAAACTAGGGCTTAGTGATCCGGTGGTAGATTATGGGATTGCCATCGCTCAACGGATAATAGGTACTCCGGGGATAACAGGCTGATAGCGCTCGAGAGTTCATATCGACAGCGCTGTTTGGCACCTCGATGTCGGCTCATCCTATCCTGGGGCTGAACAAGGTCCCAAGGGTCCGGCTGTTCGCCGGTTAAAAGGGTACGCGAGCTGGGTTTAGAACGTCGTGAGACAGTTCGGTCTCTATCTGGTGTGGGCGTTCGATACTTGAAGGGGATATCTCCTCAGTACGAGAGGACCGGGAGATACAGACCTCTGGTGTTCCAGTTGTTCTGCCAAGGGCAATGGCTGGGTAGCTACGTTTGGAAAGGATAAGCGCTGAAAGCATATAAGCGCGAAGCCTACCTCAAGATTAGGTATCGTTTTTTGCTTCGGCAAAATAAAGACTCCTCGGAGACTACGAGGTTGATAGGCTGCGTGTGTAAGAGTAGTAATACTCTCAGCTAAGCAGTACTAATTAGTCGAACGCTTGTTTTATATATATCATTTCGAAAGTGTTTCAAACTTGACTGTTATACATAATTGTAACTATTCAAAAGAGTTAGATTAAATTCTAACTCTTTTGAATAGGGGATTGATTTGTTTATATAATCCCAACGGTTATACTGAGGAGGCCACACCCGTTCCCATTCCGAATACGGAAGTTAAGCTCCTTAAGGTCGATGGTACTGATCTCGCAAGGGATTGGGAGAGTAGAACGTCGTTGGGTTAATTTTAACCCTGTACATTCTTTGTACAGGGTTTTTTTTATGTCTATCATTACAACACGATTAATCGTGAACGAATCATGATAATATATTAAGGATGACCGATGTTGTCCACGTTTTTTCATAAATAAGCCTCATTGGACGGATTTTACATTTATTGCCAGCGCAGAGTAGATGTTTATATACTAGTTCAATACCATGTGTGCGATCACGTTGAACGGTAAGGTTGGAAAATAATCGTGACATTATCTCTACCAAGGAGATCTGCGTGAGCAGGCAAGAAGATAAAATTTTTAAAAAATACTCAATATTTTTTTTCACTTCATGTATAATGATAATCACAAAAAATGATGCAAAATAATCCCCCAATGATAGAAGTCAATTCCTTACGGATTGACTATGATAATGTCACAGCTGTTGATCATTTATCACTGAGTATCCCCAAAGGGCAGATTTTTGGTTTGGTCGGTCCTAATGGAGCAGGCAAGACGTCTACCATCAAAGCCCTGGCGGGGATTATCGAACCGACCAGCGGAAATGTTAAGATCGCTGGTTATGACTTAGAGTCTCAACGTGAAAAGGCTTTGATGGGATTATGTTACATGCCTGATTTCCCCCCGGTTTATGAAAACTTACGCGTTTGGGAATATTTAGACATTTTTGCCGCTGCTTATAAAATTCCTTTTAAAGACAGAATTTTCAAGGTCCGTTTATGGTTAGATAAAGTTCAGCTCACTGATAAATTTGATTCATTGATTAAAGAATTATCAAGAGGTATGCGCCAACGGCTTGTGTTAGCAAAAACCCTGTTGCCTGACCCTAAAGTTTTATTGCTTGACGAACCAGCCAGCGGCTTGGATCCTTTGGCGCGCAGCCAAATGAGGGGGTTGTTGCTAGAAGCGACAGAAGAAGAAAGGACCATACTGATCTCCAGTCATATTTTAACAGAGTTGAGGGATTTTTGTAATGCCATCGGTGTATTGGAAAAAGGCCGATTAGTCGTTTCAGGCACACTCGCAGAAATACGCGAGAAATTACAAATGAAAAAGAAAATTCATGTCATTACGGCTGAATCTTTTCATCAATTCAAGTTCGGTATTCGGGAATACGTGCAGGGGAACCCACATCTACATAACATGGATGAGATCAATAGCAATAAATTTATTTTAACTTTTTCGGGGAATGACAAGGATGCGTCTGCAATTTTGAACAGTTTGGTCGAGCAGGGTTTAAATATTTCTAATTTTCATGTTAAAGAAGATGACATCGAAGATATCTTTTTTCAAATCGGAGCTAAAAAGGTTTCATAACCTTAAAGAATGGTGTTTGCATGTTGAGTTTTTTCAGTAACAATGCTTTGTTCCTAGTTCATTCACGCGAAAGAATGCGTTCGACGGAAATGTTCGCACGTATCCTTATCGGTCTCTTTGTTATCGGGATTATTTTTGCCAATGCCTATTTTAAAGAACATTATCAGTTAGATGATGGTTATTTTAGAGGCGTTTCTGACTACCAAAAAGTCTATGTTCCCTGGCCGTTTAAAATGGTGTCGGACTTAGCTGTTTTTCAAGGCTTTATCCTCTTGCTGTTCGGTTCTGTGTCAGCTTACCGTCGTGGACGTTTAGAGCGCACGGCAGGTACTCTGGATTTTCATCGTGCCTCTCCAACGGCATATTGGCAACAAGTTATTGGACTGTTTTGTGGCGCAACCTCAATGGAGTGGGTTTTGTTTTTCTTTGTGTTTCTATTTCAAGTTGTCGTCGCTTTTTTTAGTCCTGTGATTCTGCTGCCGATGATTATGTTTCATCTGACTTTGGCTTTAGCCGGTTTGATATATCAATTGTTGTTTTTAATGATTGGTCTTTCCCTGAACCCGCGCCCGCAAAAGAGCAAGGATTTTATTATTCTTCTGTTTGTTTTTATTAGTGTCCCGTTGTTTTATAATATTTCACGGCCATTAACTCATCATGTGACCTGGATAGCGGCATATGCCGATTTGAAACATTCTTTTGATCTTCTGTTCGACATCAACAGTCGCCCTATACACGATTATGATACCTTAAATATGTTTTTTGGTGTTAATCTGCCATCATTTGTCCTCTCGTTTGGTATGAAATTTCCGCTGATTGTGTTTATTTATCATGCGTTGACCAGACGGATTGCCCGTGATGATAAGCCCCTGTTGTCCCGGGCAATGACCGTAATGCTGGTCATAATCCTGCTGGTGCTGTTTTTGGGCAGCTCTTTCCACTATTTCCTTTCAGCCCAAACGGACAACATTCAAAAACCTTATCGGATAGATGTCTCATTGTTTTTGTACTTTGTTTTTATCCTTGGAATCGGATATTCGTACCTGGTTACACCAACGCTGTTGTCATATAAAAAGGAACTGAAACGCAGCCTGGTTGTTCAGGATGGCGTGATCGTTATGAACACAAAATATTGTTGTAATTCTTTATGGATGATTTGTTTTTCTGTTATCACTGCCGTTTTTTATTATGTGATTGCTTATTTTTTGCAAACACCTCTTCCTGTGTGTTGTATGGGGTTATTTCTTCTGTTAAGCTATGTTTGGTTTTTTTCCGGATTATTGGAATTTTTCAATTTGTCATATTTTCGTCACAAAACAATTCTTTTGTATTCAATTGTCCTGGTCCTCTGGGTCTTATTACCCATTCTCGAGATGGTCACGGCTCAATTTATGCGCGCCCGTGGAGTTTATCCGACGGCCATTATCTCACCAGTATACGGGATTTCTTATGTCGGCGATGGGCTGATGATGAATGAACGCTTTCGTGATTTTTCCTGGTATTTTTTAATCATCGCCTGGGGAGTAGCGATTATTCCTAATGTTTTATCATTTTTAAAGCGGCAACAAATTGTCCGGGATTTGCGAAACGAGGGTTTTCCCGCAGAATGTGACATGCAGCAGGAAGGCTAAATAAATTTTTTTTACATGTCACGTTTTGCGGGTATATATTTAAATATTTTGGGTAGAGAAGTCCTTGTAAAGATCTGGATGCCTTCACAAGGACTTTTTTTTATTTAAGGAGGTTAAGGTGAACAAGAAAATTAATCCGAAAATGCAATTGGAATCGTAACGAGAAGGAAGTATATGGCTATGTTGCGTCGAATGGGCAGGACTAGTTTGTTCTTTGCCCTCGGACATAACATGAGATGTTATCTTCTTATCCTTGACGACGCCATTATAGATAAATAAAGAAAAGAACAAAATAACGATCAATATCGGAAGCAAGAATTGTTTAACAGTGACATCTACAAAATGACTGTCACGAGTGTCCTCGGGGGTATCCAATAGAAAGGATACAGTGCAAACTATCGTGGTGTTGTCCATGAAATTAATTATTTATAAAAGATAAGATTAGAAATTGTTGTTAATGATGATTCGTTCAGGCGACTATTAAAGTGATCCTTAAAGGTGTTAAAACTGGCAATACCGGTGATGGTAAGATTTTATTTTTAGACTTGCCGTATTGCATACGCATCAGAACGTCAGAAAAAGGAAGCAGTGACATAGGTTAACCAATTTGTTTTCTCGTCTTAAAAGTGAAAAAAAGGGGGGTTGTCGTGTTTATGTGTTCTATCACAACAGTCCCCTTTGTTTTTTTATATATTTTTAGCGCATAAACGCTTGACACTAAACATTTTCTGTGATAATAGTTAGCGAAGCTAATTAATTCAAAGGGAACCATGGTTCATGGAATGTTAAAAACAGACGGAGTCAATATCGACGCGATGGCCAAAGAATTGGCTGTAGCCATGCCGCGTTTAGCCCGCAAAATAAGTTTTGATTTTTTTAAATCTATTAACATTCCTCATGCGCAAATTTTTACGATGCTCATTTTATGTGAGAAAGATCTTTGCAGGATTTCTGATATACGCCAGGAACTGGACATCCGCGCGTCAACAGCAAGTGGTATTATTGACCGATTGGTCAAGTCCGGACATGTTAAGCGTCTGGTTGATAAGAATGACCGACGAGTTGTGAATATTTCTTTAACAGCCAAGGGTGAACGTGTTTTGACTAAGCTTAAAGAAGTGATTGAGTTTAAATGGATAAATATACTCAGCAAATTATCGAATGAGGATCGAATGAATTATTTAAATATAATCAGGAAAATACAAAGGATAATCTCATGAAAAGCGCGCATTGGAGAATAAAAATTTTTGTTGCCGTGTTATGTGTTTTTTCGCATGCGTTATTTGTTAATGCCCAGGAGGCGAACATCAAAACCGCCCAGAATCCGGGAGACAAGATTTATACCTTATCACTGAATGAGTCGATGACATTGGCATTGCAGAATAATTTCGAAATTCAGCTTGCGAAATACGATGTTTTAATCGCTAAGACAAATGAAGGTGTCGCTGAATCAATCTATGACACGGTCATCAATGCCCAAATTCAATATAAAAATGATCAGCTGAAAGCCGCTACCAGTTTTGCCGGTGAAAAAACATTAACTAATGAATATAATTTATCCTTAACAAAGAAATTGCCGACGGGAATGACTGTGACCGCCGGGCTGGAGAATACGCGAACGTGGTCAGACTCCTCTTTCTCTACTCAAAATCCCAGTCACGATGTGACCGCGAGCTTCCAGATGAAACAAGAGTTGGGTAAAAATTTTTTTGGGCTTCAGGACCGCGGTAATGTGAAAATCACTCAAATTGATGTGGAAAATGTCCGTATTTATTCGCTGGATAAGATTGAAACTCATCTTGCTCATGTGCAAAAAGCTTATTGGGATCTCGTTCTACAAATTGAGAAGAGCCGTATTGTTGAAGATATGGTTGATCAGGCCAAGAAATTGTTTGATTTAAATACAGAAAAATTAGCGGATGGCCTTACGGAAAAACCAGAGGTATTAGCATCGGAAGCGAACTATAAAAACAGAGTTAATCAATTGATCCTTGCGAAAAATCAAATTGCAACGATGGAGAATATTCTGAAATTGTTAATCAATATTGACAATGATGTTATCCGTATTGAACCAACGGACAAGTTTATGTTGACAAATGGAGCACCGGAACTAGACAAATCGTTAAAAAAGGCCTTTCAACAGCGAAAGGATTATCAACAGTTAAAAAATGTTATTGATTTACGAAAAATTAGACTGTCTATGAAGAAGCAAAATTTGTGGCCTGAAATTAATTTAGAAGCGACTTTAGCACGTAATGGCCTTGATGACCATTTCCCGCACGCGTACAACAAGCTAGGCGAAGAGGATAATTCTTATTTTAGCGCTGGCGTTTCGATTTCTATTCCCTTTGAAAATACATTGGCTGAGTCAGAATACGATGCCGCGAAGCTCGAGAAAGCCCGGGCGGTCTTAAATATGAAATACATTGAAAGGATCATCACGATTGATATTATCGACCAGGTGCAACTTTGTCATGTTCTGAAGACCGTTGCCGTCAATGGTGAGGATATCGCCCTTCTTCAAGCTGAAAAATTAAAGGAAGAAGAAAAAAGATTCAACCGCGGCCGCTCAGATACAGACACGATTATTCGTTTTCAAGACGACACCAGTCAGGCCCGTATCGAAGCGGCCGAAGCCAAATTTCAATATTACATTTCTAAAATCGATCTGTTTAAAAAAGAAGGAACCCTCCTTCATCAGTACTGGGATGGTAAAATTTAAATTTACCCAATATTTGTTCGGCAATGAGATTTCGATCAGATAATAATCATATTTTTTACCTGTGGTGTAGCAACATATTTCTTGTTCCAAACAACTGATTCAAAATATACCTGTATGAATTCTATCCTTGTTCTTAAGCGAAGTTTAGTTCTGTTTAACATAAAGAGTCGACAATGAAATTAGCTCATTTTTCTGTTAAAAATTCAGTCCTCATCAACTTGATATCTTTCTTAATCATCATTATGGGGATTTTTGCCATGTTCAAACTGCGCAAAGAAGCCTTCCCGCAAGTTGATTATGATCTCGTGACCATCACAACCATTTATCCTGGGGCCCCAACGGAAGACGTGGAGAAGTTTGTCACGATTCCGATTGAAAAAGAAATTAAGGGGATCAGCGGGATTAAAGAGATCACGTCCGGGTCTGAAGAAGGTCAATCTGTGATTGGTATAACCATTGACCCAAAGGCGTCAGACAAACGGCAAGTGGTTGATGATATCGAACGCGCTGTTGACCGGATTAGCAATCTTCCTGAAGGCGTCAAAGATGATCCTGTTATTTTCGAGCTGCGCAGTAAAGAGATTCCCGTTTTGGAAATTTCTTTAAGCGGTGGTGAGTCGGAGTCTCAACGTCGGGAGTATGCCGAAAGCCTGGAAGATATCATCCTGAACATTAACGGTGTCGCCAATGTCAATCGGCTGGGTTGGAGAGACCCTGAATTTCATATTGAAGTTGACCCGGATAAACTCAGAGAATATTATGTTTCCATTAATGAGGTGATGGATGCCCTGCGTTCGCGAAATATCACCTTGCCTGGCGGGCATTTGACCACTTCGCAAGAAGAATTCAATATCCGCACGACAGGGGAGTTTAACAAAGCTCATGAAATTGAAGATGTTATTATTCGGGCGAATGATGCCGGAAATTGGCTCAGAGTCGGTGATGTTGCCAATGTCAAATCCACATATGAAGACATGGAACGGATCGCCCGGACCAAGGGAAAACGCTCCTTGGGTATGGTTGTCGTCAAAAATGAAACGTCGGATATTATCAAGGTCGTTGATAAGGTCAATGCCGTTATTGATCAGTTCAAAAACACATTGCCGGCGGGGATGGATATTGAAATCGCTAATGACATTTCTTTCTATGTGAAAAGACGTTTAGGGGTCTTGAAAACGAACGGGGCGATTGGTTTCCTTTTAGTTGTCATCATCCTTTTTCTCTTTTTGGACCCGATCCCGGCGATTACCACAGCAATGGGTATTCCCATAGCTTTGTTCACATGTTTCTTTGCCATGAATGCGTTGGGGGTCAGTATAAACCTTGTGTCAATGCTGGGTCTCATTTTGGTCCTGGGGATGCTGGTCGATGATGGGATTATTGTATCGGAGAATGTGTACCGTTATATTGAGCAGGGCATGCATCCCAGAGAAGCGGCGGTTAAAGGGACCTCTGAAGTTATCGCGCCGGTCACAGCCACCATTTTAACCACAGTTGCTGCTTTTGGGCCTTTGTTGTTTATCCCTGATATCATTGGAAAATTCATCCGTGAAATTCCGATCGTTGTCATATTAGCCTTAGGCGCTTCGCTGATAGAAGCCTTTTTTATCCTTCCATCGCATCTGGCAGATTTTATACGTCCGGGAAAATATGTTCTCTCCCCGGATAAGAAAAAGAAGCCGAAGAAGGGGTGGTTTAACAGTTTAACGAATTTTTACCTTAAAATATTAAAGGGCGTTTTATCTCATCGTTACCTGGTTGTTATCGGCTTGATCGCAGGTTTTGTTTTTACTATTTGGTTTGCACTATACGTCTATAAAATCAAAGTCATTATGTTCACAGGTGAAGGTATTGAGGATTTCTACATCCGTGCTGAAGCGCCGAAAGGCACATCTTTAGAACAAATGGAAGAATTAATCAAACCTGTTGAAGAACTTATTACGACTCTTCCAGAAACTGAGCTTGATTCCTATCGTTCCTTCATCGGTAGTATTACGAATGAGAGAGGGTTTGATCCCAATGCCAAGAATGGATCCCACCTTGCCCAATTAACCGTATTTTTAACTCCGATGCAGCAAAGAACCCGGACTCCTAAAGAGATTCAAGACACGCTGCGCGAAAAGTTCGATTCGATTGAAGGCTTTGATAAATTATATTTTCACTCGCACAAAGAGGGGCCGCCGACAGGAAAAGCGGTTGAGGTCGCCATCAAGGGGGATAAGTTTGAGGTGATGAATATCATCGCCAACCAGATTGTCGATTATTTGGATACGATTCCCGGCGTTTCCGACGTGAGTTCGAATTATGAATATGGTAAAAAAGAGTTAAGCATTAAAGTGAATGAAGAGAAAGCCAAGAAGTATTTACTCACAATTGAAGATATTGCCACAACGGTCCGTTATGCTTTCAAAGGGGGCGTCGCGACCAGTGTGAAGCCCTTAAAAGCTGAAGAGGAGATACAGGTGATTGTGCGTTTTCCAGAGGAGTACCGCAATGACATTTCTGATTTTGAGAAGATTCTCGTCCGCAACCGTGAGGGCAACCTGGTCCCTCTGGGATCGGTGGCCACGATTGTTGAACGTGAAGGTCTATACGCCATTACTCATTTAAATGGTAAGCGGGCGGTGTACGTGACCGCTGATGTTGATAGCGATACTGCCACATCATCGATTGTGAACCAAAGATTAAAAAAAGAATTCAAAAATATTACCAATAATTTTTTTGGCTATTCTCTCAAATTTGGGGGTGAATACGAAGAACAGCAAGAAACCCAGGCAAACTTATTGTTTTCCTTCATCGTCGCATTATTTCTCATTTTCATTATTTTAACTGCAATATTTCATTCAATGGTCCAACCGTTAATTGTTATGACAGCCATTCCATTCGGGTTTTTAGGTATCTTGATCGCCTTCATGTTGCATGGCCAACCGATCAGTTTTTTCGCCCTTATGGGGGCGGTTGGTTTGACGGGTATTGTGGTGAATGATTCGGTTGTCCTGGTTGACTTTATCAACCGTTTAAGGATCAGTGGTAAAGGCCGCCGAGAATCACTTATTGAAGCCGGCCGGACGCGGCTACGGCCCGTACTTATGACAACCATAACAACAATTGGCGGACTTGTTTCGGTTGCTTATGGGATTGGGGGTGGGGATCCATTCTTAAAACCCATGGGTTTAGCCATTATTTGGGGATTGTTATTTGCGACCTGCATCACATTAATTGTTATCCCGTGTTTTTATGCTATCATCGATGATATTATTGAGAAGATTTTACGCCGGGGGCATTATAAATTCAGAAAGAGAGATTTTGATCATCCTGAGGTGGATCTCCCCGCTCTTATCACACGCTTAACAAAAGAGACGGATGTCAAATTACCTCGATTCAAAAAAATTCCTCGGCTTATTTTATGGCTGAATGACAGCATCTTGCCTTATAAACTGTTTCTCCTGAAAATGTCACTGGAAGACCTGGGGGATTACGGGCCTAAATTGATGGAAAAGATTCTCGTTCGTTTTAAAAGAGAACTGGTATCGCTCAATGACCAGGAATTAAGAAAACTGGCCCAAACACCTGAGGGCATGCATTTGAAATGGTTGGTTTTGCGAACTTACTATGACGTGATTTTAAGAGATAAATAGTGGTATTTTAAAGTTTTCAGGGAAAAACGGATTTTTTTACGCTAAGGAATCTGTTTTTTTTTGTCTGCGCTTTGCTTTTTTTTCTTTTTTCGCTTTGAATCTGGCTTCATCACGGGCGAGATTTTCTATCCATTTTTTTCGCATAAACGCATTAATGAAGCAAGCCATATACAAAGGAACATAGGTGGAAATGCTGCCAATGAGGACAAAAATAAAGGTCGATGGACTATCATGATATGTGGACCGAAGATATGAGAGCTCATAAGATTGACCAGACATGTCCAGGATGATTTTGATGACAAAAAGGACCTGCCACGTTCTGACAGAGCCGACTTCTTTTCGGAAGATGAATAATAGTAGGGGCCATAGATGGAAAATTGTGCATACAAGTTGTAAGAGGTTGAGGATAAATGGAATAGCTAATGTTGGATGAAAATGTCGAAAAATATAGTGATACAGATAGATCGTCCCATCAGGGTGAAGAAAATTATAGACTTTGTTGCCGATAAATAAACAAAGGATAAAAAAATAGACTTCCCAAATGAAATTTCTGCGCCATTTCATGGACATATTATGACAAAAAATAGTGAAAAATTGTAATAAACTTTAATTTCTTATTTATATCTATATTTAATAATAATTAAAATATAATTCTTGATTTAAATATTTCATTTGTGATAACATAGAGTCCATGAATAAAGAAATCCAAAATATTATTGAGCGCATTTCAGAGCAAGATACAAGATACAAAGAAGACGCGTATGCTTTTGTGATGGAGGCCCTTAACTACACCCAGAAAAAATGCAAGTCCTCCAAACATGTGAAGGGTGGGGAATTATTAGAAAGCATGAAAGAACTTCTTATCCAGCGATTCGGTCTGATGACCATGACGGTTTTAGATCATTGGGGGATTAAAGAAACAGCTGATTTCGGGCATATTGTTTTTAACTTAATTGATAACAACGTATTAAGTAAAACAGATGAAGACAATCTGGATGAGTTCATGAACTATTTTGATTTTGAGGAAGTCTTTGATCGCGATTATCGTAAACGGTTAGCCAAAAAAATCAGTCGTATGCGATCCTTTTAATACTTCAACATTACCACGGTTTTAATTGTGGTTTTCCATATCCACAAAATATATGATTTCCAATACATCAGTCCAATATATCAAGGGAGTTGGGCCAGCTAAAAAGAAATTGTTCAACAAACTTGGGATAGAGCATATTGAAGATTTGCTTTATTTCTTTCCGCGCCGTTATGAAGATAGGCGCACAATCACCCCTATTTCCAAAGTACAATCCGGGGAATGGCAAACCATCACAGGCCGTGTTTTAAATTTAGGTGCCCGTCGAAGTTATTATACCAAGAAACATGTGACCGAAGTCACTTTTGATGATGGAACGGGCCGTATACGTTGTGTCTGGTTTAATCAGCCTTACCTGAATAAATATTTCAAGACCGGCAAACGTTTTATCCTTTACGGAAAGATCGATACCTATAAAAACTATCTGCAGATGATATCCCCGGAATATGAAGAGCTTCAAGCGGATGATCAGGAACACTTGCATTCAAATCGTATTGTACCCATCTATCCACTGACGAGAGGGATGGGGCAGCGCTATATTCGCAAGGTCACAAAAACTTGCTTGGATAAATATATCGATGAAGTTCACGATCATCTTCCTGTTCCTATTCGAAACAAGTATCATTTATACAATATCCGGCGGAGTTTGCTTTTTATACATTATCCGGAATCGTTTGACGACCAATCTGAAGCTTTGCGCCGAATTTCTTTTGAGGAATTCTTTTTCTATCAAATATCGATTTTGTTGCGGCGGCAATTTATAGTCCAGAAGAAGGGAATGGCGCATCAACTTAAAGATGCCCAGGTTTTGGGTTTTATTCATTCATTCCCGTTTATACTCACGGCTGCTCAAATCAAAGTTATTCGTGAGATTAGACAGGATATGCGGGAACCCAAGCCGATGCTGCGTTTGTTGCAAGGGGATGTTGGCTCCGGGAAGACCATTGTCGCGGTTTTTGGCTGTTTCAATTCTTATATGAACGGCCATCAGTCCTGTATTATGGCGCCAACAGAAATTCTTGCCCGGCAACACTATCATAATTTGACACAGATGATTGGCTGTGGTGGACCGCTGACGGGTATGCGTGTGGCTTTGTTGGTCAGTTCGATTAAGAGAAAAGAACGGGATGCTGTTTATAAACAAATCGAGTCCGGTGATATTCATGTGGTCATTGGAACACACGCTGTGATTAATGAAGAAATTGAGTTTAACGATTTGAGTTTTGCGGTGATTGATGAGCAGCACAAATTTGGGGTTCGTCAACGGGCGATGCTGGGTGAAAAAGGAACCAATCCGGACATTCTGATCATGACCGCCACGCCGATTCCACGTACGTTGTGTATCACCCTTTATGGTGATTTGGATGTCTCGATTATTGATCAGTTACCAGCCGGTCGTGGTCAAATTCATACACAGTTGTATTCTGACGGACAAAATCAAGAAGTTTATCAGTTGGTTAAGGAGCAGTTGCAGCAGGGCCGTCAGGCCTATTTTGTATACCCTTTGGTGGAAGAGTCTGAACGGTTGGATTTGAAAGCGGCAGAGGACATGTATCAGCATTTCAAAAGCAAGGTTTTTCAATCCTATCGGGTTGGCTTGGTGCATGGACAGATGAAATCGCAGGACACTCAATCCGTGATGCGAGATTATAAGGAAGGGAAGATAGACATGCTGGTTGCGACAACCGTTTTAGAGGTTGGTATTGATGTGCCTAACGCGACGGTGATGGTGATAGAGCATGCTGAGCGTTTCGGTTTGGCTCAGTTGCACCAGTTGCGCGGACGCATCGGACGTGGTATACATGATGGATATTGTCTATTAATCGGTGATCCAAATAATGCTGAAGGGACAAAACGGTTGCAGGCCATCGTTTCAACCACAAACGGGTTTGAGATAGCCCGGCAAGATTTGTTGATTCGTGGCCCCGGTTGTTTTTTTGGGCGGCATCAGCATGGCTTGAGTGAATTGCGTGTGGCCAATCCAGCCACGCAGTTGGATGTATTGGAGACCGCCCGCAAGGAAGCCAAACAGCTGATAGAAGATGATCCGACGTTAAGTCAGCAGGATCATCAAGATATTAACCATGTGATTCATCAACGTTATCCGACATTCCTGGCAAATATTCAAGCGGGATAAGATCAATTTAGATAATGGAATTGTTTATTTGTATATAAAATATAATGAAACTGATGTGTTCTCAGTATTCAACGCGCAGGGTAAAGATCTGTAAAATCGGGAATAAGATTTTTCTGCCGTTTTTCAAAGGAGAAATAAGCGCAAGGATAAATCCGCACGGCAAGCTTCCTGTTCGCCATTGGATGGGAGTGCTTTGTTAACATTTTTTATGAACTCGGAAACATCCATGCGTTATTATACCAATTCCATTAAATAATGACCGAAACCAATTCTGCTTTTCTCGACGATTTAGCGAGAATATCAGAATTAAGACAGAACAATTTATTAATGGATTTGGTATTACAACACCATATACCGATTTGGTTTTATTGGGATATTTTTGGTCTGGCAGTTTATTGATGTGATTGACCATTCGATCAGTACATTTTTTATCAATTTGCTGTACCCGGGGATGGGGTATGGATAAGGCCGCTAAAAGACGTCGCGGATACTTCGTCAGTTAAGGAATTATTTATGAAAATTATTGGTGGAACATTTAAAAATCGAAATATTTATATGCCCAGGGGCATACGTCCAACCCAGCATATTGTCCGGAAGTCTTTGTTTGATATATTAGGGCAGGACTTAACCGGTTATTCGTTCTTGGACCTGTGCGCTGGTTCCGGGTCGATTGGTATTGAAGCTCTTTCCCGGGGTTCCGAACCTGTGCTTATGGTCGAAAAAGATCAGCGTTGTTTTGAGATTTTACAGGAAAATTTAGCGATGATGCCGATGGGTGATTTGTCGCAAAAGACTCGCAAATATGAGATTCTAAATCTTGACGCATTTACAGCCGTTAAGTTGTTCAGCACGCGGCAACAGCGCTTTGATCTGGTGTTTTGTGACCCTCCCTATGGCCGTGGGATCGCAAAAAAAATCTTGAAAATTTTAGAGGCCTGTGATATATTACATCCCAATTGTACCGTCATTATGCAGCATCAAAAAAAAGAAATTCTACCTGAGGACTTAGGTAGAATTTCTCTTGTAAGGGAAAAAAAATATGGGAGCTCAAGGCTTTCTATTTATGAAATCAGAAAACAAGAATAAACCTGCTTATTTAACAAATATATTTATTTTAAGCGATACACTTATATAACAGTTTATTATGAGAGCAGCTATTTACCCCGGAACTTTTGACCCTGTAACCGATGGGCATTTGGATTTGATTAAACGCGCTTTGCAGATTTTTGATAATGTCATTGTCGCGGTGGTCAATAATTCAATCAAGAAGACGCTTTTTACAACGGATGAACGCGTTGCCCTGTTGTTGGAGACAACCAAAGATTTTAAAGCGGTCAGCATTGAGCCGTTTAGTGGACTCGTGGTTGATTTTGCTAAACGGAAAGAGATTAATGTTCTGATTCGGGGATTACGCGTCATTTCGGATTTTGATTATGAATTGCAGATGGCCCTGACGAATAGACGTTTAGATGAAGATATTGAAACATTGTTTTTGATGCCGTCTGAAGGGAACGCTTTTTTGTCATCAACCCTGATCAAAGAGGCAGCATCGTTAGGAGCGGATATATCGTCTTTTGTTCCGGATATTGTGGCTAAAAAAGTAAAGGCAAAATTGAAACAGCCTTAGGGTCGCGCTTGACAGCATTAAAGCAAATGAGTATTCAAAGAAAAATGAATGGAGGCGGGTTGATCTGTCATGAAGATATATATTCGTCGCATTCCACCACAAGGGATTACGCTGCAAGAGCAAGAGTCGATTGGATTGCCTGATAACCTTTCCGGGGATATCAAATTTATTGCCCCGTTTGACATTTCGGCAAAGGTGGATAAGACACAGGATACATTGCTTGTCGAGACGACGGTTAAAAGCCGCTTTCAATCGTTTTGCTTTCGTTGTCTGCAAGATATTGAGAAAGATTTGTGTTGTTCCTTCTTGCTGGATTATACGCTTGATCGGCAGACGGATTTTATTGATATCACGGAAGACTTAAGGCAAGAGGTTATTTTAGGGTTACCGTCTTTGATCATTTGTGATGAAACATGCAAGGGTTTATGTCCGAAATGTGGAAATAATTTGAATGAAGGAAAATGTTTGTGTCTCCCGAATGACACAAAGAAAATAAAATAAATAAGGAGAAAATAATGGCGCATCCGAAACGACAACATTCTAAACAACGCTCGAGAAAAAGACGGACACATGACAACTTAGATACTCCGCAACTCGGCCAATGTTCACATTGTTCAAAACCAATTTTGCCGCACCGTGTCTGTCCATTTTGTGGTTATTACAAAGGGCAACCTGTTATGGAAGCTGAAACGCAGGAAGAAAAAAAGAAGTAGCGTTTCATTTCCGAAACAAACATTCCAGAACGCAGTTGTCATTTTGTTGAAAACACAAAAGAATTATCGTCACAAATATATTTTTGAGATTAAATTAAAGATAATATTGATTGCTCCGATAAACAGGCGTAGAATTGGGTCATGAAATGAAGACAGTTAAATGTGATGTGAGTTTAATATCTGCTTTTTTTATTAAAAAGGAATAACATGCATATCGTTGTTGATGCCATGGGCGGAGATCATGCCCCACATAATATTGTTGAAGGTGTTGTTCGGGCCATTAAGGAGTTCGAGAAAGTTCATATTACTTTAGTCGGGCTTGAAGAACAAGTCCGCACGGAATTGAAGAAGTTTGATTGTCCCCAAGATCGCATTGACATCGTTCATGCCGATGAAGTTATTGACATGCATGAACCGGCCACTGTTTCCATCCGTAAGAAAAGGAATTCATCTATTTCTGTCGGTATTAAATTGTTAAAAGAAAAACATTTTGATGCCTTTGTTAGCGCTGGCAATACGGGTGCTGTGGTGGCCGCATCGACGATTCGATTAGGCATGCTGAAAGGGGTAGAACGGTCAGCTATCGGGCTGGTTATCCCAACTTTAAATAAATTTTCTTTCTTGATGGATGTGGGGGCCAACACAGATCCTAAACCGCAGCATTTGCTCCAATCCGCTTTGATGTCACGCGTGTATGCGCGGGAGGTTTTAGATGTTGCTGATCCTGCGGTTGCTTTGTTGAACATCGGAAGCGAAGAAAGCAAGGGAACGGGATTCGAGAAAGAGATGTATAAAAAAATGGAAGAGTGTATCCCGAACTTTATTGGCAACATCGAGGCGAACGCTATCTTCACCGGGCAGGCGGACTGTATTATTTGTGACGGATATGTCGGTAATATCGTTATTAAAATTTCTGAAGGTTTGATGGAATCTGCCGCCGCGTTGATGCGTCGGGAAATTAAGAAAAGCCCGATCGCTCTTTTCGGTGCCATCTTAATGAAATCACGTTTGAATCACATTAAACGTTATGCTGACTACACAGAATACGGTGGCGCTCCATTATTAGGCGTTAACGGTATTGTCATGATTTGTCATGGTCGATCCAATCCCAAGGCGATTAAGAATGCTATTCGAGCCACAATGCGGGAGATCGAACATAATATCATTCAATGTATGGAAACAGATTTAAAGAAGACGACGAAGTAATATTTTCTGATCCGACCCGAACAATCTGACGCGGGTTTCAAAGATTATTTTAATTATTATGAATTATAATATTAACCCAGATATTGGATAATCATTATATGAAGTTACAGCAGGATTTTTTTATTATCTGATATCGTAGTCTCTGTATATTATGAAAAATATTGCTATTCAATCCCTTGGTCATTACCTGCCAAGAAGACGATTGACCAACCTCGAATTAGAAAAGCTTGTCGACACATCGGATGAGTGGATAACAACCCGAACGGGTATTAAAGAACGCCGTATTGCCAGTATAGGCGAGAAAACCTCTGATATGGCTACTCAGGCCGGCAAAGAGGCCCTTAAGCGGGCTAAGCTAACCAGTGATAAAATCGACCTTATTATCGTCGCTACCACAACGCCAGATAGTAATTTTCCGTCGATGGCATGTTTGGTCCAAAGAGCTCTTAAGGCTCAACACGCGGCAGCCTTTGATGTTAGCGCGGCGTGTTCGGGATTCCTTTACGCTTTAACAACAGCCAAACAATTCTTGCTGAGTGGAATGTACAAGAACGCGCTTGTGATTGCCGCTGATAAATTCACGAATCTGTTGGATTGGAATGACCGTTCGACATGTGTGTTGTTCGGCGATGGAGCCGGCGCGGTTGTTTTATCCGGGGTCCGTTCATCGCGTGGCATCCTTTCGGATTACATGTTCTCCAAGGGGCAGTTTGCCGATACGATGTCTGTTATCACCGAACAACGTGAGCCGCTTGACCAAAAGAATAAGATGATGAAGATCCCCTATGTCGAGATGCGCGGCCAGGAACTTTTCAAGATTGCTGTTAACTCGATGGCAGAAGCTGTTCAGATTGTCGCTCATAAGGCCAAGATAAAAATGTCTGATATCAGCTGTGTTGTTCCGCATCAAGCCAATGACCGCATTATCTCTGCCGTTGCCCGTAAGTTGGGCGTCTCTAAAGATAAATTTTTTGTCAATATCCATAAGTACGGCAACATGTCTGCGGCAGCTATTGCCGTGGCCCTTTACGAAGCTGTTGAGAAAGGCGAGATTAAATCCGGTGATTATGTCGCCCTGGTGACCTTTGGGGCTGGACTTGTCGCTGCTGCTAATATCGTCAAATGGTAGCATGTTCGCAATAATAAGCATCACGTTATCGTAATAAGATAGATATTGTTTCGATATAAAATCAATGGAGAAAATATGACCAGAGTTTGTTTGATTTTTCCCGGCCAGGGAGCACAAGAGGTAGGGATGGGAAAAGAAATTTATGAGACTTCAGTTGAAGCAAGGGAAATTTTTGAAGAAGCCAATATTGTTATTCCTGGATTAACAGATATTATTTTTAACGGCCCCGCTGATCGGTTAACATCAACTGGATATTGTCAACCAGCCATTTACACATACAGTATTGCTGCTTTAACAGCTCTGCAAAAACACGCAATTTATCAGCAACTGGATCCGCAATATACCTGTGGATTGAGTCTGGGGGAGTGCAGCGCTGTGGCTGCATCTGGCGCATTAAGCTTTGAGGAAGGGTTGATGATGGTCAAACATCGGGCGGCCTTTATGGAAGAAGCTTGCCGGGCCACACAGGGCAGCATGGCAGCGATTATCGGATTTGATAAAATCCAATTAAAAGACATCTGTGACTCGGTCGGAGCCTCTGTTGCGAATTATAATTCACCGGATCAAATTGTTATTACCGGTGAGGTGGAGGCGGTTACCGCGGCATGTAAAAAGATAAAGGAGGCCGGTGCCAAACGGGTTATTCCTTTGACCGTGAGTGGGGCGTTTCATTCCACATTGATGGCCGCAGCTGTCCCTAAATTTAGGTCGGTACTCGATCATTTAAGTTTTAATGATCCGAAACGACCCTTAATTAGCAATGTTGATGCCCAACCGGCAATGACAGGTGATCAGATTAAAAGTAATTTATCCCGGCAAATCATATCGTCTGTTTTGTGGGAGGACTCGATCAATTATGTTTCAGCTCAGGGCGTGCGTCATTTTATTGAAATCGGACCGGGTAATGTCTTGAAAGGTTTGCTTCGTCAAATAGACCGTGATCTGACAGTTTTCAATGTTCGAACGCCTGGGGATATTGAGAAAATCAAGTTGTCTTAATTCATTGATCAACCTATCCCGCGCGTACGCTGACAGGCCCATGCGGCAACGGATCATACGGATATTTCTTAAAATATTTTAAGAGAGCCATTTTTTTGTTTCAATTTTTAATATATATCTCGTGGCGTTAGATTGGATCCAATGCTTTAGGCAGCCTTTTAGTTGTTTTTGCTCCCATCTGTATCTATCCGTCCTTTTATCCCTATCTGCGTCAGGCTATCGTGTGTTTCGCGCGCGAAATTTTTTACTTTATAATTTTTTCGCCGTTATCCTCCGCTATCCTCGTCGTGTTTTAAGTTGATTCAAATTAATTAAATTTTTTATGCTATGAGATTTTTTTCAAAGTATTCTTATCTTATTTTAATTCAAATTAATGAAATTATCATTTTTCATCTTCATAAAAAAGCATGATATGCTAGTTGATGATTTTTATGACTAGTTTGTTTTATTATATATTAATTAATTTTTCAATGTAGGCGCTGAGGGATATGGTTTTTTTGTGTTGACTTTATTATATCCTTATGTGTATAATATTAAAAATTGATAATTTAGTAAATTCCAATAATTGCAAATTACCATGAGTTAACTAGGATCATTCATGCAATATTCCTTTTCCGCTTTATTTTTTTCGAGCGGGAAGTCAGTTCATTAAAAAAAAGAGGGGGGCGAGATGCCGAATGATGTTATGAATATTAAGGAAGTGGCGGATTACTTAGGTGTCCACACATCAACGATTTACAAGTATGCCCAACAGGGTAATATTCCTGCTTTTAAAATCGGTTCAGATTGGCGTTTTTCAAAGAAGTATATTGATAAATGGATTGATGCGCAGATGCAAGGCACGAACGCAACGGACGAAGCCAAGCTTGAAGTTTGAGGCGTTCATCCACATGTGATTCCTTTTTAGGAGTATCATTCGATAATATTTGAAATGTCACGATTACCATGTGAATTATTTTTATGAGACGTTATTTCGAGACAATGATTTAACGTGTATTTTTTCAGTTTGTTTTTGGCAAGAAAAATTTTATTTTTAGTGTCTTTTTTAGAAGTCATGTCAGTTCAAACGTTAAACGATTATTATGGTAAACCTTTATTCATCCACACCGCAGCAACGAGTCGTAGTAACAGGCATCGGTACTGTATCTTCAATCGGTATCGGGAAAGAACCTTTCTGGAAAAACCTGCTGTCTGGAACATCCGGAATTTCTGTAGTTGAATCTCTGGACACCTCCTCCTATAACCGGCATTATGCTGGAGAAATAAAAAATTTTGATCCCACTCAATTTATGTCAAAACGCCGGGCTAAACGCATTGGCCGGGCTTCGCAGATGGCGATCGCGGCCGGTCAGTTAGCCATCCAGGATTCCGGTTTTGATTTAAAAAGGTTCCCTCGTGAAAACACGGGGCTTTTTATTGGAACGACCATGGGAGAAAACATCTTTGTCGAACAATTCCACGATGCACAGCAAGCGGAACGGGAATTTGAGAAGTATAAATTTCGCGTTTTTTCATCGGATTATATCAGTGCCAACACGGCTGCTTTTTTAAAACTGAATGGGCCGAATAAAATTTTTGCGACCGCTTGCGCTTCCGGGAATTATGCCATTGGACGGGCGTATGATTATATTTCAACAGGCAGGAGTGACGTCTGCCTGGCCGGTGGTTCTGACGCTTTGTCGCGTATCGCTTATACAGGATTTCATCGTCTGTTTGCCATGGCCCCTGAACAGTGTCAGCCGTTTGATGTCAACCGTAAAGGCATGATATTAGGCGAGGGATGTTGTTTATTGATCCTGGAAGCCCTGGAACACGCGCAAGCGCGCAAGGCGAATATCATTGCCGAAGTTTTAGGGTATGGCCTGTCTTGTGACGCTTATCATATGACTCAACCCAAACAATCAGGCATAGCTAAGGCTATAAACAAGGCGATCAATCGTTCAAAAGTTGATCGTCAGCGTATCGGATATGTCTGCGCGCATGGCACTGGTACACCGGAAAATGATAAAGCCGAGTCCGGAGCCATTCATGATGTTTTTGGGGAACAAGTCAAAGATTTGGCGGTCAGCTCAATCAAATCCATGTTGGGGCATACCATGGGGGCCGCATCAGCCTTTGAGGCAGCTACGTGTTGTCTAGCTGTGAAAGAGGAAGAAATCCCACCTACAATAAACTTCACGGAAAAAGATCCGGAATGTGACATTGATTGTGTTCCCAATTCATCCCGTAAAGTCAAACTTGATGTTGCGCTGAACAATGCCTCCGCGTTCGGGGGTAATAATTGTTGTGTGGCGTTTGGGGCCGTGTAGATTGTTATGTTTTTAATCCCAGCGGGAATTCCCCGCCTTTATTTAAGGCGGGGATGAGAGCTAAATTCGGAAATGCGGATGCATTGAATATCAAGAGCGGGAAGATTCAGGCCAAGCGCAGCTTGAGTTTTGACAAAAAAATCAAGTTCCATGGCTGTGAAGCAAGGGATATCTAGTTGAAATTACATGTCATTATAAACTAAATCAATATATATATGAACATATTTGGACTCTCAGCACTTTTAGTATTTCTAGCAAGTCTTTTTTTTGCTTTTTTTCTATTTTTTGTAGGATTTCATAAAAAAATTAATAAGATTTGGGCTTGTTATTCTTTTCTTTGTTCCATATGGGGGTTAGCTGGTTTAATAATCTCTTTAATTCCAGAATCAAAATATGATATCGCTTTTTTATTTTGGCAGATTGCGTATGTCGGAATTATCCCTTTGCCTGTTTTGTTTTTGCACTTCGTCAGCATTTATTTAAACTTAGATAATAAACGAATATTAATTTTTTTATATTTTATTGTTTGTATATTTGAATTGATTAATTTTATTTCTAAGGATTTGTTTCTTGGGGAACTAAAATATGTTTTTGATGAATTTTATTGGACGCTTTCTCCGGGGCCGTTATTAAATATTTACACATTAATATTCGTATTATTTTGTATAGTATTTACTCATTATTTATTATTGAATGCGATATTTTCTGAGCGTGATAAGAATAAAAAAAATCGCTTAAGTATATTTTTTCTTGGTTCAACGATAGGGTGGACTGGAGGATTTTTATGCTTTTCATTAAATTATAATCATACTTTATATCCTTTTGGAAATTTTTTGTTAATTTTTTATCCTCTTTTTTATACTTATGCTATTTTTAAACATCAACTAATGGACATTACTGTTGTTATTAAAAGAGGTCTTGTCTATTCTGTTTTGGTGACCATCATTACAGCTATGTATCTTATTTTTGTTTTATTTGTTGGGCGTTTATTTCAAGGTGTTGTTGGTTATCAATCATTTATTCTAAATTTAATAGCGGTCTTTGTTATTGCCATTCTTTTTAATCCTTTGCGCGATAATTTGCAGCGTTTTCTTGACCAACGTTTTTTTCATGGGACATTAGAATCCCTGGCCCTCGAACGTCACCGATTGGAACAGGAGTTGTTTCATAAAGAAAAGCTTGCCTATGTCGGTCAATTAGCCAGTTCGGTTGTGCATGAAATCCGGAATCCGTTAACGTCATTAAAAATTTTTGTGGATTATTTTAATGAGAAAAAAGATGATCCGCATTATATTAAAAAATTTCAAGAGATTATGCCGGCTGAGATTGAACGGATCAATAATGTTGTTACCCGTTTGCTGAGCTTATCCAAACCCGGTCAATTGAGTCTGATGCCGATCAATGTCTGCGATGTTTTGGATGAAACCTTGCAGTTGATGTCCGAACAACTTCGGGGTAAGAAAATCAAGGTCCGTAAGGATTATTCTCAGGCAGATATTAATATCAGGGTCGACCGTGATCGCATCAAACAAGTTTTCTTAAATCTTTTTTTAAACGCCATTCAGGCCATGGAAGAAGGCGGTATTCTGCGGTGTGACGTGTCCTGTGTGAAGCGCAAGGTTATCCATGATAATAATGCAGATTCAAATATGATGCTGAAATTTTTAATCATTTCAATTTTTGACACGGGTTGTGGAATGGGCGTAGCTGAATTGAAACAATTGTTCACCCCTTTTCACACAACCAAGAAAGACGGCATAGGCTTAGGCCTGGTCATTTCGCAGGAAATCATTAAAGAACACCGCGGATCTTTGCATGTTGAGAGCACACCGGGTGTCGGCACAAAATTTTCAATTGAGTTACCCGTAAATTAGTCTACCAGAAAGGTTGAAAAACGGGATGTCAAAGAATGTTTTTATTACCGGGTTAACAGGGTTTTTAGGCCGTTTTCTCGCCAGAGAATTATTGGATAAAGGTTGTCATGTGTATGGATTGGCGCGCGGCAATAAAAACGGCACAGCCGCGCAACGGGTTGAAGCGGCTTTAAAGTTTGCCTACGATCAGGATTGGCGTGACGGATTGATGCAGAGTGTCACAGTGATCGAAGGGGATATTACTCGAACAGATTTAGGAATGAGTGATAGAGCGGTGCAAAAAGAAGTAGTCCGGTCAATGGATCTCATCGTCCACAGCGCGGCCTTAGCGGAATTAAATTGGGATTATGATTATATTTCCCCTATCAATGTTGACGGTACCAGGTGTGTTTGTGATTTTGCCCGGGCTTGTTTTGAAAACGGCCGTTTGCGGCATCTTCATCATGTGAGTACGATGTATATCGCGGGTGATAAACCGTGTATTTTTGATGAGGCCTGTTTCGATGAAGGCCAAGGATTTCATAATACCTATGAACAAACCAAGTTTGAGGCGGAAAGGATCGTTCGGGGGTATCAGAAGAAATACGGCCTACCGGTTTCCATTCATCGGCCCAGTATGATTATGGGCGAGTCCCTGCACGGGCGCACACCGAATTTCAATTTGATTTATCAACCGCTTCATTTTTTTTCAAAGGAAATATATTCGGTTTTTCCTGCGAATTTAGAATCTGGCCAGAATCTCATCCACATGGATCGTGTCGCTAAGGCGATGAGTGTATTGCTCAATCAGGAAGAAGAAAGGGTGTATCACTTGATCAGTCCGAATGATGTCAGCATTAAATTGTTTGTGGACAGCGCGGCTACATTTTTTGATTTTCATCAACCCCGATGCATACCCTCAGAGTATTTTGACTTTTCGCAGTTAACCGCTGTTCAGCGTTCTTTGTGTGAGCCGTATGTCTCTTATTTTAATTATAAAATAAAATTTGATGCGAGTAAGACATTTGAAACACTAAAGGGCTTATCTTGCCAAATGTTAGAGGTCACCAGAGAAAATTTAAATAAGGTTTATCAGTATTGTCGTCAATCGGGTTTTATTAAATAAATAATTATCCTCCAATGATACATGATTTATCTTAAGAGTATTAAAAAATATTTAAATCGTGAGGGATAATTTATTGGAGGATAGAATAAATATTAATTTTAATTACATGTTATTATTTTTTACATAACAATAAAATTTTGATGTGGGAATATTTGTATAAACAATTTTTGAGTACATGTTCTATTGGTACATGTTCGCAGTCTGATCTTCCCCCGAAAAAGTGGACATAACGGAGAATCGGGTTTATGTTTGAATTCAATTCACAAGCGGGAGGTGTCCAATGTTAGGAAGCAGAGGAAAAAGAAGCGGTTTGATCAAGAGTTCAAAATATCAACAGTCAAGATGGTCACAGAAGGTGGCGAGAAAGTCACAGAGGTAGCAAAAAGTTTGGGTCTTCATCCAAATCAAATATACAATTGGAAGAAAAAGTATTGCGAGGAAGGGAAAAAGGCCTTTCCAGGAAAGGGCCATTTAACAGAGTTGTCGAGATTGCGAAAAGAATTACAGGAAGTAAAGGTTGAGCGTGATATATCTAAAAAAGCTGTCGGCATATTTTCAAAACCAACCAAGAACGATTCGAGTTTATAGAAAAGAATCGCTTGAGTTTTCCGCTCAAGAAAATGTGTCGAGTACTAGAAGTGTCGAGGAGCGGTTATTATAGTTTTAAAACTAGAAGAAAGAGTGAAGCTGGAATTAGCAATGAGAAATTGCTTGTTGAAATAAACCGAGTATATTTGGAACATAAGCGTAATTATGGAAGTCCACGGATATGGAATCAATTGAGAAGGAAGGAACATTTTGTATGTTCGAAGAATCGGGTAGCACGATTGATGAGTATCAATGGAGTATTTGCAATCCATAAACGTAAGTTTAAAATGACAACAAATTCGAGGCATAATTATCCGGTATGGCCAAATGTGCTTAAACGAAATTTTGTTGTTGATGAGCCGAATGTTGCTTGGGTATCGGATATAACCTATATTTGGACGTTGGAAGGGTGGTTATATCTCGCAGCAGTGTTAGATTTATTTTCACGGAGAATCGTGGGGCTTGCAATGGATAAAACTATTGCAGAGACCCTTGTTCTGAAAGCTCTAAGACAAGCTATCTTGCGACGTAATCCAAAGAAAGGTTTGATTTACCACTCAGATCGTGGCAGCCAGTATGCAAGCAATGATTTTAAGGCAGTATTAGCACAGACCGAATTTGTTGGGAGCATGAGCAGAAAGGGCGATTGTTGGGATAATGCCGTCGCAGAAAGCTTTTTTCATACACTTAAAGTTGAGTTAGTTCATCGAACGATATTTAAGACTCGGGAAGAAGCAAAGCGAAAAATCTTTGAATATGTAGAAATGTATTATAACGGAAAAAGAGCCCATTCAACATTAGGATATTTGAGCCCTTTAGAGTATGAGCAAAAAAGCCGATACAACTATATTAACTGTTCACTATAGAGGGTAAGGTCAGTCAGAGAATAGGATTTAAAATGCAAGTAGACTTACAGAAGGAATCTGCATGAAAAAGAATGAATATGATGTAATTATTGTCGGAGCGGGTATGGGTGGATTAACCTGTGCATGTTATTTAGCTAAGGCCGGGAAGAAAGTATTGATATTAGAAAAGAATAATCATGTCGGTGGTTGTTGTACTTCTTTTATTCGAGATGGATATCATTTTAATACGTGTGTTCATTCTATAGGTAGTTGCCGTAAGGGTGGTTATGTGAATAATATATTATCTGAATTATCGCTTCTTCATGATGTTAATATCAAGCAATATAATCCTTCGGACGTTATTGTTTCGCGTGATTTTTGTGTTTCTTTTTATAACAATATTGATGATACCATTCAGAGTTTCATTGAAACATTTAAACATGAGGCATCGGCGATAATTGGCTTTTTTACCTTCCTTTTGAAAGGTACTCCGAAGTCATTTTACCTTAAACTTCATGGTAAAACCTTAAAGGATTTCTTAGATCTTTTTTTTAAGGATGATAGGCTTAAATCAATAATAGCCTTCCCCATCTTTGGAAATTCTGGCTTGCCACCATCAAAGATGTCAGCATATCTTTCTGCTATTGTTTTTAAGGAGTTTTTGTTGGATGGGGGATATTATGTGAAGGAAAGTATGGGGGCCTTTTCGGTTGCATTTGAGAACAAAGCAAAAGATTTTGGCTGTAAGATAGTAAAAAATATAATATGTAATAATATTGTGATAAAAAGAAATCAACTTGCTGAAATTCATTTATCAAATAATTCAAGATTTTATGCAAAATATATAATAGCTAATACAAATCCGATTGCTATAATGAAACTATTATCTTGTTGTGATTTTGATTCTTATAATATTTTAAACTTTTTACAAAGCTTGCAACCTTCTCTGTCTATGTTTTCATTGCATTTAGGGTTAAAAGATGATTTTGTTATCTCAAATGATCGTATGCGAAATGTGTGGTACTTGCCGAATTATGATTTAGATAGAACATATAGTTTAATAAATGAAGGATTTATTGACCATGACAATGTGTTTTGTTCAATTTATTTATCACATGTAAATCAAATTAATAAAAAAAATTTTTCGATATTAGTTAATGCTCCGTTCAAAACTAAAAAATTTTGGCAAGACAATAGTGAAAAGATATCAAGGAATTTAATAAGGAAGGTTGAGGGTTTATTTATTAATTTAAATGAATCAATTGAGATATCCTTTTTCTCAACCCCTCAATCTATACGTAAATACACTTCTAATTACAGAGGCGCAGCTTATGGCTGGGCGCCAACAGTTGATCAAGTTTTTAATAGAAGGATTTGGGATAAATTATCTTCGATGAAAGTCCTCTCATTCCTCGGCCACTGGACTTCTCAAGGGGCAGGAATTCCATCTGTTATGGAATTAGGAAAGCAAAAGGCACTTCAGTTATTAAGAAATTAATTAATTTTATGGATATACTTTCATTTTTAAAAAAAGCAACAGCCATAAGAAGATTTTCTTCCACAGATATTAAAGAGGATGATATCAATAGAATTATTCAAGCGGGCATTTGGGGACCTTCCATCCATGGTTTTCAGCCATGGAAGTTCATTATTATTCAGAATAAGAATGTTATCTTCCAGATTTCTCAAGTAATATTAATAAAATCCAAAAAATTACACATTGGTTACAATACTTTATTAAAACATGTTGCGAGAACTGTTGAAAACTCAAATGTATTGATACCAGTCTACAATACAAGAACATTATCAAAGCAAATGTTCAAGGTTGGACGACGTTATGGCTCATGCGGTTATTTATCAGAAATTCAAGCAATATCCGCAGCAGTGCAAAATATAATTTTAGTTGCGAACAGTTTAAATATTGGTGCATGTTGGTTGGTAATGCCCACATTTTGTCATACAAGTATTAATCGTATTTTAAACGAAGAAGATGAGTTAGTGGCAATAGTCGCTTTAGGTTATCCAGCACAGAAAGGACGCAGGAGTAAACGGGTTAACATTAATAGCATAGTAACGTTTATCAAGTAAGATACTTTACATATGAATATTTTTGGTATATCAGGTCTATTTACTTTTTTCACTTGTATAGCAATGTCAGTAATTGTTTTATCAAAGGGAAATAAGACTATTACCAGTAGAATTTGGGCAGCAGTTTGCTTAACGGCCGCAATCTGGGGGATTGGATCTTTCAATATAGCAAATTCGAAATTGAAGATGGATGCAATGTTTTGGTGGCAATTTGGATATGTAGGAGTAATATTAACACCAGTTTTATATTTTCATTTTGTTTGTGAATATATAAATGTAAAGCAAAATAAATTAATAATTTTTTCATATTTATTAGCAGGAGTCTTTTTATGCGTTAACATATTAAAACCATTTGAATTTTTTGGTGATTTGACTTACATGTTCAATGAATTTTATTATGTTGATTGGATGAAGGATAGAAATATCCTTTGGCTAATTTTTTATTTGGTATTTTATTGGATATTGTTGCTATATTCTTTTGTCCTATTGCTAAAGTCTTTTTATTATTCATATGGGTTGCAAAGACAACAAATGAAATATTTTATTCTTGGTTCAACGGTTGGATGGTTAGGGCCACATGGCCAATATTTAGCATATTTAGGTGTTGATTTTTATCCAATTTCAAATTTTTTAATAGCAATTTATCCAATAATCATGGGATACGCTATAGTTAAATACCGTCTCATGGATATTACCCTCGCCGTCACCCGTACCGGTTTATTTGTTCTCGTTTACGCCACTGTTCTTGGGATTCCGTTTGCGATTGCTTTTGGTTGGCAGCCGCAGTTAAGGGCTTGGTTCGGTGAGAGTTGGTGGGTTTTCCCGCTGGTATCATCGACAATTTTAGCCACATTGGGTCCGTTTATTTATCTTTATCTGCAGACTAAGGCAGAGGCGCGTTTATTTCAGGAGCAGCATCGTTATCAATCCATTTTGCGTAAGGCATCATTAGGAATGGGGCGTATCAAGGACCTGAAACGCTTGTTGAACCTGATTGTGCAGATTGTCACCCGAACGGTTCGCATTGAGCATTGTGAGATTTATCTGCTTGACGAGGCGAACGAACAATTTGTGCTTAAAGCTTCCAAAAATGCCAAACCGATCAATGAATTGCATCAGGTTATTCCGGTCCACTCGATGTTGATTCACCACCTGCGCAAGATCAAAGAACCGCTTGTTTTTGAAGAGGTCAAGCAACGCGCGCTCGACTATGGCGACGACCGTTTCATTGCCATTCGAGAAGACATGCAGACCATTGAAAACGAACTTATCCTGCCGACTTTTGTTGAACATCGTTTGATAGCTTTGATTTCTTTAGGACGAATGAAGTCCGGTAAGCCTTATGGGCAGAGTGATTTGGTCGTTTTTTCTATCCTGGCGAACCAGTCCGCGTTAGCCATTGAGAACGCTCAGTTCTACGAAGACATGAAGAAGACCCATGAGCAATTGTTTAAAGCCGAAAAAATGGCCACGATCGGTACTATGGCTGACGGGCTGTCACATCAAATCAATAATCGTTTACATGCCATGGGATTTATCGCCGGGGATGCCCTGGACACGATCAATCTCTGCCGGGATCGACTGCATAAAGACGGAGAGGCCGAGAAGGTGCTTGAAGATGTGACGTATGCCCTGGATCGTATTCAAGACAATGTGCGCAGAGGGGGGGAGATCGTTGAAGGTTTGTTGAAATATACCCGCAAAGGCCAACAGGGATTTGTTGAAGTCGAATTGGAGAAGTTATTGGCCGCGGCCTTGGAAATGGCTTCATTCAAAATCCGTATGTCGATGTTAAAGATCGAAAAACATTTTGGTGATGACATCCCGGTCATTTACGGTAATTTTACCCAACTGCAAGAGGTGTTCTTCAATTTGATCGACAATGCCTATGATGCCATGATGCAGCGTAAGGAAGAACTTGAGGAGGAGGGGTATCATGCGAAGCTGGACATTTATGCCACTCGAAAAGGAAAGCAATTGGAAGTTATCCTGAAGGATAATGGGATGGGAGTGAAACAGGAGGACATGAAAAAGTTATTCACACCTTTTTTTACGACCAAATTATCATCACGCAAGGGAACCGGTTTGGGCTTGTATGTCATCCGCCAGCTGATTGAAGAAAGCCACAAGGGCAAGGTTATTTTTACATCTGAATATAAAGTCGGTTCCCAAACCCGTCTGATACTGCCGATTAATCAAGAAGAGTTGAATATCCAAAATTAAAAAAATATTCCTTGCCGCCATTTTGATTAGTAGCGCACCAAAAAGCATGATTGTTCAAAGCAGAAAAACATTTTCTCTGAACGGAAAAAATAGACATCCCGTGTCTCACATAAATTTTTTTACCGTCTCCAAAATATCCGACGCGTCGAAAGGTTTGGTGATGTACCCATCCGCACCAATCTTGGCCGCCTGGGAGACGGTTTCGACCGACTTATATCCCGTGACAATGATCGTTTTACACTCCGGGCGTTTCTCTTTGATCGTTTTTAGAATGTCTAAACCATTAATTTGTGGCAACTTGATATCGAGCAGTACACATTGAATCGAATTTTCTTTATATAGGCATTCCATCCCTTGCTGGCCGTCTTCTGTTAAAATGATGTCATAATGATCGGACAAAATAAGTTGAAGTGCTTCGCGGATGCCTTCATCATCTTCGATAATAAGAATTTTTTTTTGATTTGCCATCGTTTTCTCCTCTCAGGTATTACAAAGCCACTGGTGTGCACACGCAGATGATTTGAACTGTTTTGGTCGTTGATTTATTAACAAAAAAGTGATCCAGGGACGCTTCAAAATAAAGTGAATTGTGTTTTTTTATCTCGTACACCTCATCGACAATGTGGACGTCAATGCGTCCTTCCAGAACAAAAATAAATTTTTCCGTGCCCAGCTGATTTTTTTCTTTATTTGTTTTTCCTTTTGGGTCGATCTTCAAGAGGATGGGCATCATTTTTTTTTGAAGCACATTTCCGGTTAAAATTTCATAGGCGGATTTGTTACTGTGCACAAAAATGTCGGTATTGCTTTTAGGGGGTTGAAGATCGATTTTACTGCGTTCTGATGTAATATCTTTATAGAGTTGGGTGATATCAACTCCAAGGGCCTTAGCGATCTGCATGTGGGAATCCAGTGTGCCAACCATTTTTTCATTTTCAATGCGACTTAGGGTCGCTATCTGAACACAGCTTTTTTGAGATAATTCCTTCAGAGTCATTTTATGGAGCCGGCGGATCTCCTTGAGTTTTCGACCAATATACATGTGACCTCCTAAAGTGTGCGGCTTGATTGAACAAATAATTGTATAAATCTATTTTTATAAATGTACCATTATATTTGATGATTTGTCAAATAAAAAGCAAAAAAGCACGAAGAAAGAATTTTAAAAATTCTGTAAGCGTTCTGCGAAAGGACATCTGTTGGGCGTAATGAGTTTGTCTCGAGAAAAGAAGGGTTGATAAATCAGATCAGATGACTAAGGAATAAGAATAAATATAAAAATAATGATGCCGTGCATTAAACCCTATTTTTTTCTGGTGTGTACGGTAAATTTTTCAAAGAATAAGAGATATGTGTGTTTGGATGTGATAAATTTAAGGTTGGAGTTTGAATGGACTGAACTCGCATTTATTGAAATGAAGCCTGAATGGCATAAGGATACAAGTCGTTGCGCAAATGGTCGGTGGATAAAAAATAATCAGAAAAACGCTCGCTCAAAGAAAGAAAGTGTGCTTGAATATACAAGAGAAAGTGCATTTCAACGTCGAATAAGGTTATTTGTCCCATCATGAAAGAGCAAACAAAACTATTTCAAGACCACCATCGCTATCAAGCCGCCCTCCGTAAAGCTTCCCTTGGGATGGGCCGTATTAAGGATTTGCGCCGTCTAACCAGGTTAATTGTGCAAATAGTGACGCGTACCGTTCGTTTGAATCACTGTGAGATCTATCTCTTTCATAATGCCTCAGAACAACATATTTTGAAAGCTTCGAAAAACAAAAAATCAACCGCAGAGCTTGTTCCCGCCCTGTCGCCACAATCCGAATTGGTCCAACATCTGATCAAAGTAAAGGAACCGCTTTTAGCCAGCGTTGTGAAAGCCAAGATGCGCAATCATCCCGACAGCAAGTGGCATAATATCCGTAAGGAGATGCGCTCCTTAGATTCATCCTTGATTTTACCCAGTTTTATTCAGGATCGGTTGCTGGCGATTATGTGTTTAGGCAAACGTAAAAATAAAATGCCCTTTGATCAAAGCGACCTTGTTGTTTTTTCGATTCTGGCGAATCAATCGGCGCTTGCGATTGAGAACGCCCAGTTTTATGAAGATATGAAAAAAACTCATGAACAATTGTTTAAGGCGGAGAAAATGGCCACGATCGGGACCATGGCCGATGGGCTGTCTCATCAAATCAACAATCGCTTGCATGCTATGGCTTTTATTGCCGGTGACGCCTTGGATACGATTCGATTGAATAAAGATGAATTTATTACTCCAAAAAAAGCCAAAGAAGTGATGATCGAGATTGAATATGCCTTAAACCGCATTCAGGAAAATGTTAAACGTGGAGGAGAGATCGTCGGTGGTTTGTTGAAATATACGCGTAAGGGACAACAAGGCGTTGAGCCGGTTGATTTGGACAAACTGATCGACGCAGCCATGGAAATGGCATTGTTTAAGTTTAAAATTAAAACATTTAATGTTGAACGGCAGGTTAACCCTAACCTTCCGCCGATTAATGGCAATTTCACGCAATTGCAGGAAGTCTTTTTTAATTTGATCGATAACGCCTATGATGCGATGGAACAGCGTAAGATGGAATGTAATGAAAAGAATTATCAGCCGACCATATCGTTTTATGCGCATAAGAAAGGAAAAAATATTGAGATTCTTATCAAAGACAACGGTATTGGAGTGCGACCGGAAGATTTGAAAAATATTTTTTTGCCCTTTTTTACAACTAAAGTTTCATCACAAAAGGGAACCGGATTAGGGCTGTATGTGATCCGCCAGCTCATTGAAGAAAGTCATCATGGTAAAGTTTTGTTTACATCTGTTTATAAGCACGGTTCACAGGCCAATATCATTTTACCGGTCTATACACTGGAAACATAGTCCTTGCCAGAGATGTTTGTTGTTTATGCTGTCATGCTTTTTATTAAAAGACATTGATATTTCTTTGTTATATATTATTAACTATAGGTGCTAGTTACCGTTTTAAAGTAGAAGGGAGTTCTTGATGCCGAAATTATTAATCGTGGATGATGAGATTGATATTCGTGAATTTTCGAAACGTTTTTTTCAAAAACGGAATATCGATGTCCTTACCGCCTCAGGTGGCCGTGAGGCACTAAAACTTATTGAAGATGAATCTCCAGATTTGGTTTTGCTTGATGTGCACATGGAAGAGATCAACGGGATTGAAGTTTTAAAATCCTTGCGGGAGAGAAATGATAACACGAATGTTATCATGGTAACCGGCGCGGAGGAAGAGCACATCATTAATGAGGCGACTAATTGGGGGATAAAAGGGTATATCCATAAACCCCTTGTTTTAGAAGAACTGGAAAAAATTGTTTTGACCGAATTATTATAATCAGGTTTGCGGTAGAATTATTTTTTCGTCAATAAAAACGGATGTTCTTTTTTTAAAAAAGAGTATCCGTTTAATTATGTCCTAAAAATATATTAAATATAAATTGAAATTTATCACGATATAACTGATAATACATAATAAACAAATTGTTTGTAAGTTATTGCGATCTAATCTTTTTTGCGTTCCTTTCTAAGTGTCGGTGATTTGGTGAATTATCCCGTTTGATTTCTTAAACGTTCTCTATCAATAACTTTCATTTTATCCCTATCGTGTATGGACACGTTATTATACACCACTCATTTATTTTAAATATGCATATTATGAAGATTGATTTTAAAAAAGAACTTGAGACGGCCTCCAAGGGCATGATTATGATCCATGATCCCCATTTGCTGATCAAGTTGATCGTGCGCATGATCGTGCGCAAGCTTAGTATACGTCACGTCGCGATGATCCTTTATGACCCGGAGCATGACGCCTATGTTTTAAGTATTTCCAAAGGTGAACGCGGGCTTAAGGTTCCTCCCGGGTTTGCAAAATTTAATCGTGACAGTGCCATGATTAAAGTTTTTATCCGGAATGAATTTAAGCATTTGATCTCAGACCGCAATGCGATTGTGACCGAAGACATCAATAAAATTATTTGGCGGGAAAGCATCATCCAGAACGGAAATGGTTCAAAGATTAAAGAAGTGCTTCATCAGGTCAATGACCAGATGCAAATGCTTAATGTTGAAGCTTGCGTGCCCGCCTATTTCCGTGATGATCTGATGGCTGTTTTATTGTTGGGAGAGAAGAGTGACGGCACACGTTTTGATCAAGAAGAATTAGATTTTTTTGGAGCCTTAGCATCCGATGCGGCCATGGCCATCCGCAACGCGCAGCTGTTTGAAGGCTTGAAGGCCGAATCAGAACGTAACCGGAAATTGTTTATTCAGACCATTATTGTCTTAGGTTCGACGATTGAAGCCAAAGATGCTTATACTCGTGGACATGTTGATCGGGTGACAAAATATGCTAATGCGATTGCACGTGAAATGTCTGATCGTGGAATGGTTACCTTCAACTCATCTTTTTTTGAAAATCTTTATATTGCGGGATTGCTGCACGACATTGGCAAGATCGGCATACCTGAAAGCATTTTAAACAAGAAAGGTCCTTTGACCGACGAAGAATATGAGATTATGAAGGGGCATACATTGCGCGGGGTAGAGATTATCACTCCGTTGAATTTGCACCGTGATGTCGTTCACGGCATTAAGTATCATCATGAAACCTATGATGGGAAGGGTTATCCCGAAGGACTCAATGAAGATAATATTCCGATCATTGCGAGCATATTGTCCGTGGCAGATGCCTTTGACGCGATGACCACCGACCGCCCTTATCGGAAAGGTTTTCCAAAAGAAGATGCGATAAAAGAGATAAAACGTAAAACAGGCTCACAATTCCATCCGTTACCAGCTAAAATTTTTATTCAGTTGTGCCAGAAGGGAATGATATAATATTTTTTGAATGGCCTTTTTTGCTATGCATTTTTTTGTTATAAGATTTTTAATGAAGAAATGGCGTCGTTGTTTGTCAAACTTTTAATTTAATGTATTTAGATAAAAGTTAATTAATCGCCTTTGATTGTGCATGGCTGCACAATTGTGATGAACAGCGGCGCCATTTTTGTGTCTTCGCGCTCGCTTTTGTGCTGATTTAGAGTTATCTTGCAAATTGGAAATCGGTTGCGGATTTTGATCTCCGTCGAGATCGATTTGTGTGCAAGAAATAATTTGATTATTTATAAAAAATAATTTGACAAATAATCAAACGAGTGCTATGCTTTTTCTATCGAAAGTTAAGATTGAGACGGAGGTTCAGATGAATAGTGAAGCATGGCAAAATAACGAATGCAATGATCAAAGTTTTTCCACAAAATCCCCCAAGCATCCTTTACTCACACCCCTTAAGAATTCAATCAGTGTTTATGTTGGTCTAAAGATTTTGCTGCGTATGCGCGCCTGCCTTGGCTTAGAAGCGATGCTGCAATATATGGAGCAGTTTGTTGACAAGATCAGTAAACGTTGTCCTGAATTAGACCGTAAAACAAATCAGGCTTTAAATGATGTCGATGTTCGTAAATTGTTTCATGATTTATGACGACTTTGGCCCATGAGGTCTTACAGCCCGACGGTGACAAGGTTATTACTTTGATTGGTTTGGTTTGAGATCGAAGGCGTTTTGACTTCATTTCGAGTAGATGGATTCGGGCAGACTCGAATGGTCTATTTGCCCAACCATTATGCATTATAAATTAAATTCGGAATATCAACAGGTTATTTCATTGTTCAAAGAGAGGAGAGAAGTATGTTCAGGTTCGGTCTGTCTGTTCTGGTTTGTTTACTCATGTTCGGCAATAATCTTATTAGGCCGGCCGAAGCGAAATCTCTGCAACGATTGAATTTTGGTGTTTCAGATAACTATGTTCTAAGTCTCGCAACGCACCCACATAATTACGATGAAGTTTGGATCGGAACAAATCAGGAGTTATATCAGTCTATTGATAACGGCCAAACGTTTCAATTCCGCTATCGCATACCGAAAAGGATTAAAGATGTTCAGATGATTCACATCCCCGCGTGTCATTCAGATAAAATTTATATTTCAAACCGTCATGATGTTTATATGAGTGAAGATAATGGCTTTACTTGGCGTGAAATGACAGAGCAACAATTCTTGAAATACAAATGGATTTATGCGATTGCGTCCTACCAGGACCAGCTCTTCATCGCCACCGATCAAGGCGTCCTATATAGAGAAACTCCCCGGAATATTTGGCAATGGTTAGAACCGAGTTCATTAAACGATGCTGTCTATCATTTGTTGGTCAATGGTCAATCATTGTATGCCGTAACAGCTCAGAAAGTTTATCGTGTGGTGTTGGCGCAGGAAATGATGGTTAAGAATATCCTTGAAGTTGACAGTCCTGTTCGTCGTCAAAACAACGCAGACAGTCAGGATGATTTGGAAAATGATGAATCCAACCCAATCATAATCATACGTCCTCTTTACATCATAGATCATCAACAGGAAAGTCGAAATGTTATAGCGTCGGATATTGTGTTGGTGGCAACACAAGACCGGATTTATTATCAGCATGTTGATCAAGGACAATGGAATGAGCTTTTTTTTCCGTTTAATCAGTTGGGTGAAATCAATGATATGATTTTTTTCTCTCCGGACAACCATTTAGAGGAGCCTTCTCAAGGCATGGAGCAAGATGCTTCAGATATAGAATTGTTTGGGTTAGCGGGTTCAAATCGGGGAGTGTTTCGTTATCGTCAGGGATACTGGACACCGAATTATGTTGGATCAGATAGTATACGTGTATTAAGACTGCATTTTAATCGTTTGGGTTATGTGTTTTACGGAACGGATAACGGTGTTTATGTGTCGCCATTAAAGGAAATATTCCCCGATTTTTTTCAACATGGTTTTAGAGATAAACAAATTTTTCATAATCAATTCCTTCAAGATCAATGGTCACAGGAACCGTCTATATCAACTGTCCAGCATTGGGCTATTCGATACGCGGATGTGCATCCTGATAAAATTCAGGAATGGAAAAAAAAGGCATTGCGACAAGCTTGGTTGCCAAATTTAAGCATTGGAGTCGACGTTGATAAGAATAGAACCATGTCTGACAGTATCTGGGGAAGTTATTCGGGGGGTGGGCAGCATTATCTGGGTCCGGACGATAAGACGTTCTACAACAATCTAGGCTTTGGTCTGAATGTTTCTTGGGACCTGGGTGATGTGGTATGGAGCACGGATTTAACAACGATCGATAGCCGCGCCAAAATAAACGTCGAATTGCGGGAGGACATTTTGAATCAAGTCACACGGTTATATTTTGAACGGAGACGTGTTCAGTTGGAGTTGCTTAAGGAAGATGTTTATGAGTTTTATGGTGAAGATGATAAAGAATTGCGGTTAGCCGAAATCACGGCCTTATTGGACGCGTATACAGGTGGTCAATTCACTCAGGCGCTGAAATCGGATTAAGCCGATCGCTTTATCGTACCGATGTAATACCAAATTCATTAATAAATTGTTCTATCTTAATTCTGAAAAGCAGAATTGG
>JAIORP010000187.1 GCA_021108075.1 Candidatus Omnitrophota bacterium | reverse complement strand
AATATTAACACATCTTTATTCTATTAATGATTTATAGGATGAGGATTATACCAGGGGCGTTTAATGAACAAACGTGTGTTATGGATTTTATTTGGTCTGTGTTTAATATTCACATCAGTCAGTTGCCATCAACCCGATGAGGCTGTTTCCCGGGAAGATCTTCAGAAAAAGATTCAGGTATTAATACAAAAGAAGAAATACAAAAAGGCTTTGGATTTATCTGAAAAGCAATACAGATCTAAAACGAAAGATGCGGCCTTTTATCATTTTCAGGGATCGATATTAACAAAGGCCGGCCGCAATGCCGAGGCCTTTGATATGTATACTCAAGCGTTAAAAATGAATCAGAAAAATGTGGAGTTGTATTATTCCAGGGGGGTTATCCTGGTCGAGTTAAAACGTTTTAAAGAAGCCATCCAGGATTATACGCAAGCGATTAAACTTGCGCCCACAAACTATTTTTATGTCGTAGCCCGCGCAGGAACACACATGATGGCCGGACAATATGATCAAGCAATCGCTGATTATACCTTGGCCGCCAAAATGAATGTTGGTGACAGAAGTTTGATTTTGAAGAGATTGGCCGCGTATCAACGCAAGGGAGATTGGGATAAAGCCATCCAGGATATCACGACAATCATTGAATTGGGAGGCAAGGAAATCCCATTCTTAAAGCAGCGTGCGGAATTATATAAGATGAAGAAGGAATATCAGGGTGCCATTGATGATTATTCCACGATCTTAGAGCAGCAGCCCCAGAATGTGATCGTGCGTGTTGAACGGGGGATCCTTTATCAACTGATGGGGGATTGGTACAAGGCCAAAGCTGATATTGAGTCCATTAAGGATAAGCGTCCGGATGTGTATGAGTTTCTTCATATATCCATGATCACCTCTTTTAAGCAGAAAAAGGATTATGCGGGACTCGTGAATATTTACACCAGTATGCTGAAGCAAAAGGGGAACAATTCCGCCTTATATTATGAACGCGCTCAAGCTCAATGGGCGATGGGTTTGGTGGACCTGGCCATGGATGATGTTACGCAAGCGATCAAACTCGATTCAGATGATATTAACTATTATCAGTTACGAGTGAAGGGATTTGAAAAGAAGCAGAATTGGCAGGCTGCTTTGGACGATTGTGAGAAGGTGATCAGTCTAGATAAGAGTGACAATGACATGTTTGCCAGACGGGCTTATTTGCTGCATCGCATGGGTCAATATAAAGAGGCCTATGAGCAAATCATGGACATTCAAGATGCCGTGGAGACTCTCCCTCCGGATCTGGAAGAAATCCGGTTGGATATTGAAAAACGATTCGCCGAATAACATGTGCGTTTCTTCATTTATAAGGACGGCTGTTTTAGTACCGAACGATGACGTCAAAAAAAAACAGCTGTCCTTATTTTTTTATGCTATAATTTTTCCGCTATGGGACAATTATTAATTACAAACAGGAAGGCCGGACGGGATTTTTTCCTCAAACAAACCTATGAGTGTGGTATTGCGCTCAAGGGGTGTGAGGTCAAGTCAGTACGGGCCGGTAAAGTTAATTTTAAAGACACTTTCGCCAGAGTTGAGAAGGGGGAGGTGCTGCTATACAATTTGAATATCCAGCCTTATAAAGAAGCCAGTTATCTGAATGTCGAGCCTGACCGGGTCCGTAAATTATTGTTGCACCGTAGAGAGATTAAACGTATTAAGGGTGCCACTCAGGAAAAAGGCCTATCGCTTGTTCCTACCAAGATATATTTTAACGCAAGAGGAAGAGTCAAAATAGAAATTGCTCTTGGAAAAGGAAAGCGAATGTTTGACAAGCGCGAAACGATCAAAAAACGGGACATCGAGCGTTCTTTGGGGCGGACATTGCGCAGCCGCCAATACCCGAAAAGGTAGGACCTCCGCACGCGCAAAGGATGAAGTGGTAGATTCTGGGCTGTATATCTGTTTGAACAGCGAGACTGAAGAGATGTTCTTTCCATCCTTTCAATGTTTAAGCGGGGGCGGTGTTTTTTTTATGCTTCGCTGGGGGATTGTGTCTGTCCGTGCTGCTCAATAGTTTTTTGGGCGGGCATATTTTTCAGCGAAGCGCGTCAGGTAGCGGTCGAACCAAATCAGCAGACTTAAACAGATGAACATTGTTGCCACAGCCAGTTTTTGGATGATGCGGGCTGTCCGGTTGGCTTTTTTTAAGATTTGAAAATCTGTCACATAAATGGATTCGCATTTTGTGTCGGAACGGCTGATGCTGGTATTGCGCAGAACGGTTCCGTCGGTCGACGCATATTGGACCAGGTAGCCTTTTAAATAAATCTGATCACCGCGTTTTGCCTCGAGTAAGCGGCGTTTGATAGCGCTGTTGTCAGCAAGGAGATGGTTGTTCGAGAGCTGGTAGGGGTTGTATTTCCAGCCGACCTTGTCGTAAAGCTCCTGTTTGTAACGGGGATAACAGGTGTAGCTTCCGTTGATAAATGTCATGCCTTCATAGACTTCATTCTCAATGTTCGAGCCCCAAATCACGCAAATGTCTTTGACATTGATAAAATCCTCCCAGGCCAGCCAATGGTCGACCGCCCAGATCAACGAATTCTGGTTATACGAGACGATCATTCCATAAAGTTCGTATTCAAAGAGCGGATGGAGGATGTATTCCTTGTTTTTGATGGAAAGGTTGAAACAGGCTTTGCTCGTCGGAGTTTGTTTGGGTTCAGAGGACATTTCATCCAGCATGCTGTATCGATCGGGAAATTTCTGCAGTTCCAGGTAAGTGAGACCGTAGACCACAGCGGCGCAAGCGAGGAGGATGGTGATGGTTTTTCTTTTTGTTTTGTTTTTATCCATGGATGGAGCGTGAAAAAGTCAGGACGGTTGGTACTTTTTTAAAAAGTACCAACCGTCCTGACTTTTTCGTCCCTACTTTTTCTTAAAAATGTTTGAACATCCAACGGCACATGTTTTGGATTTTTTTAGACTTCATCTTTTTCATCATCCAGGTTTCTGCGATGCGTTTGCTTAGAAATCCCATGGTGGGGAAGGAATGCTGCAAAAGCATGATGTCATGCAGGCGAATCTTTTTTTGAATGGACAGGGCCCATTCATTAATCATTTCTCCCGACCCATCCCCAACGATACACGCTCCATAAATTTTTCCGAGGGAGCTGGCGAAGACTTTGACGAAGCCGACGCCGATTTCTTCAGCAATGGCTGCGCCGTAATCCTCATAATTGACCTGAATGGTTTCATAGGCGATCTTTCTTTTCTTTAATTGCTGCTCGGTGAGGCCGACCTGTGAGACTTGCGGATTGGTGAAGACGGTCCAGGGCACAACAAAATTATCAAACTGCATTTTAAACGGACGCGGCATCATGGAGTTCATAATCGCGATCATCCCCTGATGCATGGCCGCGTGGGACAATAAGAAGTTTCCGTTGCAGTCACCCACCGCGTAGATATGGGATTGGCTTGTTTGTAACTTGCGGTTGACGATAATATTTTTTTTGTTATAGCTGACGCCGGCCTTCTCAAGATTAAGGCTTTCAAAGTTTTGTCGCCGTCCAGCCGCGACCAATAGACGGTCGGATTTGATCTTGAGCCCATCCACCGTGTGCAGAACGATTTTATTTTTATCCAGCTCCACTTTTGAAATCCGTTTATCATGATGCGTATCGATCGTCATTTCTTTAAACTTTTCTTCCAGTAAAGCCGCGGCAGCAGGATCTCCAACGGGAATGAGGTGCGGGTCCAGATGCACAATGGTGCATTTCGTGCCTAAACGGCTAAAGGCCTGGGCCATTTCACATCCGATGGCCCCTCCGCCGATGATCGTCAGGCTTTTCGGTATCTTATCAAGGGTGAAAATATTGTTGTTCGTTAATATATCCGGAATCTGATCTAATCCGGGGATGGGAGGGATGGCTGGCTCAGTCCCGGCCGCAATAAATATTTTTTGCGCGCTTATTTTTTTGTCACCCACTTTGATCGTATGCTTATCGATAAAACGGGCCGGGCCTTGTTCGAGGATGAGTTCAACTTTATCAAACATTTTGATGGTTTTTTTCTCTCTGATATATTTTAGAAAAGATTGGATCTTATCAAAGATGTCTTTGTCTTTCATGCCGAGGGACTTGATTTTGTCATCGCCGGAAAATCGGCTGTAAATATGAAAATTTTCTGAAAATTTGAGCAATGATTTGCTGGGAATGCAGCCGACGTTCATGCATTCGCCGCCGATTTTATTTTTTTCAATGGCGCAGACTTTGAGGCCCATCTCAGAACCCATCACAGATACGGCCATGCCGGCCGGACCCAGTCCGATACAAATTATGTCAAAATCATATTCCATCTTCAGCTCCTTTATTATTGTTGAAGAGTGTTTGAGATATCTTAACGAAGACCGCAGCCGTTTGCACCTGGATAATATATGCTACCGCAATGATCAATGCGATGTCACTGCCTTTTTTTCCGAAAATCGTCATGGCCATGGCCAGGGCGACAGAGAGGTTGCGCATAACAGAACCGTAAACGAGTGTGACCGCATCCGCCCGGGAGAAGAACATTCTACCGATGACCGTTGTCAATGTATAGTTTGCCGCGTAAAAAATGATTAAGGGGATGAGCATTTTGAGAACAAAGAGTGGATGATCGACGATAATTCTGGCTTTTAGGCCTATGGCAATAAAAATGATCATGAGCACGGCCAGTGTCGCGATCAGGGGAAATTTTTGTTTGAGATTTTGATCAAAGGAGGTTTGACCATATATTATGATGAGCAGGACGCGGGTCAGGTATCCTAATAATAAGGGCAGAACGATAATGATCGATATTTTCTGAAAGACATCGGTCAGCGGGATGGTCATCACTTGCCCCATAAAGGCCTTGGCGTATAGCGGGCTGAGGATGGTCCCGGCAATCAAACCGGTCATGGTCATTTTAATTGCGGCATTCACATTTCCTCTGGCAAAGGCCGTCCATGAGAGGGTCATTCCGCTGGTAGGCAATGACGCGATCAACAAAAGGCCGAAGGCGGTCATCGGGCTGTCCTGAAAGAAGATAGCTCCGAGTCCATAACCGATGAAAGGGATAACGAGAAAGTTGACTGTCTGGGTGACGCCTTGTAATTTAAACTGACATTGGGAGAACAAAGATTTAACGTTAACAGTTACCATGATCGGGTAGATCATCAGGATCGATACCGGAACGATCAAGGTTTTAAGAGTCGATAAATCAAAGATCAAGCCACAGGCAATTCCTAAGGCCATTGTTGCGGGGATGCTGTAAACCAAATGTTTTTTTATGAACTTCAATACGTTCCACAAGATAGGCTCGCTATTTAAGGGTATTCATTGAATGTGTAGTTGTTCTCAGTAAAAGATGTTTGTATGCTGTATCGCGGCGATACGATTATTTTCGAGGAAAATATTATTTTAATAAGGCAATAATTTTTTTCACGGTTTCGTTTTCTACCCGGTAACATGTCTGCACACCATTTTTATGCGGTGTCAGGATCCCGGCGTTTTTGAGGACCGTCAGGTGCTGTGATATGGTTGATTGAGGCAATTGCAGCATGCGTACGATTTTATTCACATGGCACTCATTGCCTATGAGTCCTGCAACCATCTTGAGCCTTACCGGATGCCCTAGGGCCTTAAACATGTTACTGTAAGTGCTGGGGTCTATTGATTTTCTATTCATCATTTTATCCAGATAATACGATATATCAGCGCAAATGTCAAGGAGTAAATTGAAATATTTATGGAGGGGAGATCGAAAGGATTGATTGTGATGGGCGATAGGCACCGTTTGGGCACCAGATAGATATGAAAAAATAAAAGCCCCATAAGTTATTAATAAATAATAATTTGTGGGGCTTTTATTTTATTGGTGGAGGTGCGGGGAATCGAACCCCGGTCCTAACAGGGCTTTGCATAAGCCTCTACATGCTTAGTCTGCCTTTTAATCTTATCCTGCTCACCTCAGCAAACAAAGTTAAACAGAACCAGCTTTTAAAAATCTCATCCCGCAAACAAAAGCAATTCGCAGGACCAGCCTGTGTAGAGCCTCTTCACTTACCTACAGGCACGATAAGCTAGAGGGCTTAGCTTTTTTTTAAGCTAAGACAGGTTGGCCGCTGAAAATCGGTTCAACGATTTCATTAGCCTGGGCTAGAATTGAATCTTCGCCGTTTAATTGTTACCCGGATGTTTAACGAGGCCAACCAGGAATCCTCGGCATGCCACCTATACAACAACTCCTCTAGTCGAAACCAGTCACCCCCAATAATAGGTAGAAAGGTAAAAAGCTGTAAGCTCTAAACTTTAAGTTGTCATTAAGAAAGAAATGGGTAAAGGAGTAAATATTAATTGTAAAAGATCAAGTAGAAACACTCAGCGCAAAAGAACCGCTTTGATGTGTGAAAAGTTTATAAGGAAAAGAGGCGAGTGTCAAGGGCTTCCTTTGCTGACACAGAAGCCGCTCTCTTTGATTGCCCGAGTTCAAAAAACAAGTGCAACATTATATTGGAATTTTTGTGTGTAGCACAACAGATTTTTAGTTTTTAAGATATTAAGAAGACCTTTAAATTAATGGAGTGAATTCCTCTGAGCTCTGCTCCGAGGAGATTCACGGAGTTGCGCGAATTATCAACTCATGCCTTAGTTAAGTCTCTGCAAGTGAATAGTTTGTCATTTGCTGCACTTGCTAATGGAACTCGGGTTGATGGATAAAATAGCTGCTGAATATGTGAAAAAGACGTTTTTTTGAAAAATACGGTAGATTAAAAAAATAGGGTTGACTATAAAAATAAATTGTGCTATATTTTTTTAAAAGGAGAATTAAAGATGGACCCAAACAATTTTTTATTGCGCGAGAAAAAATATGCCAAGACCAAGATTGCCGTAATGAATGAATTTATCACCCGCCTGCAAACCCAGCGATTTCACGACATTTCCATCAAAGACGTGTGCGATCAGGTGGAGGTGTCAGAAGCCACTTTTTATAACTATTTTCCCCAAAAAGTTGATCTGATTATCTATTTCAAACAGTTATTCGCGATCAAGACCATTTGGCTGGTTCAGAAGAAAGGCCATCAGTTGGGAGCAGTCGACCAGATTCATTTGCTTTTTAGTATCATAGCAGAAGAAATGCCAGGCTCTAATATGTTTTATGAGTTTATATCTATTTGTGTGGGGGAACACTTCAGACATGAAGCCCTGGAGATTTCAATCGCGGAACGCTATTATGCCTTTTCAGAATGTCCGGGGATTGAAGATATTCCCGCCATGACGTTTGAAATCTATTTGCTTCAAATCATCGTGCAGGCGGTCAAAGAAAAAAGTATAAACACGAAATTAAAGGCAGAAGAGATTTTAATCGGATTGATGGCGATTTTGGTCGGGATCCCCATGACCATTGAAGAAGAAGATTTTGAGTGTTTAGGGAAACACTATAAAAAGCAATTAGCCGTTTATTTAAAAGGCGTCAACAACAAATAGACAAGAGGTAAGATCGATGAAAAATCAACACCTAATATTATTATCGTTCGTGTTATTGCCGTTCTTTATTTGCCCTGATCCAGCCGCCGCAGACCAGGCCAGGTTAAAAGTGGACCTGAGCCAGGCCATTGAGCAGGCCCTCAAAACCAGCGAAGACTTGCGGATAAAGACCAATGACATCCAGAAAAGAGACGCCCAATATAGAGAAGTCAAGTCAGAGATATATCCCCAGATCGATCATAATGTCTCATGGTCGAGCAATTTCGAATACCCCACGTCAGCTATGCTAACCGATGATTATGGCATCAGTTCCCAAACAACGTTTTCACAACTTTTATGGGCGTTTGGAAAGGTGTCGGCCGCGATTGATGCCGCCAATAAATACATTGCTATCAGTCATTTTGATCAGGAAGCCGCGCAAAGAGATGTGATTTACACGGCCAAGGTCAGTTATTATGCCGCCCTTTTAGCGCAAAAAAATTATAATATTTTGGAACAGTCCTACCTGAACTCAAAACAGAATAAAGAAATTATGACCAACCGTTCAGCCACCGGGCGGATGTCTAAAAGAGATAATATCAAAATCGCATCAGATATTGCGACAAGAAAACCAAAAGTCAATGATGCGCGCACCTCTTTAGAATCATCCTTGAAGATATTAAAGCGCGTTATGGGCTTGGTCCCGGATAAACAGATTCGATTGGTTCAAGACTTTGCGGATAGTTATCGGCCGTTAAAATTTGAAGACCTGTATCAAAAAATGATTACCAATGAACCCACTTTAAAAGCCCTGGAACAAAATGTTGCTTTGCGTTCTGACTTGCTGAAAGTCAAGAAGGCCGGTTTTTATCCGGAACTTTCCATGTTCGCCAATTGGACATATCAAGGCAGCGATGGTCAGGCGGATATCTCCGGAGACTTGATCGATCCCTATGGTGTGGTTGGCGTAAAAGTCTCCATCCCTATTTGGGAAGGGGGCAAGAAGGCGCATCAATTATTTCAAGCCCGGATCGATAAGTCGACGGCGCAAATCAGTTATGAAAAGAGTAAAAAAGATTTTATTCTTGAGTTGGATAACACCATGTCCGAATACAATCAATACCTGAACACATTAAAAGCAAACAATGCTTCGGTTGAATTAGCTGAAGAATCGTTTAAACTCAGTCAGGACTTGTTGGAATCCGGACAGGTATCTTTGACCGACCTCAATGATACGGAATTGATTTTAACGAATGAAAAATTGAGCCGGCAGTTAACGCTATATAACATTAATCTGGCCTTGGCCAAAATAGAAAAACTGACCGACCAACTGCAATCAGACAGATCAAAATAAACCCTATGAAAAAAATAATTATTCTCACCATCACTGCAATGGCTGTGATCGGCATCGTCCAGTGGAAACAAAGAGCCGTCGTCGCAAAACGGGAACGAAAAATCGTAAGTCCATATAAAGAGTGGGCGAAACACGGTAAGCCGGTGGTCGTTAAAACGATCAAACGGGCAGACGTTCCTGAATACACTAAATTTACGGTCAAGAAAAAGAGCGCCGCTATTTACGAAGGTTATGTGACCAAGAATGTGAAACAACGGCTCAAAGCCGGGCAACCGGTTTTTATTAAGGATGGTTCGCAACGGGCGGAAGGGCAGATTCTTGTTGTCTCAACGGATTTAGTGGTCGAAACCGGATTGTATTATGTTCGGATCAGTCTGAAGAACTCCGTAGAAACGACGCAGCCTTTTCATGTTTGTTTTGCGACCACCCGGACGTATATGAGTGCGATCAATATTCCATCTGAAGCCGCTCAGGGCAAAGATGGCCGATATCATGTCTGGATTGCCACCACTGGCGGGTTGGCCAAATTGCAAGAGATTATTCTGGCTTCCAGGAATGGTTATGGATTTAATGTCAAGCAAGGACTAAACGAAGGCGATCAACTGATCGTTGCCGGTCAGTCCATGCTTCATGACGGTGAGAAAATCAAGATAATCGAACATAGAAAATAAAGGCGGCAGCAGGTTCTATTTTTTTTAACACGGATGCAAACGTATAAAAGAACGGATTCTCACAGATGTCGTGTTTTTATTCATTTTTAGCCCCGTGTAAATCTGTTCATTCTTTATCCGCACTAATTTCAATGATAGCAAGATAGAGGAAAATGTATGATTGAATTTTTCGTCAAAAGACCCGTGACAACGACCATGTTTATTTTATTGTTCGTGGTCCTCGGACTTGTCTCGTATACCAATTTAAATATTGAATCCACGCCCAGGATTGATTTTCCCATTGTAACGGTTAAAACCATTTACGCCGGCGCAACCCCGCTAGAGGTCGAAACCCTTGTTAACGATAAGATTGAAGATCAGGTTGCCGAATTATCGGAAATCAAGACGATTGAAAGTTTTGCCTATGAGGGCATGGGATTAGTGATGGTTGAATTTTTGTTGTCAGCGGATGTCAACACTAAGTTTATTGAAGTGAAAGATAAGGTCGAAGCGATCAGCAATGATTTGCCGGGAAATGCCGAGCGCTCGATTGTTGAGAAGTTCGACCCGCTGATGACCCCTGTTCTGAATATGGTCTTGCTAAGCGACACAAAAGATGGTGTTTATCTTTATGAGTATGCGGATAAATTTTTAAAGAATGAATTATCTAAAGTTGAAGGTGTCGCGAATGTTGAAATTTTCGGGGGCCGTCAAAGGCAGATCAATGTCCTGCTCGATCCGATGTTGATGAAGAAACATTACATCACCATTTCTGAAGTGATCGATAAGATTGATTTTAAGAACCGTAATGTGCCCGGAGGAACGATCGAAAAGAAGCAGGCGTCTTTTAACGTTCGGTTTATCGGGGAATTTACGGATGTCGATGAAATTGCCAATATGGTTTTAACTTCGGAGGACGGATCGCAATTTAAATTAAAAGATATTGCGATCATTGAAGATTCTGCCGAAGAGATGAGCACCGCCGCCCGTTTTAACGGCAAAGATTGCGTGGCCTTATCGGTGAATAAGGTCTCAGACGGCAACGCGGTTAATATCGCCCGTAAGATCCGCCGTCAAATGGATAAACTTAAGGAAAAGCTGCCCGAGGGTGTTGAGCTTAAGATCGCGACCGATACGACCACGTTCATCATCGATGAGACGAAGGAAGCGCGATTTAATATCATTTTGGGGATTTGCCTGACGGTTGTCGCGATTTACCTTTTTACCGGCCGCTGGAAATTGACCTTGATTGGTTCCATTATTATCCCGGCCTCGGTTGTTTCCACGTTTTTTTTGATGGATCTTTCCGGGTTCTCGTTTAACATCATGACCCTGCTGGCGATCGCGGTGTCTTTGGGAACGCTGATTGCCAATGCGATTGTCATCATCGAAAGCGTCTTGATGCATTTGGAGCGCGGCAAATCGTCGGTTGACGCGGCCATAGATGGCACAAAGGAAGTCTCAAACGCGGTTATCGCCTCAGCCGGTACAAACCTCGTCGTCTTTACCCCGATCGCCTTTATGGGGGGCATCGTTGGGAAATTTTTTGAATCCTTCGGCCTCACGGTTGTCTACGCGACGATATTCTCTTTGATCGCCTCGTTTAGCTTGACCCCGATGATGTGCGCCCTGTTATTGTCCGAGCAAAAAGATCAAAAGCGAGGGGTGTTGCGTAAAATTTTGAGCGCGCCATTCAGGCTTATGTTTTTTGTGACGGATAAGATTTTCATGTCTATCGAGCATGTTTATGAAAAATTTTTTAATACGATATTCCGATTTCCTTTCCTAACGCTGGTCGGGGTTATTGCTTTCTTTGCGCTCGTCATAGCTGTGATTCTTCCTTATGTCGGTAATGAATTCTATCCCAATTCAGACCAGGACCAGATTCTCGCGAAGATAACGATGCCGCAGGGCACAAAAATTGAGAAGACATTGGAAGCGGTCGAATGGGTTGAACAGGTCGCGGCCCGGGTTTCCGAGAAGAAGTCCATTTTCACGGATGTGGGCAATAATGGGGAAGAGAATGCCAGCGTGTATGTCGACTTGACCCCGTCCAAACAGAGGGAGCGCAGCGACCTGGACATCATCAATGGCCTGATTCCCCAATTGGCGGTTATCCCCGACGCTGACATTGTTTTGGTCCGCTCGGGCGGCATGGGGGATGCGAGCCAGGGGGATGTTTCCATTAATGTTTTCGGCATTGATTATGACGAGATGGTTGCTAATGCCCAAAAGATGAAACAGTCGATGGAACAAAGCGGATATTTTCGCGCGGTCACATCCTCATACAAGTTGCCGAAAGATGAAGTCCTTTTTATCCCGGATCAGAATAAGTTGATTAATTATAATGTTGATAATTCTGATATCGGGGATGCCCTGCGTTATTCCATTTATGGCAATGACATGAATGTTTATAAAGAAAATGGCGAGGAATATGACATCAATGTTGAGTTGATTGAGGACTATATGACGGAATCGCATGATATTGAACAGATAGGGATCATATCTGTTAAAGGGCTTGTTCCCATAACGGAGCTCGGGCAGCTCGTAGAAAGCAAAGCCATCCCGACGATCCGGCACATTGACCGTCAGAGGATTATCCGGCTGGAAGGTTTTTTGTCCAAATCAAACCTGGGTTTTATGCGCAAATATCTGGATGAATGTTTTAAAGACATCGATTTTCAGCCTGGTTACGGGTATACCTTTGCCGGAGACTCGGACAATCAGGACGAAACGAATCAGGAAGTCGGTAAGGCCTTTTTTCTGGCGATCGTTCTGACCTTCATGATCCTGGCTGCCTTGATGAATTCCTTTGTCTATCCTTTCCCGAGTTTTAGTCTGATTATTTTATCGTATACCGGTGTTTTCATTTCGTTGTTTTTTACTGAAGAAACCATTAATGTTTCGTCCCTTTTAGGGATGGTTATGTTGGTCGGCCTGGTTATTAATGATGCCATTCTTGTGATTGATTATACCCTCATGAAATTGAAAGAAGGTGTTGAGCTTAAGGAGGCGATCCGTCAAGGCGTCACTGTCAAATTCCGCGCGGTCATCCTCACCACGATCGCAGTCATCTTAGGAACCTGGCCGCAGTTAAGTTCGGTCATGCCTTTGAAGACGTCGATGAGCGCGGCTATTATCGGGGGAATGGCGGCCGCGGGTGTGTTGACATTTGTCTTTATTCCGGTCGCTTTTTTGTATACCGAACGTTTCCGCCGCTGGATCGGCCGGTTGAGATCTTAACCGCTTGTGAAATTTTTCACAATCCTCAATAGCGTTTTTTCCTTTTGTGCTATACTGATTTAAACAGTCAATAAAATTGAATTGTACAAATATTTAATGGAGTGAATTCCTCTGAGCTCTGCTCCGAGGCTACCGCCTGAGGAAGAGTTTGAGAAACCTTTGTCAAATACAGCGTTCCTTTTAGATGCCTCGTAGCTCTGCTGCGAGAAGATTCACTGTGGATTCTCACCGAAAAAAGCACGGATGATCACGGATGTTTTATTGTTTTCTAGCGGCCGTTGGGGATAGACATGCGTATGATGGATATCCGTGTCGATCTGTATCGCTTTATCCGTGTTATACCAAATCCATTAATGAGTTGTTCTATTTCAATTCTGATGTCCTCGCTAAAGCGCTAAGAAAAGCAGAATCAGCTTTGGTAATTATTTATTGGAATTGGTATTAATCAACCGTAAACGCCTATGAAAAAATGTCCATTCTGCGCTGAGGAAGTCCAAGATGAAGCCTTGAAGTGCAAGCATTGCGGTGAGTTCTTCGAGCAGAAACCGAAAGTCCCCTTCTATGCCAGAACGTCGTTTATTCTGATGATGTTTATTTGTGTCGGGCCTTTGGCCGTGCCTTTGGTTTGGATTAGACCGGGCTTAAGTACAGGTAAAAAAGTCCTGTTGACCCTGATCATTCTCGCTTTGAGTTATCTCATTTGGCTGCAAGTGCAAAGGGCGATGGGGTCATTGGAGCAGTATTACCGGCTTATCTTTGAGCAGGATTTCTCAGCGATTGAGGAGATTCAGACCCGATGATTGCGATTGATAGGAGAATTAAAGAAATATTGGCTGCCGGTGTGATTTTATTGAGTATTGGGCTACCGTTTATATGTATCGGCTTTCAGGGATTTGTTTATGAAAGCAATATGACCCGATGGGAAAAGACCGGCGGGACTGTTTTACATTCACGAGTTTTTGACGCGAGTATTCAGACAGAAGAAGGCGTTCAAGCCCGATTTATTCCAGAAGTGACATTTCAATATTCTGTGGATGGACACCAATGGACGTCCAATCGATTGTCCAATATCTATGACCATTATTATTTGCCGGAATCAGTCGAGAAAATCATTCAACATTATCCTGCCGGCACAGAAGTGACTGTTTTATATGATCCTCAAAATCCAAGCGAGGCCATATTAACATATCAGAACCCATCGCAATATCCGACCTATCTGTTTATCTTCTTCGGACTGGCATTAATCTTAACGAGCGTGGTTTGTTTTGTCAGTTATTATCTGTACAGCAAAGGCTGTCTGCACGAGTAACAAAGAAGGAGACTGTCCGTTTATAAAAAGGATCAATCGTCCTTATTTTTTTCTGCAATTATTTCTTCCCGGGATTTTTCTTCCTTTTTCCTTGTTTCTCACTCCGGGGGCTTTTGGCTTTGGTCAGTTTAGGTCCGGACCCTCGCCGGCGTTTCTTAAGGACTTCCAGCAACGTTTCGGCTTCATGAAAAGGGAGGGTAACAAAGGAGAATTTATCAAGGATTTCAATATCGCGGATTTTTTTTTGTGGAATGCGGCAGTTATCGGTGATGAATTTGATCAATTTATTTTTTGTTAAGCCATCTATTTTTCCCTGGGAAACGAACAGGCGCGTTTTGCCTTTCATGTCAACGGTTACGTCCTGGATCTCCGTGTAAGTGGATTCGTTCAGTTCATCCTGATAGAAATGACATAATAACGCGGACACGATCTCTGTCGGATTATTCTGCTCAAGCAATTCTTTCGCCAAATTGTAATAGCTGTTCAAGGGTTCCATCTGGACCAGTTCATTGACCAATGCTTTGATGCGGTTTTTTTTGGCTTTAATGATATCGGTCACCTTAGGCAGCTTTTCCTTGCGGATTTCCGTCTTTGTTTTGCGCTGGATGTGCTGGAGCTTGCGGTATTCCGACGGTGTGATAAACGTGATGGCAATGCCATCTTTTCCCGCCCGTCCGGTGCGCCCGACGCGGTGCACATAGGATTCCGGGTCTTGAGGGAGGGCGTAGTTGATCACGTGGGTCAAGTTCTGGATGTCAATCCCGCGCGCGGCCACATCCGTGGCAACGAGAATATTGATAAGCCCTTTCTTAAATTTTTTCAAAATTTTTTCACGCAAGTTTTGCGAGATATCACCGTGCAGGGCGTCAGAATCATAACCTCGGTCAGCTAAATGGGCGGCAACATTATCTACATCCACTTTGGTGCGGCAGAAGATCAGGCCATAAAAATCTTCTTCTAGATCAATGATGCGGCAGAGCGCTTCAAATTTATCATTGGCTTTAACTTCAAAATAGATTTGGTCGGTGTTGCGGACCGTGATTTGTCCATGCGTGGTCTTATACAGTTGGTATTCGCCCATATATTTTTTAGCAATGCGCAGGATTTCCTGGGGCATGGTGGCTGAGAATAATAGTGTGCGTTTATCATCATTGGTTTGTTCCATGATGCTCGTTACATCTTCCAGAAAACCCATGTTGAGCATCTCATCCGCTTCATCAAGAATAAGATAGGATATCCGGTCAAGTTTTAACGTTTTCCTTTTCAGGTGATCAATGATCCGTCCGGGTGTACCCACAACGATATCAACTCCTTTTTTTAATTGGCGGAGCTGCAAACTGATCGCCTGGCCGCCATAGATCGGCAAAATATTAAATCTTTTTTTGCCTTTTAAAGATTGGATCTCTTCAGCGACCTGGATGGCGAGCTCGCGCGTGGGCGTGAGGATCAGGGTTTGGACACTGCTCGACTTCTCGTTTAACCGTTCAATCAGCGGTAACCCAAAGGCCGCTGTTTTTCCCGTTCCGGTTTGAGCCTGTCCGATAATATCGAGCTTGTCATTCAAAAGGGCCGGGATGACTTGCTCTTGAATGGGTGTGGGCACTTCAAACCCTTTTTTGCTTAATGTCTGTAATGTTGCTTTTGATAAACCTAATTCTGTAAACGTTTTCATGTGTTCGTCCTTAATCAGTGTGCTAGAAAATATATTTTAAGAATCAATAATTTTTATTCTGTGGAAATGTATTAGACTGCGATCCGGGTTATCAGATAGAAGTCAGTAGTATTATATGATAGTTAGTCCTAAAAATAAGAAATATATACTATAATACGTTTTTATGCAATGTTATTTTATTTAGTCGATGACCGGTCCAAACCATCGCCACGAGTGGATAAGAAATGTGTTCCATTCCAAAATCAGTTTATGCTATGATAGTCAAAAAATATATAGGATAAAATCTGGACAAAGGATGTTTCATTATGAAAAAAATTATTCATATGAGTGACTGGCATATCGGGTACCGTGCTTTCGATAAACGTATGGACGTCGTAATCGATAATCTCATTATCGAAAAAGGTGACAGAGCCGGGCAGTATGTGATCGTCATCACCGGGGACCTGGTTAATAATGCCAGACAGGAAAATTGTTTTCAGACCGTGAAGCGCGGATTGGATCAATTAGATGAAGCAGGTTTTAAGCATATTCTCGTGGTGCCGGGCAACCATGATTATGGAACGGGCAATAAAGGCAGCAAGAAATTTGTTGAGATATTTCAACAGACTTTTTTCGGCCGGGAAATTGATTTTCCTAAAAAAGACATTATTGATGATGTGGCCTTTCTCGGTTTGGATTCCATGTCCGCTGAATTGAATTGGTATGACGACATCTTTGCCGAGGGGGAAATTGGAAAGCATCAATTACAGGTGCTGGAACAGCTGCTGCATGCGAAAGATGTCAACAAATGCCGTAAACGGATTATCTATTTGCACCATCATCCTTTTAAATGGCGTCCGTTCCATCAGCTCAAAGACTCACGAAAGTTAAAGAAGATTTTAACGCAAGCCATGGCCGGCGGGATCAGCATCGACGCCTTGTTGTTCGGCCACAATCATCAAGGACATGCCCACCATGGTCAATGGGGGATTGAACGTTGTTATGACGCGGGAACCGCCACATTAAAACCGCGGCCGTCATTTGTGAAGTGGTCGCCCTGGTTTACGATCAGTTCTTCGACCCGTGTGATGGACCTGAGTCAGGACCCGCGACAGGATTACATTTTAAATTTACTTTAACCCGCAGGGGTCTTTCTTCAGGACAAGAATGCCTGAAAAGATCATTTTTGTTGGAGATACAATGCCCGGGATACAGATGGATTATCGGCTGTTATGGTGACAAAAGAAAAAATAATGGAATTTATTATTCAACACTTTAAAGATGTTGGGCGGGAAGGTGGATTATCTTTACGCGAGGCAGATGTTCTCCAACGCCAGGACACAGAGGCCGAAAGGGAAAAAGCCAGAATTCTTGATGATGATTTGAACTGGCAGGATGTCTCAATTGATGATTTGAAACGATTTCAGGTGCTGCCATATTTAGATCCGATTGGGTTTCGGTATTATCTTCCGGCGTATATGTTGTGGATTCTGAAAGAATATGACCGAGTAGACCCTGATATTTTGATCCCGACCATTCGGTCTTTAATCCCCACAGGTCAGGAGCGTTTAAACGCGTTTGATAAAGTTTCGACTTTAAATCAACAACAGGCGGAAACAGTCGCGTTTTTTCTGGAATTCCTGATGGAGAACCACCCCGATGACGCGGTTTGGTCAGTAGCCCAGGCAGCTCTGGAGTCCTACTGGCAAAGATTTTTTTATCGTCATTAAGGTGTCTGGTTTTTCTTTTTAATTTTATTTCTATTTCTCGCGCCCGGGCGCTTGCAACTACAAAAATATATCAAAAAGTATTATTATCGTTATTATCTGACGCTATAATAAAAGCACTATCGATGATGTTGTCTAGTGCAAGGAAGTTATATGTCCAATAAACAGATATGGAAAGAGATTTTTTACCTGTCGATTTTTTTCTTCGTATTGCTCATTTTTTATCCCGGAGCATCAGAAACTCAAAATGCAAATAAAGAAGCAGACCGTATCGAGGGGGGATTCCTCTTGTATTATGAGAGGGCTTATACGGCGTACCCGTCCGACCCTCAGACAGCCCTTGAAAATGCTGTCAAAGCGCAAATGCTCGCCCTTTACGATATCGCCCGGGTTGCGGATGCATCTTCGCATCGCGCCTGGATAGAATATAAGGAGAATATGGTCCCCATCTTTAAGTGGGGGATTTATCATCCCCAGGAGTATCAAAAGGACCTGAAGCGGGCGGTTAAATGGGGCAAAGCGGCGAAACCGCCGGATTACCGGCCGGATTGGATGATCTTTTACGGCAAAGGACGTTTACTTGTCCAGGACGAAGAGATTGATTTTAATCCTTACCGCGAAGACCTTGATTCCAAAAAGGCCTGGGCCAGGACGATCGCGACCCTCGAAGCGTTTGCCAACGATGAACTCACCTGGGATAAATTGAATGAGGCTGTTAAACCGGAGAATGCTTTTAAGACCCTGAAAAGTTCGGCTAATATGTTAGTGCGGGAATACGGCCGTCATTTAGCCAGAGAAGATCTCGATCAAATTAAGAGTATTATTGACGGCATGCTTGAGAATTTTCATACCATGAAAGAGCCCATACCCGATCGCATGTTTAAAATTTCCAATGAAATTGAACAAATTTTTTTATAGCATCCCTTGAGGGGTATCTCATAAAAGGAGCATGAATGGTAAACGCATTGAGAAGGATCAGTCTTAACAGGACGATTGTTTTTCTTTTTTGCCTTTGTCTGTCCGGTTGCGCTTCAAAAAAGTATATGGTTGAAGAGGCGGCGCTGAATAAGGGGCCTTCCGCGACGCTTAATCTTACGATCAAGGAAATGGCTTTAGTGATCGGCGGTGAAACAGGTGAAGGAACATTGCGTTATGAAGGACAAGATTATCCGTTTACTCTTAAGGGATTGCAGTGGGGAAGCATTAGCAAGGTGAGTTATCAGGCAACCGGTAATGTTTACCATTTAGAGAAGCTTGAGGATTTTGAGGGCATGTATTTTCAAGCACAGGCTTCCCTGGCCGTTGGTCGAGTCGGCAAATCCGGTCTGTTTTTAATGAACCGCCGCGGTGTGACCATGCATTTGGGTACAAAGGAGGAGAAGGGCTTTGCCCTCACTTTGGGCCGGGCCGGTATTAAGGTAAAATTGAAACCGGAGCGCTGATTGAACAGCCGCTGCGAGCAGATGATTGTTATATAAACATGCAGTCAACAAAGAACATGAATAAAGAGACCCATGAAAGCCTGGTCCGTTTAAAAATTGGTATTGCCGTTCTTATTTCGATTTTTATTACCGGAACCGTGGGATTTTATTATATTGAGGGCGCGGCTTCTTATCTGGATGCTTTTTATTTCACGCTCGTCACGGTTTCGACTGTCGGGTATGGTGATATCACCCCGGTCACGCCTGAAGGAAAAATTCTGGCGTCAGTTATGATCATTATGGGGGTCGGGGCTGTTTTTGTCGTCATCCCGACGTTTTTTGAGTTTATTGTCAAAAAAGAAATAACGGAGGTGCTGAAATTGCCTGAAGAAAGAAGCCTGTTAGAAAATCATGTGATTGTGTGTGGTTGGGGTAAGGTGGGCAAAACTATTGTCGATGAACTTACGGCCTCGAGGAAGAAATTTGCCGTTATTGAGAGCAATTCCCAGAGAATAAAACATCTTGTCGACCGGGATTTCATTGTCATTGAGGGCGACGCGCGCAGTGAAAGTATTCTGGAAAAAGCAAATATCACTAAGGCCAATATATTGTTTGCGACCCTTGACGATGCGGCGAATGTTTTTATTGTTTTGACCGCCAAGATTTTAAATCCCAAAATTGAAATCATCAGTAAGGTGGATTATACTAATAATGAAGCCAAACTTACCAAAGCGGGGGCGGATCACATCATCAATTGTCACAAAATTGGGGCCAAACACATGCTGGACTTTGTTGATTCGTAATAAATTGTAATATGTCTACCAGTATTTTTTGCTTCTTTATATGGATATGTTATCCTTTATTGAGAGTTTCTCTCCACGCCCGATCCCATGCAAAAGGGTTGTTTCGTTCTTGAATACGGTTTGATATCCATCTTATATTCAAAAGGAGTGCCTTTTTATGTTTAAAAATACTCAAAGAAGCATACCCGTCTTACTATCCTTTATTTATGTTTTTCAAGTGATCCTGATGCCCGCGGCCAGCGTTTTTGCCGGGGAGCATGAGCGGTTACAATTGCCATTTCCAAATGCCTTGATCGAGGCCTCGCCGGGTTTCCGTCCGATGGTGTTAAAAGGCCTGACCGTCAGACCGGACAATCCGCTTGAGTTTGACTTTATTCTGGATATGGGGGATATGGTGTATGCCGGAGATCCGTTACGTGAAGAAGGTCTTAAACTTGTGAAGTATTTTTTGGCAACGATAACTATTCCGGAAAATGAGTTGTGGGTCAATTTATCCCCGTACGAAAATGATCGCATCATTCCCAACGGTTTTGGTCAAACTGTAATGGGGCGTGACCTGCTCGCTCAGGATTATGTCCTGAAACAATTTACCGCCTCAATGATGTATCCGGAAGCCCATCTGGGAGAAGCCTTCTGGCAGCGCGTCTATAAAAAGGCGATGGAAAAATACGGCACGACGGAAATTCCGATGAACACCTTTAATAAAATATGGATTGTTCCGGATGAAGCCGTCGTTTATGAAAATGAAACAACCGCCTATGTCGTTAAGACCCATTTAAAGGTTATGCTCGAAGAGGACTATTTCGCTTTACAGAAGAATTTAGGTAAAGATAAATTTGGATTGAATAAAATTAAGAATAAAGTCGCGGAAGTTGTTAGTGGTGTGACGTCCGAAGTCGTCCGTGATGTGCTCATCCCGGAAATTGAAAAAGAAGTTAATAAGGGCAAGAATTTTGCTTTATTGCGCCAGATTTATCATTCTGTTATTTTGGCAACCTGGTATAAAGACAATTTGCGTGATACGATCCTGAATCAAGTTTACAGGAACAAAGAAAAGACCAGGGGTGTTGATGTCGATGACCTGTCATACAAAGAAGCCATTTATCAGAAATATGTGAAGTCCTTTAGAGAAGGTGTTTATAATTTTATAAAAGAGGAATATGACCCGATGGAACAGGGTGTTGTTGCCCGCAAATATTTTTCCGGCGGAAACGATTTGCGTCAAACCAGCGCCGTACGACAGGATGTTCAGACATTAGACCGTGATCTCGCCATGCTGGTTAATGAAGAACAAAATAATGGCTTGGCCATGACCGTCCGCCTTTTAGAATTTACGCAACCCAATTCTGACAAAGTCACGGAAATGGAAGCGGCACAGCAGAGCCTTCAGACTGAGGCGGCCATGTTTGACCAAAATCTTTTACAAGAAAAGTTTCCCAACCGTTTTGTTACACGTCCAAACATCGATATTGTTGATCCGAAGTTAAGTGGATATGTTGAATCCCTGCGGACCGCCCGGGAAAAGGGTTATAAAGTCTTAACAGACGTTTCTTTAGAAGCGATCATTTACAAATTAAAAGGTTATGCTCAATTAGCCCAGGGGAAAGGCGGATTGGGTTTTTTAACAGGGGAAACGTGGAACAATCTCTCTGTTCTCAAAGATTTTAACCACTGGTTATCCTCAGGCGTCATGCCATTATATTCCGCTTTTACCGAAGGGGACCAATGGATCGATATCGATTGGATGAAGGAAAAAGGCATTGATCCGTTTTTGATCCGTGACGCGTCCGGGAAATCAGAAATTCTAACTATTGATGTTGATTTTAATGGGGCAACATATAAGGTGGGGGTATTCTGGGTGGATTTAGGCGGAACACCTGTTTTCGCCCTTGCCAATCCTCAAATATTCAGCCATATTTATCCGGAAGATTATTCTTTGAGGATGCAACAATATGGTTTTACAGGACGGGCGGTTGTGGAACTGTATAAACAGTTAGGGATTGAATCCACGGCCGTGCGCATGAGTGAGCCGCAGCTTTTTTTTGTCGGACAATCCATGATCAATGACCGGACTTACTTTGAAAATACAACAGATAATGAAAAAAGTGTTTTTGCCGAAACAGAATACGTTTTTACAACGCACACTCCGGAAAAAGCCGCTTTGCCGATCTGGTCAGACATTGCTTATTTGCGCAGTCAGGTGGGATCTGACCTGGTTCCTGATAATATCATCAAAAACGGCATTATCAGCGCTGCCGACGCATTGGGTCAAATTGCTAATACGATTAATGGTGTTTCACCGGAACATGGAAAGATAACCCAGCTGGTTGTTTTACCGCAGCATGCCTGGAAAACGACCGGTATTCAAAACGGGTCGGATCCGTATTTATGGTATTCCGATGCATTGGCTCAATTAATAACGCGAGAAGGAGTAGAGAACGTCCAAGGCCGGGATCTCTTTCTCATTAATGAGGCGCAAAAAGAAGCATTAAACGTCATGCTTAAAGAAAAAGGTTTAAATGGTTTTGATAATTTGGACCGGCCATTGTTCGGCGCGTTAAGGCGGCTCGTTCAGTACAAAGAACAAGGCATCTACATCCCGATCATGGAATGGATTACGGGTGAGCGGGATCAAACCTATGATACCCCCTGGGGGAAACGTTTAGGCTTAGGCGCGAATATTCTCCTGGGTGGCGTTGGGCGTGATCAGTCCGGCATGGATTGGGAACGTCAGTTAAAGCAAATGCAGAATGACCCCCGGTTTAAAGGGAAATTTATTTTCATTAATGAAACCGGAACAGAAGTTATGCAAAAAGCGGTCAGCGGCAGCAATATTTGGCTGGAGACCCCACGGCATACGCGTGAGGCTTCCGGAACAAGTGGCGGGCGCGCCGGCCTTAATGGGGTGCTTGTGATTGGGACAGCTACGGGTGAAATATTGTCTTTCATCCGTAACGGGGAAAATGGGTGGTCGGTTAATCCATTCGAAGGCTGGGACTTAGGAACTCTTGCTTGGGGTTTTGAACTCGGCAGCGATGATATCGTAAGACGCTTTAATAGTCAAGGTGTTCCGATGATCATGGCTTCCATGCAAGAAGCTTCGGAGCTCTATTACAGTTACCGTGCGGGGACAAGTACGGAATTTGCTCAACGGCAAGAAAGTATTCTTATTTCCGCCCATCAATCTGTGGATATCAAAGAAATGGTTAAGCATTATGGCATCTTTTTTGATGAAACGTTGCGCGGGACCGGCGCGGCCGGTTATGAGGTTGAAAGAGATAAATTTGAAAAAGGTGAAGGGAAATATGGTGGTATCGATCTTAATCCCGCCCTGTTTCAATTGAAAATTAGACGTGACGGCAAGGGCGTTCCCTTGCCTAAACAGAAGCAGCCAGTGCAGTCGATTGATATCGATGGGTTTATTCCGGTTATTATCAATGTAGTCCCGCTGCCCAATCTTCCGCAGTCGATCGGCATTCTCGGCGAGGCGATCATTGAGCAGCCAGTAGCGGATGACCGGGTTCAGACTGCCCCGGTCATTGTTCCGCAGATCAGTTCTCAGCGATTGAGACTCGAGATCAATGGAGTGCTGTAAGGAAGAGCAGGATAAGCAGGAATGATATACCCGCCTGAAAGAATGACTCAAAACAAGCAGTGTGCGGATACACGCGTGGAGCATCATGAGTAATTATTTCCATTAATGAATTGTTCTATTTCAATTCTGATATTCTTGCTTTAGCGTCGAGAAAAGCAGAACAATATTATTCTAGAGTTACGTTGAAAATTATACCAAATCCATTAAATAATTGTCCTGTTTGAATACCAATATTCTCGTTTAAACGTCGAGAATATCATAATGACTTTGGTAATTATTTAATGGATTTGGTATTATCGGATGAATTCGGCAAAAAGACGAAAGAGTGAAACTTAATTTTTTGTCCCCAAATCGGGAATTTTAATTGTCGTTGATCAGTTTTATCAGGTATCACGCAATCGGCGGCAAGTAAGGCGGAATCTAGAGGAATGGAAATAGTTGCGGGAAGGGGATTGTTAAATGAATTAAGCAAGAAAGGCAGAAGTATATAGATTCATGAATTCATCAATGTCCCATAATTCTTTAAACCAAAGAAAAAAATATAATATTTGACAAGAAATATGATTAGTTGTATATTGCATTTGTTTTGGGCAATGACGTCCTCCAAGAGCCAGAAATGGATTTTTGGGGATTTTTTTTAATATTAGAATATTCCTTTTCCAATCAATGAATAAAATTATTGAAAAACAACAATTATCTGACGAAGTCTTTAGGCTGAAAATAGAGGCTGCATTGATAGCCCGGGAGTGTCTGCCCGGACAGTTTATTATTCTTCAGGTTGCTGAAGATGGCGAGAGAATTCCTTTAACAATTGCTGATTCTGATCAAAAAGAAGGCACTATCACGCTTATTTTCCAAACAGTAGGGAAAACAACGCATTTGCTTGCTGAGCTTCATGAAAGAGACGATATTCTTAATCTTGTAGGACCTCTGGGAAAACCAACACATGTTGAAAAAGTAGGGACGGTTGTTTGTGTGGGGGGAGGAATCGGTGTTGCGCCATTATATCCCATTGCAAGAGCAATGAAAATTATTGGCAACAAACTTGTTGTGATTATAGGAGCACGTAACAAAGATTTGATTATTTTAGAAGATGAAATGAAATTAATTGCTGATGAAATAATTATTTGCACAGATGATGGGTCTTATGGACGAAAAGCTTTGGTAACAGCACCTCTTAAAGAAGCGTGTGAAGAACGCGAAAAGCCTGATTTAGTAATTGCTATTGGCCCGCCTGTTATGATGAAATTCTGCGCGGAAACAACCCGCCCGTATAAAGTTCCAACAGTCGTTTCTCTTAACACAATCATGATTGATGGAACAGGTATGTGCGGAGGATGCCGTGTAATCGTTGGAGGTGAGACTCGTTTCGTATGTGTCGATGGTCCTGAATTTGATGGTCATCTTGTTGATTTCAACAATATGATGCAGCGCTTAGGGTCTTATAAAAAACGTGAAGATAAAGATCATGAACAATGTCATTTAGAAATAGCGGCGAAGAAGAAGGCCAATGGATAAAATATTACCTGACAATAAAGATTTGAAACCTAAAGACCGTATGGCAATTCCTGCGCAGGAAATGCCTCTACAGGATCCTGTTGAGCGTGTGGACAATATGCAGGAGGTCGCCCTCGGGTATACTCAAGAACAAGCACAGCTTGAAGCTATGCGATGTATACAATGCAAAAGTTCTCCTTGTATCGCGGGGTGCCCTGTTCAGATAGACATTCCAGGATTTATTAAAGCAATAGCTGATGGAGAAAATAAACTAGCAATTGATATTATTAAAAAGAATAGTTTGCTGCCTGCAGTTTGCGGAAGAGTTTGTCCTCAGGAAACACAATGTCAGGCGCCATGCACTGTTGGCAAATCATTAAAAGATGTTAACAAGGCTGTTTCCATCGGAAGGCTTGAGCGCTATGTTGCTGATTGGGAGCGTGATCACGCAATGGTTTCAGCGCCTAAAGTGGAAAAGGAAACAGGGAAAAAAGTCGCGGTTATTGGAAGCGGACCTGCCAGTATTACAGTAGCTGCTGATGTTAGACGAGAAGGACATTCTGTCACTATGTTTGAAGCTTTTCATAAAACCGGAGGTGTAATGGTTTATGGTATTCCTGAATTTCGTTTACCCAAGAAAATAGTACACGAGGAAATAGATATTCTTAAGACAATGGGTATTGAAATTAAAAGGAATTTTGTGGTTGGGAGAACCAGAAAGCTTGCTGATTTTATTGAAAAAGACGGCTTTGACGCGGTTTTTATCGGAGCGGGCGCGGGGTTGCCCCGGTTTATGAATATAGAAGGAGAGAATTTAGTAGGTGTTTTTTCAGCAAATGAATATTTAACGCGCGCGAATCTTATGCGCGCGTATGATAAAGATAAAGCACATACACCAATGTTTGATTCACGTAAAGTAGGGGTGCTTGGCGGAGGAAATGTGGCTATGGATGCCGCGCGTATGGCTGTACGACTTGGCGCGGAAGAGGTCCATCTTATCTATAGACGGACTGAAGTTGAAATGCCGGCTCGTGTTGAAGAAGTCCATCATGCCAGGGAAGAGGGTGTCATTTTTCATTTACTTGAGAATGCAAAAAGTATTATCGGAGACGAAAATGGTCATGTTATAGCGATGGAATGCCTGAGATATGAGTTGGGAGAGCCTGATGATTCTGGAAGACGCAGGCCAGTCGTTATTAATGGAAGCGAATTTATTATAGATTTGGATACCGTTATTGTCGCGATTGGAAATGACTCAAATCCGTTGATCAAGCAAACGACACCTGATTTAGAGACAAATAAGTGGGGAAACATTGTTGTGGATGAAAAATGTAAAACATCAATTGACGGAATATATGCCGGTGGAGATATTGTTTTAGGGGCAGCGACTGTAATTTTAGCGATGGGGCAGGGAAGAACTGCTGCTAAATCTATCAATGAGTATTTAGAATAGGGCGCTGTTGTCCCCTATTTAAGAATCCATTTGACAAAATAAAGAGATAATTGTATATTGTTTAAACTTAAGGCAATGAAGTCTTAAGTAGAATCTTCACAAAGTGGTTTCATTAAGGGACGAATGAAGTTTGATTTTGTGATATATTGTGTCTTCAAGAGATCTTAGTAGATTTTCTTGGGGACTTTTTTTATTTACACCTACGAGGTGTAGTGATTATGATTGCTTTTTTAATATAATTAGATTTAACAACGTAAAAAGGGGGAGGAACAATGAGTCAGTGGCAAAAAACAAATGATGCGATAGGTACTGTCAATCGAGGGAATCCTTGTGAATCAGGTCTATGTACTCTATGCAGGGCTGATTGTGCGGGAAAATGTGAAACATGGCTTTCAAGTATGAAGGGTCGTAACTTGCTTTATCCAAGAGATTTTGGTTGGGTAACAGCAGGTAGTGCAAATACAGAACACATTGGAGTATCCTATAATAATCTTCGAATACAAGGCTATGTATTTGGAGCAAACAATCTTCCAGCAGGCATAACAAATAGTGCAGATGATTGTGTTTTTCCAAACGTTTCAGTCGAAACTCAATTCGGTGGAGAAATAAAAACAAAATGTAGAATTCCTATGATGACAGGTGCTCTAGGTTCTACTTTTATTGCTGCAAGATACTGGGATTCATTTGCGGTTGGTGCAGCTTTGGCTGGTTTTCCTATTGTTGTTGGTGAGAATGTCGTGGGTGTTGATAAGCAAGCTGTTATTGAGGATGGAAGAATTAAAAAAGCTCCAGAACTTGATCGCAGAGTTGATACGTTCTTAAGATACTATGATGGCTATGGCGCTATCATTGTTCAGATGAATGTGGAAGACACTAGAAACGGTGTCGCAGAATACTTGATCGAAAAGTATGGCGACAAAGTTATTATTGAACTTAAATGGGGTCAAGGCGCAAAAGTTATTGGTGGTGAAATTCAGGTTGAATCACTTGAATACGCGAAGTTCTTAAAAGATAGAGGGTATGTTGTAGATCCAGACCCAACATTGCCGGAAATTCAAGCAGCTTTCGAGGCAGGAGCTATCAAGTCAATAGCACGTCATTCCAGATTAGGTTATACGAATAGAAATTCAATTGATGAGGTAAGAAATGACTTCATGGGTGCAGTCGATTATCTAAGAAGCCTGGGTTACAAGAGGATCTCTCTTAAAACTGGTTCTTATGGTATGGAAGCTCTTGCAATGTCAATTAAATATGCTTCTGAAGCAAAGCTTGATCTTCTTACAATTGACGGATCAGGCGGTGGAACAGGAATGAGTCCTTGGGGAATGATGGAATCTTGGGGAGTTCCTTCGCTTCATCTACATGCAAAAGCATATCAATATGCAAAGATCCTTGAAGAGAGCGGAACAGAGGTAGTTGATATGTCATTTGCTGGTGGTTTAGCAAAAGAAGATCAGATCTTCAAGGCGCTTGCGCTTGGTGCTCCTTATACAAAACTAATTTGTATGGGAAGACCTCTTATGATCCCTGGATACTTAGGTGCAAATATCGAAGGAGCATTGGATCCTACGAAGAGAAAAGAAGTAAATGGTAATTGGGATAAATTGCCGAAGTCAGTTACAGATATAGGAAAGAAACCAGAGGAGATCTTTGCTTGCTACAGTGAGATAGAAAAGAAAGTTGGTAAGGAAGAAATGAAGAATATACCTCTCGGTGCTGTTGCAGTCTATACCCTAGGTGACAAATTGGGTGCAGGTCTTTCACAATTAATGGCCGGTACGCGCAAGTTTTCACCAGAAGGGATTTCAAGAAACGAGATCTTTTCAGGTAATAGAGAAACTGAGAAAGAAACAGGAATTCCTTTCATGACTGATGTTGGTGATGAGACGGCAAAGAAAATACTAACAGCTTAATAACTGATAGAGTATAGAGAATAGTGTTTCGACAACATTAAAATCGCGGGTTGGTAACAACTATTTTTTTATTAATACAAATACAGCATGAATAACGCAATTTTATGTTGGAGGACGGGGCGGTTTTCAAGGGGACTTCCTTGGGTGCTCAAGGCGCAACTATAGGGGAAGTTGTATTCAATACGGCCAGGACAGGTTATACCAAAATCAATTCTGCTTTTCAGAATTAAGATAGAACAATTTATTAATGGATTTGGTATAACGTTCATGAAAAATATTCATAGGGAAAAATATGAAAATATTGAGTGAAGCTATTGCAACGGATGAATTGAAGCAGCTGGCACAGAACACTTTTGGTGATCTAATCAAAGCGGTTGTTGATGTGGATCGCGCATTAGTTGCTATTGACGCGGAGTTGCATTCTGACCTGGAGGCCTTGCTTTTAGAAAATGGTTCAAAGCAAAGCAGTCTTTGGGGTATTAACTTTTATCCCGAGATCGAGGATGATGACTTTCTTGAGTTTGACTCGATGATCAATATGCGTCCCTCTCAAGGGAACATGAGCCGAGGTGTCGATTCTGAAGAAATTCAAAAAAGCATTGTTGAAATTGTTAACAGATGGGTAAAGAGATGAACATTCAGCATGAAGGACTTGCTGGCGGTCGTTGGAATGAAATGTCTTTTTGTGAGCAAATGGCAAATGTTGGCAGCGAAGTAAGTCGGGCGCTCAATTGGCGAAAAAAAGGTAACGATGATTTTTCCAGGAAAGCAGTAAACCGCGCGCTAGAATTGCTGGACCTTACCATAGGATCACTTCGAAAATATTCCCGTCTCAAAGAATTATTCAGGACAAGAGAAGCTCTCGTTGACTTCTTCTATGGTTCTAATGAATTTTCATCCTCCGAAATATTATGGCGTAAATATTTTGATCATTTCAATTTTGCTGCTAGAAAGACCCGTTAGCACAAAAAGATACTAAAAAACTTTGTCCATCTAAAATTATAAAAGTGCCACGGCATGTCCGTGGGTATCTACAGATTTTTTTATTTTTTTTCATATTATTTTTGTCATTACATTTCCGGGAGGGACGAGGTTTGTATGAAATTTATCTCTGGACCCGTGATAAGTGTAGTAATACCAATTCCATTGAATAATGACCAAAACCAATTCTGCTTTTTTCGACGCTAAGGCAAGATAGGTCATTCTCGATAATAATGGTCAATCAATCCATCCAAGCGTGATCCACATTTCCCAGAGAAAAATTGACATATTTACCGGATAGAATTGTGTTTTTTTGATAAAAGCATCTCATGGGGGTTGTTTATAAAAACACTTGACAGATAAATAGTTGAATGGTAAACTTATTGTAATGAGGAACAATGGTTTTTGAAAAGATTAGATGATGGTCGGTGTTCAATGATAGAAGATCGATTATTTTTGTCGGTATCATGGGTGGGGCAAACATAATGGGTACTTTTTTTTAATATAATAGTTGAATGGTTAACAGTTGAAGTTTCAATCAAAGGAGCAATACGATGCAATTTAAACTCAGACAAAAAAAGGTTTTCATGTTTTCACTTATTCTCTCGATGCTATTAATAGGGAAGTTAACAACAGTCGCAAACGCTGCTGGATTGTTGACCCCGAAAGACCGGTCTCTTCCAGAGTTAGACATCAAGGACCATCATGTTCAGGTCGTTCTTGAGGATGGCTATGCCATCACGACAGTGGATCAAATATTTTATAATCCGCACGATTCTGACTTGGAGGCCATCTATTCTTTTCCTGTTCCAGATAAAGCTGCCATGTCTGAATTTACGATGTGGATTGATGGAAAGCCGATTCAAGGAGAGGTCTTGGAAAAGAAGAAGGCGCGTGAAGTCTATGAAGATCAGAAAAAACAGGGAAAGAACGCGGGCCTGACAGAAAAGGATGGTTATAAGACATTTGAAACAAGTGTTTACCCTGTCCGCGCTAATCAAGAAACCAGGATTCGTCTCAGTTATATTCAACCTGCGGCAGTTGATCTGGGCATGGGGCAATACACCTATCCTTTAGAAGAAGGCGGAGTTGATGATCATAAGCTTTCTTTCTGGACGGCCAATGAAGAGGTGACAGGAACATTTAATTTTGACCTGGTCATCCGATCATCTTATCCCATTGATGGTGTTCGGCTGCCCGGTCATCCGGGGGCTCAGATTGTTCAAAATGAAGACGAGTGGGTGATTCATTTGGATAATCTGGTCGATCATTCTGGTGGATTGAACGGAACGGATCAAAGTCTGACGATTAACAATCAACAGGAAGAAATGGAGGCTCAGCCGGCCGCGCTCAACAGTAATTTCCGACTGGATAAGGATATCGTGGTTTATTATCGCTTAACGGATAATCTGCCGGGATCGGTTGATTTGGTTGCCTATAAAACAGAGGGAGATAAGAGAGGAACATTCATGCTGACCATAACTCCGGGCATGGATTTGCAGCCGATTATTGAAGGACGTGATTGGGTCTTTGTCCTGGATGTTTCCGGGTCGATGCAAGGTAAATATTTTACGCTCACAGAAGGTGTGAGCCGGGCCTTAGAGAATATGACAGAAAGGGACCGTTTCAGGATTATTACGTTTAACGAAACGTCGCGTGAAATTTCCCGTGGATTTATTCCGGCGACAAGGGAGAATGTCCAAACTTATATTGATCGTGTTCGGCAAGTTCAACCCGGTGGAGGAACAAATGTTTACCGTGGATTACAGCAGGGCTTGAAAAGTTTGGACGCGGACCGGACAAGCAGCATTATTTTAGTCACAGACGGTGTCGCCAATGTCGGCATAACACAACAGAAGAAATTCATTGAACTGATTAAAAAGAAGGATATTCGTTTGTTTACGTTTATCATGGGGAACAGCGCGAATAAACCATTATTAAATGCCTTAACACGCCATTCACATGGTTTTGCTATCAATGTTTCGAATAGTGATGATATCGTTGGGAAGATTTTATTAGCGACAAATAAGGTCAATTTTCAATCCCTGCACGGTGCGGCATTAAAGATCAAAGGGATTAAAACTTTTGATTTGACTCCGAAAGATATCGGCAGTTTGTATCGTGGGCAGCAGTTAGTTGTTTTTGGACATTATTATGGCAGTGGGAAAGCGGATGTGTCCTTACAGGGAAGAATTTCCGGGAAAGACATCGTTTATCAAACACAATTTGATTTCCCCGTGATTGCCGATCAGAATCCGGAGATTGAGCGGCTTTGGGCCTATGCCACGATTGAGGACTTAACCGAGCAAATGGATGACTTCGGCGAAACGGATGACACAAAGAACGCGATCATCGATATCGGCCTTGAATATAGTTTAGTGACGGATTATACCTCGATGGTTGTTGTTGAAGAAGACGTCTTCAAAGAATTGGGGATTGAAAGGCGGAATCAAGCTCGGCTTGCAACGGAAAATCAATCGCGACAAAAACGCCGGGCTCGACCGGTTCAATCACGCAGGGTCGATACGGGCTCACCGATGTTTAATCATAACCAGCCGACGACACGTAGTCGTGGTGGCGGGGCTGGGGCCATTGATCCGTTTTATTTTTTGTTATTGCTGCCATTCTTTCGAGGTTTCATTAACAACCGACGGAAACGTTAAGGAGGGAGTTTTATGGACGCGATGAATAATAAAATAATCCTGGCAAAAAGCATCCCGCCCCGGTCGAATGACCGGGGCGGGATGCCGCTTCTTAAAAGACATATCCCCTGGCATACGATCATGATTTCCGTCGGAATTATTCTATTGCATTATTTATTTATGCCGTTGAACGCCCTGTTTATTTATAACCGCTCGGCGATTGCTCAAAATGAGGTCTGGCGTTTGTTAACGGGCCATTTGGTTCATTATAATTTTGATCACCTGTTTTGGAATGTGCTGGCCTTTGGCATTATCGGAACAACCGTTGAACTTAAGTCTTTAAAACGTTTTTACCGGGCGCTGTTAATAAGTTTTACAGGGGTGGGTTTGTGGTTGTGGCTAGGCGCGTATACCTTGCCAGAATATAGCGGATTATCCGGAGCCCTTAATGGATTGTTTGTGGGCGCGATATGGATGGAATGGAAAGACACAAAACAGAATTATCTCATACTTATTTTGTTGGGAGCTATCGCTAAAATTATTTTTGAGTTGCTGACGCATCAAACAATTTTTATGCAACCAAGTGAACAATGTTCAAGCGTTCCAATCAGCCATTTAGCCGGGCTTATGTCGGGATTTGTTTTTATTTTGTTTGAGATCGGCCTGATGAAACTTAAGAGTAACCCATCAAATATATAACGTTTAAAAGGAGGTTGGCATGAAGTGCATTTTCCAATGCTGGATCGTTGTTATTAGCGGAATCACTTTATCCGGATGTTATACAACGGGATTATCCATAAGAGAAACGGGTGCTATGAATTTAACCAATTATGTTTACAGCATGTATGATGGAAAGTCGGATACCAGACAAAAAACTCATTACATCAAGAAACCGATCAAATTAGCTGTCGCACAAGTGGGAGAGGTTGCTCCACAAAATACCGTTATTGAGAAGTTGTCTCAACAAAGACAGTTAATCTATTCTGTCACGACAGTTCCTTCTGGAGAGGTTACGTCTCATTCTCAATCTAATGGAGGTAATGGACCTGACCGGTCAGAGGTTGCGGTTGTGATGAAAAAAATGTGTTATCTCGCAAACGATCAAGGCGCGGACTATTTGTTTATATTCGGTGGGTCGACGGATTTTAAAACGACACCTAATTTTTTGCAATTTTTTGATATTACTTTGATAGGGGCGTATATCATTCCCGGTACTCAACATGACGCAGAGGGCCGGGCCTCAGGGGCATTGATTGATGTGCGCAGCGGTAAGGTTGTCTTCATGGCTAACGCTTCCGCGTCCGTCTCAAAGAGGACGCCATCTTATCTGAATTATGATGACCGGAATAATGCCGTCTTTATGGAATTGAGAAATGCGTTAGTTGATAAATTAAGTGATGACTTTATCGACAAGTTGAGCACATTTAATCGGTGAGGGGAACAATTAGAACGGTGGTCTTAAATTCAGAGGGAAACCCTTGAAGACTTTTTGGGCTTGTATTTTAGCGCCCAGAGGATTGTTTTTGAGTTTGATATTATGATTGATGGTGAATTGAACGGGAATAGCGTCCGTCAGCAGGGCATTTTTATACCGTTCTATTCCCGCTTCCTTGAGATCCCCGGTCAGTGTTTCGAGATCGACGATGACCCTGTCCGCACCGTATTCTGCTGATGCCAGGATTAAAGCCCGGCTGTCAATCAGGTTGGCTGCTTGAAGATACGTGATGATTTCTCCCGGGAAAAATTTACAGGCTGTTTGGATGAGTGTTTTATGTTCTTGACGGGTTAATGTGATTCCTTCTGCGCAGTAATGTCCAATGATAATCCGGTGGACCCCTTCATGGAATAAAGCCTGTAAAAAGTCGGCAAAGGTTTCGATATCGATTTTTTTATTTTCATCAAGGGCTAAAGGCACATCGAACGTTTTTTCTGACCTCTGGATCGCCATGATATTTTTATTAAAAAGAGCATGATGCTGTTCGAATAGTTTTATTTCAATGGACTCAATATAAATGTCGTAATCGTCGTCGCAATAGATATGAATATCCGCATGCTTCTTGCTGTCTGCGCCGTATTGCTGGAACTCTTTTAAGTTGCTGTGCAAAAAGGTCGTAATGGCTTTTTCTTTATCGTATCCCCGTTCCGTAATATCGCGGTTAATGCGGGTTTTTAGTAAAGTCTTCCAATTTGCGTCGATAAATATACTAAGCTGGGTATAAGGCCGAAAAGGTTTGAATGTGGCCACTTCTCCTTCGATAATGGTGATTTTTCGGGGATGAAAAGATTTTTTTGAATGGATCTTCCCCAGTTTTTTATCGTAGACCGGTCGGTCAAAGTTTTTCCCCCTGGATACTTTTTGAAAATGTTTTTTTATCAATTCCATCTCATTGGCTCGTGGGTGCGGACCGAAAACATTCAGTTTCGAACGTAAAGCACGGGGTGTTTTGTAGTCATCCAGCGGAAGAACGATACTGTGCGGTTTGAGCCTGGATGCGAGTTTTTTTGCAAAAGTTGATTTGCCGGATCCTCCGGGGCCGCCAATGGTAACCAGAAAAGGACGTTCCTGGCGGGAAGAAATATTCTGTATCAGATCAGCTAGAATGATATCCGGTTTTCGGCGGAACCGTTTGTTTTTATATTGGACATGAATTTTCATGATGGATAGGTATTATAGCGGAGATTGGAGGCATGAAAAGAAATAAACTTTCGTGAAAGGCCATGGATGAACACAGGGAATATCTGACTGGGGACCGGGCACGATATCATGGTTGGTCAATATTGTACAATGGAACAAATTCCAGTCGTATAATAATACCCATCTGAAGGATTGAGTTACAACTGCAATCCAAGAGACGGGATATGGATTGAAACATTTCTATGAACGTCCGCCATAATAATGTTGTTCTTGGTTATACATTTGATTATAATGAAAAGCAATAAACTTATTGATGCTAAAGAGTTTGACCAATCTAAGGGGATGCGTGCGTGCGCAGTTTATTTTTCACCGTTTTACTTCTTGCTCTATCGACACACGTTTGGGCGGATGTCGTTCAGTTGAAGTCAGGTAAAGTTCTGCATGGAAACATCATTGATGAAACAGACTTCACGATTAAGATCGAAACACATAAGAAGGTGTGGATTCTTAAAAAGAGTCTCATTGAAAACATCGAACGGAGATACGATGCTCAATCAAACGATATAATATCAGATGCTCCCGACCAAAATTTTTCAGAACTTTCAAGGGATAATCCCGAGGACAATAATGCTGCATTTGATGATCCGAAAGCGGCCATTGTTTATTGGGAGGCGCTTATTCAAGATGATCCCCAACAGGCAGAGGCTTATGCACAAATCGGCATTGCCTATAACCGTCTGGAGCAACCCAACCGCGCGATTCCCTATTTTCAGAAAGCAATCGCCTTAAGTCCCATGGCATCAGAATGTTACAATAATCTTGCCTTTGCTTATATGTTGCTGGGACAATATGAGCAGGCCGAGATGCATATTAAAAGAGCTATAAATATTGAACCCCAATATGTTGAGGCGATCGGAAATTATGGCTACATAACCATAGGTTTGAAGCGGTATTTAGAAGCGATTAATTTGTTTAAGGTCGCCATTGCGTCAAATCCGGACAATCCTTCCTATTATAAAAATCTCGCTTATGCTTACAAGCAAATTGGTGAAGGCCAAAAAGCCAAAGAGAGCCTTCTTAAAGCAAAGAAAATTTATCAAAAGAACGGTAATTTTGATGGCATGCGGGTGGTGGATTACCAATTGAGTCGATTGGATATTTCTAAGGCCGAGTCGCACCCCCTTAGCGTTTTGACACGACCATTAGGACCCAGTTTTGATGGCCGTGTCTGGGAAATGGGTTTCAGAAAGGAAAAGCCGGACTCCAGAATAACCGAATATGTTTTAATGGGTGAGACGGTTGAAGACTGGAACGAATTGGTAACGGTTAATGAATTTTTTGGCCTGCAGAAAGATTTAAATGCGGGGCAATTTATGCGTGCGATTAAAAATAATTTGACAAAGATTTGTAAAGAAATTGAATGGAGGGAAATTAACTCGACCTACCATGATGTGCTTTACCGGTTTAACGCGAGGCAGTGTCAGGGGCAAGCGGATTTTTTTGAAATCGCCCGTATTATCCTTACTGTTGATAGAATTTATACCATGCACTATGCCTCAAAGAGAATGTTGACGACTGATAAGATCGAACAATGGAGCGAAATCTTAACGGACACGCTGTTTTCCGGGACTCAAGCTTTTGATTCATTTACCAGGAAAGATAAAGTTTCTTTGAGTAAGAAAAAAGACACACTTGACATGGGCGTCAAATTATTAGAACAAAAACAATATGACTCGGCTATTATATTTTTTAAATCTTTGTTAGCCGCTGATCGGAATAACATTGATGTCTTATATTTTTTAGCCCGGGCCTATTTGGAAAGTGGTTCGGTTGAAGAGGCGCAGACTCTCTTGCTAAGAGCGAATAATTTGTCGCCGTATGAACCGGATGTGAATGTGATGCTGGGCGAAACATATATTGAGATGGGTCAATTTGATCAAGCCAGGAACTATTTTGATAGAGCGCAGTCTTTGTATGCTGAATTGGGAATTGATGATGTTGTTCAAGAAATAGGTGAGCTATTAATAGCCATTGATCCAGAGAAATTGGCAAAAGCGAAAGAGAGAAGCTTTATTCAGGTTTTAAGGCGAAGCCGGCAAGAAGGGGATGGATTATGGCTCGTTATTTTGGTCGGTCCGGCTTTTTTTGTGTTATATTTCCTTGATATTCTTTTCGGTGTCCGTATAAGACGTCGATTGTTGGGAAGACGGGAGAGAAAGATACTAGAAAAGTTAGCTGAAAAGTTCAATGGTAAGGTTAAGGACGTTGTTGGGCAAACCCATTCAATAGCTTTGTATTACTATCAGGAAGATTACCGGATTGATATCCAATCCATCTTCAGACGCCCAAAATCTTGTTTTAGTTCCACTGCGGGGTATTACGATTATTTCTTGTCGGTGCAGACCAATACGCAATATTGTCTTGTGTGCATTCCTTCTGTCGGAAAGACATTTATCGGTAGGAGGATGAATGTTTTATCAAAGAAAGCGCTGGTGAAGAGTCGTAAGTTAATTGAAGTTAATAAAGATACGATGCCGTCATTTTGTCAGCTTTTTAAGATAATATTAACAAATGATGAAGAAATCACCCGGAGGATATTTGAGGATAATTCGATGCGGTCTTTGATGTTTGAAAAGGCCAGCATGCTCGTTGAGATTGATAAGGGTGCCGTTATCGTTCCTTTGTCGGTACCATTTAAAAAGGGTGATGAATCTGTTAAAGAGATCGACGCAGCGGTCGCGAGATTATTTCCCGTAGCAAAAGTCATCAGCGCCTGATAGGATATTCCAAAAAGGAACGTGAAAGATAAAAAATTTTATTTTCGGAACTTTTTAACTCCAGATGTGATCAAGAGGACAAAAGAAAGGAGTTCATATGTTTCCGAAAAGAAAGAGTATCATTGTTTTAACCGCCCTGGCCTTAACGGTATTCCTTCACGCAGACTTGGGTGAGGCTCGGATTTTTCGCCGGCGCTATCCTCACCGCAGACATCATTATCGTCCCCATCCCCTATGGGGAAGAATCGTTCGAATTCCCAGGAAATTGATCCATATCATCGTTGGTGGCCGCGACTATTATTATGATAGAGGCGTTTTTTATCTTAAAGATACTGGTGGTCAATATATCGTTGTGGCGCCTCCAATCGGTGGCATCCTTATCGAACTTCCGCCCAAACATAAACGGATTTTGGTGAATGGACATATTTATTATTACTATAATGATGTATATTATGCGAAACACAAAAAAGGATATATTGTTGTGGATGACCCTGTTTACGCGGTTGAGTCCTTGCCCGAGAAGGTCATGGTCGTTGCGGCCTCAGATCCGACAACGGTTCCAGATGCCGGGCGATATACCGTTCATATTCCGCATCAAGATGGCACATATGTACCTGTTGAGCTCATCCGCAGGGGCGATGGGTATATCGGGCCACAGGGTGAGTATTACCATGATTTCCCTTCCATAGACCAACTTCAAGCCATGTATGCGAAGTAGTGGCATAGGTGGCGCATTCAAATTAGCAAGTGCAGCGTTGTGCTCTAGGAGGCTGCCCGAGAATGATCTTTTTATTCAGTTCTACGTTGCAAAACTCCAAAAAATCCTCAATGTACACATGTACACCTGCGGTTTTCTGTCGTCGTGCGCCTTGATTTGAACAAAAAATTTATTCTCGGACAGCCGCCTAGGAGCTTGTCCGAGAACTAGTTTTTATTTGTAGAATCCGTTACTTCTAAATT
>JAIORP010000005.1 GCA_021108075.1 Candidatus Omnitrophota bacterium | reverse complement strand
GACAACCATGCGGTTAAAGGCTTTAATCGTGCCGTCTACAATCTGATCAACAGCAAATAAGACGGAAACTTCTTTAAATAAATCCGTGACAACTTGCTTGCCATAGTCAAATTGCCCTTTGCCTTCAGGTACAGTGCCATTGTGAATGAGTTCAGTAATCACCGCGATATGACCTGCTTTAACGAGATATAGCACATAACGCTGGGCAAACTTTAATATCCCAAACAGGAGGGCTAACCCGATGATCACAATGAATGTACCCGCACCGCCAAAAACTTTTGCCATCAGGAGCAACAGCCCTACATACAACGCGGAACCAATACCAATAACGCCATAAATGCCAATACGTACTATAATATAGGGAAGGGTTTTAAATAAAATTTTCAAGGCCTCTCCAAAATGTAATTTCATATATAAACCTCCATTGTTATCTCCTTGTTGCGTTGTGGGTTATGCGTTATGAGCTATGCGTTTTGCGTTATAAATTTTGCGCACAACGCATCAGCACAATTACTTATGTCATTCCTGCCCCCGCCTTCGCGAGGATAAACTCCGGCAGGAATCTCCTGTTAAAAATCTTCAGATAAATCTCTCCATTCCGGGTTTATTTTATTAATTTCTCTATCTTTAATTTCTCTTTTCCACTTTTTCATCTGTTTTTCTTTCAATATAGCACTTCTAATATCCTCCGTGTGCTCAAACCAAACTAGTTTATTGCAATTATATTTTTTACTGAACCCGTCAATTAATTTATTTTTGTGCTCGTATGTTCGTCTTTCTAAATTATTTGTCACGCCAATATAAAGAACATTATTGCGTTTGTTTGATATCATATAAACATAATAATTCTTCATAGACATAATTTGCGGGATTCCTGTCGGAGTTTACCCTCGCGAAGGCGGGGGCAGGATCAGGAATGACACTCTACCTTATTTCTCAAGCTGAATGACCTTTTCCTGCTTCACATCAATGACAGATATTTTAAGCGTGCCGTCATCCAGTAATGTTAGTAAAACTATGTCGCCAACCTTGGTGCCTTTGATTCCTAACTTTGATAATTGAGCAGCATCCTTAACTATTCCTAAGGTAGGAGTCCCAAGCTCAAGTGCCTGCACGTTAGATGGCTGAATACCGCTTTGGCTTATAAAATCCTGAAAACCGACATTTTTTATGGCGGCATTGGCGGATGGCTGAATATCGCTCTTGCCCATATAATCCTCAAAACCGACATTTTTGATGGCAGCATTGTCAGATGGCTGAGTATCGCTCTTGCCTATATAATCCTGAAAACCGACATCTTTTATGGCGGCATTGTCAGATGGCTGAATATCGCTCTTGCTCATAAAATCATCCAAATCGCCACTCGTGAGCCTAGGACCGGCTGCTACGGATAAAGACAGTGTCAGCATTACTATTACTGCTGTTAGTATAGCTAAAACTTGTTTTTTCATCTTGTGTTCTCCCTTGTCATCCCTGCGACGGCAGGGATCTCGCTTTTGTAAAATGTTGTTCTCAAATTATCATGAGATTCCTGTCTCCGCTTCGCTCCACAGGAATGACACTCCATTTTTGTCATCCCGCACTTATTTTGTCATCCTCGGGCTTGCCCGTGGGTATCTACTTGATTATTTCTGACAGTTTAATACTATAAAAGAACTCATAGTTACCATCCATACCTGGATTTTCCGCCCAGTAGATTATCAACATATGCTGCTCTGTCCACAATGTAAAAGTACCCATTCCATCCTGGATATACCTTCCTTTATCCTCCCATCCTTGAGGTACGAGACTTTTTTCATAAAAATCAAAAATCTCATTTAAAGAGGCATTAGTACCCATGGTCACTTGGTAAACATGTGGTGTTTTTATTTCCCGTCCGATCTTATCGCCAGGGTGTTTTGGAATGACACTCCATATCCCATCAGATGCCCATTTATCCATATTGATCTGCTCGCTTTTATTCGCGGCACGGAGCAGAATCTTTTTCACCTCTTCAGATAAGTCCTCCTCAGCTACAACCTGCCGCACTCCTGCCACGACCTCTTCCATACTCATACCGTCATTGTCATCTGAATTCAGATTTGATTCCGAGTCTTCATCATCTGATTCTTCTGATTTCATGGCCATGGCCGCAAAATCCATGCCCATGACTTCCATAAGGGTATGCACTCTTTTATACCCTGTTTGACGACGGAACAACTTTTTGGGTGGAACACTTGTGTCGATATTCCTAAACTCACCAATAGGACCTCCTACGGTTTGAGTTCTTAATGGAAAATCAAACTTGTCACTTTGCCATATGGTCATCTTCGTCGAATGTTCAATTCCCATCATAGAAACAACCTGAGTCACCTCTTTTTTGACACACGGATAACCGCTGACTTTTTCTTTGCCAATAATTTCTGCTGAGTCAACATTCTCATATGAGTCCAATTTCACCAACATGGGCACTTCAGCTATGATTGATTCAAAACATATCTTTTTATCAAGATTGTATATAATCTGTTTGTTCTGTTTTTCAAATCCCAAAACAATCAACTTTGATCGGGGCATACCTTGACTTCCACCCGTGGACATTTCTAACCTAAAGGCACGTGGTGTTGTGTATATTTTCATAGTTTTGAGCACTTTTCCATCAGGAGAAAGTACAACCTGGTCTGCTGAAAAACTTGTAATCTTTTCACCAGGAAGCGCATGGGATAAAGTAGGCGACATCATAAAACAAAAAAGAGCCGCCCATAAAAATTTAATCCATTTGCCATTGCTAATAATGTGACTAGATTTCATTAAAACCTCCATTTATTTTCCTCTAAAAACCGTGATTATTACACTGAATTCACCAGTATTGTAATATTCTTCTTTAAAAGAACAGTCATTAATGCCGATATAAAGTTTGCCTTTTTTCCCGGAAATGGTTTTTTCTTTCCCTAGCAAAAATATGCCCTTAGCGTCTTTTCCAATAAGTGCTGCGTGATTCCAGCTTTCATCAGGGTCACCGCATTGATTATAATCCGAAGTTGAGTAGTCATTTTCATAGTGCTCCCGATTGTATCCATCTGGTGAAACTCCGCTGCTCTCTTCACCATTGCTGAAAAAAACTTCCCCTGCGGCTTTGATCACTACCCTGTCCTTAGGCTTAAGCACAATTCCAGTATCCAGCCAGTTATTGTCTCCCAGTATCCTGATGATCTTTTTCTCTGTATGGCCAGGTTTCAAAATCTTTTCCTTTCCAATGTTCAATGCTTTTCCCTTTTCTGCTTCTGCATAAAGCGGCATTGCCATAAAAAAGCTCGCAACCATCAATAACATAAATACTTTTTTCATTTTCTCTTCTCCTTTTATTTCAGAAGCAATACCCAATGGGATACCGCATCTCTGGAATGAAGCTTTTTCTAAAGATAATTCTCCGTTGCTTGCAGCGGAGAGCTTCATTTGTATTTCAAAATAGCATGATGTTTTTCTTCTATTTTCCCCTAAAAACACTTATTATTACACTGAACTCACCGGTATTGTAATATTCTTCTTTAAAAGAGCAGTCATTAATGCCGATATAAAATTTGCCTTTTTTCCCGGAAATGGTTTTTTCTTTCCCTAGCAAAAATGTACCCTGAGCGTCCTTTCCAATAAGTGCTGCGTGACCACAATGTTTTATTTCAATGGGATCACCGCAATGTGCATTATCGCCACTATAATCTGAAGCATAGTGATCCCTGATATATCCGTCAGGGTCTACACCTGAATCACCTGTCCCATTGGAAAAAAAGACTTCCCCTGTGGCTTTGATCACTACCCGGTCCTTAGGCTTAAGCACGAATCCTGTGTCCAGCCAATCGTTGTCTCCCAGTATTCTGATAATTTTCTTCTCTACATGGCCCGGTTTCAGAATCTTTTCCTTTCCAATGTTTAATGCTTTTTCCTTTTCAGTTTCCGCGTAAAGCGGCATTGCGATAAAAAGACTCGCAATCATCAACAACATGAATACTTTTTTCATTTTGTGTTCTCCTTTGCTATCCCTGCCCCCGCCTCCGCGAGGATAAACTCAGTTTAGTTGCTATAATCGTGCGTATAGAATAATTGTGCCACTGATCCATCTTTTTGGATAGTAATAAGCACCGTATTTAAACCTTTATCAAAAGATCCTGTCCAGTTAAATTCGTTTGATTTCTCAAAGTCAAGAACCCATCCACCATTTATTAAGCTTTTTTTGTAATTTTTGTACGCTGCTTCCGGATTTTTTATTTTGCCGAATGTTGCTCCAGCAAGCACACCTGAAGAATCATTGACAACTTGAAATAATTTGCTACCTTTGAATTTCGGCAAATCATTTGGCCAGCTGGACATATCCACGGCCGCAGACTGGATCTTTTTAACTCCTTTAGATCCGCCGGCCTTGCCATCTGAGCAACCGGTAAGAACGCAAGTACTGAGCATAATTGAAAGGACCAACACGGATGTGTACAATCTTTGTCGCATTTAAAACCTCCTCTGTAAAAGTATAGATTAAATGAAATTGATTAAGATTGATTATAATACGTAATTTTTTAAAATCAAGCTCTACGGCCCTAACAACATTTAATTTGCGGGTAGAGCCGCTTTAATTTGATACGAGCATCATCGGTCTTGAATCGCCAGTCAAGCGATTTCTGATTGGCATTGCGGTCTCTTTCCCAAGATTTTGTTTCATCTTTCAATGTTTATAAATCAGGCATTCTTCGTTTCAAACATTGATTTGTTAAAACGCTGAGCTCAATTTCAGCAACATTTAACCCGGATTTTTCAATAGAAGAGGTAATCCGGCTTGAACCGCTGCTTTTTTCGTCAGTAATTGAGGAAGCAGACGATTTTCAAAATTAAGATAGAACTATTTATTAATGGATTTGGTATAAAACGCGAATAGTCATCCATATATATACGATCACGTAGGCTGTCTGACCGCCTAAGCGTACCGACATGATGTCACTCTGCCACATCTGACCCGGACGAGCGCGTTAAAAAATCGCAGTTTGCCCGGCACTTTTGGACCCAGCAGATAACTGTTGTCCGGCTCACGCCCGGTTGTTCGCTGATGAAATCATAGCCGTATTGTTGTAAGCGTCAGAGCAACCCAGCTGGACTGCATATCCTGGCTGTGCTGTAGAATGACGTAAACCTGATACCGAAAGGAGCGTCATGAACAAGAGAACCAGTAAGCGACGAGGCCGGGAGCAATGGCGACAGATTATTGCCAGACAGGAAGTCGGCGGGAAGTCCGTACCCGAGTACTGCCGTGAAAAAAAATTAAGCGAAAAAAATTTTACGCGTGGCGCAAACAACTCGGAAAAACCATCGGCCCCGGGCTTAAAGGTTTTATCAAGCTGTCCTCTGCGTGGGAGATGCACCCCCAAACATTACGCGTCAAGACACCGGGAGGATACAGCCTTGAGGTGGCGCAAGGAGTCGAGGCGAACTATGTCAAAACCATCATATCAACCCTGGCATCGCCATGATCTGGGGAATGATAACAGTGCGAAGGATCTCTGTGTATCGGGGCGTCCGCGATATGCGCAGAAGCTTTGACCGGCTGGCGCTGATGGTTGAAGAGCAATTGCGTCAGGAACCGTTAAGCGGGGATGTGTTTGTGTTTTTGAACCGTAATTCGGACCGGATCTTGTTTGGCGCATTTATAGATATTATACCATTTAGTATACCATTCACAAGGTTAGTATACCATTTGCTTCCACTTAGCCGATTTTCCCCTACCGAGACATTTAATCTTCTTTTTCTTCTGCATCTGAAGAAGCACTTTTTTAATCATTACCCTGCTAACAGACGGACAAGCCTGCTCAATATCTGAAATAGAAAATTCGCCGTGCTGGTTATTAATAGCTTTCATCAGCAACGCTGTTTTTGCACCCCGTGCAGGCTTAATATTTGACGCCCGTTCTTCAAATTCTTTATAAGCTCCAAGTACCATACCAAGAAAATAGTTAAACCACGGCATAACATCATGCTTGGCTTCATGCCATTTCTGCGAGCTCTTGTTAAGCGCTTCATAATAGGTTTCTTTTGACTGTTCAATGACGCGCTCCAAACCAATATATTTGCCGACTGTAAAATTGTGCTGATAAAGAGCAAGAAGCGTTAAAAGACGTCCCACCCGGCCGTTACCGTCCCTGAAAGGGTGAACGCTTAAAAAATCAAGAACAAGACAGGCAACAGCGTAAAGATCCGGATATTTAAGATGGGAAACACTGTGTTCATACGACAAACATAACTGTTTCATCATCTCCTGAGTCTTAGCCGCGCTTACGGGTTTAAAAATGACTTCCACCCGGCCGTCAGCGTGTTTCCGAATAATATCATTGTCTTTTTCTTTCCATTTGCCTGAATCCCATAACTCCCCTCGGCATAAACGATGCAGTTCCTTGATCGTCTCCGGAGAAATTTTTAGGCTCTTGTGTTTTTTATGAATCAAATCCAGCGCTCCACGGTATCCTGCGACTTCCTCTTCCGATCTGTCACGAGGCTTACTATGACCGATAACGAGCGGTTTTAAACGGGCGTGGTCAACGGTTACTCCCTCAATACGGTTTGATGACTCAGCGCTTTCAATAAGCGCGGTCTCAAGAAGCGTTTTTAAAACTTGTGGTGACTGTTTCTCGTAAAGTTCCTGTTTACCCTTATATTCACTGACGGCGTTCATAAGCCAGACCGAGCCCAGCAGAAGGCTATAGCGTAACTAGTTGCATTTTCAACAAGTTGTAAAAATAACTTGCGCAAGCATTCACGTCTTCTGCTATAACCTATCGCGCTAATGGTGCGAGATTTTCCCGTTATTCTTCCTTTAATCTTCTTATCATTTTCTCAATCCATGCCGGAGCATAACGGAGGTCGGCCATAAGTATCTGCTTATCCTGCTCTGTCAGCTTTCTTTTTAATATCCCGATAACCTTATCATCAATATTTTCCTGCCCTATGAAACGCAGTGCCTGAATAACAAGACCGCTTATCTTACCGGCTGTAGCCATATTCTTGGGAGTTGTCTTTTTTAATTTAATATGCCGTTTCCCGACCTGAATAGTCCGAGAATGCCCATCTGTCAAAAAACAATTCTTGCCGGTACTTGATCAGACAAACCAAGCAAGTTGGCGGCATATGCTCCTGAAGGTTGAATCTTAAGATTATCTTTTTCAGAAAGGGCATCGGCTATATGATCAAGGTTCGGCGGCACATCGCCCAATGTCGAATGTTTTTGGGGGTAATCATATAATCCACGCGCAATGCGTCTGATTTCTCCAGACTCAGCCATACGTTCCAGCACTTTAGCAACAGTCTTGGGGTTTCCCAAGTCGAAAAACTGATATTTGGTAAAAACAAATCCCCTCAATCTGCGTCATAGTCCTACTATAACGCAGCCATCGACCATCCCGAATGTTCAGGGAAATACCTTTTTGTATTTTATTTCATATCAAAATTTTATAATTTTCAAAAATAAATATCTAAAACTATCTGAGCCGATGAATGAGTCTGACTCTGAGTAAAACACACTTTTTTTTTAATTATACCAAATTCATTAAATAATTACCAAAGTCATTAGGATATTCTCAACGTTTAAACGAGAATATTGGTATTCAAACAGGACAATTATTTAATGGATTTGGTATTACCATTTACTTTCCGCCCAATCACGGATTGATTGCGCAATGATTTTAGATTGGATATGAACCTCATTTAAACTCCATCCCCCTACTGTTCTCATCCCTTCAGGGACTAATTTCTTTTTCACAAAGTCATATTCCAAGCCCATACTGGTAGTCGTATCAGTGACAAGATTTAGGTATAGTTCATCACCGTGATATTCGATGATATCCGCTAGTTTCATATAAGAAGATTTCGAAGGCACTTCAAGAAGAATGTACGCGTCCGTTATTTCACAGTTTTCAACGATCAATAATGGTATTGCCCTTTGGGCTGTTTTTTTATCTCGCTTATGAATCAACCAGGATATGAGAGGTAAATTAACATACTCTCCGCTTTGCATTAAATCTCTTAATTGTTGTCTTTGCCCCCAACTTTCAAAAATATCAGCTGCTCTTAAAACGGTATTGAAATCATTTGATTTCAAATACGGAACGATTTTATTAATCCAAACATGATTATTGACATCTTTATATCGTGATAATTCGCTTAGCCAGAATGTCTTATCTTTACCCGTCACTAATTTATCAAAAACTAACGGGATTCCTTCATGTATTTTCCATTCAGACAAACTCATCAAGGCAATTTCATTGTCCTCTTCAGCATACTTAATCAGTACTTTTTTGAACTCGCTGTCATCAAAAATCCTTAAGTTATCGTCAATTAAAAGTCCATTCGCAAATCGTTGCAACGAAGGACAACTAAATTCGCCGATACTCAAAGGTGTGTGTATTTTAAAACCAGCGCATGAGTAGCCCAATTCAATTTTTTCTCCTCCGGATATAATCTCAAATTTACCTTCATCCATACAGCTTGAAGCTACAAATATAGGTCCAAACCTGCATTCTCTTAAAGCGACCTGGACTTGCTGTTTGTTTTCTGTAATATCAATTTGCTTATCAGTATCGAAATCCATTTCACGCATAGATGTGCGATATGGAATAAAATTGATTTGGTCAATACCATTTTTTATAATATTTTCAATTATGTTTTTGGCTGGTCTGGGTATGATCCCTGATTGCGCTGGTTTATCAATGAAAAATAACAGAACGCACGATAAACAACCGATGAATAAATATTTTTTCATCATTTACCTCCAAATTAATGGAATTGGTATTATTATTCACAATAATTTATAGAAATTATTTATTATTGTCTTATTGCCCTTCTGGTGACAACGAATAATACTAAAAAAATTAAATCAAGAAACGCAAACACAATCCACATAATCGGCATATTGCCTGAGATCCAATGAGACAGTACTACACCGGAATATGACGCTTTCAGTAAAATGCCATAAAGAATCAAATTGCGATTTGCAATGGGATTTCTCGCAATATTCAAGAACATAATCCCAAATACAACCAGTAATAACGCGGGAAATTGGATATAGCCAATATGATTAGGCGGAGGCACATTTGTAAGACTAAAAAGTTTAAACGGCATAGCCAAAAATAATAATCCCAAAATACCGTCATACAAACCAGCTACCACAAAAAAAGGTTTAATCCATTTAGGAATTTCCATTCGACCCTCCTCTTTAGATAAAGCTTTCAGGTTAAATCATTCTCAATTATCTTATAAATTTCGGTTTTATTGCCTCTATCCCAGTCCGAATAAACTGATTTTGATAATTCTTTATCCAACGGCAACATTTTTAATTCTTTTTCCCGCATTATTTTCAAAATCTTGGATGAATATCTTTCACATAGCCAGCATTCTCCCGGGTTCTCAAAGCAACTCCTCATTCTTTTGTAAATTTCAATGAAGTCTTCTTGACCAATATTCCCGAAGGAAATATTCAAAAATTCACAGGGTTGGACATCTCCTTTCGCGTTAACATAAAATCGGTCTGTACCCCCCGCGGTACATCCGAATACTGCCGGGTCCTCTTCAATAATTTGCGCGGAAATTGAAGGATAATCTTTATATCGTGCGTCACTGTTGTAAGTGTGCACTAATTCTTTTATTTTATCTAAATCTTCTTTGCTAAAATCCTCTGCGCCTGATTCAAGCCATCCTCCTGAGGGTTTCGGTTTTATAAGCTGAATTAAACACGCGTTAAATTCTTTTGCTTTATCCATCAATTTCTGAAAATCTCCGTTATAAAAACTCTCCCGCTTTAAACAGGAATTAAAGGAGACGGCAACACCTGATTCATGGCATAAACGAATCCCTTCAATTAAAATATCCCATGCTTTGTCAGATTTCATAAAGGCATTAACTTCATCGGCCCGGGTACTGTGCAACGAAAACATTATTGATGTTAGCCCCAAACTTTTCAATTCTTTTAAACGTTCAACACTCATACCGTCACCAGTCGAATTAACCCAAATCTCTGCGCCTTGATCAATAGCCGCACATAGTTTTTTAAGGCGATCATAAACAAGAAAAGGCTCGCCGCCTTCAACATTAAAAAAAGCTACGCCCAAATCCTGCAATTTTTTAACCGCATTGATCGTTAAATCGATATCTATATCCTTACCCAAATCATTTTTCTGATAACAATGTTCACAATTAAACCGGCAAGCCGAAGTTACTGAAACCAACACTGTCGTGCAGGGAAGTTTCGCGTCAAACACCATAAACTTACGGCAAGCGGTAAAAAACGCCCGGGATGGAAAACGCGGGATATATAATCCCATACGCACAGCGTTATCGACTTTTACAAATTTGTTATGATATATTTTTGATAAAAAATAAAGTAGTCGTTTCAAAAACAATATATATCTACAAATTGATATCTTTCCCTTGAATATTTCCGGAAGATAATAAAATAAAATCCATAGCTTTACTTTAACAGTAAATAGATACTTTCTTAATCCGTTGATATTTATTATTTTAATCATAATTATTCTACCCGCTGTTTATACCAATTAACCGTGTTCTTTATTCCTTCACTTAAACTATATTTGCTTTTAAACCCTAAAACCTGCTCGGCGTTACGCGTTGAATATTCAATATTATCATAAAACATATTTACTCTTCCTCTTGTCAGCAACGGAGGATTTTTAACATTAAATATAGTGTATAACAACTCCAGGAAAAAGCCTGATGGATAAACCATCCATTTAGGTAACAACTTTGGTTTTTTCACTTGCGCGTGCTCACAAAACAAAGAGAATATATTGTCCATATATTCACACTCATGACCGCCGATAAGAATGCGATGTATCCCTTTTAATTGCTTAGTAAAAGCTAAATAATACGCCTGCGCGACATCGGCAGCATAAACGACATGGAATTTATTTTTTCGAGAACCTGGAGATACCGGGATACCCTGTTCCGCGGACTTAATGTATTCAATAAATACTGTGTCATTCCCGTTCTCTCCATAAACCCACACAGGCTCTAATACCATCAAATTAATCCCATTACTTTTAGCAAAATCCACAGCTTTTTGAGTGGAAATACATTTTGTATCACGATAATAATTTAATTTGCACGGAAAAATTCTATCTAAAAAATATCGATAATGTGAGTTATAGGGTGATTCCTCATTTTTGACCTGCAGGGAATGCTCTTCCCCGTATACTGAGTTTGTACCGGTAATAATGACATCCTCTATTCCATTTACGACACAAGCATTTAGAACATTGATAGTCCCTTCGACATTCGACTGATAAAAAGTTTTATAACCGCCCCAATCTTTTGCGTAAGCCGCGTTATGAATAACAAAATCATATCCCTTGAAAGCATCTATCAAACTTTGCTGATCCCTGATATCGCCATATTTCAATTCAACATCAAATTCTTTAATGTATGCTAAATTACTTTCTTTTCGTACAAAGCAAGAAACTCCAAGGCTATTTTCAGAGAATAATTTCACAATATGGCTTCCAATAAACCCATTAGCACCGGTAATTATTATTTTACTTTTCATTGTCATATTTTTTCAACACAATACCTGCGTTATGCCCTCCAAAACCGTAAGAAGTTGATATGGCCATGTTCACTTGCGTGTGGATGGACTTATCTACAAGATTTAAATTCTCTCTGGCGTCAGGAACACTATTGCCATGGATCTGCGATTCCTTAATCGAAAGAGCAGTCACTGCTGTTTCCAGTGCCCCACTTGCTCCCAGAGTATGCCCGAGGATTCCTTTTGTTGAATTAATATAAGGTTGATGTTCTTTAGGACCAAACACCTCGGCTATAGCTTCGGCCTCGATATCATCATTAACCACAGTGCCGCTTCCATGGGCATTTAAGTAATCAATGTGGTGATCCTGCTTTAAGTCATTGAGCATTTTTTTTATCTGCGTACCCGAAGGATCAATCTGAACAATATTATACGCGTCACTGTTACTCTGGAAATCTATTATTTCCGCATAAATTTGAGCATCACGTTTTATAGCATGCTCATATTCTTCCAGCACAAGAATACAGGCAGCTCCTTGAGAAAATAAAAATCCGGTACTTGTTTTAGAAAAAGGGCGCGGTATTCCGTCAGGTGATTGAGTAAGGACACCTAAAACATCAAAACCCCGCATAACTCCGCCGAAATTATCAGACAGGCATTCTACTCCTCCTGTCAAAATAACATCTTCCAGGCCGCTCTTGATTCTTTCGTAAGCATTACCTACCGCAAAAATTCCTGAAGCGCAGGCCGCGTTAACCGTATAGCTCGTTCCTTTTAAACCATATGTGATTGAAATCCAGCTGGAAATTGAATTGGGCATTAGCATGGGAACAACCATACGGTTATAACGAATTTTAGCATTTTCCAAAGCTTCAGGGATTTCGCTCTTATCCTTGATCACATGGGCCAGGTAAGAGTGAAACCCTGTTTCAAGGCTACTAATTCCTATGCCAACTATCACTCCGCACGAATTAAGTTCAGGCACAATAAAACTTTTTTCACCTTTATCGACTTTAAATCCCGCGTCTTTCAGGGCCAGGCTTGACGCAATTAAAGCCAGTTTATCTTCGCCCTGCGTAACTTTATCATAATACCGGGGGAAACCATGTCCCGAGAGATCTGCTTCCGGATGAGGGCTATAAAAACGGGATTTAAAATTATATCCTATCTCAAAATTATCCGGTATCTTTCTGATATGCATGCGGCTATTTATAATCCCATCGAAATAATCATCTTTGCCTGTTCCAATAGAGGTTACCGGACCGATGCCAGATATGACGACCCTGCGCATCAGGTTTGCTCCTTTAAATAATTGATAAGATATTCTAAATATTCCTTACGCTCATCAAAATCTCTGGCGCGTACATGCAAATGACTTAAATCCATAGATCGATCACCATCAATAAGAATTCTTGAAGAATCAATAACCCTGCCAATTTTGTAAAAATTAAATTTTTTTTGTTTTCCCCTCCACAAAAAATCCTTTTCATCTTTAATACTTACGGTAAAAAGAAGTTCGTATTCTCCTGCCTCACCCAATAACAGTAATTCTTTAGGTAAGGATATCGCTGAAGCTCCAAGCGACCCCGTATTGATATAAGGTAAATCACTAATTTCATAACCGACGCTATTTATTTCAGAAATAGTGTTTAAAGCATTAAACACACCATCACTGGTATCAATACAACAATTCGCGTATTCACCAATAAATGCCGATTCTTTAAAGCGCAAACAAAATCGGTTTTTAATAACAGCAGAAATCATTTTAAGACGTTTGTCATCAGAATAGAGCTTTAAAGCAGCTTCCAGATTACCCGATCCGATCTTGCCTGAAAGATAAATTGCATCGCCAACAGAAGCACCTGTCCTATTAAGCGGCCTGTTACCTGTCTTTCCTATTATGGATGCGGTGTAATGCCAGTTTTTTGCCTTTCCAAAATCACCACCGATAAATACCGTGTCAGTTTTTTTAAGTACATCAGCGACTCCTCCGGTGAATTTTCTTATAAAATCTTCATTCCACGCGTTGCTGACAACCATAGCATGTCCATAGAATAACGGTATGCCCGCACAGGCAAAAATATCGCTTATTCCTCCGGCAGCCACGTTCCAACCCAGAGTGTAAGGATCATTCTCACGAAACATATCTTCACCTGAAAATTCATCAATCGTAAAAAGGAATTGTTTATCATCGAGAGAAATAACTTCCGCGTCAGATTCAAAGCATTTATTAAGACGCCGGTTACTTTGCGGGAACATGCTATTTATCATTTCAATTGTTTTTTTCTCATCATTGACCCGCATCATTTATTAACTCCAGTTTATCTTTTCCCATTTCAATACAGCATGGTAAAAATCCCTGCGGATCACCGTCAAACTCCACTTCGGGAGTATGGCTATTACCATAGACTTCAATCTTCTCAGCATATTTAAGATACACACTGTCACTGCTGGATATCTCTTTGCCACTATAAATGCTTTTTAAGCAATACGGCACGTTCATCCATCTGACATTCCGCATAGTCAAAATATAAAATTTGTCATCCCCTTCTTTTAAAGTATTATTAATTTTAATTCCGGAAGCGATATGAAACGTTTTTCCTATAGAAAGATTATATAGTCGTGATAATAATTCTTTTTTACCATCAAGAGCTATCGACAAATCTGAGGAACGATATTTCAGGAATGCTTTGAGCAAGGCAGAAAAAGTTCCAGAATAATCTCCTGCTATCTTTCTGATACCTGAATTCGCGTAACGCGCCACTGACGCACCTATTCCGATATTCGCACAACAAGAAAAATAACATGTAATAAAATCGGAATCTTTCCGCACAGGTTGTCCATTTAATTCCGGGCGCATCTTTACAGCCAATATGATCTTCCCTACCTGTATTTTCGTGGTGTTACCTGATAAAAGCACATCCATCGACTGCTGAATGTTATTATAAGGGACACAATAGCTTTTACAAAAATCCGGGCTGGTTCCAGTGTAAACAACACCCAGCTTTGTTTTAGATACTCTCAAACCATTATCATCATAGAACCCGTTAAGAACCTTATTTATTGTACCGTCACCGCCGACAGCAACCACGACATCATATTTTAATAAATTAGCTTTTTGTGATAGGAAATAGGCATCTTGAAGTGATTCGGTAATACCATATTCATAATTAATTTTTCTATCGTTTAGAAGCCCGCATATGCGCGAGATAGATTTTTCACTTTTCCCATTGCGAGAACCAGGATTAAAAATAAAGTAATATTTCTGTTTTGAGATTAAATTTTGTTCATCCTCAACGGGAATCAGGTCTTTTCTAAATTCTCGGGGAGTAAACCGTGATTTCATTTCAAGCTGAGTTCCTTTGCGATTTCTTTGAATTTGTCTAACGCCCTGTCGATCGTGTTTTGAGATAAATTGGCTCCCGCAATTAACCGTATTTTGCTTTCATTGGGCGGGACTGAAGGAGGGATGAACGGCGTTACCAAAATATTCTTCGCGTGAATCAACTTAGCCATACATGCACAATCTTCTAAATTTTTTATTAAGATAGAGGTAATCGGCGCCTCCCCTTCTGTTAAATTAAATCCATTATCAACAAAACACTCACTTATCATTCGTTTATATCGCCACATCCGTTCACTGAGAATTGAGAATTCTTTATCAACGATATCAAGCACAGCTTCAATACCGGCTAGCACTGGTGGCGGCAGGGCTGTTGAGTAAATAAGGCCCGGACATGAATATTTTAAATATTCTATCAATTCTCTTTTACCACTAATTATCCCTCCAGCATTTGCCAATGCTTTACCCAGAGAAGCGGTATATAGTCCATTAAAATTTTCAATATCTTTGTCTTCCAATATCCCTCGACCAGATCGGCCAATAACTCCAATTCCGTGGGAATCATCAATAATCGGTATGGCGTTAAATTCCGCGCACAAATTTACTATTCTGTCAAAAGGAGCAATACTCCCTTCAGTAGAAAACACCGATTCAGTAACGACAAATACCCGTTTGTATTTAGCTGTTTTTTCTAGAAGTTTCTTAAGGTGATTCATATTATTATGTAGAAATGGTTTTACTTTGCATCCCACCAAACGCACTCCCTGAATAAGTGAAGCGTGCGCATAATGATCAATAATAATTAAGTCGTCAATTTGTGCTAAAGACATAAACAGGGCGCAATTAGCCTGATAGCCGGATGGAAAAACAATTGAATCTTGAAGACCGATAAACTCTGCTAATCTTCGCTCAAGCCGCTTTAAAATAACCATTGAACCGGTGGCTATCGGCGTGCCGCACATTGACGCCCCATATTCATCCGCGGCGAGTGCTATCGCCTGAGAAACCCTCTTATCCGCGGCAAGGCCGAGATAATTATTTGAGGCTAAATTAATGAATTCTTTGCCATCGATAATAATTGGATCATTTAAGCCTGACTCAATGCTGCAATAGTAAGGATTGAAGTCATATTTATAAGCAAGGCTTTTATCGACATTAAAACCGGCATAAAAATCATCTCTGTTCATTCAGGACTCCTTCAAATCAGGACAATACTGCTTTAAAGACTTCACGATATCAACTACGTTGTTAATATCTCGATAATCCTGGGCATCAATTGAAATGCCAAATTCATCTTCTAAGGCATTAACGATGATGACCATGGCAAAAGAATCTAAACCAAGCTCATCGCGCAAATCTGTATTTGCATTAAATTCAACTTTTTCTTCAAGATTCTCTTCAATTATTTTCATAACTCTATATTCTAAGGTCACTGTACCCTCCCAGGTTTAAATAGCCTTTCCAAAATAACACCTTGTAGAATTGGGGCTGTCACACATTACCGCGCACATATTACAATCCAAACACTTTGCTTTATAGCAATCGTTAGACATTAATTCGGTAACCAAATCAGGTTCACAAATAAAAGGCCGGCATAAACTGACAAAATCGGTTTCTTTTCTTTCTACTGCTCCAATCATTTCTTGTTTTGTCCTAAAACCACCAACACATATAACAGGTATTTGAGTATGCTGTTTGGCTATTTTCGCGTAAAGCAGATTATACATTGGTGTAAACATCTTGATTCGCGGTTTCATGAATGGATAAATAATCCTCTTTCGTAGGACTCGACCAAACAGAGTCTGGGTTTGATACCTGGGAGTATATCTCAATATTAAATCAAGAGGAATACTCTGACCTCTGAATATGCTTAAAGCATGATCCATTGTGCCGTAACTTATTTCAATACCATCTACTTTCTTACCATCCAGAAAACGTATTAACTGAATAAAATGATTTCGGTTGAATGTCTTTAAGTAGTCATCACCGGCGCTTATTTTTATCAATAACGGGAAATCGCTTCCACATTTATCCCTTACCTTATCTATTATAACTTCCAAAAAATATGTGCCTATGCCGGTTTTTTTATCTATGCCGAAAATATCTTTCCTATTATTGACAGACGGCAGAATAAACTGATGGACAAGATAACCATGCGCCGCGTGTATTTGTACTCCATCGAAACCGGATTTTTTACATCTCAAAGCGGCATCTGCAAAACATTGAGATAAAGATAATGTTTCCTCTGTCGTTAATTTTTTAGGAGCACCGCCAAAATATGATGATTTTTTAGTGGATGCGCCTCTGACAACACCTCCTACGGCTGTTGCTATGGTCTGCCGACCACAATGAGCTATTTGCATAAAAATCCGGCTATGATATGAATGCACACGATCAGTTATTCTCTTATAAAAAACAATTTTATCATCACTTTCAATACCAGCTTGTCCCGGCTGCATTGCCCGATCACAGTCGCTAATATAGGCAAAACCAGTAATAATTGCCCCGATACAATTTTTCGCTAATGCAGTATACAAGGTTAAATATTTCTCTGTTGGCACACCATGACTATCACACATTCCCTCAAAAGTAGCAGAACGAAATATTCTGTTTCTTAAAGTTAGATTACCGATCTTTCCCGGCTGAAATAGTATATTTTTTTCATTCATGATTTTGGATTAGCATGTAAATCAAACAAAAATCCTACAAAAACATATGACATAATAAACAGCCACATTGCAAGATCGGGATTAAAAAAAGCAACAATCGTTGCCTCGCCACAAGCACAAGCACGAAAATTCGTCTTTAATGACTCATAAGTTTTTAGGCCGATCGGATCACGAAAATAAAGCACACCAGTCCACGCCTGCATAAACACGGTTAAACAACCCAAAATGACAAAAGTGCTATTAATCTGTATCCATAACATATTAGTAGCTTTTAAAATAAAAAAAGCGACTGTTGGTAAGAAAGCAGCGAAAAGCGCTATTAAACGGGCATTGTTTAAACCGTATTTTACTACAAGAGTTTTCTTGCCCGCAGCTTTGTCTCCTTGATAATCCTTAAAATAAGTGTAGAAAGTCATTAATCCATTAATAATCCATACCAGTATTAACGCGGAAACTCGATGTGGAGCTAAAAAAGACGCCTGAGTAGGACCGCAGGCATAACCTCCATATAAAGTGGACATGGTAATCATTAAACCAAACACGACATTGCCAAGAATACTATACCCTTTTGCAAACTCATATATAATGTTAAGCAGAACTCCAGTAAAAAGAAAGATTACCGCTATCGGCTCAAGATAAATCCAGGTGACTCCAGCAGCCAGAAAAAGTATCACGACTGAAAGACCTAAAGCCTTGTTGGCGTTAAGTTCACCAGTTACCATAGGACGGTCAGGAGCATTAATCCTATCTTCTTTAAGACCAAGATAATCATTGATTATCTGATTGATACCCCAGCTTAAAAAAAGCATGAATAAAATAACAAATTTCTTCTCTTGGCTGGGAAGGATTTCTATTGTTCTTTCAGTATGATTATTAGCTAATAACTCATAGTACGCGACGCCAATCCATCCTGCTATTCCAGTCACAAAAGAATAATAAAGCCGCATTGATTTAACATATGCTTTAATAAATTTGATTATAAACGCCTCCTAATAATTTTTTAAGACTTCTGTAACCCCTTTTACCACTCTGGACATATACTGGTAATTTAAAGTCTCGTAAGTATCTGTTTTCTTGTGGTAATTCTTATTGCGAAAAAAAGCCGTGTCAGTAATCATTATCGCAGAGTAACCTTCTTTCCAAAATGACCAATGATCAGAAAAATCAATACATGGGATAAAATCAAAAGCGGGAGTTTTTTCTATCGGGAATTGACTGTACTTTTTAAATAAATTGTGGAATTTATTAACACTTCTTTTTGACGAACCATTCCCAACAACAGTGATAAAATTCGCTTTATTGGGATAAAATATTCCCATTATTGGAGGATATCGCTGAGAAAACCATTTTTCCGAATAATACCCTAACATTTCCAGCACGACAGCGACTTCAATATCTCTACCACTCTCTTTTAAGGCTTTAGCATAAACTCTGCTCCCCATTTGTTCTGTTTGAAAGAATGGCGGTTCTTCATTAACAAAAGCAACAAACTCAATAGTTTTGTTGGTCTCAGCCTGCGATAAAGCTCTGGCAATTTCCAGTAAACCTGCGACCGCACTGGCATTATCATCAGCCCCTGGATTCTCACAGCTATCGTAATGAGCACCTAAAATAATTATTTTCTCTGTAAGAACAATTCCTTTCTTAGTAGCAATAATATTATTAACATTTTTTCCTGATACACGGTAACTCTGAAAGCTAACATCATAGCCAAACGATACAAATTGGTCATGAATATAATTCTGTGTTTTAATCAAATTATCATATTGTCGTACGCTACGATATCCAATCTTGTGAGACAACATGTATACATGATTTTGCAACGAATGACTCAAATCGTCATTAGCTATATTTGACTTCGTAATATCTGCGCTCCAAAAACGCCAACCAAACATTGTTAATTGCACAACAAAAAATGCTATTAAAGCCTTTATTAATAAACGAAATGTTTTCTTTAACATTGTTTACTCTCCTTGGCCAATGTCTTATCAAACCACTGCCGGCATTCACTTATAAATTCATTTGGTTTATCATCGAATATCTTCTCTGCATGACCGACATCATCGATCATTAATAATTTCTTCGGTTCTTTAGCTTTTTCAAATAATTTCTGGCTGTGCTCTGTCTTAATGATCCAGTCATTAGCCCCGTGGATAAAAAAAATAGGCGCCGGGGAGATAAATTCGACAATATCAATGGGTTTAATCTTCTTTGCCAGGGGATTGCCGGGACGAATAAATTTACCTTTTCCCTTCATGCCCAAATTTAATTTTAAATCATTAAGCATTTCCGGTTCCCAGAAATGAAAATTTATCTGCCAAAAATCAAATGGCGCACTAACGGCTATTACACTATTAATTAATTTGTTATGGCTGGCCTCAACAAGTGTTGCCGCCGCGCCTAAAGAAAAACCAATAACGCCAATTTTCTCATAATTCTGTTCTTTAGCGTAATCCAAAACAGCAGCCAAATCATTGGGCTCATCTGAAGTCCAACTAAATGACCCTGAACTCTTGCCGTGTCCACGGAAGTCAAAGGTAATGACATCGTAATATTTAGCGAATTCTAGAGTTATATTTTTTAGCAGACACGCATCTTTATTATTGTAAAAACCATGCGCCAGAATTACTATTTGATTATTCCCGTCCTGATGACAATCGAAAACGATTGATTGACCATCTTTTGTATGTAATGTTTTATCTTCTAAAATCATTTTTATTAACTTCTTTTTCTTTGAGATTTTTTCGAATTTTTACAAGCAATGAACTAAGCTGACGACTTTCCTCAACAGAAAAGCATTCCATAATTTTTTCTACAGTTTTAACATAGGCAGGCTCAACCTCAGCTAATTTTTTCATACCTTTATCAGTTAATTCGACCTGATAAACCCTGCGGTCACCCTCCAGAGGTAATCTGCGCACATAGTTTTTTTCCTGTAATTTATCTATTAAAGATGTGATGTTAGAACGGCTTGAAACCATTCTTTCACTTATTTCCACCTGGGTTAGCTTACGATTTTCAAGTTTGATAATTATCATTATGTTGTATTGTGCTTCGGTTATCCCAAGTTTATCGAAAAAGAACCTTGAAAATTTTTGTAAATAATTGTTTGTATGTACTATGTTTAATAAAGCTTCATGGCGGGCAGAGTTGATCTTTTGTTTGATTTCTTTCTCTAATGACATCTTTAATCTCCTGCTTAGTTCGATTATCAACTGTTAATCTATTAACAGTATGGCATATAACAAATATAAAGTCAAGGCTATAAGCAAAAAACGGCTCTTTAAAGTTTTAAGTGGGTAAATGTGGATAATTATACTTAACGGATTGTCCTTTTGGCTTGCAGACCGGGTCATAGTGGATATTTAATTTCCAAAAGAGATTCCTGTCTCCGCTTCGCTCCACAGGAATGACAAAAACGGAGTGTCATTCCTGCGCAGGCAGGAATCGCAGATACAAAAAAAATTTAATTACCAAATTCATAATTTATATTAATTATTAATTTTTACCCACTCAAAAGTCTAAAGAGCCCAAAAAACTCTCATTGATCAATCAGACCAAAGAGAGCATTTTGATGAATGGTAATAAATAATACCAATTCCATTAAATAATGACCAAAACCAATTCTGCTTTTCAGAATTAGGATAAAACAATTTATTAATGGATTTGGTATAATCGAGTTATTCCAAATATTTTATTCCCGTTTTTTTTAGTATTTAGGGTTACTCCGGAATATATTAATGCATCATCATTAGGTCGCTTTCAATTGTTCGCCTGCCCTGTCGGTTTTGGTTCGGCAAAGGAACAAAAGAAAAAGTGCGGGAATAATATATAATGTGATGATTGTGGCAAATAACAACCCCCAACTGAAAGCCAATGACATAGGAGAGATCATCTTTTCATATCCTCCCAAACCATAAGCCATAGGTAAAAGGCCGCCTAAGGTTGTAAGGGTCGTGAGCAGTATCGGCCTTAATCTTTGTGAAGCAAGCTCAGCAATATTATTAATTATAGAATTATTTTGTGACAGTTTAGTAAAACCCGAAGAAAGTGTGTCTGTCATGACGATGGAATCATTAACCACAATCCCGGTAAGCCCAACTGCCGCGAGGAGAACAAACATTGACACAGGCTGTCCATGTATAAAAAGAGCGATGACAATACCTATGATACAAAACGGGACAACAGCTATTATGATAAAAGCTTTTTTCCAGGAATTGAGGAACAATGAAAGCACTAAAAATATACCTATAACAGACATGAGGAGCGCTTTTTTCATGTCCTTCATGATTACATTAGTTTTCGAGGCTTCCCCGGCTATCTCAACAATAACTTCTTCCGGTATTTTTTTTGTACGATCTATGCGGTTTTTAATTATTTCCGCCGCTTCGACAGCAGATATCTTTGACTTTCTAAGTGAAGCGGACAGGGTAACACCGCGCAATCCATTGCGATGAAGGATCTCAAGGTCTGAAGCCTTTGTATCAAAAGTGATAAATTTATCGAGTGACACCAAAGATCCCTTCGAATTCTTAACGCCGATTTCCTCCAGTATCTTCTCATGCTTCCGGCTTTCTTCGTCAAGCAAAAGACGGTACTCTATTTTTTCTTCCAATGTCTGTATATCTGTTACGATCTGACCTTCATAAGCTATCCTTAAAACCTGTGCGACATCTTCCGTAGATATCCCGATTGAAGCTAGCTTATTTTGATCGAGATTGATGACAAGCTCCTCTTTTCCGGGTTTTCTTGAATTGTCGATATCGGCAACGCCCATATTTTTCATGTCTTTCAAAATGTTTTCTATGACCTTTACAGCCGTATTCAGGCTATTATCATCATTGCTGCTGAGATGCACCGTAATCGGTTTATCCTGTATGGGTCCTACTTTCTTTGTTTCAAAGAATATGCGAATATTTTCCGGAGATTTATATTTTTTCTTAACCCCGGCGATTATTTCAGCTGCCGTCCTGTCTCGTGAGATATCCGGGGTTAGGAATACATTGATGATTGCCCAGTTCTCGTGGTCACCGTAATTCTTCGTTTTAGACATTGAATGATGACCGATTCTTGAAGTAAAAGATTCCAGTTCGTATTCAGGCAACTTATGGATTATCTTTTCAATACCTTTAACAACATTTTCTGTCTTCTTTAGACTGTAATTATTGGGGCATTCCACTTTAATATAAAAAGTTTCTATAGCAGATTGCGGAAACATCCTGAATTTCAAAAAAAGTTTTGCCGAGACCGCAGATGTTACCAGAAAAAATAGTGCGAGCCCCAAAAATAGGATTTTTTTATTGAGAACAATAATAAGAGATCTGCGGTAAACGTCTTCTAACTTAAGAAACCAACCGGGTTTTTCTTTTTTACCTAAGTTCCGGCCTGACGATATATGGTGAGGAAGAAAAAAGAAAGATTCAATAAGCGATACAATAAGGATCACGATGACGATGATAGGGATAGCAACCACAAATTTACCAGGCCTTCCCCCCAGGGACAACAGGGTCAAGTAGGCAATGACCGTGGTAAGCGTAGAAAGTGTTATCGGCATAATGAGGTCTTTTACTGCCGAATAAGCGGCTTCTTTAGGCTCCAGGCCGCGCTCCTGGTAAAATATTATTTTATCCGACATAACTATGGCATCATCGACGACTATGCCCAAAACAACGATCAGCCCTGCCAGCGCGATGGCGCTAAATGTAATGTTAAACACGGGAAAGACTGCAAATGCGGCTATAAAGCAAAAAGGTATGCCAAAAGCGGTCCAGAAAGCAGCTTTTCGACTCAAGAAAAGAAAAAGCAGTATCAATACGATCACAAAACCTGAAAGCGCATTGTTAAAAAGCAATCGGAGGCGCATTCGGGTTGTTTTTGACTGGTCATTAACAAATGAATATTGATATCCTTCACCTAATATGTCGGCAGTAACTGTTTTAACCCGTTCAATTGTTTGGATAATGTCCGCGCCGGATTTTTTCTTCACTACTAGCGAAATGCCATTTTCGCCATTGTTTCTAATTTTCATTCTATGATCTTTTTCGGTAAGCTTGACTGTTGCGACCTGATGTAGCCTGACTCTTTTCTGCTCAAAATTGCTTCTTAAGATCACATCCTTTACGTCCATAGGATCCGTGAACTTGTTCAATATCATTATATTTTTCAGCCCCTTGTATGACTCCAGGGTGCCGGAAGTAGATCTGATATTTCTCTTGCGTATAGATTCGGCTAACTCAGGGAGTGAAAAATAGGATTCATTCAATGCGTCAGGGTCTACTTCTATATGGATCTCACTGTCAAAATAGCCGATTTTGTCAACACCGGACACAAAAGGTATTCTTTCAAGAGCTAACTCAAGTTTTCTTGCCTTATTCCTTAAACCTTCGTGGTCCGCATCAGACAGCGCTATTTCGATGATCGGGACATCATCTGTTTTAAGCTCCCGCACTAAAGGGGCATCTTCCACTTCAGGCGGGAGATCATTAACCGCATCTACCGCTTCTCTTATATCCTGGATGGTCTCTTCTATCTCTTTTTTAGAATAAGATTCATCCAGCTGGATAAATATGGATGACATATTATCGGCGGAAACAGATTCAATATAATCTATTCCTGTTATTTCACTTATTTCTTCTTCAAGCGGTATGGTGACATTGAATTCGACGTCTTCAGGAGAAGCACCCGGATATGTGGTCGTGATCTGTACTTGATTGAGTTCTATGCCGGGCATTCCTTCCTTAGGTATATCTTTAAAAGAAATCAGCCCCAGAAAAAACAGCCCAAGAACAAATACGTTAACAGCTATTTTGTTATTAAGAAAATATTTAATAAGTGACATCGTTTTCACATAACCTTCAAATCAATAAACACAGGATTCATTAACCCGTTCGAGCGACCCCGCACAAAAAACAGTGACAGAAAAAAATATCCCCCGTTTTTCTATCACTGCCTTTCATTTTTGTTGAATCTACTTAAATGTCTTTATGAGTGACTTAAGAAATTTAGGAACTTTTGCAGGTATGGTTGTCGTCTCCGAAGATCCTTCCGTCGGGTTCGGCTGTCCCATCGATCCCGCCCCCTGATTTAGCCCCCGACCTGGTTTCTGTCCGCTCCTCCCTGATTCCTTAACATAACCCTCAGGAATTTGAAAAAGATTGGCAGGCGCCTTTGCTTCCCGGTATTCTAACAATTTTGTTGTCGATGTGATTGTTTGGTTCATAATTTTGTTGGTTGTTGTATTCATGACCTGCACGCCTTTAATTTTTTTCATTTCATTTTCCATACTTTTAAAGGAGTCCTGCATTCCGGACATCATCTTTGACGTCCAGGATGTAAATTGGGCATAAAGCCCTTTATCAATTTTGATGTCTTCCGTCGCCCATATCTCACTGTTCATCGTTCCCGCAAAATTTTTTACGGTCATGTTATACTTCAGGCAATTCCATCGATTAATTTTTTTCTTTTCATTTGTCGGCTGGATAGAGACATCCATTTTCATCATTTTACTCATCATCCCCTGAAAGGCGGCCGCAGCTTCCGCATCTTCCCCTTCCATCTCCTTACCCATCATCTCGCCCATATTTAACGGACTCTCCACATATTTTTTCTTTTCATGATCAATAATGATCATTTTTTCTTCTTTTTGAAGCATGATAATCGTATTCTTGGGATTATCGTTACGCATTCCCGCCCCGGTGATCCAAGTCTCACTAATAAATTCTTCGGCAGACTGCTGTTGTCCCTGAATCTTCATCCCATCTTGATAATGTTTTTGCTTCATATAAATATCAGCTCGTGCTGTTCCACAGGCCAACAGGAAGATCAATGTTAATGCTAAACTCTTTGTTGTGATAAAATCTTTTTTCATCGCGGATACCCTTTCTTTAAAACACATATTTTGTGCCTGTCTGCCGTTATTTGAAGAGACAAGCAACCATTTATATTCAAACTTTTAATAATACCAATTCCATTAATAATGACCAAAACCAATTCTGCTTTTCAGAATTAAGATAGAACAATTTATTAATGGATTTAGTATAAAAAAAGTATTCATTAGATCCATCAAAATAACAAATAATTTTAAAATTGTCAATATCGCTTATGAGCGCTTTTTAAGTATTTTTTACCCTTTTACGATCTTAGGCTTTCGTCATGCATTTTGCGGTTTTCTTCTTACAATTTTCCTGAACGTAAAATTATTATGGCCAACCACAACCCCATCATACCGGCCGTAATGAACCCAACAACTCCCAGTATGGGAAAATCAAAAAGCATGGGACCTTTGTCAATCTGAAGAACGATCGATGAACCGATAATCAACGCCGCGATAACCAGACTAAAAGCAATGCGGTTGCTAATTTTATCCATCTGAGAAATCAAGTCTTCGAGCCCCTTGTGTTCAAATTCTATGCGTAAAGTCCCTTTTTTTATTTTATTAAGGATTAAGGTTAAATCTCTGGGCAATAAGGTTGTAAGAATATAAAATCCATTAAGAAATCCTTTCAACCCTCTTATTATATTCTTTGTACTATATCGCTCCCTTACCAGCTTCTCGACAAAAGGTTTTGCCTGAGCAACCGCATTAAAGTCAGGATATAATTTCTTGCCCACACTTTCAATTGTTACCAAGGCCTTGCTCAAAAGGAAGAAATCAGGAGGCACTTTAATTTGATTCTGCGAAATTATATTAATTAAGTCAGGCAGGAATTGATCCATCCTGAGTTCTTTTAAAGGAATTTCGTAATAACTTTCGATGAAGTCTGTCAAATCTAAATTCAGCTTTTTAACACCCGTATTTTCCTCAACGGCCCCCATCGACACAAAAGACTCAATAATTCCTTTTGCATCCCGATGAATAATAGCAACCAAAATATCAGAAAGCTGCCCTCTTGTTTCTGCGTCAATACGCCCGATCATACCAAAATCCACAAAAGCAATACGGCCATCTTTCAAAACAAATATGTTCCCGGGATGCGGATCCGCATGAAAAAAACCACGCATAAAGATCTGCTTCAAAATAGCATCCGCTCCATTTTCAGCTATCTGTTTTCTGTCCAACCCGATCCGTTCTATCTCGTCGACATTACTGGCCTTTACTCCCTCCAGCCTTTCCATTGTTAAAATTTTCTTTGTTGATAAATAAGGGAGAACCTTCAGGATATATATATTGTTGTCATCCTTAAAATTACGACGGAATCTATCAATATTTTTTGCCTCTACACCGAAATCTATCTCCTTCAGAATCGTCTTTTTGAATTCATCAACAATTGACGGAAGATTATAAAGCCTGCTTTCTTCGATATGTTTTTCTGCCAATTGAGCCAGCATGTATAAAATATCTAAATCTGCCCGTATTATTTTTTCAATGTCCGGTCTTTGAACTTTTACCGCCAGTCTCTCTCCTGATTTCGATTCAGCGAGATGAACCTGAGACAGGGAGGCTGCGGCAATAGAATTAACAGAAAAATTTTGAAATAGCTGATCTATCGGCTTTTTTAACTCTTTTTCAATCTGTTCTTTTACTTTCTCATACGCGAATGCGGGAACTTCATTCTGCAGCTTTTCAAGTTCCTGACAAAACTCTAGCGGAATTAAATCCGGGCGGGTGCTTAATATCTGGCCCAGCTTGATAAAGGTAGGACCCAACTCTTCCATCATCTTGCGGATTCTGACAGGAATCGGGATATCAAATACATCAAGTTTCCTGGCCGAAGTCATTTTGATAATCTTCCTGCCAACAAGACTTTGATCTATATTCAATCGATCGATAATATAACCAAACCCGTGCCTGGCAAAAACATGTAAAATATTCCGCAGTCTTTTTACGTTACGAATTTTTTGAGTAACATTACCAACAATCAATTAAAGCTCCTGATTGTGTTTAAAACAAAGCAGAAAAATATTTTATTCCTGCTTTTTCTCTACGAATCCAACACGTTGTTTCATCCTTGTTGATTTAAATTTTTCTTTAACTCTTCAATTTCTGCTTTAAGCTCTTCTACTTCCTTTTTAGTCGATATATCCATTTTCTCCACAACATTTTTAACCGTTTTTTCAATTTGATCTGCCACTTCTTTTTTGCTTTTTTCTCCTTTTTCAATCAACTCCTTGACTAATTCTTTGCCTTCATCCTGACTGACTTCACCTTTTTTAACCAATTCATTCACAATCTCTTCCGTTTTTTCCTTAGTCATGACGACTGCTCCCAATCCTAAATTTACCAGGTCTTTTAATACACTCATTTTCCCACCTCCTGTTTTAATAGTTAAAAAAATATTATAAGACTGCCCTTTGAATTACACAATCATTTATTTTTTCTATTTTTTCAATGCCTTTTTTACAAAAAAAATCCTCCTAAACATTTTCTTCTTCTAATCAGAAATATTTATATCAACAATTAATGGTAAATGGTCAGATGATATCCTGTCTATTTGTGTATTTGGTACTTGTACATGCTCTACTTTAATTTTAGATCCGACAAAAATGTGGTCAATTCGACAAAGAGGTAAATGGCCGAACCAGGTTGCTTTAGGTTCGTGATGCTTCAACTCTTTTTGAACATCTCGAAGGAATCCTTGAAAACGCTTGTATTCTTTTGAACTTGGTAAAGCATTAATATCTCCGACGAGTATTAAATGATCATAGCAGGCAACATGGGCTAGCCATTCCGGGCCTAATAAGGCTTCCACTTGGTTCATACGCTCTTTTCTTTTTAATCCTAAATGGGTATTGATCACTTGCAGGCGTATGCCATTGATATTAATGGCTACCCATATAGCCCCTCGTGGTTCTAAAATTTTCCCTGCCATGCCAGGCAATTGTTTCGCGCATATTAATTCTATGGGAAATCTGCTGAATACAGCGTTCCCGTACTGCTGCTCCTTGTGTTCAATGTTTGGATGAAAATGATACTGCAGTCCTAATTCTTTCGCAATGACATCGGGTTGATCTATGCCTCCACTGCGCACGCGATTCATATCCAGCTCTTGTAATGCTACAATATCCGGCTGATGTCTCCCAATAACACGAGCGATTCTCTCAGGATAAATTTTTGAATCCATCCCCTTGCACCCATGTACATTATAAGTCATAATGCGCAATGTTTTATTTTCTCTAAAGCGATCTAATTCATTCTCTGTCGGAACTTTGATAAAATATTCTTCGTGTTCTTTTTTCATGAATTTCAACATTGTATTTCTTAAATCTAAAGGGCGAATATACCTGCTCTTTTTAACAGAAGATAAAATATCAGAAGGGAGCAAAGCAAACCCATTTATTTCTTCCACCCCTGGCCCTCCATGAGATCCACTCTCGGCGGGAAAACTCCATGTCTGCCCATCAGGTTTCCATCCTGAAATCGTAAACACTCCGGCATTAAGATGATGACATGTTCTGATCATATCTTCGGTAACTTCTGCCAGGTATGGGTGGCCTGCTCCAAAAATATTTTTAGAATTATCAGGCAATATAAACGTTCCCTTTTCATTCCATGCTTTTACTTTTCCCTCTTCATCCGCTGATAAAACCAAAGGAATCTTCGCCTCCAGTACTAATCGTTTTGCGAACCGCTCTTTTTCTTCTTTATCCAATTCTCGCGGTAAATAAATATGACCAATCGGTCCCGCGGCTGTTACAACCAATTTGTCTTTTTTGGGAAAATTTCTCTTTTTTTCAAAGAAAGGAGATATTTTGCTAACTAACCATTGACCTAAATAATGTACCCGATAAAATTGTTCTCCTTTTTCTTCATAGTGATCTAAATAATCATCCTGTAACTGAAATTCTTCAAAAATTTCTTGGATAGCTTGGTGTATTGATTTTTTATGTTCTTCTACGTACGACAACACCTCTTCCTGTCCATGATCAGAATAAAGCCATACATCATAACTTCTCCGTTGCGAACGCCGTGTCTCCGTATAAATTTTTGCAATACATCGATCAATCCCTTTTAATGTCCAATGAGCAAATCTTGATGAAGGACCTCGTCGATGCGCATGTTCATCATATCCTAAAAAGTTCACATGGATAACAGGTAAGCCTCGTATGATGTCAATTTTGGCCCCAAAAGTGATCAAATCACGTAAAAGAATACATATTCCAAGTCGAGTGAGAATAAATTTTATCTCCTTAATAAAATTTTCGCCCTTCAGCAACCCATCAATACAATCAATGAAAGAAGAAATAAATTCAATAATCAACCGGTATGTCGTTCTTATAATACCCAAAACATGTACTAACCCTGAAAAAATAATTTTGATCGGCCTTATTTTTCTCCAAAGTTGATCCCAACCTAAATCAATTGCACAGAAATGTGTTTCCTTTGCTCCTCCTGAATAAACATTAGAATAAGAACTCCCACCTTCCAAAAGTCCTGCGTTTTTTGGGGATAACCTTTTTTCTATCTCTAAGGCCGCTTCCACATCGTACATTCTGAAAACTTCCTGTGTCTTTTGGTCTAGAAATGAAAACGATGGAACCTCGCCTCCTTTGACACCATAAAATAATTCCCCCTGAACACCGGGGGTGCACGAAGGTTGACCAGAATAAAAGGAAGAAAGTTCATAACCTTCTTTTTTTAATAACTTTTGTAAAAACGGCATTTTGCCATTCTTCATTGCTTTCTTCAGTTGATTCAAAGACAACCCATCTATTTGAATAAGTACAATACCCGGGCTTGTTAACGTCCCCTCTGATTGAGATAACCCCATAATCAGGGTAAACCACTCATTATTATTTAACCAACGACAAATTTTCTGATACCATCCGTCCTTAGGCAGGCCTTTCAGTTTATCTTTAAAAACAGAACCTACTGCCCCGGTAAGATTACTTATCAATTCCCATTCTACCTTGATTCGTCCTAAAGTTTTTTCCCAAGGAGTATTCTCAATATCACAATAGGTAAAATCCTTTTCTAAAAGCGATTCATAAATTTCTAGAGCCTTGCGGGATGTCTTCTCCATAGACAACGAAGCAGCAAACTCTTCTGCGTTTTTTTTCAATATTTGTATTTGCTCATCAGTCTGTCGAAAAAACCAATTCAAGGACTCTTTAAACTCCTCAACGTCTTCATTCTTTACCAAACGGCCATTGAGTTTATCTCTGATGACATCCCCTATGCCCGAAGCATCAAGCGCAACCACAGGAACTCCTGCTGCCATTGCCTCCAGCAAAACCATCCCTTGTGTCTCCGATTTTGAACTAAAGGCAAAAATGTCCATTGCATGATAAGCATCAATTAATTTTTGTCCCTCTAATACTCCTGGATAAATCAAGCGTTCTTCAAACCCTTCCTTTTTAAAAAAATTCTTTATCTCATTGAGAGAAGGCCCTTTCCCAACCAATAAAAATTTGGCCTGTTTATGCTGTTTTAAGAATGAAATGATGCACTGACTTAAAAATGTCAAATTTTTTTCCGGGGCGAGGCGTCCTATATGCCCAACAATAAAATCACCATCGTTTATTGAAAACTTTTCTCGGAAATTCTTTCTATCGCCTTGAGAAAATTTATCAAAATCAACTCCGGTAGGGACAACATCAATAGGGGTTTTCACCCCTCTTTTTAATAGTAATTCCTTAATACTTTGACTTGGAGCAAACACATGATCGGTTAATTCCGCATAACCTGTTGTTAGTTCAATCGCAAATTTCTTCATGGCAGGAGAATCTAAAGGGACATAATGAGTATAATCCTCATATTTCGTGTGGTGAGTGAACACCAGCGGAACCTGATATTTGTTGGCAATCCGCAAAGCGGTATCTCCAAGAATAAAAGGGTGATGGGAATGGACAATATCCGGCTTAAATTCATCTAAAACAGAAGAAAGATTTAAGGGAATAGGAAGCCTTACGGAGAAATCACTCCCATTGAACCTGCGGATTGCAGGAACACGAACAACCCCTTTTTCGTTTTCAGGCATCCCGTCGAATTCCAGGGTTCCGATCAACACTTCATGCCCTTGTTTTTTAAATTCAGAAGCAAAGGCCTTAATTGAGCGTTCGACACCTCCGATAATAGGCGTGTATGTGTTTGTGACCATTAAAATTTTCATCGGATGATCCTTTTCAGTTGAACAGAACCCTTTCCTTTTGATGGTGCAATCCTTTCCATTCCAGGGAAACATACCTCAATTATTGGTTCTTCTTTATACCATTTTGCTGACCATTCCACATTCAAGAAATCATGATCTACTTTAATGACAAGAGAAACCGGACCAAAGGAAGTTAATGTCGGGCCAAAACTGATTTCTTTATCTGTAGAAAGCCAATGAGCCGGTACCCCTGAACATAAAATTATCTTTCTTTCTGCTGCTTCTTCGCGAACAAAACAATTCCTCACCATCATAACCCATTCCGCTGCTGCCCAAACATGTTGTCCGTCGCCCATACATCCTCCCTTTGTCCGGGGATGAACAGCTTCCGGCCATTGCCCTGTTGACGTCGCAAGACCAGCTACCGCTCGCATTAACTCAAAGTAACGAGGATCTCCCGCGCGGAGTAATATTTGAGCTATATGAAGAGTTAAGTAAGGATTAATTCCTGAATGAGTCATATCTTGAAAAAATCCTCCATTAACCAGACAATCTTTTAATAAAAAATCTATCGTATCGATCAGGCGTGGATCTTCTTTTGATAAAAGCTGTAGTGGATATCCTGAGACAATTGATCCTATGGCGCCTGCATCCAATCGACGATATGGCGCCGCCGGTATCGCTAAGCGGCCTAAAAATTTTCGGGTATGATTCAGGCTGCGTTCAATACAACCCATAAATTCTTTTGATTCCTCAGCGTATCTTTTTGCATATACACTATCGCCTAATAACCCTGTTAAATAACTTGCCGCGTTTAACCCTGCCACACCCCAGAAGTCATCCCAATAGTAATAATCATTTGGCCCCAAATGCTCCGCACTGAACCCTGGAGGGAACAATCCTGAATGAGGCGTTTTCAAATTATTAGAAAGCCGTTTACGTAAAATCCATTTCGCTCCTTTAACAATAGAACTTTTCCACTTTGGCTCAGGATTTTTTCCTGTTAATTCACAATATTTACTTAATATCCAAAGAGCCTCTCCGTTTGAGTCCCATTCACCATCCTGGGAAAGAAAATAACCAAGCGGTGTTTGCTTCTCTGGAAAACCATTTAAAACACGTTTCACGCGCTCGTCGAACCCTGCGCATAGCATTGCATAAAGAATAAAAGCCGCGTCCCGAAACCAAAACCTTCGATAGGTATAAGGGCCAGGATAAACTTCTTCCGGAGAAAGTAAAACAAGTGTCCTTATAGCTGCGTCATATAAAAATTGAAACCGTTCATCCTGTATATTTAATTGACAATGCCCCTCAAGACTTTTTTCCCAGCTATGAATTTTTTTTGATTTATCGGAAAAATATTTTTCCCGCGTTAGCGGAATATGCACGTTAATTTCTTGCATAACATCTGCCTGCAACGGGAACAAAGCCGCAGCTGTTACCATTCCCACTTTACATTTAATATGCGTTTTCTCTTTTTGTTTATGTAGCGTTTGGTCCTTCAAAAATCGGTACACATCGCCTTCTTTATATGAAGACAGAAGATACTTGTCAGGTAATTGATCAAAAACAATGTGTTGTTTGCCATTCACCTTCCATCCTTCTTGCTTTTTAAGCTGTTCTATTTCATGAATAAAGCTTATTCCTTCTGGATTATAGGGCCTGAGGGCAACAACTAACCAACCTTTCGCGGAAGATTGTCCCTTTATGTTTAATCGGCAGCAGAGATTTTCTTTGTCAAAATCCACCTCAACCTTTGAAGTAATGGATGATTGTCTATCTCTTGTTTCTGTGATAAGAGCTAAACTGTTATCAAATATCAATTTTTGTGAACTGTTTTGACAACGCGAGGGAAGTAAGGGTTGTCCTTTCTCTGGAATAATCCAACTGTCAATGGACCAACTATCGAAAAAAGGAGTAACTAATCCTTTAGGATCAACAATAGGCCACTGTTGCGTATCAGGGACACCTAGGGCCGTCCAGTTCCTATGGGTAAGGTTAACATGTGTGATTGAAAATGCCCTTGGAATAAACGCTTCATTAAGCGGATCAAACTGACATTCCACCCAATAAGGCCAAATCCAATCAAGATTATGTTGAATAGCTTGACTATTTATCAGTCCCCTGGCATGAAAAACAACTCCTGCGCGAAGCAATTCCACAGGGGCAGCCACCTCGGCTGGTTGCGCGAAATTTTGAAGGCGAGATAAAATTTCAATAGGATCAAGAAAGCCATGTCTTTTGGCCGCATTACGAACAATATATTTCCAGAAAAACCATTTTAGTTGCATAATTAAATCCATTTTCTTTTATAATTAAGCCAACGCACTATTTTTATGCTTATAATTATTATGAGCAAAACTAATATCAAAAACATGGGCGCCTTTGGATCAAATGCCCAGATAAATCCATGAAGGGGCTTGAAAACAATAGAGTAAATAACAGTACTGAAATAAGTCGCACTTAAAACAATACTCATATTTATCCATGGCCTCAATTTCATCAAAAATCCAATAATAGATCCCGCAACAGGCCCTGTTCCCCATAATGGAAATAAAACGAATAAAAAAAGCCCTAACGCTCCATATCTTTTAATTGTTTTAAGGTGAATTTCAGCGTTTTTAAAAAAACGCCGTTTAAACGGTTTTAACATAGGAATATCCAAAAATTGCTTAAAAGTTAAAACCAGCAAAGGATATAAAATGAATACAACAATTGTATCAATAATCATATTAACAATCACTATCAATCCTTGGTTAAATCCTATAGCATATCCCCAGAATACTCCCGCGGGATTGCCAATCAATAAACGTGTTACCGAAAATGATGCTATTAAAAATCCTTCCTCGGGATTTAAAAAATATTTTACACAAACCCATAATGAATAAAATAACAATACTCCTAACCCTGTTAAAAGAATATTTCTTTCATGCCTCCCCTGAAATCCGTTTTTTTCAATATCTTGTTTCATTGGTTGTTATTTTATTTTTGCCGCTCTTTTTAATATTTCATTGATGGTTGAAATTGCTCTTTTAGTTAAAAATACGTTTTAAATCTGCCATTAGGATTACGCAACCGTTTATTTTTCATCCCTACCTCTCTTGGAAACCTTTTTTAGGCTTTCGTTCTCAATAAAGATAATGCCAGCGGGCTACCTCCCTTATTTAAATCTATTCTTTTTTAATATAAACATTCTGCTCACGCTTTTCGTTGACAACACTCTTCATTTGCCCCTATTAACCTTTTCACTTTCTCAAGAAAAACTGCAATACCATCCGATTTGTCATAATAATCATCCGCATCAAAAACAAAAGCTTCCTGTGTATCAACCGGGTAATTACTGGCTATAATAATTTTTGTATCCGGATATTTTGTTTTGATCTCTTCAAAAAAATCCTCACCAGCAATTTTTGGCATAGCCAAATCAAGAATAATCAGATCTATCTTTTCTATTTGCTTTCTTAAATATTGGAGAACATTTTCGCCATCTCCGAACTCAGAAGAATGATAGCCTGAGTTGTTTAGCAATTTGTGGAATATAAGCCTTACTTTTTTATCGTCATCTATAACAAGAATATTTCTCCTTTTCTGAACATGAGAGTTATCCAACAAAACATTTTTGACTTTATTCACTAATATTCTTAAACTGTCGGATTTATCATAGTAGTCATCCGCCCCCGCGATCAGCTCCTTTTGATCCTCAAGTGAATACACACTTGAAACAATGACCTTAATATCTTTATGAAAGGATTGTGCCACTTCGTACAAAATATCCCCATTAATTTCCCCCATATTGATATCAAGCAAGACAAGATCAATGTCCTCTTTAAGCAGCATATCCCTTGCATCCAGGACATCAGCGGCGGCTAAGACATTGAATCCCTGCCGCTTAAATAATTGACGATAAACCCGTCGGATACGGTCTTCATCATCAACAATAAGTATTGTTTTTTTCATGATTTCTCCTAGAAATTATAATTTAATATTCATTTAACAAAAATTTGTTTCTTTGCTATACTTTCTTTCCGGTCTGATTCTTTGGGTATTTTTATGGTCAGTACTCCTTTTTTATAATCTACCTGAATATTTTTATCACTGGCATTTTGAGGTAACGGAATCGCTCTTGAAAAATAGCCAAAGCTGCGTTCTCTTTTATAAAATTCATTTTCTTTATTCTCTTCTACGTCACCGCTTTTCTCTCCGGAGATAATAAGATTGTGATCTTGTAGTTCGATATTTATATCGGATTTATCCATACCGGGGATATCCAGTTTAATTATGTATGCATCTTTTTTCTCCTTAATATCAGCATCCAGATCAAAGACATGCCCTCGTTCAAAATTACTTAAGCCTGCTCCCCGCCAAAAACTATCTTTAAACATCCTGTTCATTTCTTTTTGTAATCGGTCCATTTCCTTAAACGGATCCCATTGATTGCTTTGAGAATAAAAATTAGGCAGAATGGAATATTTTTTATCAAATCTCAAATGGGGCAAGGTGAATTCCGCCGGTGATGAGAACTCGACGATCTGCCGCTTTAACTGCACTCTCTCGTATACGAGAAATGCTATCCCAATAGTCATAACAACAATGATTCCGACAAGAACTTTATTATTCTTCATCACAAATACCTCCTTTCTAATAATTCAATATTTATTTTCTAACAAAATAATAACAGATGGGATGTAAGAGAAAGATTAAATGAAAATTAAAATTTTCTTATTTTTCTATTAAAGTCAATAAATATGTGCGGGGGCAGAAATTACACTAACGGAAGGATAACAGTAAAGGTGGTTCCTTTTTGCATCTGGCTAGATACTTTGATATCGCCGTGGTGGGCTTTGGCAATAGAGAGGGCTATATTAAGACCCAATCCCGTTCCTGGTTCTGTAGTTTTTTCATCTTTGGAGACACGGAAAAACTTTTCAAATATCTTGCTACTATGCTCTTCAGATATTCCCGTCCCCGTATCTTTGATATCAATATAAACTTTTGAGTCTTTTATCGTTACTAAAAGGTTTATTTTTCCTTTAGAAGGTGTAAATTTAACGGCATTATTAACAAGATTTAAAAATAGCCGACGTAAGTGAGCTTTATCCGCATTTATAAGAATATCCTCGTTAGGAGTATTCAATTCGACCTCAATTTCTTTGGGGACACCCAATACTTTGCTTTGCTCATAAATTTTATTAAAAAATTGAACAAAATTAATTTTCTTAAACTTAAAAATATCTGGCTTATAGTCCAATTTTGCTATGATAAGAAGGTCTTTTATAATCCTAACCATCCGTTCAATTTCTTCAAGGCAATCCCGCATAACTCGTTTATATTCTTTAGGATTTCTATCTCGCTCTAACGCTAATTCAATTTCGCCTCTTAAAATAGCTAGTGGTGTTTTCAGTTCATGGGCCACATGGGAGCTGAATTCATTGATATGTTTAAAGGATCCCTCCAGCCGACTAATCATCACATTAAAAGAACTGACCAGCTGCTTCATCTCTTCATCTATCTCTTTTTCTTCGATCCTGACGCTCAAATCTTCCTGTGAAACTTTTTTCGCAAGTTCAGAGACCAACGCAACTGGTTTAAGGGCTTTCTGCGCAAAATAATTCCCGGCAAAGCTGGTTAAAACGAGAAGAATAATTGCTGTTACGATAAAAAAAATTAATATTTCGTCCAATATTCCTAAGAGAGAATTTAAAGGTGCCCCTATATGTATAACCAATTGAGTTTGGCGAAAAGAGATGGGAATATTGACTGCCCTGAGTTTAAATTTATTATTGACCAAACTTTTGTAGGCAACATTTTCGAAAGAAAAGGGGAATTGTTTTCTGAATAATGAAACTACTTCTCCTTTATAATTTTCGGATTTAAAAATAGACCTGCCGTGAATATCAATTATATTGATAAAATCCTTTTTCAGGTTCAGTGCTTTTAATTGAGCTCCCCAGACATCATTGATAACCATCTCTTGGCTTTTGCCGGCACCTTCCATCATAGGTATTCCTAAGATAGGTCCTGTCGGATAATCCCTATGGTATTGGATTTCTTTATACGTATTTAAGATGCCTTCAATCTCGTCTGCTTTAGTCTTCAATTCGTCATCCAAGTCATGATACAACCTATTGCAAATGCTGTAATAAATAACAGAACTAAAAACGATCAAAATGACCGTTAAAGCAATTGAATACAATATGCTCAGTTTAAAGCGGATAGAATTGAATCTCATCTTACTCTTCCTTTAAGATATATCCCGTACCGCGAAGGGAATGGAGAAGCTTTTTGTCAAAACCAATGTCAATCTTTTTGCGCAGGTAATTAATATACACATTAATGACATTAGAAAAGCTGTCGAAATCATCATTCCAAACATGTTCGGAAATCATAGTCCGGGTAACAACCTGTCCGGAGTTTAACATAAGATACTCAAGGAGGGAATATTCTGTGCTGGTCAATTCAATGAGTTTGCCTGCGCGAGTTACTTTGTGAGTTATTTGATCTAACTCATTGTCGTTGTTACATTGTTCTTTCTACGTATCAATGCTCTGACTCTTGCCAAAAATTCAGCAAACGCGAACGGTTTCGTTAAGTAATCATCCGCCCCTGAATCTAATCCGGATATTTTATCCTCTACATCATCTCTGGCTGTAAGCATCAATATGGGAACATCCACATTCTTTTTTCTGAGTTCACGGCAAATAAATATTCCATCTTTACCTGGCAACATAATATCCAATACAATTAAATCATAAGGGTTCTCCTCAGCTAAATAGAGCCCGTCGACCCCATTATAAGCAACATCAACGGCATAGCTCTTTTCTTTAAGCCCCCTGGTATAATCCTCATCCTATAAATCATTAATAGAATAAAGATGTGTTAATATT
>JAIORP010000010.1 GCA_021108075.1 Candidatus Omnitrophota bacterium | reverse complement strand
CTTATTCGCTAGGTTCTCGTCAAGCTATATTGCAGATTTTATGAAACTATCTATAGGTATAGCTCGCTCTCTGAGTAACAGTGCCTTTCAGGTCCTTTTGGGTACGGCGTCCAAGCGGATCATACGTGTATTCAACCAATGAAGTGTTATCAACTTCGATTTCAGTAATATAATTCTTATCGTCATACGTGTAATCAATAACTTTATTAGATGGATATGTTACCTGTGTTCTGTTCCCGGCTAAATCAGAATCATACGCGATTGTATAATTTGTGCTGTTAATCCGTTGGGTTGTACTTGTGACCCGGTTCAAAGCATTATACACATAAGTTAAATTGCTAGCAGTCGTATTTGCCGTTAACATGCGTCCGCCGGTATCATAGGTATATGCAACATCCAGACTGCTGCTATTAACAAACTCTTTATCAGTTAACCTGTTCAGAGCATCATAGACATGATCGACCGGATCATTACCGGGCGGTGTAACGCGTAATAAGTTTCCGTTTTTATCATACGTGTACTGTTCGGCAGCACTGTCATCATATGTTTTTGAAGTTAACCGGTCGAAACATACGACGAGTTTGGACCAAACCTTCTCCAAGCAACAGTGATAATTCGGTAATGCCCGTTTTTGAGACCTGTTTTTATACAGGTTTTATTCGGCAACCGGTATGATCAGAGTCTGGACGGTATCATTTACCAAAGCAGCATCAAGGCCTCTCATCTATCATACAGCTTCGTGGCACACGTCTTGGCGATAACACTTACGCTTACACATAAGTGTATCAACGTCTATGATCCATAAAACTATTCTGATGGAATCTTCTCTAGTATGTCCCACATATCAACAATTTTTAACGGACTTAAGCTCATATCCGCATAACGAATTTGATAATGGATTTGGATATGTTTAGCTTCTCGGGGGATAGCGTAATAAAAATATCTAAATCCAAAGTCCTTCATATTAATATCTTCAATAGAAATTATTTCCCATCCAGGCTTCTCTTCATCTCCTCCATCAATACACCTGCGAATGTAAACAAAAGAACCATCGAAATTCTTTGATGTTGAAGTGTCTGGCTCATCATAAAAAGAGGGAAAAGTTTCTTTTCGGATCACTTTTTTGTTATCCACATATAAGTTTATAATTTTTACTCCCCAAAAAGGATTAAGAAAATACTCCTGTTTTTCAGTATAATCAACCAACATTGGAATATTTAGATAATACCTTGAATTATCAAACTGGACAACATGATGGTTTTTAGGCAATGGATTTGTATAACCATCGGAAGTTATAACAAACAACAACAAAATCAATATTATTGTTCTGGACATGTAGAAAAATCGTACTGTTTTACTTTCCATTTTTTTTTCTCCCCATAATATTCTCTTTGTTTAAGATCTCGTGAAGCCCTATTTTCATTTTCAACAGCCGTTGCTTTTTGCTCATTTACTTTTTCTGTTCTACTAGCTTTTCCTCTAAGATAGTCAACAATATGTTGCGATTCATGCGCCATCTGACTCTCTAGATCACGCGGAACATTTCCTGACAGAGGAATCTTATTATTAGGATCAACATAAACTTTCGATCCCGTACCTTCACCTCCTTCAAAACTTTCTTCATAATTTAGGGGAACAGTGTACTACCAAGCTATTAATGTTACCCAATTTTTTCAAAATTGGGTAACACGTGGGACCGCTTGAGTACGCTTAGAATCCAAGAATCTGTCACCACATTTCCACAGCCATGCGCCAGGCCTTATGCGTGTTTCTTTTGCCGCAATTGCCGATAGCCGTTATTATACACGCTGATGTGTGGATCATCCACTGCTGGTTGTCCTGCATCAGCCGGGTATGGAGCTACACGTGAATCGGTTACTTTTTGGCCTTAATCATCAACAGGGCTTTTTTGGGGATTGTTGAGTGTGGCAGCCGGAAGACCATGATCTTATAAAACGCGGTTAATTCTTCTTTGAGCCCGGCCTGCAGCATCGCTTCAAGCTGATGAATGGCTGAGGGATTAATATTGGCTAAGGATTCCCATATGCGGATCGCGTCTTTGAAATCACCCGATTCAGCGGCAGCAACCGCGATACGGGCATACCAGTCCGTCATCTCGCCGGGCGTTAATTGCCGGGCGGCCTCAGGGAATATTCTCTCGGCATGGACCCAGTCCTTAATGTCCAGATAGGACTCAAACAGCGTAAATATCGTTTTTCTTTTAAACTTTTCATCCGGGGCATTGGCCATGGCTTCTTTAAGCAGGGTGATCGACCGGACCGGCTGGTTCATTCGGTTCAGGATCCAACCCAGAGCGAACGCGCGCGTGGGGTCATTCCCTTTTGCCAGTTTCTCGGCCTTGATCATATAGTTTAACAGTTTATGCGCGGGCGCCTTCTTTAACATCTCCCATAATAATCGTTCTTCGATGTATTCCCATTTTGGACGTTGCGATAACCATTTCCAGAGGTTTTCATCGTCAATATTGATGTGCTGCGGGTAGTCAAAGCAAAGCGCGTGGACCGCCCTTTTCGCTGATATGGATTCTGGCGGGCTTTGGGCGATTTCGGTCAGGATTAATTGAAGCGCCTCTTTAATCTTATTCTGACGTTTTAAGTAATGAATATAATCGTTGAGCAAGACGCTGCGCCAATCCGTGTAACCTTTACGCGTCTTTTCGGGTTGAGGGTGCGGCGAGGTGAGCGCGAGACCTTTTTTAATCGCTTGAGATTCTTTGTAGCCCTCTTTTCTTCCCCGGTAATAAAGGGCTCGTTCATGCCAGTATTGGGGACTGTCTTTTTCACGGATTTCTTTTTTTTGAATTTTATTTTCGATGATCCTCTGGCCGCTTTGACCTTGTATTTCTCCGGCTAAAAAGAAATTCATATTGAGGTTGTGTTTTTTCCGTAACTGATTGGCCCGCAGCATGAGCTTTTGAGCGGCAGTCACATCCCGCAGTTTAACCATGCACTTGGCATATGCTTCCAGCGTGGATACTTTAAACGCGGTTTTAATTTGATTCGTCGCGCGGATCACCTGCATGCGACTGCTTTTGTCTTGAATTTCCCCGTCGGTTAAGGGGATACGCAGGGCCTCTGAAAAAAAATGACGCGCCGCGCTAAAATTCGATAACCGGAATAACTGCATGGCGATCACATGGGCGTCGGTCGCGCGTTGGGGTTTAATTTTTTTCGGCATCCAGTCCAGGTTCTGTTCTTGATAGTCACCGCTTTTGATCAAGGTCAGCATCTCTAAATATGTCTGAACGTTGTTGATGTCATCCGGGTCCTGTTTGACCGCGTCTGTTAAAGACCGGATGATTGGACGTTCCTGATGATATTCTTTGTTAAATCTGAGACGCGTTTTCAGCCAGAAATGATCAACCCCGTCGGGTTTGTCTGCCAACCAGTGATCAATTTTGCCAACGGACCAGCGTTGTGATTGAAAATATTTGATCAGACGGTTGCGAATATCGATTTCAGAAATGTTTTCAGCAAAAGTATCGACCAGGTCTTTAGCGACAAACCAGTTTTCATATCGGTCACAGGCAGAGCAATAGATTTGACTGATGTCATGGTTGTTTAGTTTGGGTGCCAGGCGTTTTAAGTCCTGGACAGCGGCTAATGTCGCTTTTGTCATGCCGGCGCGCATAAAAAGGGCAATTTTGAATTTGGCGTCTGCCGCATCCGTGGTTTTTGTTTGTTGTGTTTTTTTGACAAGTTTATGAAATTTTTTTTTTTGAAAAAACAATGTGTCATTCAATTGTTTTTGAATCTGAAAATAATCCGTGGGATCTTCTTGAGCGGTCACATTGCCGGGGAATATCAATAGACAGCATATGATGCCGGCTGCCGAAAACAAGTTTTGAAGCGATTTGGACATGGATGGACCTTTAGGGCATACAAACACGGTTTATTTTTTATGACAGGAACGTGTCGCGATTAAGTCGACATTTAAATCGAGCAAATTTGAGAATAACACATTTCCGGTATTGACGGACTCTGTTATGTGTATTTGTTTGACCAATTGCATGGCCTCAAATAATTTATTTTTGGGGATAGGTTTGTCTGTGCGCACAGGTATCATTTTAAATTCCAGGCCTTCTGACAAAACAGTCGAGGTCAAGAACCGGACCGGATGACGGATTTCAGCACAAGCATAATCCTCCCCTTTTTGACACGAATGTCCGTTTATGCTGATGATAGCATTGTTTTCCATCTCAACGTCAATGACGCATCCTTTTGGACATTCGACACAAGTTATTTTGGTGTTCATACTTTTCCTTACATTTATTTAAAAAAAGGATAGCGTTTCGGACTGTTTATGATCGTCCGGCCCTAAACAGGACGGCCGTGTTAGTCTGTTTTTTGCAGGTGATCATACGCTAACTTACCGGCCTGTTCGCTGTCGGTGGTTACGGTATCAACCAGATCATACACTTTGTAAGCATTTCCGCAAACAAATAAACCATCAATGGAAGTCGTATTAACGGATGTTGAACGCGGTCCATTTGTTTTTTCGTCTATTTCCACTCCAGCCATTTCAATTAATTCATTTTCCGGAATGAGTCCGACGGAGACCAGTAAAGTATCGCAATCAATCTTGAATAAGGTGTTGGCTATGGGTTGAAAATGATCATCAATTTGTACGACATCAACACATTTCATTCGCATGTTTCCGTATATCTTCACGATTTTATGGCTCGGGTAAAAGGGAATATTAAAATCTTCGACACATTGGACCATGTTCCGCAATAGTCCGCGGCTTTGTTTCTGGATTTCAACCACAGCTTTGACACGCGCCCCTTCTATCGTTAAGCGGCGGGCCATGATTAAGCCGATATCCCCGGATCCAACAATCACAATATTCTTTCCGGGTAATAATCCTTCAATATTAATGAGTTTTTGAGCTAACCCGGCGGCAAAAATTCCGGCGGGGCGGGATCCCGGGATATGGATCATCTCCCGTGTGCGTTCACGGCAGCCAGTGGCTATAATTAAGGTTTTTGCTTTGTAGCGGCTTAAAGATCCGGGTTTTAAGACAATCAGTTCTTTATTTTTTGTTAAGTGGACGACAAACGATTGCAGGCTTATTTCTATCGACGGGATTTTTAATATTTTTTCGATGAAGCGCTGGGCGTACTCTGGACCGGTTAATATTTCATTAAAATAGTCGATGCCGAAACCGGGGTGGATGCACTGCTGCAATATTCCACCTAAGAATTGATCCCGTTCAATAAGTAAGATGTCTTTCACCCCGTGCTGATGTGCCGACAGGGCTGCTGCCAAACCTGCCGGTCCGGCGCCAACGATGATCAGGTCACGTTCAATCATCAATGCGGTCCTCCATAACGATTTCTGACCCTTTGCCTTTTTTCGTGATTTGTGTCAGGGGGACCTTCTGGCTTTCTGCCAGCATTTTCATAATGCGTGTGGTGCAGAAGCCACCATGACAACGTCCTGCTTGCGCGCGCGTGCGAAATTTGATGCCATCGAGAGTTGTTGCTCCACGGTTAATGGCATCAGAAATTTCTTTGGCTGATACCATTTCACACCGGCAGACAATATCCCCGTAAGCCGGGTTTTCTTCAATTTTTTCTTCGGTATCCTGAAAAGGCATGGAAAATAAGTGAATCGATTTTTTGCGGTAACGATGAAAAGATTGTTTGAGGTTGAGGGTTAAATGATCCTGTCTGAGCAGGTCACTAACGTAAATCGCGATGGCCGGGGCTGCTGTTAACCCGGGGGATTGTATGCCGGCGACATTAATGAATCCCTGGCATTGTTCCTCATGGCGGATGATGAAGTCTTCACCGGCGACAGGGCGTAAACCGGCAAAATAAGCGATAATATCATTCACGTTAATATGCGGGACCATACGTTGAACGCCCGCTACCACTTCACGCATGCCCTTCTCGCTGGTCGACCAATCATCTTTTGCCGTCTGATCAACGGCGTTCGGGCCGATCATCGGATTGCCGTCGGAGGTCTTAATCACTAAGACCCCCTTGGACGTTTTTGACGGTAAAGGGAACAATAAATGATTGGTCATATTTTCTTTTTTTTTGTCCAGGATGAACTCTTCACCTTTACGGGGAATGATTTTAAAATCATTCATACCGAGCATGGCCGCGATCTCATCGGCATATAACCCGGCGGCATTGACCACATAGCGCGTTCGAAAGGTTTGCCGGGGTGTTGTCACTTCAAACAAAGGATTGGGATGGAAATCATCATCGGTTAACTTTGTCAAACTTGTGACCGGATGGTCCGTATAAAATTCGATGCCATTGGCTATCGCGTTTTCGGCCAGGTCATAAACAAGCCGATACGGGCTGATAATGCCCGCGGTAGGGGCATATAAAGCCGCGACGACGTCTGGCGAAAGGTTCGGTTCATATTTGCGCAGCCAATCCTTTTTAACGATTCGTAAACCGGGAACTTTTAAAAGCTCGGCTTCTTCCTTGATACGCGTCAATCGCGGAAGGTCATCGTCATGAAAGGCCAGAATCAATTCACCCACTTCTTTAAATTCCACCCCGCAATCATTTGCGATTTTTCTGATCAGTGTGTTTCCCTGAACGCATAGTCTGCCTTTGAGCGACCGGGCCGGATTTTGTGTGCCCGGATGAATGATGCCGCTGTTGGACTTGGACACGCCAAAGGATAATTCCTCTTCTTTTTCTAAAACAGCGATATCCAGGACATATTGGGATAATTCGTGGGCAATGGCTGTTCCCACCACCCCTGCGCCAATAATGATAATGTCATAGGTTTTCATTAATAATTAGACTTTTCAAAAATGCATAATAAATTAATCATGATAATGTTTTTTTGTCGATAACGTTCGTTGAATTGTTTGCTGCCAGTCTTGATAATATTTTTTCGCTTTTTTAGGGTTCAATGAAGGCTTAAAGTTGCGGTCTAATTTCCAAATGGATTGGATGTCTTTCGAACTTTTCCAGTATCCGCTGGCCAGTCCGGCTAAATATGCGGCCCCTAAAGCCGTGATCTCAATGTTTCGAGGACGTATGACTTTGATATTCAGCAGGTCCGCTTGATATTGACAAATAAAATTATTCGCGATAGCTCCCCCATCCACTTTAAGTGCTTTGATTTTTAGTCTTGAATCTTTTTGCATGGCGTCCAGGACATCCTTTGTTTGATAACACATCGCTTCAAGGGCCGCGCGGACCATATGTTCTTTTGTGGTCCCGCGGGTGATCCCATAGATGCAGCCGCGTGCGTTCTGGTCCCAGTAAGGCGCGCCCAGACCAACCAGTGCGGGAACAAAATAGACGCCATCATTGCTTTTCACCTTTAGCGCCATTTTTTCGGATTCCGGGGCCGATGCCAGTAAACCTAATCCATCACGTAGCCACTGAATCGCTGATCCGGCGATGAAGATGGCTCCTTCCAAGATGTAAACAGGTTGTCCGTCCGCGTCACAACCCAGTGTTGTGATGAGTCCGTAGCGGGAGTTGATGCGTTTCTGACCTGTATTGAGAAGCATAAAACAACCGGTTCCATAGGTGTTTTTTATGCTGCCGGGTTCAAAGCAGGCTTGGCCGAAGAGTGCCGCCTGTTGATCGCCAGCGACGCCGGTAATGGGGATGCCTGCCGGTAAAAACCGATGTTTAGCTGTATATCCAAAAAGTGTGGACGATGGTTTTACTTCGGGCAGCATTATTTTCGGCACATGAAATTTTTTAAGTAAGAACGCGTCCCACTGTTTTTTTTCGATATGAAACAGCATTGTGCGTGACGCGTTCGTGTAGTCGGTTGCGTGTACGGCGCCTTTTGTCAGTTTCCATAAAATCCATGTGTCAGTGGTACCAAAAAGAAGTTGCCCTTTGCGCGCCTTGTCCGCTGCGTTTTTAACATGTTTTAAAATCCATTCCAGTTTGGTTGCTGAGAAGTAAGCGTCAATAGGGAGTCCGGTTTTCTTTTTGATGAGGGTTTTTAGTCCTTTCTCCCTCTTTAACTGCTCGCATCTCGGCGCGGTACGGCGGCACTGCCATACAATGGCAGGATAGATCGGTTGAGAGGTTTCTTTATCCCAAACAATGGTTGTTTCCCGTTGGTTTGTGATGCCGATCGATTGAATTTTGGCTTTCGGCTGTTGACGTAGGACAGCGTTTATGGTGACCAGAACAGATTTCCAGATGTCTTTCGGGTCATGTTCGACCCATCCTGGTTTGGGAAAATACTGGGTGAATTCTTTGTAAGCGCTGGCCTTGTTATTCCCGTGTTTATCAAAGAGAATGGCACGGGTTCCTGTCGTTCCATGATCAATTGCCAGAATGTATTCCATCCGATTTTCCTCTATAAATTCAATGACATATCAGCTGTTGCCGTTGTTTGATATATTGAAAAATGACGACGTGCGTTTAATAATTATTTTCAATCCATTTTAAGATATCACCAAAGACTTTATCGCGGTTCAGATCAATGGACAAGGAATGGTGCATCTCAGGATATTGAATCAGAGTTTTGTCTTCCATTCGTATTTTATTAAATATTTTTAAGCTCATGAGAGGATCCACAAAATAATCTTTTCTCGCCAGAAGAAATAATGTTGGAGTTGAAAGTTTTTTTGCGTTGGCCTGCGCTTTAATCTGAGCCAGGAGAATATTGATCAGAAGTTTAGCGCTCGCGAATTGATGTTCGCGTTTATCCTGCATCATGACCTGTTGATAATGCTGATCACGTGTGCACATCTGTGGCGTAAACGGCATGGTCAGTTGGTTTTTGGGATTATAAATATACGATGTGAAGACTTTCAAATAATCTTTAAACGTGAAAGGTATACTGTTTTTAAATGCCGGGGATAGACAGATCAGTCCGGCAAAAATGTCCGGATGATGCAATGTGTAAATAAAGGAAATGAGGGCACCCATGCTTTCTCCCAACAAGAAGATTTTTTTAGTGGGATGATCTTTTTTGATAAAAGCTGTGATGCTGCTGATATGGTTATAATATTCCTGAAATGAATCGATATGTCCTTTGATCCCTTTGGTCTCACCAAAGCCCTGCAACTCAATGGCATAGATGGCAAATTTAGACTTTGTGAAATATTTGGCAAGAAATTCCCATCTTCCGCAATGGGCCCCTAAACCATGGACGAGAAACAGCACGGCTTTAGGTGACGGAATATTCCATTTGCGGTAATAAACATTGGTTTTTTTATCTCGAATCATTTTCATGAGTTGAAAAGAATGCTCGTGTTAGTATAAACAATCATTTTCATTCTACAGCATTAAAAAATATAGGCTAGATTTTTTGCTAAAAAAAGCATAGCTGATGAGATAAATCAATTTGACAATCCGGCGTATGCCGTTAAAATTTATTAATACGTCCTATATCAATTATATGTTTGATTTAAATGTCTAAGGAAAATGCATGTCACAATATAAAGTTTTTATTGACACAGCCTGTGTGAATTGCAAAGCTAACAGCATTCTTGGATCACGTGTTTATGAATATCTTGAGCGTAACGATCATCATATCGAGAAATCTGTTAAGGACGCGGACGTTATTATCATCAATACCTGCGGGTTTAATGCTTTCCATCAGAACATGTCGGAAAATTTGATTAAAGATTATTGTTCAGCCAAAAAACCGGGCAGCAAACTGATATCTATCGGGTGTTTGAACAAGATCGATCAGGAGGTGATCACCTCAATTTATCCCGATACGATTTTGATTTCGGAATTAAACGAATTAGATGAAATTTTTGCTTCCCAGGTCCCTTTTGCGAATTTGACCGGGGCGGCGTTAACGGACGAACGGATTGACCAGATATACATAAGTAAGAACCGGTATTATGATTGGACCGATTCAATCTGTTTATCCATCGGTAAATTTTTATACCTCGCGGCCCATTTTCATCCCGGGATGCAACTCAAGATTAAACAGGTCTTAGACGAAGCATACAAGAAGAATAAATTTTTTGTTGAGATTTCTCAGGGATGTCTGAGCCAATGCAGTTATTGTGTGATTAAACGGGCGAAAGGACAATTACGGTCCCGTCCGATCGACCATATTTTACAGGATATCAAACGCCTGTATGATCCCGGTAAAAATCTTTGTCTGGTTGCTGAGGACTGTGGGTGTTATGGTTTAGACAAAAAAACAAATCTGTTTACATTGATGGACCGCGTAAAACAGATTTATCCTGACCTGGGCGTGGATCTTTGTTATCTGAATCCCCTGTGGGTTGAAAAATATTTTAATGAGTATATTGAACTTTTTAAGAATCATAAAATCAACAGCGTTAATCTCTCCATTCAAAGCGGTTCAGATAAAATTATTCAAGCGATGAACCGCAAATATTCCGTCGACACGGTTCGGTCTTTTATAGATGAAATCAGGACAGTCTCGCCACAGACATTGATCTGGACACATATCATCATTGGTTTCCCGACGGAAACATTTTTAGACTTCTTAAAGACATTGAACATCTTGTCCGCCTATGACATTTCCTATAAGTTTTATTATGATGAAAAAAAGGGCACGCCGAGCGCGCGTTTATCCCCTAAAGTCCCGCGGCATATTAAAGCCATCTGGAATGTGCTTTACCGGTTGAAGGAGATTCAAATTTATATTGTGCGGTTTTTCTCTATGTTGTTTGGACGGGTCCGGTCATGATTATACCAATTCCATTAAATAATGACCAAAACCAATTCTGTTTTTCAGAATTAAGATAGAACAATTTATTAATGGATTTGGTATTAATCAGATGAAATTATCCATTTGTGTTTTATAATACTATTGATTGTAATGCGATTCAATGTATTTTTATGTCGGCATTGGTGATCGTCGATCATACGGGAGTCATTCATGTCATTAAAAAGACAAATTATTTTCAAAGTCATGGTGTATTATTGCGTAATCTGTTTGCCCGCCTGGGGCCAGTCAGCGAACACGGTCGATCAGCAGAAGGACCTGATCATTAAAGTGTTTAATGTCGGTTATGGCGACGCGATCTTGCTGATCCCTCCGCGATCATCCCCCATTCTGGTCGATACCGGCTCAGAGGATCATGTTCATGTGATCGTCGACTGGTTAAAAGAAAATGATGTCGACCATATCGGATCATTGATCATCACGCATCCGCATGACGATCATTTTGGCGGAGCACTCAGGCTCCTTGACGCGGTTTCCTTTAAAAAGTTTTATTATAATGGAGACGACCAACAAGCCGATCAAGGATTTGATCAGCTTATGGCGAAGATCATGGAAAGCGGGATTCCCGTCCGTGTTCTGAAAAAAGACGATCGGTTGAGTTTTAAACCAGACGATTTTTCGATCACGACCCTGCATCCACAGACACTGGATCATTCGGCTAATGAAAACAGTATGGTGTTATTATTGCGGTACAAAGAAATCAGCGTATTATTGACAGCTGATATTCAACCCCGGCAACAATTGGCTTTATTAAAAATTTATCCGGCATTGGCGGAAACAGATGCTGTTCAGATACCTCACCATGGCGGTCGTCTGGATGACTCATTTGCGCGGTTGATGAACAATAAAATAATTTTTATGTCAACAGGTCCGAACGAATATCAAAAACCGTATAAAGAAGAAATTGAGAAAGTATCCGGACGAATTTTCCGGACAGACTTGCAGGGCATGATTACTTTAACGACAAATGGATATGACATCAAAGTTTCAACAGAGAATGAATAATCCCCTGACCGCCTGGGTACTTGTTCTGGCCTGGGTCAGCGCGATTTATGGTACACTTTACCGGGCCCGGCCAATTTGTGAATTCCTGCGTTCCGCAACCCCTCTGGGATTGATCATCAATGTAACCTTGCTGTCGGCGGCAGGGTTTATTGTGTTTTTCTTTTATAAAAAGAAGGCCTTTGCCAATCCTTTAAAAATTGTCCTGTTCCTGCTGGTCTTAACGGTCTACGCGCTTAGTTGCTATTTTTTAAAACAGCCGGAAGAACGTTTGCACTTTATCGAATATGGCCTTTTGACATTATTCTGCTTCAATGCCCTCCGGTTTCATTTTTCAAGTAAAGGTTTATATGTGTTGTCTTGGACGCTTGTCACAATTTTCGGGTATGGGGATGAGGTCATTCAATACTATTTACCGAATCGATATTTTCAATGGAAGGATGTTGGGTTAAACAGCCTCAGCGCCATGCTGGCCGTAGCATTGATTTTGCTAATTATAAAACCGGTGCAGAAAAACAATAGATTTTAAACGGAGAAAAAAAAGTCCGGGGTGGATCGGTTAATAAGGACGCGCGGATGTTTCCAGTTCGTGTTGTTTCCTTTTACAAATTTTTCTGATCCAGATGTAACTCCAGAAAGCGACGATGATCCCCGAGATATGTTGCGCGATTAAGAACCCTGGATACCCAAACCATTTTTTTCCCAACAGGGCCAATGGAATCTGAAGAATGATGAGACGGACAATCATGAGGAATATGCCGGGCAAAGGACGTCCGATGGCGTTGAAAGTCGAGGATACTAAATAAAGGATACTCAGTAAACCATAACTGATCGGAATAATTTTTAAATAGAGCAGTGTAAACGGAAGCACATCAGGATCACGATTAAAAATGGCTGAAATAGGATGCGCGAAAAGAAAAAGGATAATGGCCTGTAAGGTCCCCCAGATTATAGAAAAACAGACCATTTTTGTTAATGCTTTTCTGACCCTGTTGATTTTTTGTGCGCCCCAATTTTGTCCGACAAATGGACCGAATATCGTTGATACCGCGATAAAAATCACAAGGCCAAAGCCTTCTATTTTTCCCGCGACGCCGTAACCGGCCACTGCTGATTGGCCAAAGGTTGAAACAATACGGGTTAGAATAGCGAGACATATCGTTGGTAGCAGCATGGACCCTGAAGAGGGTAATCCAATATGCAATATTTTTTTCCATGAAGCAATGATGTCCGATAAGATGGGCGACTCGAAAGCGATCATGTGTTTATGTTTGATTAAAACCCAAAGGGATAAAAACATCGTCAATGCGCGGGCAATGAGTGTTGCCCAGGCCGCCCCCTTTATTCCCAGCGCGGGCACGCCGAACCATCCGAAAATAAGAATGGGATCAAGGATGATATTGATAATGGATCCAAAAATCATGATCATTCCTGGAATAAAAGTATCGCCACTCGCGCGGATCGCGTGATTTCCTACCATCGGAACAACCAGGAACAAAGATCCGATATACCATATTTTCATATAGTCTTTGATGAAGGGCATTGTTTGGGCGTTAGCTCCCAGAGCGGTAAACAGCGGTTCAATCGTTTGAAGGCCAATCACGATAGTGATACACACAATGATTACGGACAAATACAAGCTATGTGTCGTTAGCTGTTGCACTTTATGGTGATCCCCTTCTCCGATCGCGCGGGATATTACGGAAGAAGTCCCTATTCCCATTCCTAAGGATACATGCGCGACCGTCAGGATAACAGGAAAAGTAAAACCCATAGCGGCTAATGGAAATGTGCCTAATTTAGCGACATAATAGGTGTCGACCAGATTAAACAGCATCATCGCCAACATTCCCCATATCATGGGGATGGTCATCTTTAAGAGTGTGCGTCCGATTGGACCCGTTGTTAATATCGCTTCAAAAGAGTGTGTGGGCATAATAGTTTTACGTAAAGGATTGTAAAGACAGGATGAACGCGCTGCTGATGGCTTATTCTTTTAACCTTTGGATTTCATCGTGAATTTGTTTGATGATGTTTTCGTAGGATGAATGTAAGCAATCCAATGCCTTTTCGTATGCCTGAATCGCTTTTTTTTTCTTGCCTAAGTTTGAATAGACGTCGGCTATGTTTTCATAGGTCACGGGGCGATTAGATTCAAGTGCCAGTGTTTTTTTCAAGCAATCTAAAGCCTTATGATGCTGGCCCAATTTATTCAGAAACCAGCCTTTGTTATGATAGATCGTAGCGAAATCAGGTTCAGCATCAATTCCTTTATCAAAATATTCTAAGACGCCGTCAATCATCCCCAGATCGACCATGCAGAGAGCACGGTCGTTGTAGGCGGCCCCGTCGGAAGGATTATATTTAATCGCTTTATCAAGGTAAGAAATGGCTGTGTCGTAGTTTTCATTAATGATCTCAAATTGTGCTTTAAAAAACATGATTTCACCAAGGACTTCCATGTATTGTGCCAGTTGAAGCCCCTGTTCCGCCAGTTGTTGGGCGGCGGCTAAGTTGTTGAATGTGATCGCTTCATCAATGGATTTTCTTAATTCGGTGAATTTAGAATGGTTCATGATTATTCCCAATAGATCGTTGTTTAAAAGTTTAGATATATTATAAGTTATAAAGGTGATTTGTTACTTAAAAAATGAGAAAAAATAGAATGAGTTTTGAAACATTGAGGATCTTCAGCCAGGAAGTCATTTTCAATAGAGAACGCAACGGCTCTGCACCCTCCGCAAAGCCATCTTTGATCGCAATTTTGACAGGACCCCTTTAACAGATCCCGATCGCGTAATTGATTCAGGACAGGTGAATGATTCCAAATATCAACCAAATCATCTTTGAAAAGATTTCCGATGGGGATCGGTAGTCGCCGGCAAGGAAAGATTGTCCCATCGACATCGACGGTTAATCCGCTGTAGCCGATTGAGCAGCCATGAACCATACTGTCAGCGCATTTGGGTTTGACATGTAAAAATTCATGCCATATGGGATCCCGCAAAGGGATATCTATTTGATGATATTTATTTTTTAACCGGTAAACCTGGCGGAAAACTGATTTCAATTCTTTTGGGGTTAGCATTTCTTGTTGCATTTTTTCTTTTGCTGAGCCCTGTAAGATCAGGCGGCTGAAAGCAAAACGGTCGGCCTCTTTCAGGGCCAGTTGGATGACATCCTTTATTTCTTTGTAATTGTATTTTGAAAGGGTCATGTTAATGGTTACTTCGATACGATGTTCTTTCAATTTTTTAATTGTCCGCAGGGCCTGGTCGTAAGAGCCTTGACCCCGTATCCTGTCATGCGTGGGTTGTTTCCCTTCAATGCTGATTTGTACGAGACGGCATTTTGTCCGGCGCAATAGCTGGATATGACGGTCATTGACACCGACTCCGCTGGACAGAATACGGACGGGTAATTTTTGGGCTTGCGCATCGCGGATGAGATCAAAGAGGTGTTCTGAAAGGAAGGGTTCCCCTCCGGTGAGGTGTATACGCCCTTTCTGTTGGATGGACTTCAGTAAATTTTGAAATTGTTCAAGGATAATCAGCAGTTGCGGGTAAGATAGGTCTTTAGTTTTTTTTTCCTTTCGGTAACAATGCTGGCAGCTGAGGGCGCAGCGGTCGGTAATGTGCCACTGCAGATAGAAGGGTTCGGTTATTAAATATTTTCGATTGCCGATCATCCACCGCAACCTCCGCATCCGCCACAACCTCCACATCCCCCGCAGCTTGAACAGCCGGAACATCCCGAGCAGCTGGAACTGCCCCGCATTTTTAGATTACCGCGGAAAAGTTTTGCGGTCCGAAACAGCATTAAGGCGACGATAAAGAAAACGATATAGGATAAAAATTTAAAGATGGAGTAAAGATCGGCCCCTTTAAAGAACCAAAAGGCGGATCCAAAGATATTCGGCCGGTATTTTGTGATCCCGGGACTAAAAGAGCATTCCAATTTCGGTTCAAAGAGGGTGCTTTGATAAATAATGTATTTGTTTCCTTCTTGTTTGTAATTTAATCCCTTTATCGAAACATCGTCGAATTGGAGTCCTTCCGGTAAAACAATCCTGTATTTTGCGTTTTGGACCGGAACTCTAAAGACGCCTGCCCATCTGGCATTGAACGAATTTTTATTGTAATTTCCTTTTAGCGCGTTCTTGATCCGGAATTCAACAATAATGCGTTTTTGGCCGTTCCTTATTTTATTATTGAAAATCCATGTGATTTTTGTTTCTTTAAGATAGTCCACTCGACTTTCTAAAATTTGTCCATAACCGTTTGAGACTTGCAAATGGTCAATCCAATAGGGGCCGATAAATTTAAACCCGGAGTCCTTTGAGTCATTAATGAGGTTATAGGTTAGATCCAGGGTAATCCAAACATGTTGAGAATCTTCTTCAAGTTCGAAAGTGGCACTGTATGGGGAAATGTAATAACTGCTATGGGCGTTGGATAAGAAACCAAAGGTAAAGAAAATCAAAGATGAAATGAAAAAGAATTTTTTTAGCATTTAATTGATCCTGCCTGGTCGTCAATTTTCTTAATGATTTTAAAAAGGATTTCATAAGCGTTATACATATTCCCTTTCGTTAGTTTTAAGTTTCCCTGTTTGATCTGGTTTAATGTTTCTAAAGAATTCGCGTCAACGAATAACAATTTGTTGATTTCATCAAACAAGGCCGGGGTGGAACTCGGAATGGGATAATTTTTAAGATGCATGAACACTTTTGAGAGCAGGATGACGCTGTTAAAATACCGGAGAACAGTTTTCCGTGCCTGACCGATATTTTTTGAGGATTGCCATAACTGCTGTTTGATGCGCATACGCATCCCTTTCGCTTCATGGTTCAATTGCCATAGTAAGTCTTTATGCGTAATTTCGGGTTCTAACAGCACATCTTCGCCATAGAGCAACATATGTTGTTGCTGCATGGACCAGAAATCAATGGGGAAGTACGGAGCCGAGCTCATCAGATTGCGTTTTGATATGATTCGAGTGTTAATTTTAAATTTTTTAAAACGTGTTATTAACCCGGATGAAATAATCTGCAGATAGTCAAATTCCAGATCGTTATAAATGACGATGAGATTAATATCGGATTGTCCCAGCATGAATTCCGGGGAAAGCGCGCTGCCGATGACGTTAACCGACAGGATATGGTCTTTATGGCAAAGAACAAGTTCCTCACAGCATTTGCTCACTTGTTCGGCCATCTGCGCGGGGATATGCGGGACATGGACTTTTATGTCACTTGAATTAAGCAGTTCTTCGTTCATATGATCACCTTTTACCTTGATTTAAAAATATGTCTGATCTGGTTGAGTCAGACTTTATTATGCAATTATATTAACAATTTTAATATACATATTCTAGAATATTTTATTTTGACATTTTAAGTCGCGTTGAGAAAAAGATATACCGCAAAAACAGCACCGAGCACAATCACAGTGGCTAATGTTATTTTTATCCAACTCCACGGACGCTCTCCTTGGACTTCACCGGTCCTGGCATTAATCAGGAATCGATAGACTTTTTTTCCATAGCGATAAGAACTGATCCAAATGGGCAATAAAATGTGTTTAAACGTGACATCATCGTGTTGAGTCTGGACATGATGAATGCGCTGTTCATCTCCTCCGATATCATTGCGGACCAGTTGATGGATTTCTTCGTCCATTATTTTTTTAGCACAGACAAAACCCTGCGGAAGGGTTAGATTATAACTTTCGCAACGGAAACCGCTTAAATAATCCGCATTATATGGCGTCAGGTTGCTGAGGTCCCACGGTTCTAAACGTTCTGTATATTTTCGCGGCAGCGAATGGCTCGCCAGCACGAGCACATCATTAAAGTTTTCCCATATGGTCCCGCTCGCGTGATACCAGCGCGTTCGCTGCACTTGTCGTGTTCTGCTTTCCGTTTTACCGTCGACAACGACCGAATATCTTTCTGTCACATAATAGTGCTCCCCGCGTTTTCCGGAGTAAACACTAACGGTATCAGCATCAAAGGTCCAATACGGCACGTACACGCCGTTTATTTTTTGATCCTGCCTGGCTTTTTGTTTGAGGTCATTGGGGGCAAACCAGAGTTTATGTATCCACGCACGAAATAATGTCTGTGCCTGCTGCCGATCGATCTTAAAAGGTAATAATGACCGGGGTTTGATCTGTTTTGTCGATTGAGCCGTTGAGACAATATGCGTGCCGCAAAAAGCGCATTCTTGACTTGTGACGTTTTGATCAAAAGTTGTTTGGGCCGCGCATTCCTGGCATTTGATCGTCAAGCGCTCTTCACTGGATTCCTGTTGGGACAAATCCGTCAGATATTTGTTAAAGTCCAGTTCTTTGATGTCTGATTCAGATTGTGGAATAGGATTTTCATGTCCGCAATATTCACATTTTTGATACTCAGATCCAGGCTGATAAACAAGTTTTGCCGCGCATTCTTTGCATTTAAAATATTTATTTTGTTTGTTTGCTTTTTGGGCTTCAATTTTTTCCATAAATATTGTTTCTTTCTGTCTTACTTATCCAGGGATCGGTGGTGGTAGGGCATTAAATAATGCTGTCAACTCAGGAACAGTTCCTGCCTTGGCCCATTGCCCCATGCCTTTTGTCCAAACGAGTGTTTCCTTTTTTATTTCCCCATCCTGGATTTTTTGTTTGAGTTGGTCTATCTTGAATGGCCCTGTTTGTTGACCATTGACCGCGACATGAAACGCGGCACCCTGAGGGACCGGTGGCGGTGTGGGCGTGTCCTGTTGGTTGTTTTGATTGGTCATGGATTGTCCCATTTGATTGGCCATGGCAAAACCCATCCCCATTCCCATTCCGCCTGCAGCCATGCCGCCCGGGTTTTTAGCCGCGTCCTCCATCGCGTTTGCTGTTTGGAACTGGGAATATTTTTTTAAGTCTCCGATGATGCCCATGCTGGAGTGTTTATCCAATGCTTTTTCAACGTCTTCCGGCAGAGAAATATTTTCGACAAGCATCTTTGTGATATTCAGTCCATACTTGGTAAAGTCGTCATGGATTTTTTTAGTCACAAAATCACCAAGTTCATCATAGTTTGCCGCTAAGTCCAGAACAGGTATTTTGCTTTCGCCCATAATATCTGCGAAACGGGAAACAATGAGATTGCGCAATTGGTTCGTAATCTCATCTGTCGTGAAATGTCCGTCTGTGCCGGCGATTTCGCGAATAAAATTTGTCGCGTCAGAAATTTTTATGGCATAGGTACCGAAGGCACGGATACGCACAGGGCCGAATTCAGGGTCCCGTAAGGTAATGGGATGTTTCGTGCCCCATTTGAGGTCGGTGAAGCGTTTGGTGTTGACAAAGTATACTTCAGATTTGAAAGGACTGTGAAAACCATGCGCCCAGCCCATAATGGTGGATAAGAGCGGTAAGTTGTCTGTGTCGAGCGTGTACATGCCCGGCTGAAAGACATCGGCAATTTTACCTTTATTGATAAAGACCGCCACCTGGCTTTCCCGGACCGTCAATTTCGCCCCCATCTTAATTTCATTTTCATGTCGTTCAAAGCGGTAAACCAGAGTATCGTTACTTGAATCTGTCCATTCAATGATATCAATAAACTCTCCCCGGATTTTATCAAATAATCCCATGTTCTTCCCTCCTGATTGTTAGCATGATCGCTAAGTTAATAACCGATAATCCTGTGTCTGATTAAATTTTTCCAATTGTTGAACCATCGTTTCATCCCCGGGCCGTAGGAAACTGCCGCCGGGAACAGCTAAACCCTCATCATTGAGGCCCACATAAATAGAAATTCGTTTGTTTTGACCGGCGAGAACCGCCCGGATGACATTTTGCAGTAAGGGCGGGCTATAGTCCCCTTTTTCAAAGGCGGCTGCTAAAGGAGTGCCGGACGCGACATATGTGGGGTTTAAATGCATGTTAATCGGTATCCCGTGCTTTTCTGAAATTTTGTCAAGGTACTGAATCGCTTTCTCGATGTCATGAATGGCCGCTTCTTCTGTCATTTGCGGAACAGGTTTCATCATAAAATAGACTTTGAGGTGATACCGATAAGAGGCCAACATGGCTGCCATTGCTTCAAATTCTTCTATCGTCAGGCCTTTGTTGAAATGCTCATTTCGGATCGTCTCATCAAAGGCCTCGAAACCGACAGCGATCTCGAGTTGCGTGGGCGGATTCTTTTCCTGTAAAGCGCGCGAGAGTACTTCAAGCTCAGCCAGGTCGATGTATTCGACCCGCGTTTCGATAGACAATACTTTTAGCGCGGGACAATGCATATTCATTTTGGCAATAAAATACATGAGGGCTGTGGTTGAGAACGTCGCTTCATCCAGAACAGAGCCATTGTTCGATAAAATAATTTTTTTTAAATTTTTTTGTTCCGGTTCATCCAGGACATTGTTAAACAAATAATCAATCTGCATCATGATATCTGAAAATGGCACGTGGTGCTCCGACATTTTGGACGGCAGATTACACCCCAGACATTTAGACCACCGACAGGCCTGCGTGTATAAAACAAGAAAAAGAGTTAACCCTTCGGGCGGGTGCTGAAACCAGAATTGAGCGAGCTTCCCTTTTTCATGGTCTTCGGTAAACGCGTAAGTTTTACCTGCTTTTTTTGTTCGAGTCTCTATCGACATATGACGCAATCTGTTTTTTTAATTTATATCCATCTTGATATCTTAACTTTCATCAGGCAATAAACTTCTCCGATTGCAATACGCCTTGGCCAGCAATGCCTGATGGGTTCTCGTTTGACTGACCGCCGGCTGCTTGATATCAGCAATGATTTTTTTTATGGCCGCGACACTGAGTTTTTTGCCCTGGGCTTCCGCCAATAGTTCTGAGCGTAATTCAGCAAACATGGCCGCAAAATAACCGGTTGTCATATCCGTTAACATATTGACGACTTTATCCGATGGGTTTTCTTTTAAAACGGGTTTGATCGACCAGAGGAGAAAATCTTTCCGGTCCTGCCCTGTGGGATCAAGCATCGGGATAACAAGACTGCCCGGGCGTCCGGGCCGTAAAATATCATGGGATAAACGGTCGATACGGGCCGTTAATAATAACCATTTTACGCGCCCGCGCAGGACCGGGTCAGACATCATGCCCAGGATTCCGGCCTGCAGCCGTTTTTCCGTCGCGTGTTGATTATTTCCGCTCAAACTTGTGAATTGAGCGTCGGCCTCATCGATAAAAATCAGCACATTCACTAAGGCGTAAAGCAATCGCTTTAAACGCTCCAGGCGCACATCGCTTTCACCAAACCATTTATCCCGTAGCCGGGATAAGACTAAGACGATCATCCCGGATTCCGCCGCGACAGCTTCCCAAAAAAACGTTTTTCCACTGCCGATGGGGCCGCAAATGGTGGCTCCGGGCAGACAATCGTTTTTCGTGCTTTTGAAACGGGGAATGACTTTTGATTGGACATATTTTTTGATTTTCGTGCATCCGACAACATCTTTTAAGGAATGTTTCGGGACTTTAAATTCAACCACGTCGCCTAATTCACGTTCAATGAAGTTTTTCACTTCACGCAGAACGTCATCGGAGTTGATCCGGCCTTTTTTGTGCGCGGCATTTTTCAGCAGACGTCTGAGCGCTAAAGTTGATAAGCCCGCTGTGTTTTCTGTTAATTCTTTTTTCTTCCCCTGAAATATTATTTTATGGGCGTTATTCTGGGTGTTAAACCAGGTAACATAATGAGCGCGTTGGTCTTGATTAGGGAACGGCACGCTAAGATCAATCAAATGCGGCAGGGTCACGATGGAAGGGTTCATGCGCTGTTTGGATTCCGAAATTAAAATGACAGCATCACGGTTTTCAATAAAAAGTGGGTCCTTGAACCAATCAATGCATATTTGCGCGCGGATACGTTCACTGTCGCTCATTGCGGAAAAAGCGCCGGCGGGAATGATGGCCTCAATGCCTTCAATGATGATCAGCAATTTTTTTTCAAAGACCGGGTTACCGTTCTCGTCAACGGCATTTGAACAGACGCACATTTGCCGCAATAACTCTAAGGCATACGTGATGTTTGCGCCCGCTTTTTTTAGCAGAAGGTTAAATTTCTCGTTGGGCTCTTCACCGTAGCGCCAGTATTCCCAGGCATCGGAAAAGGATTTTCTTTCTTTGATGTTCTGGAATTTTACGGTACTCGATATTTTATAGGTCACGATCAGATTATCGTTTATCTTCATATTTGATTTGAGAAAATCCAATAAAGGCACGTACTGTTTCAGCTTTTGGGCATAAAAAATATCATGGACATTGCCTGTCAAAAGAATCGTGCTGGATTCTAAGGAATTGAGCACACGTCCTGTTTGTCGTATGAAATCATAATCAATGTCTTTCATGCATCCTGACTCCTTCCTGTTTTGTTTTCTGACCAGAATTGTCTGAATTCATCACGGTCCTGCTGAAACGATGCATCGAACACAGCATGTGATATTTCCTCTTTTTGTTTTTTTAGCATGGCGTAATCAATTTCTTGTTCTGGTAAGAAAATGGGCGCACGTTTATCATAGACGATGGTCGTTCCAGGATAAATCGCATGGTCCTTCCTCCAGTTCCAGTTCATGGATAGGCCTATGACGCGATCACCCACGCGGATGGCTTCATTTAACTCGTGCGTGACAATAATAATCGTGTAAGGCGGCCGTTGTCCGGCCTGGATCGTTTGGTTGTTTTCCGCGTATAATGTCAACAACATATCCTGAAGTTCCGTGCGCGTCGCCTCATCGAGGGCGCCAAAGGGTTCATCCAGAAGTAAAATCATCGGTTTCATAATAAGGGCCTGCGCGATGGCCACTCGTTGACACATACCGCCGGACATTTCGCTGGGGTATTTATGAATTGCGTTCTTCAGTTTTAACCTCTCTAACAGTGTAGCTGCTTCGGCCAGATGTTGTTTGCGCAAGTGTCGCCATTTGAACGGCCTGAATGCTCGAAAGGGAATATTCGTTTGATCAAGCATCAGTCCAAAGGCAACGTTTTGCACCGCCGTCAAGAAGGGAAATAAACTATACTGTTGATAAACGATACCAACATCCCGGCCGGGTTTGTGTTTCATGATCGCGGATTGAACATTGTCGCTGGCATGGACGATGATATGACCCTCACGAGGGGGATGTGTGCCGACGATCGCCCGTAACAGCACCGATTTTCCACAACCAGACGGTCCGATAAGCGAGACAATTTGACCCGCCCGTATTTTTAAATTGAGGTCGTAGAGAACATTATTTTGTTTCGCGCCGCTGCCAAACCAATGATTGACATTTTTGAGTTCAAGAACGATGTCTTCCAATATTTATTTTCCTTCTTTATGATACCATTTGCACAATTTTATTTGAATGGCTTTAAGCAGCCAATCCATAAGAAATCCAAACACAATCAGAATAACGAGATAGGGGTAGACCACGTCCATATTGACCAAACGGGCTTGCAACCTTAACCGGTAGCCGAATCCGATGTGCGCGCAGGCGTATTCTGCCGCGATCAAATAAACCAAAGCGGGCCCAATTTGTAAGCGGACCGCGTTGATCATTTGGGGCAGAATTTGCCGCACGATAACGTTCCAGACCAGTTCCATTTTTGAAGCGCCCAGGGTGATGGCTTTATAAACCAGTTCACGGGGAATGTCCTTGATGGACAAAAAAATGCTCTGGGCTAAGACAGGCAATATGCCGACAAGGATGATGCCGATGTACATGTTACGGCCTGTTCCTAACATGACAAAAAATAGAGCTAACGCGGCCGTGGGCGGAAGCTTAGCCAGGATGGCTAAGATCGGAGCAAAAGCGGCTTCAACAAAAGGAAAACATCCGATGGCTAAACCGATGACAATAGCTCCGATAATTCCCCAGAGCAATCCCCAAAAAAGTCTCTCAGCAGAGGCCTTTGAATCTTCGACGATCCAGCGTTTTTTCGAACGGCGATTTTTTTCGCATATTTTTTTTACGCCGTTTTTTAACTGACTCCACGTTGGGATTGTCTTATCTTTGGGATTCTTTTGATGTTGACGGTGCGATAAGAACGTATATCCCCCTATGATGAAAGAAAGAGAGAGAAATATGATCAGAACGCGCAATATTTTTTTGAGTGGTTGACCTAACATGTTTTTTTTACGGAAAAAGAAATCGACCCGGTTACAATCGGATTTTAATTTATTGTTAACATTTTAATATATGACGCGTCGAAAAGGACATTCACCTCTCCTGTGCCGTATCCGATTGTGGGTTCTTGATCCACAATTTGGCGTTTCAAGCAATAACCAACAACTTTTTTCATGGTTGTTTTGATTTGCTCCTCTTCGAATAATGCGATGGCCTCAGCCGGTGTTTTGTAAAAACGGGTCTGGGTGACAACTTTACGCATACTTTCTAATCCTAAGTTACTGAATTTTTCGCCCAAAGCGATTAAGGTGTCATCCCCTTCCGCGGGGTCTTCCAGCATGCGGTTAAGCTGAAAAAAAGCGTCGATAATAGCCGCGGCGAATTGCGGTCCCTCCGGACGCGCTAAGGCAGCTTTACTCGCGACGACCATGTCAATAATTTCTCCGGGAATGCCTGTCGAATCAAACATGACGCGCGCGTCTGTTCGTTTTTCAAGGGTGTCCAGGACAAAGGGATTCCAGACCACGATGGCATCTAATTGGCCCAGCTGAAATTGCAAAGCGGCAGTTGCCGGGTCCATATTAACAAAGTTGAAGTCGTCAGGATTTTGAGCGGCGAGTTCCAGATTTGCATCGAACGTATAGCTGGAGACACTCATGTCCAGTCCGGCGGTTTTGACTTTTTTTAGGTCTTCGAAAGATTGGATTTTGTCCGATACGATCAAGGCATCCGCACCGAAAGACGTTGATGTTGGCAAAATAGCCACGGAATCCAGGGATAATGATGGGCTTAGAATGTCCATATTGGTTATACACACCGCATCAGCCCGGCCTGAAGCGTACAATTGAATGGTGGAATCATAGTCCATTTCAGCTAAGACGATATCCACACCCCATTTTTTTTCCACAGAACCGAGTTTACCTTTTTCTCCATCAATAATGCCGGCTTCATTGAGCACGCCAAATGTGCTCCAGGACGGATATTCACTCCAGGCGAGAGTGAATGAGGGTACCTCTTGTGCGTGAGCGCTTAGGATACTCATACTTATAAGGAGTCCTATAAAAATTGTAATGCGTTGAAAGTTTTTCATTTTTTTCTCCTGGTTAATTTAAATTTTTTTTTACTCTTGATAGGAATCTTCTTTTTTCGTTTTTTTGGATTTTGATTTTTCAGCCGGGGCTTCTAAATCCGATTCAGCCAAACCGATGTCACTAAAGAATTCTTCATCTCCGCCTGTGTTGGCTAAAGCGATCAGTTCCTCTTCTTCCGCTTTATTTTCATATCCTGATGTCTTGGCCGCCAGTTTTGTTATGTTTTCAACATTGCTGACCGAATCGCGGACTTCCCGCAGCAGTTCTGAGGTTTCATCATTGCTGATGCCGGATTTCATTTCATACAATTCTTTTCTTTCATTAGCGGATGCGACCTTGGCCATAGCCCGGTTTCGTTCCTGGCGTATGTTTTCAAAATCGCGCTGCATCTGTTTGATATCGCGTTCAAAGGTCTTTAATTCTTTTGTGTCTGAATCAATTTCTTCTTCAAGCCGTGCGACATCACTTTTTAGGAGTTCGAGAGAAGACTTTGCGTCCGTGCTTTTGGAGGCATATTCTTTGATTTTGTTATTGTTTTTGATATCGTCGATGGTTAAGCCCTGGCTTTTTAATTCCCTGGCTAAACGCTGGCCGGCAATTTTAGCCCCTTTGAGCAATTTTTCTTTGTTCTGGGCGTTTTCCTGATAATCCTTGAGCTGTTGTTTTTTCTTGTCCAGCGAAGTCATTAAGCGCGAAACAGCACGGGTGATGGTTTGGTAGCGCGCCTTCTTTTCATCAATGATACGGTTGTATTTCTCGCCGATAACATGAGGATCTTCACCCCAGATTTCACTGATTTGATTGATCCGGCCTGTTAAGGCATACCCGATTGTTCGAAATAATTTTCCGATTGCTTTGAACATGAATGGTCCCTCCTGCTTGTAATTGATAAAGTGCTTTTTTATTCCAAATCCATTAATGAATGGAATTGGTATTATCTATATGATCAATGGAGTTTTTTTGTCCTAATTCCAGTTTGCGCATGTTATGATCGATCTTCTCGGCAATTGCCAGGCCTTCTTCCAGTTCTTGCTTGATTAGATCCAGTTCTGAGCGGGAAAAATCTTTATTATAATTGAGTTCCTGAATGCGTGTTAAAGTATCACCGAGGTAGCTGATGGTATGTTTGACTTCTTTTATAATATTTTCCCTTAGATTGAGCAGTTTTTGTTGAATTTTTTTATCTGAAATTTTTTTTGCGTTATGCCACACCCGCAGTGTTTTTTCTAAACGGATAACACACTTATCAAAGAGCTGTTCAACCTGGAGCATCAATTCAAACCGTGTCTGCGAATCGATGTTTGAATCCTCGGTCGCGCTGTCTAAGATCGCCCTGGATAACTCCCGCAGGTCACTCAGGGCTTTTTCTGTGCGGGGATCTTTATCTTCTTTCAGTCTTTTAAAAAGTTTATCTAACTGGTCTTCTCTTTGTTTGTCTGATGATTTCTGCAGAGTGTTCTTCGCTTCACGGGCGATATCTGTTCCTGTTAATAAAAAAATCTGCAGGATAATCCCGATGGTTATCAGCAATAAGATCAGGAGAATGACATTCAAAGCCATGACCGTGAAGTCAACGGCCCAGCAGGAAATCAACGCTATAAACGACAGCCCCATTCCGATCATCACGGGCGTACGTGAAAATAATATTTTAAAAAATTTTATCCATAATTTTTTTATATTCATCAGATAGTCCGCTTATTGTTTATTATGGATAATTTTTTTTTGATCATCATTGCATCATAGAAAACGGTAATATATCAATAGGGCGTTTGACCGAAAACAAATGAGACCGATTGGCCGCTTCCTCCCCGTTTAAAGACTTTCGCGGCTTTGGCTTTGATCCGGTCAGGATTAATGTCTGTTTCGTCAAGGAGAAAGTCTTTAACCGCTTCAGCGCGTTGCCGGGCTAATTGGCGGTTGAGAGTCTTGTCGCCGTCTTTGCGGGCATGTCCAACCACAAGCAAATAATACGTCGGCCATGATCGCAGCTTTGCCGCTAATTGGCGTAAATCACGTTGACTTTGCCGGCCGATCGAAGCCTTGCCGCGTCCAAAACTGACCGGATTGACGCGTAATTTTCCAACCGCGACCAGGCGTTCCCATTCTTCCGCGCTTAAGGCGGGCAATGAAACCGTGCCTCGAATGTCCTCGTCTACCGTCGCGCCTAAATCAGATGATAACAGATTGATTTTCCTCCCGGGGTGAAAGTGATCACGCTGCAGTTCGGCTAAGATTTTATCATAAAATAATTTATGGTAGTTGCCTTGCAGGGGATCATCAGGGATAGCGTTTGTTTGTACCAGAACACCGATGATTTTTTCGATGATATCTTCCAGGTGATCTAATCCGCGGACATCGCTTTTGTCGATTAATCCAAAATGGGCGTAATTTTCAAGACTGTTTTTCCATAGGATACCGTTGACAATTTTCTGGGCCTGTTTATCTGACAATTCTGATTCTAACTGCAGTGCGTCGTCTAAAATTAGACGTTTCATATTTGACCGGTGATGATAACCCGCCCGCAGATAAGCTTCGACGACCTTCCGTGCCACTTGCGGTGATTGCGTCAAAAATTTTCTTTGAACGACCAATACATCAACAATGTGTCCTTTAATCCGGGATGAATCTAACAGAATATGTGTGCCGGGAATTTCCAGGGCTTTCGAAATATCGGGTTCCCACATGATAAACGCTTTTTTATCTGATGGCTTGGCCTTCAACAATTTTTGATAAACATCACCTGATCCCTTAGCTTTTTCAATAGAGTTTTTAGAGATCCCTTCAAGGTTAAAATGGGCGGTAATGATCCTGCCCATAAAATCACTGGGAGAGTCCGGGGTTAAAACCAATTTTGCTTTTGTGTGGTCCAGGCTATTGAGGTTCGGCATCGATGATTTGTAGGCAATGACCGCGTCAGCCCCATTCGATTCATCGATCAAAAGGATGATGGTCGCGGGCCAATCTCCGAGTTGAGAGGATGACGACACCAGTGAATCAACGGTAAAGACAGCGAACTGGCAGCGATTATCGGCGATATCACGGATACGTCGCGAATAATCGGCCTGATCATCCTGCAAAAACAGACGGATACGGTTATCCTTCAATTCTTGCTTGAAGATTTCAGACCGGATGACGCTGTATCCCGAGAAACTGTCGAGGTTGATGGTTATTTCATGGTCATACTGGCTTTTAGCTGATGTGAGATCTTCAATTTTTTTTGTCTGCTCCGGTTTCAAGACAAACTTAAAAAGGACCGCCACACACAGCGCCGCCAATATTGACCAAATGATAATAACACTTATCCATCGGGCACTGCTGCTGCCCATTCACGCCTCCTTTTTGTTAAATGAACGTCAGATGTGAGTCGATGCTGTCGATTGTTTTGTCCTGGATCATCCTGGCCTCATCTTGTGAAATCGGCAAATATATATCGATCCCGTCGATTGTGACTGTGGCATTTTTTTTACGCGGGTTGTTCGCGCTGATTAAAAAGGCCCAATGCCCCGAGCCGTCACCCGCGGGTGTGACATCAGCGATCCAGGCGATCGTTAAGATCGGGTCAGGAATAACAATTTTACCAATCCAGGTTTGGATCTGTTTTTTTGCTTTTTGTGTGATCGAGAAAGATAAGGTTTGTAAATGTTCTGTCATTTTGTTTTCATGGCCCTGAGTAAGAAAATTGTTATGACGGCGACAACACCAAAAACAATCATGCTTTGATCCATGAATGAGCGCGATGTGTTTTTACTTCGCGTTTGACTGGAATGACGTTTTTTTTGATATTTATTCATGTCCTGCATAGATGCCGGACGGCTGTTGTCTCCAATCGGATGTTCTGTCGTCGATGTGATCGCGCCGATAATGTTCATGGTTAAATCATCAGGAAGCCCTGAAATTATCTCAAACGCGTCTTGAGTGGCTTGCTGATGGGATTTATCTCCGATCTCGGCTAAGACTTCTGATATGGCTTTTTTGAGAGAACTGGTGTTATTGGCTTCGCGGTAGGAATGGACCATTCTGGACAAACTGTGTTTTTGTTTCATGTAAACACCGATAAGGTCGATGGTGATTCCTTTGGCCATGATATCCGGTGTGTAGCGGGTGACGGACGTTTGATCTGTCGCTTCGCCGTCTGTGATAACCAGTAGCCGGTAATTGCCGTAGCCTAATTGTTTATCTTTTTGTTCAAGTAATTTTTCCGCGCCATAGCGCATAAACTCGCCTAAAGGCGTTTCCCCGCCCGCGTTCAGTTGATCGATCGCGTGCAGCAGTTTGTTATCATCCCGCGGACCCAGCTGGTAACGCCACCCATGGTATTTACCCCCAAAGGCGAGTAGTCCGATATGCGTTGACTCTGGAATATGTTTCAAAATTTCTTTTAGTGCTGTTTTGGCTTCCCGGAGTTTGCTCCCCCCCATTGACCCGGAACAATCCATGATAATAATGAGGTTATCTTTGTAGATGTTCCCGCTGTATACCCAGACAGGGAAAAAAAGATGAAGAGCCAAAATTAATATCAATATCCGTTTCATTCTTATACTCCCGATAAAAGATCCATGACAATTTATTTTGAAAAAACTGTTTAAAAATCAAAATCCTGTGGATTCATCGTTTCGGCTGATGTCCGAATAAGCGAGAATTCACCGCGCATATTCTGTTTGGCCTCCCATTGATTGGTCGGTTTTGGGATGAGCGGCTCACGGATTCCAACGCCAAAGGCTTGAACCTGGGATTTATCGATAGCAATCTTCTTCGAGCGGGCGTAGCCGATAAAACTTTTTCGAATGGCTTCCGCCCGTTTACGGGATAAATTTAAGGCTTGCTGCACAACAGCGCGCGTATTATGCTGTCCGTCTTCAAACGCGCCGCCTTCAATCAGGGCGATGATATCGTTTGTGTCACGCAATTCCAGAGGCCGGCCCTTGTAAAAATAACGCCATTGCCCCTTGCTGCCGCTGCGCTTAAGGATCCCTTTGCTCATGCCCGCTTCAACAAATGTTTTTAGCGCCAGTGTGGGATCAGCGTGACCGCGGATCGCGAGCACGGCGCTGCCGAATTGTTCCATGCTCGCAAGTACTTCTTCAAAATCGGTCGCGTATTCATCGATAGAGAAATCAATTTGATTCGCTTTAAAGTCCACTGAGAAGGACAAGATGGTTTTTTCGTCCAGCCCGCCTCTTTCGGTGAGTTCTTCGATTTCTTGCTGGACCGCTTCGGCTTTAAAACGTTCACTTTTTGTCACGCTCGTTTTTGTCAAATAATTCGTGAACGCGGAAGAAGCATAGGACAGGTCATTATTGCTGATGGGTTTTTTCTTATTGATAATGCCTAATTTTTTGCATAAATCCAGAGAACGGCTCATGAATGGCGCGAATCCGTGTTTATTGGTCTCATCGCGAAAGAAGGCCACATTCCCGGGATACCCGGTCAATGTCGCGTCGATCAATAAGCCGTAGGCGTCTTCCTCTAATGTCGGGATCACATCTTTTCCATAAATGTTTTGGGTGAGTTTCAGCAGGCCCATCATTTGATCAGATCCGCTCGTTTCAAATTTTTTCTTTAAATCCGTGATTTCTTCGGCCGCTTTGAGATAACCGGCCACAAAATGTTGGACCCATTCTTTGTTTTTGTAATAGAAATCACTGCGTACAACGTAAACATCCGCGATAGAGTAACTCATACTGGCGGTCGAAACAAGCACGTGGGAACCGGCGACAGTCCCTTCGGCTCCTGTGCCGGAATCTTCCAGCCCGCCGGTCAGTCCGATCATATCCGGTGTAATAACAAAGGCTGCCGAAATAGTACTGTCATTTCTGAAAAGTTCAGCCGGGCTGTCCGGGCTGGCGGTCAGGTCTTTGGCCCAAACCACTTGAACATCATCCCACGTCAACTTGCTCGTGCGCAAAATATCGTCCAGCATACCGACATGCGGCCCTCCGCGCTGAAGAACAATTTTTTTGCCTTTTAAAGCGCTGATCGTCTTGATCCCTTTGCGAATGACGCAATGGTCGCCGCCAGACCAGGTGAGCTGCAGGACCATCACCCCTTCGGTCTTCGGATCGCTGGAAATCAGTTCGGATACCTGGCCCATCATACGGAACGTTCCGCGCAGAAAGGGACTTTTGCCTTCCATATATTCGCGGGATTGTTCGTATAAATCGTCACGTGAGACCAGGTTGATGTTTAAACCGAGCTGATCAAAGATGGAACCTTTGGCTGTTGTCAGCCCGCCATTGGCGTAAAAGGTGACCATGTCGCCGCCCCAGGTGATAAAGGGCACTTGAATCGGTTGATCGGCGTTGACATCTCCGACTTTAACCGTTCCTACTTGTTGGGAAAACGTTTGGGCGTGCAGTTGCGGCGTAAAAGACAGGGCCATGAAGAATGTGAGGATAACATAAAACATCCGCTTTTTGTCGATCATATCAATCCCCCTTATAAATATGTTTACAATTTTTAACGGCAATTATTAATAAATAGTATATATAAATATTTATATCTGACTATTATAAAAGCAACTAATTTTTATAGCAAGCTAAAATGTTGAGAATACGGAAGATATGCCTGAGGAACATAGAGAAACAGTTCATGCGTTTTGTCCGCACAGGATGGTTAAAAGATTAAAGCTGAAATGATTTTCAGGTTGATATCAAACAGTCCTCAGGTAAATCACGGACTTTTCCGGGGCCATTCAGCGAGGTATATGTCGAGTATTACCCGTATCTCTTATATCGCTCTCTGCTGTAAAATCAGTTCTCCTTTTATCGGATCAACAGAAAAAATAAAATGATTTAAAAAGGACATGCCTAGCAAGCCGTCATAGATGTCTAAATTATCTTGTTCCATAACGAGCGCCTTAACATTTTTGACCCGCACACGGCCAACCTGGACCTCCTTTAAAATAACTTCCCTTGCGCCGACAACATGCCCGCCCGCGATGGTAACGGGAATGAGCGGGTATTTTTCTAAATTCAGATTCAGGCTCTCGGCCATTGCCCTGGAAATCTGCATGCTTGATGCGCCGGTATCAACTAAAAATGTTGCCTTGCGTTTTCGATTAAGCTTAACATCCGTATAAAGACTGTCGCCTTGTTTTTTCAAAGCAATGATTTGCTTGCCCTTGGCCATGTACACAACCGTACGCACACCTTTATGTGTTATTTTTCCTGTTTTGACGGCAACCTTTCCCGTCTTGACAGCGACCTTACCCGTTGTTGTTAATACTTTACCTGTCACTTTAGCTGTTCCCCCTCCGGCCCTGGCGACTCCTTTTACGACACGTCCTGATGTCCGCACGGCAGAGCAAGCGCAAAAATTAAGCAAAAATAATAGAATTAAAATTTTTTTCATGTGGGGTCTTATTTTAATGACCTGATCCTGGAAGTTGATCTGTTTTCCTTTGTGCACTGAAAAGACATCCTTTGAAAATGGCCAATGCTTTGCGTACCCATCTGGTTCTAGTACCACCTTCGGCCTCCACTGTTCAATTATAATGATGCATCCGTGGTAAAGATTTTTACGCAGTTAGTCAAAATTTGTCTATTCTAGACCTGTCCCCTAAGATCATTTTAAGGCTGAACCACGGGCAGGATATGCTGATAGATTTTATCGGCCAGGCCCGGTTTATAGACTTGCTTGATGTGTATAAAGTCCATGTAGACATGCTCTTTTTCATGGCTGAAATAATCGCTTAAATCAATGATACGGGCCTGATGTTTCTGATTGAGTTGTCGAAGATTGTTAAGCGTTAAGTCCCGCATCGATTTGAATTCATCTTGCAGGTGCAGATTTAAGAATCCCCTCTCCTGTGGGGCAATCTGATCTTTGTAAAAAATGGTTGGTTGAATAAAGCCGATAAAGTCAGCACCAAAGGCTCGCGCGATATGATGGGATTTGATCAAATTCTGAACATAGGTCCTGGCGATCGCGTTTTTCCATTCCGGGGTATTATAGTGAACATTTTTGCGCAATGAAGTGACATCAAGAAATTTTTTCGCGAAATATTTGGGGAAAAGAGTGCGCATAATATTGCTGCCGTAAAGAAAAAGGGTCCATCCCGGATAGTCTTTGATGTCGCTCTCAAGCAAGGGATTGTATTCATAAACCATGAAATTAAAAGGGTATCCCGGCCGGGGATCAGAAAAAATCGGCTGGGTCAAATCGTTCCCGCCATTATACATGACGATTAAATCAGGCTGATAGTCCACGGCCTGTGTGGCAATCTTAACCAATTCCATTCCGGAAACAGAAGAAATCACGCCAAAATTGTATACGCGCACATGCTCCATGCCCGCATGGTTAAATTGATTTTGTATCAATTCAGGCAGAGGTGGATCGCCGTTGATAATGGTTGATCCGCCTAAACAAATGATGCGGTATTCATTGTTCGGCTTGGGGATTTTTGGGGCTGGTCCGATATACCCGAGTTCGTTTAATTGGTCGGCATGGGGTTTGCCTGAAAACATGACATACGGCCGGGGATAACGTGAAGACACAACCGGAAATTTTTTTTCGATTTGAGACCGGTTGGATAGAAATGGCCGGCTGGCGATATCTAGACCGATAAATAAAACGATAAAAATACAACAGGAAATAAATACGCGGCCGATAACGGATTCCATGTCGGTTATTTTTTTTTGATTCATATTTGGTGTTTTAAGGTTTTATTGATACCAATTCTATTAAATAATGACCAAAACCAATTCTGCTTTTCAGAATTAAGATAGAACAATTTATTAATGGATTTGGTATGAACTCATTGTTATATATTTATGAGAAGACAGGTCTAATTTCACAACTGTCTAAATTCAATCTGTCCTCGCCCCCGGGAGGATAAATATCTTCCCGAAATATTATTGCTTCAATAGATATGAACAACGCTGCACGCGTTCAGGTCCTGAACACTTATTTAATGGATTTGATATTATTTTCATTCGTGATGGCTTCTTCCAGAACATTTAATATGTCCGGTGATGTGATTTTTGCTAAATCTGTCGGTGTGAACCCGTTATTATTTTTTCTAGTGACATCCGCTCCGGCGCGGATCAATAATCGAACAATTTTTGTGTAACCTTTTAAAACAGCATTGTGAAGGGGTGTATATCCGTATTGATCCTGTAAATCAATTTCAATATCATCCCGCATCAAAAGTATTTCCACAATATCGTTAAATCCCCCGTTGGCCGCATAATGCAAGGCGGTTGCTCCAGAGTTTATTTGCGCGTTGATTTTGGAGTGAGGCTGCCCCAGGATAATCTCGATAATTTTCGTATGACCGTTTGATGCCGCGCAGTGAATGGGCCGCCATTGATAAATATTAAGTCCAGCCGCGTTGATATCCTCGCCGTCTTCAAGGATTTTAACAAATAGAAGATCCAGGCCCAACCATGCCGCATGATGGATGGCCGCGTGTCCGTCATTATCCGGGATGGACAGATCGATATCCTGATCAAGCAGCATGTTCGCAATGATCCGGTCTTTATTTTTAAGGGCAATGATGAAGGGTGTGTTCCCTTCGCTATCCAGCATATTCAGGTTCGGGTTATCCTTTAATAAATTTTTAAATTCAAACACGTTCCCTTCTTTAATGATGTCATGAATGCTTTTTTTTCTTTTCACTTTAATTGTTTCTGTTAACGCCCATTCTTTTTTTATCTGGAAATAATATCCGTTGATCCATATTTGTTCAGAATAGAGGTCCCAGCGGTCATTGATCAGCTTAAAGAGATATCGGGCAGTCGGACGGTCCTCAAAAATGCAGGCGAATAAGGTGAACGCGTTCAGGTCGTAAAAATTATACGGATATTTTTTCAGGCGTTGTTCATAACCATCCTTTATGATGTCCCAGGAGAATGGGTATTTTTTAACATGATGATGCGGGTAAAAACGGCGGACCACGTTTGCCATTCGGGCGTAATATTCATCGCGGACATCTTCCGGTAAGGACTCATACGTTTGATTGATGAATTTTAAGGAAAGCTCTTCTGTTCCTTTATCCAGGTGGATGAGCGCGTCGGTCATTTGGGCGTATAGAGGGAAATAAAATTCATCGGCCAATAGTCCCTGCTGAAATATTTTTTTTAGCTCTTTTTCTCTGTATTCAAAATCCCGGGCGATTCTAAGATGCAGCGCGTAAGCGTGCTCCGATTCAGGATTCAGATCCAAAGACATTTTGATATAGTTTAAGCTTTTTTTGAGAAATTTTTTGATATCCGTGTTCTTTTTTTTCGTGGTGGTGTCCGCGGTGAAATTTTTGCGGATATTACGCGCGTAGTCAGCATAGATGTCCGCCAGGGCGACCAGCGCAGCGTCAGACCGGGGATAGAGTTGGTGCCAATTTCTCAGCTTCTTGTCATAGACGGTATAATAAATCTTCCTTTTTTCATGATAGGTGCTTTTCAGCCCTAGATAAAAGTGATCAACTTTCGGTGTGCCGGACGCGAATTTTTCATCGAAAGTCTCAATTTCTTTTATGATTCTATTCAATTCTTCAAATTTTTCGTGAAACAAAAGTTTGGCCATCCGCTTCTCAAATGTTACTTTATCTTGATAATCAGCTAAATAAGGATCGTCATTTGTTTGCGCGGGTTGCGCGAGACTTAAATGTCCAACGATTAATATATATATTGTTATAGTGATTTTTTTTATACGCATAGGCTTTTTATTCTCTCATCAGCAAAAGTAATAAAATTATAACATATATTAAGAATATTACATCTTTGACGGATTTATATTTTTCACTAGATATCATTGTATTCAGGTATATATAAAGGTAGAATTAAGACAAATTTAGTTGGATTGGTATCGAAAAGACACATGCTTGGAAGATGAGTAATTTAAAGGGGGGTAACATGTTAAAATGGCACACTGCGTCTGAATCAGAAATATTCTCTCAATTGAAAATAAACAGCGATGGGTTAACATCGCGGGAGGTTATCAGCCGGCAAAAGGAGTATGGAAAGAATGTCCTGCCCGATCCCCCTTCTGTTCCCATCTGGAAAATATTTATCCGTCAATTTTCTGATTTATTAATCGGGATTTTGTTTATGGCCGCGGTTATCAGTTTCTTTTTACATGAATGGCGGGATGGGATCGCCATTTTGACGATCGTGACCCTCAATGGCTTCCTCGGTTTTTTTCAGGAACTCAAGGCCGAAAAGGCCATGGAAGAACTGAAAAAAATGATGTTGATGCAGACTCAGGTGTTGCGCGACGGGAAACGCTCCCTGGTTGATGTTGCCCAACTGGTTCCGGGTGATATCGTTATCCTTGAAGCCGGTGAACGCGTTCCAGCGGACATTTATTTATTAACGTCAAATGATTGCCAGCTCATTGAGTCTATTCTCACCGGCGAATCAGCGCCTATTCGCAAAGAACCCGGTCCGCTTGATGAGCAAACCCCTTTGGCGGAAAGAAAGAATATGCTTTATTGTGGAACAGTCCTTTGCAATGGTTTCGCCAAGGGTGTTGTCGCGGCCACAGGCGGGAACACGGAATTTGGAAAAATCGCTGCTTTAACAGGGCAAACACCAATCGAAGTATCTCCCCTTCAAAAACAAACAAATGACTTAGCCAAAAGGTTGGGGTCTTTCGCGATTATTCTGTGTGTTGTGATTGTCTTTGTCGGAAAGTGGCAGGGCTTTTCCTTTAACGAAATGTTTATGTTCGCGATATCTTTGGCTGTTAGTGCCATCCCCGAGGGTTTGCCTGCCGTCCTGACCATTACCCTCGCTCTGGGTATGCGCAAAATGATGACCAAAAAATGCCTGATCCGGCGTTTAACAGCCAATGAGACCCTGGGCGCGACGAGTGTGATCTGCACGGACAAGACCGGCACATTGACACGCAATGAGATGACAGTGACCACATTGGTCCTTCCCCAGCTTTTGCTTGATTCCCATGAGGATTTAACTGTTACCGGCCAGGGTTATGAACCCAACGGCACGGTCCTTTTTGGGAATAAGGACGCGTCGCAACGGCAAGATGTGGTTGAATTGTTGCAGGCCGGGGTTTTATGCAATCACGCCACGATAGAAAATAAGGATGATAAATGGCTGGCCATCGGTGACCCGACTGAGGCCGCGATTATTGTTGCCGGTCAGAAATGCGGTATTGTGCTTGAGGAATTGACAGGCCAGGCCCAACCGATTGGTGAATTGAGTTTTGATTCTGAGAGGAAGTCCATGAGCATGGGCTGGAAGATTCAAGATGACAAATATGTCTATGTTAAAGGCGCGCCCGAAGTGATCGTAGCTAAGTCCACAAAGGTTTCAATCGGGGGACGGATTACAGTCATGGATGAATCGTTTCGTGACATGATCATTAATAAAAATCAACAATTGGCTTCCAATGGAACGCGCGTCCTCGCGGTGGCCCGTCGGAATATTACAAAGAAAACGATTAAGACCGACCAATGGGAACAGGATCTCACATTGCTGGGATTGGTGGGGATTACAGACCCGGCCCGGCCAGAAGCTTCAGCCGCTGTGCGGGCTGCCCATGCGGCTGGTATCCGTATCGCTGTTTTAACAGGCGATAATCCTTTAACCGCCGGGGCGATCGGCCGGTCAATCGGATTAAATTTTGAACAGGTTTTAGTCGGAAATGACCTGGACGGATTGGATGACGAGGCCTTATTTAGCATTCTCGATAAAAAGGATGTCTTGTTCGCGCGCGTCACACCGGAACATAAAATGCGTCTGGCTAAGGCTTTTCAAACCATGGGTAAAATATGCGCGATGACCGGTGATGGCGTCAATGATGCGCCTGCCTTACGTCAGGCCGATGTCGGTATTGCCATGGGCATCAAAGGCAGTGATGTCGCTAAAGGCGCAGCGGATGTGATTCTGATGAACGATAGCTTCGCGTCTTTGGTCGACGGCATCGAAGAAGGTCGCAGGCAATTTTCGAATATTAAAAAGTTTGTTTGGTACATGCTATGCAGCAATCTGGGTGAAGTGATCATTTTGAGCGCGAGTTTATTTTTGGGATGGAAAGTTTTGGTCCTCCTTCCCGTCCAAATATTATGGCTAAACCTTATTACTGATGGAGCCACGGCCCTGTCTTTAGGCTTTGAGAAGGCTGAACCCGATAACATGTCGCAGCCTCCGCGTGACCCGCAAGCCTCTTTGTTGCCGATGAATATCCTCATGATTCTGGGGCTTATCGGATTATACAAGGCGATCGCGCTTTTGGGTGTGTTCTGGTATATTTGGCAGACCGTCGGTCAGGGGCAAAGCCAATATTTGCCTCTGGCCAATACCGTCGCGCTGACGGGTATGGTGGTATTCAGCAAGGTGAATGTTTTGAATTTTCGTTCTTTAAAAAGTCCGCTGTCGAAGATTGGATTTTTTTCGAATAAGTTTTTATTGTTTGCCATGTCAGGAACGGTCGCGGTGCATTGTTTGGGGGTTTACTGGCCTTTTTTGCAATCCTACCTGGGAACTACGGCCATATCCTTCAACTATTGGCTGCTCCTTTTTATCCTTGCTTTGCCTATGCTTATTGTCGGTGAAATCATAAAGGTCAAAAAGTTAACCGGCGAGAAATAACGATTTATTTTTTGACACCGATATGCGGATAATACAGCAATTCAATAAAGCTGTAATTTGTCCCCTTCTCTTCATTGTTTTGATCCGCGTCTGTCGTGCCATAAGTGCGTGGCGCCCAATGGACGGGATAATTCCCCAGCTTGAAATCTTCTTCTTTTAAGGTGAAGTCCGGATCATGCTTATGGGCAGCCAGCTTTTTTTCTATCCGTTTGACGAGCCAATAGGATTCTCGAAAGATATTGGCGCGGGTGAAGTTGATGATAAATGTAAAAAAAGCGTTTAAAATAATAAGAACGGAAAAAATTGTGATGAGCCCTAACCGGACTATTTTGCGGTCGAGCGCGTTCGCCAGAAAAGAATAGATAAGAATAATAAAGAAGGCCCAGAAAAAATAGTTGTAATAAAAATTGTCAACCAGGTATTTTATGGACCGGGGTAAGAGCCGGACACAGGCAATGCTGACGGCAAACAGGATAATCAGCCCTACGATTAAAATTTGGAACTGGTGAATGGGTTTTGGTTTTTGCCTTCCGTTCGCGAACCATAAAACGGCCAGGATCAGGACGCTTATAGCGGCCAGGACACTGAACCAAATACTCCAATATGATAATTGGCTGAAAAAGTCAGACGTGAAGTAAACAATGAGGCGGTGTTTGGGAATGTAATAATAAGGCCCTCCAACGATAAAAGCTGAAACGATCCACCAGAGGACCGCGGTGGTGCTATAGAGCGTCATATTAACGACGGTCATGTTATGGTTCGGATTAATCGATGCGAAATGAGGCATGGCAGGTTGGACAATAATCAGATAACACATTACGTAAAGCAATAACGGGATCAGAAGAGAAAAAACAGCCTTTTTACGATTCTGATCTTTGGGCCCAAAAAGAAACAAAAAACAAATCATCCATAATCCGAATATATTCGTGACTTCAAACGTAAAACTGGCGATGCATTGCGCGGCGGCTAACAATAAGAATTGTTTTTGGTTAAGATTTTTTTGTTGGAGGACGTTATAGATCACCCGCAGGATGAGTAACTCGCCCATCACAGCGAACATATAGCCATTGATATGCTGCCACGTCACCATTTCCGTGTTTGTGAACATTACGGCAAAGTAGACGCTGAATAATGTCACGCCATATCCCGGTTTAATCCTGGATAATATTGTGATCATGAGAAACGAGACAACCAGATGTAAGATGATCCCGGTTGCTTGCCACCACTCAAACCGGTATCCAAAAAAGTATTTTTCGCAAGCCAGGAAAATAAATAACAATGGACGGAATAGATAAGGCGACCTGACGGTAAAATGACGCTGCTGATCGAGGTGATAGGTGTGCGCGATAAGGTCGGGTAATGATTGATAAGTGGCTATGTCGGCTAAATAATTGAGGTGATCGGAACGTGGCATGTGGGACAGAGACGGAAAGTAAATTAAGCCGACTAAAGCAACAATGACAATATAGGTGAAAATATTTTTCATTTTCATAAATAATAGAAGTTATTACTAGGAGCTTGTCCGAGAACTAGTTTTTATTTGTAGAATCCGTTACTTCTAAATT
>JAIORP010000210.1 GCA_021108075.1 Candidatus Omnitrophota bacterium | reverse complement strand
GATCAATTTGTTCTTTGATAATCTATTTTTTCTCTTTACTCTTTATAGGATGTCTTTAGTTAAGGTGTTGGTCTATTCCAACCCTTTTAGGAAAGTCTATCAAGACTTAGCCCGCGAGAGGGCCTTAATTATTATCAACGCGCTGCACCTGACTGTTACCCGCCGCCTAATGGCGTCGGGCACCAGCAGGTGAGTTTGAATGTTGGGCTTCGATTTAAATAAAAATAGGTGGGGGCAATTATGAATTTTTTAAAAACGGCTAAAGATAAGAAAGAAAGTATTATTTATACAGTTCTCACCATTGTCTTGATGGAAAGTGTAAGAATTAAATGTAACAGAATTGAAAACCATGGAAAAAAAAATAATCTAACCACCTTACAAATAACGAAAAGGCAAAATAAATTCATATTCAAAGCCTCGTTGTTATATTCACTCTTACTTTTATTGCCTACCTCAAATTATATCTCCAATTCGATTCAAAAATTGTTTTCCAACGTAGAAGTGCATTTTTTTAAATCCTTTTGGTTTCCAGTGTTAATCCTGATCATATCCGAAGTGTTCTTATCAATAATTATACTTAGTTTACTGAAACTTTATGTCGAAAAGATGAACAAGGCCTTAGGGTTCTTTAAAAAAATTGGAAGGAGTGTATGGGATGGCTCGAAACTGGTTGTAAGTGAAGTAGTTACCAAACCTGTTTCAGGCGCTATTCAAAAGACTAAGACTGGTGTAGATTCTTTAGGCAAAAATATTGGGGGTGGAGCAAAATTTATTTTCTCACCAATTAAGAAATTATTTGAAGCTACCGCAACAAGTTTCAAAAAAATTAAGTCTTTATTTAAAAAGAACAAATCCCAAAGAGAAGAACAGTCACGGCGCAATGCAAATCTTAGTTGAAATTCCCCAGGGTTCTCCAGTCATTATTATGTGCTGACAAGCGTCTTGGAATTCTTTTTGCCTATCCGGGATTCAACTATTTTCTCCAGTTTAAACCGTAACACTTTCAAGATTTTATATCCCTTGATCCTCCGCAGCCGCGGCTCAATATCCATTGCCGCTGTCGCTACCCAACGTTGAATTTGACTGCTGTTTTGCCAGCGGTCCACTTTGTCCGTGTAAGATCCAAGCTGCGACATGAAACCCTCGATACAGTTTGTTGTGCTCAAACTGCGGGCAAGCTCGACGGATAAACCAAGTTCATGGATCGTCAGCGTCTCGTCGAGACCTTCCAGAAGGCTATTCGCCGCCGAGATATTAATTTCTGCCAGTTCCTGGTGAACTTTTTCAAGTGCCGTCATGGCTTCCCGGTGTGTCGTCTTATTATAAGCATCCTGTAACCGGCGACGAAAAATCGCTTTGTCCGTATTGTTCAAATAAGAAAGGACGTTTTCACGTTTATGCCATCGGCAGCGCTGAACCTTCGAGTAATGACCAAACTTTTGTTTAACTGCCTTTCGAATTCCTTTTGCTCCGTCGATGATAAATAAAATTCCTTTCTCAAACTTTAATCCCCGTTCTATCAACCGATCAAACCATTGTCCGATCGCGTTTGAATTTTCACCGTGAACCTGCTCGATTCCAAGAACGATCTTTCGTCCTTCCAGCGTGACGCCCAACGCCACCATGATCCCATCTTTCGCGTATCGTTTTCCATCAACAAATATTGCAACAATATCTTCTTTTGACAATGAACGATTTTGCAACTCTTTAAGCTTTTGCGTTGAATTTCGTTTAAAACGTTTTGATAAGTTTGACGCGCTGATTCCAAACGACTCTGCCGCCAACGAGGAGCTCTCGTGATATTTGTGCGTGCTCAGCCCATGCAATAAACGCCGAAGGATGTTTTCGTCGTCCTTAAACGGACTCTGCAGTCGCTGGTACGACTTCAGTTGTACTTCTTCTTTTTTGCTCACGTCCCGTACTCGCGGAACTTTTATTGGAATTTTTTCTTCCCGTAAATACACCGATCCGTTCTGAGTTCCCCAGCGGGAAATGTCTGTGCCACGGCTGTACCTGGCTCCCGCCAGTTGTTTGACCTCATTTTGTAATTCTTCTGCCACAGCTTTCAGGCCCAACGGGATCAATTCCTGAATCACACTCAGCTTGACGTCAAACTCTTCACTGTGCGCCGCCACAACTTTGTTCATTGCGGCCCGACGTTTATCACTGATCTTTACCTTGGCTTTTCCTCGTTTCTTTGCTAAATTAAATCTCGGCATGGGTTCTTCCTCCTTTTACAGGTTAATAAAATAGAGCTTTTATCAACTCCATTTTAGGAGAACCCTGCCTATTTTTTTAATGAATTTCAACTAAGTTTAGCATACCGCCAACAGTCACTATTTAATACAAAGAAGAAGATTTAAAAAGCCCAACAAATCCCTGCACCCGCCAAAAAGCTAACGCTTTTTGGCGGGTGAGTTCTAACGTTATATTAATAAAATTAATTTGATAAGTATGTACAAATAATGCATACTTATATTAACTAATGATGCATACAAAAGGGGGGGGGGCATATTATGCGAACAACATTAAATATTGAAGATACATTATTTAAAAGAGCTTCACAGTTAACAGGGATAAAAGAAAAAACTTATTTGATTAAACTTGGCCTTAAAGCACTTATATCAATAGAGAGCAGTCGAAGATTAGCAAAATTAGGGGGAACAGAAAAAACAATTCAATTGATACCTAGAAGAAGGATGAAAGGCTAAGATATGATACTTGTTGATACATCCATATGGATTGAACATTTTCGAAAAAAGAATGCTCAGTTAGAAGAAATTTTGAACACTAGAGATGTTATGTGTCATCCATTCATTATTGGTGAACTCGCCTGTGGTAGCATAAAAAATAGAAAAGAAATTCTCTCGCTAATGGAAGCCCTGCCTACAGGCTATAAAGCTAGCCATGATGAAATTTTGGAGCTTATAGAAAAAAGAAAATTAATGGGAAAAGGACTGGGTTTTATTGATATGCATCTCATCGCTTCAGCATTTCTTTCAGATGTTTTACTCTGGTCTTTAGATAAAAGCTTACATAAAGCAGCCGTTGAGCTAAAAATTGAATACGCATATTAAGCAAGGATTAAAAAATTTAACAACACAATACCGCGGATCCAACCGCAGCCCTCCCGGGCTGCAGTTGGATCGCTGATTTTGAATGTTATCAATAAAAAATGAATGAAAATTTTATAAATAATGAACCAGCACCCCGCAGCAAGCTACGGGATATCCTATTACGGCTATAGCTCGATTTGAGTAAACCCTTTGGTTTACCCTCGAGAAAATTTGCGACGGTCGAATCCATGCTACGATGGAATTCTGTATTCGAGAAACCCATGTTTTCTCGAACTCTTCCTTCAGGCGGCAACCCCGGAGCAAGCTCAAAGAGCAGATAACGCCTATGTCCCTCTTGAATAAAAAATGCCTAGCACATTTTTTTCCTACTTTTTTAAGATAATGAACCTCCCCTTTCATTCCTGCGGATAATCATTGTCGACATATATCCTGCTTCATTCTTGCTGTCTATTAATTCAGATATATTTTCAATAACGATTTGTGAAGAACAACCAATATGCCGCGCGAAATAAGCATTCTTTTCATAATCATTCTTTTTCAAGAATTCAAGCAATGGTTTTAAATTTTTTCCAATTTTCAATAAAACTACGGTTTCAAATTGCTCTATCAACTTTTTTAATTCAGCTAAATGCGAAGGTAAAGGAGTCACAATAAATTTGTCTTCTCCTTCGGCTAAAGGCACATTAAACAATGACGCTATCGCGTTGACAACGCTAATTCCCGGAATAGTATAAACATTTATCGTATTGTCCAGGATAATTAAATGACGCAAAAGATAATTATATGTACTGTAAATAAACGGGTCACCGATGGTAATAAAAGCAACGTTCTTTCCTTCACAAATTTTTTGATAAACTTGTTCAGCCGCGTCCTTCCAAAAACTTTTTAATTCCGTTTTGTTTTTTGTCATGGGGAAAGTTATTGTTTCAATCTTTGATTCAGACACGCATTCTTTTACTATTTCATAAGCAAAAGAATTCGCGGCAATAGCGGCTTTAGGGGCAAAAACAATATCAACCTGGCTCAGTACCCTTCGCGCTTTAACTGTCAACAATTCCGGATCGCCGGGCCCGACCCCTATTCCGTAAAAATCGCCTTTAACTATTTGCTTATTAATAGAAGCCATAATCCTTTCCATTCTTTTTCGCGTTTCGCGAGAGAAATAATATCTGATTTTATAATTTCCTCACCCGGCAAAGACAGGTTGCCAAAAGCCACGGCACGCGCTTTTCCCTTGATCCTTTTGGTTAGATACCTTGATATCCGGGTGGGCGTGTTTTTGTTATCACAAAAAATAATTATTTTTTTATTAACTTCACACTTCTCAGCTAAACCGCGTAAAGATTTGCCATGCACACTGATAATACTTAGATCATCCCAGGAAAGCCCGATGCGCGCGCACGCGAGCTGAAGAGAACTAACCCCCGGAACTATTTCATATTGGGAAGAGTCCAACATTTGAGTAATTTTTTTGCTAAAACTAAAAATTCCAGGATCACCTGAAACAAGAACTCCAATCTTTTTAGTTGACGCGTTCTTTTGAATAAATTCTAAACATTCATTATATTTACCCTCTAACCTGATTACCTTTTTTCCCTCGGGAATAAACGGCATCAAGCGTGAACTGGCAATAACAATATCGCAAGACTTAATAATATTCTTGCCGACAGGCAATAAAAACTCAAGCTCACCCGGGCCCGTTCCTATGATATAAACTTTTTCCATTCCTTATCCTTAAATATATTTTTGGGATATGCCCCGACAATTTCACCTTTTAATGAAAGCAATACTGAAACGATTTCAATTTTTTCCTGACATAATTGACGGCATCTTTGCGTGACTTTTGGGGCTATTGTATCAAACGTGCATAAAAGATTGTTCTTTTTGAGCAAATCAATCGTTGCTTCGGCCAGAGTGACATCGAGGATTTCTTTAACCAAATCCTGAGAAGCTCCATTTAGAGCGGCGTAAGCGGCAATTGTTTCCATTCTCGCGTCACCTGTTTTACTGTGCGTGTTAAACAATCCTGCGGCAACCTTTACTAATTTTCCGATATGACCGATCAGCATTACTTTTTTAATACCTTTTTCTAAACAGGCTTCGAGCATATATCCCACATGGTCCCCTACTTTTATAATCTGTTGCTCAGAGATATTGTATTTTTCAGTAAGCAAACGCTCACCCAAATATCCGGACGCGATAAAAAGCGTCTTAAATTTCGCGGATGTCGCGACGTTTAATTCAACCAGGAGAGACTTTTTGTAGGATTCCTGAGACTTTGGTTTAACTGTGCCTGTTGTACCAATAATTGATATTCCACCTTTAACACCTAAACGAGGGTTATATGTCTTCCGCGCGATTTCTTTTCCTTTTGGAATAGAAAGTTTAACAATGTATCCTTCCTTTTCAGCAGTGAATAATAGGGATGATACATCCCGTAAAATCATTTTTTTAGGTATCGGGTTTATCGCGTATTCACCAACCTTAACAGCCAATCCCGGTCGGGTTACTTTTCCTACACCTTCACCACCTTCAATGAAGATTCCGGATTTATTCTGTTTTGTTATCTCACAAACAATCTCGATTCCATTTGTTATATCTTTATCTTCTTCTCCTGAATCCTTAATAACGCCGCAGCACGCGTAACCTTGCGATATCTTTTGGTTTACCAACGGTACAACGCGCATCATTTTATTAGGCAGTTCAATTTCAACAGTGTCAATTCTTTTGCCGGTCGATAACATAACAGCGCAGGCATAAGCGGCTGCTTGAGCGCAACCTCCTGTTGTTATTCCAATTTTTTCTTTATGTTTGCTCATATCCTTTAACAATCTTAATTAACGCGTTGAGTATCGCGGCCGCGACAGTACTGCCTCCCCGACGGCCATTAATTGTAATATAGGGGATATCTAATTGTTGTAATTCTTCTTTAGATTCAGCGGCTCCAACAAATCCTACCGGCATGCCAATAATCAATGCCGGCTTCACGTCCCCTGATTTAACCATATCGATTAGTTCAAAAAGAGCGGTTGGGGCATTTCCTATGGCTACAATACTATCATTCAATGATTTACCGGCTTTTCTCATGGCAAGTACGGCCCTCGGGATATTATCAGGATTGGGCTCTTTTTTATCTTTATCAAAAAAACATAATATGTTGTTACCGAATTCTTTTAAATCATAAGCCCGTATTCCGGACTTCACCATGTGCACATCTGTAACAATTGTTTTTCCTTTCTTAATAGCCCGCAATCCGATCTCAATGGCTTTTGCATGAAAGATTAAACTTTTACCAAAATCAACATCAACAGTTGTGTGGATGACTCGTTTGATTATTTGTCTCTCTTCAAAAGAACAGTGCAAATTTTTTATTTCTTTCTCGATAATCGCCATGCTCTTTTCTTCAATAGCCTCCGGACTCATATATTTCCTGCTCATTGTAACGCCTCCTTTATCCTGTCACATTCCATATCTATTAATCGGTCATCAGGCATCAAAGGTTTTCCCATTGTAATTTCAAGATCAAAGTACTTCTTTTTTTCTTCCGCGATAATTTCAGGGATATCTTTAGCGATATGCATTCCTCGTAACAGAAAAAAAGGAACCACTGTAATCCTTTTTACGCCCCGCTCATAAAGTTTCTTAACAACCGAAGGCATATCCGGTGGACACAATTCCATTGACGCCTTTTCAATTGTTAATTCCGGAAATTTGCCCCTGATATTCTCAATCAACTTCGCGAAATCTTCCTGCGCGACAACACTTCGGGTACCATGATTTACTATTATTATCGCTTTATCTATTTCCACTCGGCACTCCTTTCTTTTTGTAATCTCTACTACCTTATCGCATAAATTTTTGACCAGTTAAAAATGGCAGGTAGTAAAAATTGCGTCTTTTTCTAAATGGGTCAGGATTTGTGAAACGCAATACCACACTGTTCAACAAACCGGCTGGCAAAGGCTGTATTCGTCCCAAAATGAACATGAAGATAACTGACCAATGTATTATTTTTCATGTAACCGTCTTGTGATACTTTGCCTCTTCTTTGCAGCTTAAATACACATGGAATATTTTTGGGCAGTTGCAATAAATATGACCAATGAAACACATGGCCTCTTGTTGCGGCATTTTTTTCACATAAAACATTAGGCCCAACGCAAGTAACATCGTAATACCCAAACATCCGTAGGCCTTTCCCCATTTTTGTTTTCCCCGGGAATACTCCTACCATGGGAAAACTTTTTTTATCAGCGTCCTGCAATTCCCGCATAAAATACATCAACCCGCCGCATTCCCCATACATAGGCATTCCCTGTTTGCTTTTCAATCTAATATCCGCCCTTAAATCTTTGTTGCCTGCGAGTTCTTCGGCAAACTTCTCAGGAAAACCCCCGCCGACGTAAACGCCGTTAACACCTTTCGGCAAAGATTTACTTTTTAAAGGGCTAAAATATTTTAACCGCGCGCCATAGTGTTCTAAAATATCCAAATTATCCTGATAATAGAAATGAAAACATTTATCCCGCGCGACAGCGATATTAACTTCCTTTTTAACAAGAGGCTGCTGATAAATCGTCTTCCTGAAATCAGGCAGCGCCTCCGCTGTCTTCGCGATGGAAATCAATCTATCAATATCAATATACCGCTCAATGATTTCAGCTATTTTTTTATATATTTTTCTGCTGTTTACTTCCTGCACCGGAGTAAGCCCCAGATGCCGCTCCGGCATACTAATCGGCGCGTTCTTGGGGAAATATCCTAACACCTCTATTCCATTTTTTTGCTCTACGCTCTGTTTCGCGATTTCGTAATGCGATTGAGACGCAATTCTATTTAAAATACACCCGGCAATCCGTACTTTTGAATCAAATTTTTTATATCCTAATGCCACAGCCCCCGCACTGCCGGACATCTTCCCGCAGTCAATTACAAGAATAACAGGCGCTTTTAATATCTTTGATACATGGGCAGTGCTTCCTGTTTGTGAATGCCGCCCTGCTCCGTCGTATAAACCCATTACTCCTTCAATAACTGAAAACTCAGCAACATGTGCTTGACGTTCAAATAATTCAAGTAAGACATCCTCAGACAACAGAAACGAATCAAGATTCCGGCAGGCGCGACCCGCAATCATTGAATGAAACGCGGAGTCAATGTAGTCAGGCCCGACTTTGTACGGCTGTACCGCAACGCCCCTTTTTTTAAGCGCCAAAAGCAGGCCGATAGTCAGTGTTGTTTTACCAACGCCACTGTGAGTTCCGGCTATTACAATACGGGGATATTTATTTTTTTTATCTTTCACCATGAATAATCCCGGACAATAATTTTATATTCAAATTTTCACGCAATAAAGAGGCTACCTTGTCATATTCTTCATCCTGAAAAAAAGCATCCTTGCCCTTGCTTACAGGCAATCCCCTTTTTTTTCTCAAACGATTCAAAAAACTCTTTCGAAAATCAAGACAATCAAAGGCACCATGAACATAAGTGCCCCAGACATTGCCGGGACTATTACACGCGCCGTCTTTCACCGACGTTTTTTTGCCGCCGCGTTTATTCAACATAAACACAGGCTTACATCCATTTAATCTACGGGTATGCCCGTGATGGATTTCGTATCCTTTGACGGGAAAACCTTTGAATATTGATTTGCCTTCTACCTGAACAGTAATTTTTTCTTTTTGAAAATAGCTTTCAGTATCAAGCAACCCCAATCCTCTTAACACAGTTTTATTTTCTACACCTAAAGTATCGATCACCTTTCCGCCGAGCATCTGGTATCCACCACAAATGCCAACAACACCGCACCCGCGGGCTGCTTTCTTTTTAATCATTTCACCTATTGTGTTGCGGTCAATAAACGCGAGGTCGGCTAATGTATTTTTACTTCCCGGCAAAATAATACAATCGGCCTTTGATATAATCTTTTTCTCCAGAGTGTAGCAGACATTAACACCCGACTCTCTTTCTAAAATATCAAAATCAGTAAAATTCGCGATATGAGGAAGTTTAATAACTACAATGTTAAGCCCGCCTTTTTTAATCTTATCATTTTTACGAGTGTCAAAAAAAAGAGAATCCTCCTCAGGCAATTTAATATCCGTGTAATACGGCACAACTCCAAACACTTTCTTTCCTGACCTTCTTTCAAGGAATTTTAAGCCGCCTGTAAGTAAACTTTTATCACCGCGGAATTTATTAATAATAAAGCCTTTTACTAATTTCTTTTCCACATCAGGCATAAGATCCAGTGTGCCTAAAAGCCAGGCAAATACGCCTCCACAGTCAATGTCTCCAACAATAAGAACAGGGCATTTAAGATGCCTTGCGATCCTCATGTTGACGATATCGTGCTTCTTTAAATTCACCTCGACAGGAGAACCCGCTCCTTCAATGACAACAATATCATTGGCGGCAAGCAGCCTGTCAAGCGACTGTGTTACCTTTTCCCAGATTCGCGATTTGTACTTGTAATATTCTACCGCGCTCATATTTCCGATTGGTTTTCCATGAACAATTACCTGCGATCCAACATTGCTGGTAGGTTTAAGCAAAACAGGATTCATATCAACGCAGGGCTCAATTCCACACGCCGCGGCCTGCATTGCCTGTGCCCTGCCAATCTCCAACCCGTCAGGAGTCACAGCAGAATTAAGTGCCATGTTTTGCGCTTTAAAAGGCGCGACTCTGTACCCTTCCTGTGCCAGCATACGGCAGATACCAGCAACAATCACGCTCTTGCCAACACCTGAACCTGTACCGACTATTTGAATTGCTTTTGCCTTTTCTTTCATTTTTCAATACCAAAACGGGCGGTAACGCCCTGATCGCGATAATGCTTTATCTTGCGCATTTCAGTAACGAGATCCGCGCAATCAATTATATTTTTCCTGGCATTCCTGCCGGTTAATACAACTTCCATTTGCTCATTCCTGTTTTTAAGCATGTCAATCACGTCGCTCTCGTCAATCAATCCGTAATGTAACACAATATTTATCTCATCAAGAATAATCAAATCATACTCACCTCCGCGCATAATTTCACGGGCACGTTTTAATCCATTCTGTGCCGCCTGCCTGTCTTCTTCTACTATCTTTTTTCCAACAAACCGTTTTCTTCCAAACTGCTCTACTGTAATATTCTGACTGAACTTTTCTAACGCCTTTAACTCACTAAATTTCCCTTCCTTAATAAACTGCCCAATATAAACCCTTAAATTCGCGCCGACAGCCCGCAAAGCCAGACCCAACGCCGCGGTAGTTTTCCCTTTCCCGTCGCCGGTGTAAACGTGAATAAACCCTTTCATTAACAGAAATCCCTTCATTCTTCAATAGAGAATTTTATCGTATATATTTATTCAACACTTCCACTAAAAGATGAACTGTTGTTGACGGCTTGTTGTCAGCTAGTCTAGTTGAAGAATATTGCTTGAGCAATTTTTTGGCATTCCGAATTGCTTTTTTTTGCTTGGATAATAGTTTTGAATACATCAACGTATCGTTTTTTTTGTATTTCGCTCCCAGAAATTTTGTCAATTTCACTTGATACGCTTTGCGGTTTAGTCTCGCTGTAAAATATTCAGAATGCAAAATATACCATAACTCAAAAGCCTCATTGGAGTAGGCAGCATGAAATCCATATTTTTCCGCCATTTGGATTGCTGTATTAAATTGCTCTTTGGTAAAGGAATCTCTGTCGAAAACACACCACACCTGATCATACGGCTCACCATTGATTCTTGCCTTTTCATTTATTTTTTCCGTGTCTTTAACAAGAGATTTTGTGTTAAAGCCCTTTCCAAGAACTTTAATATTGGCTGATGTTACATGAAACGCCTTAAAATAATTCGGTTCTGTTTTTTCACCCTCGCAGACAATAAGGATATTTTCACGTTCAGCACGTTTTTCTTCTTTACGTTTAAGCCGTGCTTTATTTTTCCAAAACAAAGCATCACTCCCCATAAGGCGCCTCGAAATCGCGCACGCATGGAACCCCGCCATATCTCCCTAATAAATAATCCTTTTCATACGACGCGTCATTACGCACCTTTTTTCCGCCCTTTTGCTTATATTCCACCAATGAATACAATTCGCTTGCGCCAAAACGGTCTTTTTCAACAAACCATATCTGGTCACGCCGGAAAATGTCTTTTCTCAGGATATTTGTATTGTGCGACGCAAAAATCAATTGCGCGTTACGCGGATTCTTTTCCCGCGAATTGAACAATTCACAGATAGCCTTTACTAAACGAGGATGCAGCCGTGCGGCAAGTTCGTCAATGATCAATACCTTGCCATTTTCTAACGTGTCAATAAATGCAACACTTAAATTAAAAAACTTCTGTGTTCCCTCAGATTCATCATCATTCATGTAAAAAGAAACGTCCTCGGTCACTTCACCTTTATTATTATACTTTTGATGATATGTTTTAAACTTTATCAATAACTTCTCCTTTGTTCGGCTATCACTAACCCACAGATCTTTACTATCGTCACGATATATCACATCTGCAGCACTAGGAGGATTGCTATCCATCCCTAAATCTTTAATTCCCATATCTGCATCTCTTAAAAATTTTACGATCGCATTTTTTCCTTTCTCATCCTTCATTAAATCAGGAATATGTTTTGGATATTCATACCGCTCCAGCCCTGAAATGCAATTAAAGGAAGAAAACCATTCCACGATTTTATTTGCCATTTTGCCATTGAACTGCGCGGAGACTGACAATAATAGCGCGTTCGGACGGACACGTTCTCCCTTAACAAGATCCCCTTGACCTTTAAAATGACGGGTAAGATCAAACCGCTGTTCTGTGCGAGTGAAGACCTTAACCTCCTGTTTTTTAGGCACGTAAAAAAGCCACTCGGCGTGAACCCTCTCTTCATCAACCGCGAATCCATATCTGTACTGAATGCCCTCATAAATAAAAATAATCTCAAAAGATGCTGGGATAAACTCTGTTTCCGAACTCAATTTAAAACGTGACATAGGGATATCTTTCGACAGTCTCTCTGCTGAATGGAGGATAAACCGACTCATGAACTGCATGGCATAAAACAAATTACTCTTCCCACTCGCGTTCGCGCCATAAATAACAGCACTTTTAAGTAAAGATAATTTATCTGTAACCTTGAATAAATTTTCTTGTGCCTCATTCTCTTTAATAGATGCCGCAACCATACTAAGAGTGGCTTCTTCTTTAAATGAACGAAAATTTTTAACGCTAAATTGAACCAACATAAGACGCCTCCTGTTTTTGCTGATTTTCTCAATAACAAGGAAATTATAACATAAAAATGGAATAAAAACAATAATTTTGAGAAAATCTCACAAAAAATAGGATCTCCGCTTAAAACTCCCAGCTCATCCCCACCAGCCATCTTCGTGGAGGCGCAGGGTAACCATCTCCGTAATGGTAGCTTTTGTCAGTAAAATTTTCGACCTTTAGGAATGCCCTTGCCACACCTAAAGAATATTCTGTTCGCACATCAGCTATTACATATTCCGGAACACTTTTTGTATTATCCGATCGCGTGAATTGTTTAGAAACATACTTTACTGCTAAAACAATATTTAACTTGTCCATAGGCTTAAAATATGTGTCCATCTTAACCGTATGCCTTGGCCTTGCAGAAAGCCAGTTACCGCTTTGATCATCTTTCGCGACAAGATAACTGTAAGAGGGTTTAAATTTCATCCAACTATTCACTTTCCAATCAATCGAACTTTCAAAGCCTTTGCGAGTTACCTCTCCAATGTTTTCATACTGGCCGATGCCGTCATCTCCACGAACATAGGTTATTCTATCCTTCATCTGATTAAGAAAAACACTTAAATTCACACTAAATGAATCTGAAAACTCCCGACTTACGCCAAACGAATAATTATACGCCTTCTCCACTCCCAGATCAGGATTAGGCTGCGTGCTCGACGTCTCATAATACCGCTTAAGGAACGTTGGCACATTATTTGTCCGGCTTACAGCAAACGATAAATCGGTTCCGTAAAAATCATAACCTAATTTCATTTCAGGATTCACTACATTAGGAAAAGCTGAATAAAAATTACCACGAACGCCCAATCCTAATTTTAAAGGCACAGCATCAAACCTAATATCCTTAGAAAACTTAAGGCCGTAAGTCTGTTCATCTTTTGGTGAAATTTTATTTCCTTCAACATGTGCAAATTCAAAGCTGAACCCGGCATTTATCTTCCCGACTACCGGAACAAGAAAAGAACTGTTAATATTCTCGCCTACTGTCCAATGCCGCAATACTGTGTGCTGGTTTTTATCAGGATTGTTGTCTTCTCTTCGGCATCGGCTAAAATACGTCGAACTTTTTATTTTATCAATATGCCCTAACAAACTGGCAGAAAAAACCTCAGACTCTGCCCGTGAATTAGGAGAAGGATACGCCTCAAGTCCGGGTTTACCCCGTTCTTCCGTGGAATAGTCCAGCGACAAGTCAAAATTTTTTCCTTCGTCTTGTTTGTAGCTTCCTCTTAATCCTATTTGATTCTTTTGTTTATCATAGTTCGTACGGTAACGCTCGGTTTCATACCAGTCAAAAAGAAATCCTACTCCAAAGGGGGAAAAATCATGCTGATAATTTAAAGTATATTGACGGGTGTCCATGCTTCCAAAAAATACATCAACTTTACCTTGTGAACTATCAATTTTTTTCGTTGTAATGCATATTGCTCCGCCACTTGTGCCGTCCCCAAAATCAACAGCCCCGCCACCTTTATAAATTTCTATTTTTTCAATATTGTTCAGGCAAACCATATTCCACTTGATTGCCCGATGAGAAGACAAAGGATCGTTAATCGGCCTTCCGTCAAGAAACACTTTCACCTCGGAAGAACCGCGTAATTTTACTGAAGTATCTCCCGCGATTACTCCGGGTGTTTGATTCAACAACTCTGTTATGCTGTTTACATTCATCGCGCGAATATCGTCAGCAGTTATCGTTACGACATCAGAATCTAACTCGTCAGCGAACGCCAGACCCACGTTCAGCACGCTTAACAAAAGAAACACACCCGCTCCCATTAATATTTTTACATCTTTTCGCACAAATTTTTCTTTTCTATTCTGCATTTATCCCCAGTCCGTAACGTTTTTTTACAAAATCAATAAATTCAACCGGAACCTTTTTCCCCTTCTTTTTGTAATATGCGGCTGTCCTGTTCGCGGACTCCTGTGTGATCGGTCGTGGAAAGGTAATTGCCACTTGCGGGCAGCGCCACTCACAACCGTGGCAATTATTTACACAATTATCCCCCGCCACAACCTGCACCTCTCTGTCAGCATCAATGCCAAATACTTTTCTAAAACAAAACTCAACACATATCCGGCAATTGTTACATTCTGATTTATCTATTTCAGGCTTCCACAACTGCTCCTGGATCATCTAGCGCCTCTTCGATATCACCTTCGTTTTTTAAATATAAATCTTGCAGATCTTTTTTCATTTGCTCATCAGCATCCCACATGCCTCTTTGAATCGCTTCTAAAAGGCGTTCGGTAATATTGTTTAAGGCATAGGAGTTATGTTCTTTGAACCATTCCTGCATCTCTTTATCTAAGGCGTATGTTTGAGCAAGATTTTCATACATCCAGTCATCAACAACGTCACTGGTCGCGTCCCACTGAAAACAAATGTCCACCTGGCGGGACAGATCCCCTGCCCCTTTGTAACCATGCCTCTTCATCCCTTCAATCCATTTAGGATTAAGTATCCGCACGCGAAAAACAAACTTTGCCTCCTCTTGACTGGAACGTGTCTGAACCTGACGTGGGTCAGCGCTTAAACCTGTGTAGGAGCAGGCATCTTTTCCGCTAAAGTGAGTTACCGCGGCATTCATCCCGCCGTGAAAAGAATTAAAGTCATCTCCGGAGAGCATATCGTATTCCCGTGAATCTTCATTTTTGACCGTCATGTTCATTGCGCCAAGCCGCTTGCGAAAAACATCCTGCACTTCCCGTCCGTAAGATTTTTTCGCGTAGGCATAGCCTCCCCAGCTTACATAAATTTCCGCTAAATCTCCTTTGTCTTTCCATTGTTTAGCATCAAGTGTTTTATTTACACCGGCGCCATAACAACCGGGACGGGTAGAAAACACCCGGAAACTTGCCAACCTTAAACTTTCCTCAACATTTTTACCTTTTTTTTGAAACTCACTTGCCTCACGCTCCACATTACGTTTTAAAAAATTAGTGTCATAAGATTCCTCTAACGCCACTACCATCTTGACGGCTTCATCGACTAAGTACATCAAGTTAGGAAAAGCGTCTCTAAACATTCCGCTGGTACGAAGTGTAACATCTACGCGGGGGAATTTTAATTCCTCCTGAGGAATAATCTCCAACCCTTCGACCCTGTTGCTATAAGGATTCCAGTTCGGCCTTATTCCCATTAAATATAAAACTTCAGCAATATCATCGCCCTCTGTTCTCATCACAGGAGACGCCCAGATGACAATCCCCAAAGTCTCGGGATACTTTTCATGATCCTGTTTGTATCTCTTAACCAGTTCATCACCCAAACTCTTGCCTATCTCCCATGCCTCTTTAGTCGGCACCTTGAAAGGATCCACCGAGTAAAAGTTTCTTCCTGTCGGTAAAATGTCTGTCCTACCGCGAGTAACCGCTCCCGAAGGGCCGGGAGAAACAAATCGCCCATTTAACGCGTTAACAACAGCGTCGCTTTCTTCAACAGTTCTTGAAATATTGGGAATCAATGTATCAATAACATACTCAAGTACATTCAAAATTTCGCCATTACAGGTGCCTGTTGCTGATATTACAACCTCTCTTAATTTTTCTTTATTCCATTCTTCAGCTTCAAGTTTATTCAAAATAGAAAGAACACACGCATGCCCTTCCTCAATAATTCGCGCGCCGGATTTTCCGTCATTAATAATTTCCCCCCGCCGCTGACACAATTCGAGATAATCATACCCTGCGAGTTTCAGCACCTCATCCCTTAATGACGGGACATCGCCATTTTTAAGCCTGGTCATATTCGCGACAAACTCAAGAAAACTTTCCTGACGCGGCAGGCATCCCAGGGTGTGCAACCCGTCATTAATAATCGTATCCGCCACCTCTCCGATGTAGGCATGGCACTTCTTTACTACCTCATCTATTTCATCACCACCGCTGCTCAAATCAAGATGCAGGTCTGTTTCTAATTTTTGTTTTTTAATTTCCTCAACTATATTTTGTTTAATAATAGGTATTTTCCCGATATCCTGCCGACTGTTAATCAATAGATATTCACTCAACAAATTATCCAGAATTGCCAATTTTTCTGATTTATCAGCAGTCACAAACGGCGGCGTGAGATGGTCGATTATGCAACAATACGACCTGCGTTTCGCCTGAGCGCCTTCCCCCGGGTCATTAATAATGTAAGGATAAATATTCGGAATATCCTGAATTGACGCGTCAGGAAAACAGGTATTGGACAAACCCAGACTTTTACCTGGAAGCCACTCAAGGGAACCGTGTTTTCCCACGTGAATAACCGCGTCCGCTTTAAACACGTATCTTATCCAGCGGTAATAAGCAAGGTAATGATGCGGCGGCGGGAGTTCGGGATTGTGCAAATTTTCAGCGCTATTTTCCATAAAACCTCGTGGCGGCTGTAATCCAATGTAAATGTTGCCGTTTATTAAACCGTTAATAAGATACTGATTATTGTGAGTAAAGACCTCTCCGGGAGGATTCCCCCAATGCTTTGTTTGTTTAGCCGCTGTTTCGTCAGAAAGTGTATCCTTCCATCCCTCATATTCATCAGGTAAAACAACTCCCGCGGCACGCCGGGCAAGCTCCTCAATCGGCAGCCAGCGGGAATCATTTGTTAGATTATTAAGCATTTCATGGGCAAGCGCTTCTCCTGTTTCATACCTTTTCTCAACCCTGTAACCTTTATCTTTCAAAGTATCAATCAATAACTTGACACTTTGGAAAGTATCAAGCCCCACAGCGCACCCTAAACGGTCATTACGTGGAGGATTATGATGAAATATTATCGCGACCTTCTTTTTATTATTGGAAATACAACGCAGCACTGCCCATTTTTTAGCCAGATTAACAATTTTTGTAATCCGCCCGGCAACCGGCATATATTTTTTTACAGCGGCTCCTGTTAATGGGTCATTTTCTTCAATCTCTCTTGTAGCCGCGACAACAGTTATTAAATTACCGTCAAACTCCGGTTGCGCGACTGAGCAAGAAACATCCGTAGGCGTTACCGCCTCTAAAGTATCATTCCATGCCTTGTAGGTATTCTGAGTACAGATTACCTGTAATACCGGAACGTCCAACGAAGGTTGTATCCTGTCAAAACCCTTGCCCAGCATGGAGACTGACATTGCCCCGGGATTTAACAAGACATCAATGAGCGTCTTACCGGACTCTTTAAAAAATTTATCAATCACCTTATCCGCGGGCATATTCTTCAAATATTCATCTTGAGCTCTACGGGAAAACACACATAAGGGAATACACTTTTGCGCTTCTATTTCTTTAATAAAGGCATCAATATGCGTCAGATTCCCGCTTAACCAGAGCGTCTGGTATATCCAGATACCGATAACAGGCCTTTTATCGCGGATATGAGACCGTTGCAAAACGCCCATCTGCAGCGTTTTCTCCTCGCTCGCTTGTGCGACGTCCGACGAGGACGTTTCCGCGCTTACTCGTCGATGCCTTACATCTGAACATTTTGCAACAGCCTCTTTATTCTTGTACCAACTTAAATATTCCTGAGTATTATGAAAACACTTTTGCGCCTGTGAATAATAGATGCCTTCATGCACAACAGAAACAGGCTCATCTACCAATAAATTTTTGCTGCCGGTTATCTGCTTAAAACAAAAAAGAAACAAATTATAAAAATTATCTTCTCCTGAACTCTTTATATATTTAAGCCTCGTTGAAAACTCTTCACTCCCGAAATCCGTGGAATAGTTTTGAGAAAGCTCCATGTCTTCCTGCAAGGTGCCAAACTGGATATGCAGCCGCTTAGCCGCCTTAACGTAACTGTCAAAACCAGGACATGATTTTTTGCCCCCCATCAAAGTGATAATAGTAACATCCGCACGTTCTACTTGCCTGGCAAATTCTTCAATCTCCTCGTCCGCGCAAAGATTAAAAGAAGCCCTCGCGACCAACTCAACAGATATTTTATTTGCTTCGACCAACTTCTTAAACGCTCTATTAACAATCGACAATTCTGTCGATGTCGCGGAAAAATAACATATTCTAAATTTTTTCATCATTTTATTCCTTTCATATTCCCCAAATAGACAACCCAAATAACACAATGACCGCTAACATTGAAAAGATTGACAGGTTAAACAGAATCAGCAATATTCCATTTTTCATCCCGTATAAACCAAGGTAATAGGTCGGCGACTCTTTTATTGCTACAATAGGCCTTGAGCAAAGCATGCAAAAAATCAGGAGTTTTATCGCGACCATTGTTGTCAGTTCTCCTTTAGCAAGGAAATCACTGATAACGCCCATCCCCGCGTAGGCATTACCTAAATATGAAAACAAAGCAACATTATATTCTTCAGGCAGGCCGACGAGGCTCACATTTAACGGAAGTTTTTGAAAAATGCCATGCTCGTTAAGATAAAATACAAGGCCTGTAATCAATGTGACAAAAATAACCAATTTTAAAGCATAACGCGTTGTTCGTTTGAATGCCGCGTTTAATGCTGTACGCTTTCTTGTTCTTCTGGACTTACGCGGTTGTGATGCTAAATAACCGTTAACCCGCGCTACTTCCTCTCTCGTAATAACCTTATGCGAAAGAAATCCCGCGACCATCACCCTCAAGAATGCTGAGGTCAAAGAAAAACAAACGTAAAATAACGCGACAGGAAAAGTAAACAAACTGAAAACAACAGGCCCTGTCGCTGTTAACAAAATTCTTATGTGCGCCGGAAACACGGAAAACGCGGCTGAAAGTATTAAATTAACTCTGGATATCTCACCGCGGTTATACATATTTACAAGCATTCCTCCTCCGGCATAAACTGATCCGGCATTGGCGACAAACGCCTTGCCGGTAACTGTACTAAAACCTGTTTTAGACACTATTACTCTGGCAAACTTATCAAGAAACTTAAAAGCCCCTCGCTCCTGCAAATAGGTAACAACAAACAGGACAGGGATCGCCCTCATTGAAACCAGCTTTACAATATGAAAGCTTTTTTGAAATATTTCATCCATGATTAATCAACCGCCACTTTTTTCAACCGCTGCCCAAGCCGAATCCCCATTGGAACAACTATGAAAGTATAAAGAAAACCAGAGATTAAGACATACGCCAAAATGTACCATTGAGCGTAAAATAACCGGTAAAAGAACATTGTTATATTCAAGGAAATAAAGGCCAGGAAGGCGTCTGTTATGCCAAAAACAAAGGCCACCCACAACATCCTGGATTCAGGAATACGCGTTTTTTTCCTGTGCCCGGAAACATCCAGAGGCAAAAAATCCTTCTCGTACAAACCTGAAATGAAAAGCGCTGCCTCAAGCATGACCGCGCGCATAGGATACCAGATAATAGAAAGCGCTGTAATTTTTCCGAGTATTACTGCTCCCAACAAAAATTTAGCGAAAATAAAACATAATATCACTCCCCGACGGGGAAGAAGGATTATTAAAGAGATCAACAAAAGATAAAAAATCATTTCACTGAATATTCCTGTGACAAGAAAGCTAAACGGCCCTAATATCGCGTGAAAAATATTGTAAATAATTGTTGTTGGAATAGACACTAAAGAAAACGCGATCGCGGCGTATAGACCAATGAGAATATACTCCCTGCTGGTTAAACCTCCAAACAAGGCAGAGCGAAACACAAGCATACCGACAATCCCAAGAAGAGAGATGACCACAGACAAGATCGCGGACACAGCAACTGTTGTATTTAATTCCTCAACCCTCAAAGGCCTTTCTTCCGTAATAAATGTCCCTTCAGCGGCAAAAACACCTATTGAAAGTTTCTGTTTGTAATCCCCCTGCATCATGGATATATCCTGGCTTGCTATTCGCAGCATTGTAACGTCTTTCTGATCCGGTTTTAAAAAAACCTGCGTGTAAATTCCAGGCACATCAAAACCCTGTTCATCCCGTAAATTCGCCAGCCATTTAATAGGTTCCCCTGTGTTTTTATCATAAATAACGTAATCCAAAGAAAGAGTAACAGGAAACTCGCCCGTATTCTCAAGCTCAACAGCAATGAGTTCAGCATCGTGGGCGTTCTCCTTTATATTAAATGAGCTCAAAAGCCTGCTGTTGGTTTCTTTAATCACAAAAGTATTTTCTTGACGCTTTAAATCAGGATTACCTTCTTTGTCAGCCGGCACAGAAAACCTGAGCAAGTGAATATTCTCTTTTATGTAATCCTGCGACGCTATCCAGCAGGAAACTGTTTTTTTATATACTTTGCCTCCAAAGGTTAATTGATAAGAAATATTATACTTTCCTTCAGGGGTATCCGGTTGTACATACAACCTGACCAGCCGATACCAGATGTCATTTTCTGTCCTCAAAGCAAATTCAGATTGTATCTCCCCTATATCAGTGATAATTTCTTGCGGAGCTATGGCCTTAAGACCCTCGGGTAAAATAATATTTACCTTTATATTTTCTTTTTTATGAACAAAGCTCTCCACGCTAAACAAGGCGTTAACGTATGACCCCTTACCAAGAACAGTTTGATTGCTTCCTATTCCAAAGGGAAGTTCAAATCTGATTAAGTAATCATCTGAAACATCCTCACCAGAAAAAACCCTGGTTGAAAAGCTCAAAAATAAAAACAAAATTATTAATATCTTTTTAATCATGTTTAACCCCGAAAAAAGATACTCGATGCTTACCTCGATAATCCACGCCCTGAGTATCATCCATATCAATGACAGCCTCAATGGCAAAAATTTTGTTTAAGTCAGGAGCTAACTGAGCGTCAACACAAATACCATCCGTGTGATAGAATGCCTTTATTTTCGAAAAACTCCCACCCTCTTTTGTCAGGTCAAAGACATAAAACCCGTGCTCATTAATATCCTGACTCCGGACATTATGCGCAAAAGAAACCAGGAGATATTCATTGTCCTGATCATATTTTAAATCAAAGGAACTTGGGTTGCTTCCCGCTGTAAAACGCCAAAGCAATTCCCCATCTACATTCAGACAAAAAATCGACGTTGAATTAGGATGATACAAAGGCGGCTGTTTTGTGCTGGCGAACGGAGTGGTGTATGTATGGCCTGTTAAGACAATAAGCTGATTATCGCGGGTAAAAACACTCCTGGTCATATAAGTCATTACAGGGACTGTCCCTGCTTCAATAGGTGTGGTTAAAGAAATAATATTATGAACAACACCTCGTCCGTCTTTCAAAGATTTTTTATTATCAAAAATAACAAGCCTTCCGTCATTAAGTGCCACTGAGACAAACTTTGCGTCAGGAGAAAAGATTGCCCCGCTGTAAGCAGTAGAAGTCTTAAAATATTTCGCCACAGTATCGCACTGATACTGCCACAACATTGCCCCTGTTTTTGCATCAAATACAAAAACACGAGGATTTACCTCTTTATCCCAGTCAAATATCACCCAGGACGCGTATTTACCATCCACAGAAACATGCAATGTCGAAGAACGATATCCTTCCATCTTACCGTCTTTGGGATATGCCCATTTAAGGCTGCCTGTTTTATGATCAAACGCGTAAATCCTTCCAATCTTAACTTTTTGCCTCTGTCCATCAACTTCAATAATTCTTGTCCTACGGCTCCTGATGTACACAGTATCACCCCGGGTTATTACATCACGTACGTTGGGTTTTACCATTCCTGTCCACATACCGCTCACAGGCAGGCTGTCACTAATTGAGCCTAAATCTGAGGACGTAGAATACTTCCAGACTAATTTACCTGTATCAGCGTTAAGGCAATAAAAATTCCCGTCAGCACTTTGCTCTCCGGCAAAGACATATTTTCCATTCTCGCTGATAACAATAGACGTTAATTTGCCGTCAGGAACATGATAATGCCAGAGCCTTCGCCCATCTTTACTGTCAAGAAAATATACGTAGCCGTCATAAGAAGATACCGCGAAAAAATTACCATCCGGCGAAGGGCATACACGCTCCCATATCTGCACGTGGGAATCTTCGATTGTCGCGGGAGTATCTATTTTTCTTAATGGAAACTCACCTGTTTTTCCCAGAAAAGAAAATGTCTGTCCTGTCTGTTTGTTAATCGCAAAATTAGTTAAAAAAACCGTGTCAAAAGAAACATTACTCACTATCTTCTCTATGGCAGTATTTCTGTTGATAGTTCCGGCATAGCGATAATAATCCTTTCCTAAATTGATGGTTCCCTCGCCGTTGAAAAAAGATTGAATTCGAACAACAGGCAAAACCCTTGTACGCCCCGCAACATCCTTCCATCTAGAAAGAGAATGTAAATTATTGTCATGTTCAGGGTGCTTATAACGCATCACGCGGTTGTTGGAAAAATGTAGCTCAATAAATTCAATCTCTGATTTTGTTTTAAAAACTAACATGTCATTTAAAGAGAATTTTTTATTAAAGGAATACGTGTAAAGTCCGTCATTCTCTTCAGACTTGAAAGGATTTATCCTGTAAAAGTGTAAAAATGCAAATCCGGACGCCGCCGTGAAAAGCAATAAAATGAAAATAATCTTCCTTTTTTTCATATATATTTCTCCGCCAGAGAATAGATAGCACGTAATTCCGGAAAATATAAAAAGCTGCTTAAATAAAGGAAATAAAGCATCTTAATAATTCCCATTGTAATTATCAATAAACCCAAACAAAAAAGTGCTATATTGATAAAAATATTTTCTTTTTTTTCACGCGGCAAATAAAACGCCTGCTTGCGTCCAAAATGCCTGCTCTCAACCGAAAGCGAAAGCATCGATGATCTGCGGATCGAATTCACCAATATGGGTAAAAGAACAGTGCGTGCGGTTTTTACAGGTTTTATTAAACCTGATTGCATTGGAGAAAAACCCCTCATCCTCTGAGCTGAAATGACTGTCTTTGTCTCAGCCACAATAAGCGGAATAAAACGCAATCCTATTGATACCATAAAACTCAAACTATACGGCACCTTCAACCTTATTGCCGCTCGCAAAATATCCTTGGACTCTGTTGTAAAACATACAAGCAGGCCGCAGGTGAGCGTGATCCCAAAACGCATTGCCTGAATAAAACCATACTCTATGCCTTCTTTATAAAAATTAAGCCCGCCGGTAAAGGCTCCGATAAACAGGGTGTCTTTACTTATTAGGGAAAACAAAATTGTCCTTGGCATTTTCGCGTAAAAAAGGCTTTGCGAAAAAATCGTACCCCACAATGTCAAAACAATCGCTGCCAGCCAAACTTGCTTTTTTCTGCCTCCAACCCCTGCTGTCAAAAACAAGGCAACCATAAAAATAAAATAACCACCCATTAAATGGGGATTATCCGTACTTATGGCATAAAGAGCTGACGCTAAAATAAGTATTATCTTTTGCCTCGGGCTGAATAATGCCATGCTTTTCATGTCGCGCTCTCCGTATTTAAAAATGACTTTATCAATTCCTCAGCAGTTAAAAATGTCTTTTGACAACCGCATTCTTTTGACAACCTTACAGGCGCGGGAACACTCAGACTGTTTTTTTTCATAAGCTCCAAATCATTAAAGACATCCTTTGCTCTGCCGTCAAAAGCGACCTGCCCTGAGTTTAAAACAATAATCCTGTCGGCAAAATGCACGGCAGTATAAATATCATGCGTGCAAAAAATAATACTTTTAATAAATGACAATCCTTTAAGTGTTTTCATAACTTTTACTATGTTTTCCTGATTTTGTCCGGTTGTGGGCTCATCAAGAAGAAGCACCGACGGTTGCAATGTCAACACAGCGCCAAGCGCGGTTCGCAAGCGTTGCCCCACCGAAAGGGCGAATGGCGCGTCATTTATGTATTCATTTAAACCCAGATTTTCTAAAATATTATTCATTCGTAAAACAGCTTCATTATGTTTTATTCTTTTATGTTCAGGACCGAACAATAATTCCTTTTCAACAGTTTCACAAAAAAGCATAAGATCAGGATTCTGAATAAGCAGCCCTACTAACGAAGCGCGTTGTTTATTTTTAATAAAATTTACTTTCTGTCCGTTAAGTTCAACAACACCGTTTGATGCCTTATTTATTCCGGCAATAAGAGAAATTAAAGTTGATTTACCCGAGCCATTAGCCCCCATTAACGCGACATTCTGGCCTTCATAAAAATCAAGTGTCAAACCTGCTAAAACAGGTTTTTCCTTAACATATTCAAAATCGATTTCCCACAATGAAATAATTTTATTAAGACTGGCAGAGTGATTCGTAAATACCCGAAGCTTCTGCTCGCAAAAAGGCAGGTGCTGTTTTCGTTTTTTATTTTCAAACGCGCTTTTTAATTTCTCATAAAAAAAAGTAATCTCTTTTATTCCTAACCCTAAACTTAACTTAATCTCCTCAGGAATTTGGACACCAAGCTGTTTGTAAATCAAAAAAGCCTTTTTAAAAGATTCCTTCACATCGCCATAGTAAGCAACCCTGCCTTTGTCGAGCAACAAGACCTTATTAACATATCTTGCGATGTCAGCAACCCTGTGCTCAATAATAATTACAGTAATACCTTCTTTGTTTAAATCTACAATACATTCCATGACCTCTTTAGCCCCTTTTGGATCAAGCTGACTTAAAGGCTCATCAAAAACAAGTATTTTAGGCTGCATGGCAATCTGGGAGGCGATAACCACCCTTTGTTTCTGCCCCCCGGAAAGTTCTTTAGTGTCTCTTTCTTTCAGGTTAACTATGTTTGTTTTTTTTAATGCCCAGTCAACCCGTTGAGTTATCTGTCGCGAATTAAAGCCTAAATTCTCAAGGCCGAAAGCTATCTCTTCTTCAACAGTATTAGAGATAATCTGATCATCCGGGCTCTGAAAAATAAGCCCTACTTCCTCCGTTAATTCTTCCATGGACGAAGAACAAACATCTCGGCCTAAAATAGATAATTCTCCGCAAAATTTACCTTTTGATAAATGCGGAATAATACCATTAAGCATTTTGACAAGTGTGGTTTTCCCGCATCCGGTAGGGCCGCTGACAAGCACGAAATCGCCCCGCTCAATATCCAGCGTAATGCCGTTTATTGTCGGGACGTCTCGTGTAGGATAAGAATAATAAACATTTTTAAAATGAATCACAATTATTTTCCCATATCTTTCGCGGGTTAAAACTTAAGCGTCGCGCCCAGTTCAAGATATCTTCCGTCTTTGGGATAGTAACTGTTATCCGCGGAACCGTCAGAATTTCTTTTGCCTTTTGTATTAAAGATGCTTTCGTGGTCCATATTAAAAATATTGCTTCCAAGCAAATAAAGCTTCCAGTTCTCATTAACAGCATATTGAACTTTCGCGTCTACCAATGTAACGGGTTTGTTCGCATATCTGTTAAGCGCGTCAATATACTGCTTGCCAAATCCATGAACATCTACTGAAAAAATAAGCTGCTCAGCAGGATAAAAATCAAACCCTACTGTGTATTCATATTCAGGCACGCGATAAACCTTCTTTCCCGAGATATCAACCATCTCGCTGGAATCGGCTGCCGGAGTTGCTCCATGAACATATAGTTTCGTTTCCGCGCTATCCCACTCCGCATCAATCCAGGCAAAGCCCAACCGGTAACCAAACCATCCCAAAGGCTTACCATCAGCCTCCAGTTCAAATCCTTGATGAATACTGTTCCCGATATGCTTGTAGCCCTTAAAACTGCCTAAATCATTATAGTAAGGCATATATTTATTATCTATATTCGCGCGGTATAAACTGACGCTGTAATTAAAACATTCAGCCAGCCTGTGCTTGAATCCAACTTCATAATTCATATATTCCTCAGGCTTTAAATCTTCAGGCAAATTCTCAGCATAATCTTTTTCCATGGCTGAGGTAAAATAATAAGCATTAGGATACCAATAAGACAGCCCTGTTGAAAAATACAAATTACTGTTTTCTGTAAAACTATATGATGGGGCGACATCCCAGCTCAATTTCTTAAAACTTTTTTTCACTCCATCGGGCACATCACTTGCAACATCATACTTAGTAATGTCGTAACGTATCCCTGAGGAAAATCCCCACTTATCATAATGCAATTCGTTATTAGCAAAGAGACCGTAATTATCCTTGTCGTAATCAAGGCTTGCCTTATCGATCTTGGTCTGGGTGCTGCTACTTATGCTGGTCGCGTACGGATAGCTTCTGGTCTGCTTCCAGTCAGCAGCGGAATAGTCATACCCGAAAATTATCGTATCCGTTAAGACGTCATCATCTAAAATTGTTCGTCCAGCGGAAACTTTAAAATCAATTTTATCTTCATCCCTGTCTTCTTTATATACACCCTGGCCCCTCTGTGTCGTTCCGTTGCCTTCATTGTTGTAATATTTAAAACTGGTATGAATATCGTCAAAATGGCTTAGAGATACAGAACTGTTTAAAATCCAGTCATTTTTATCGTACTTAACCGCCAAACCTCCGGAGAGGATTTCATGATCCCTCTCATTAGGCCTGTAATGATACGTACCACTTTCGGAATTAAGCGGGCCATTTTGTTGTCTGTCTTCCAACGCCCAATGTTTTAAAGCAGGACCTGATTTCTTCCAGGAATCGTTCCAATCCAAATGCAAATCAAACCTTGGACCGTCAGCAAATTCATATCCTAACTGCCCGTTAATAACAGTACTTGTCGGGTCTGTATTACGATAACCCTGCGACTGCTCATAAACAGCACCCAGATTATAATCCCATTGATTTTCTTTGCCTGAAACAGAAAGAAAAGATTTGTAAGTATCCCATGTTCCAAAACTCTGGGTAGCGGTTACTTCGCAGGGTTTTTCTGAGTATTTCCCTCTTTTTGTGATGATATTGATTATCCCCCTCGCGGCATTAGCCCCGTACAGAGAAGCCGGAGGGGCCTTAAGGACTTCGATCCTCTCAACATTATCCACAGGGATACTATCAATCGTACTGTAACTATATTTTCCGCAATTTAACGGCCGGCCGTCAATATAAATTACAGGCCCGCCGCTGGAAGAACTTCTTGTTCCTCTAAAGCTGTAGTAAGTTCCCGATCCTGACCCATCGTCTTTAACGCCTGGAATGGCCGCAATAATAGCCGATACTTTTCTTTGCCCGCTTAATGCGATATCTTCAGCGGTAATGATGTTAATCGTTGAAGGCGTATCAAGAAGTGTTGCTTCTTTTTTTGCCGCGGAAACAATGACCTTGTCCAGATAAGTTGCTTGAGCCTCCTGGGCAAATACCAGACTGCTTGAAAAATTTACACTAACAATAAAACCGACAATACTAAAGAATACCTTTCTTAAACTACTTTTCATTACTACTCCTTTTCTCCCTCCACGGGAATACTTCCATCACAGGTGATATTCGGACTCTTTGTCAGTAATAAACCAACAAAATTACCGTTGCGGGACAGTGAAAGGAATCCCTGCATGAGGCAGGTCACCTTTACTTTCTACACCTGTATGGGATACGTTAAAATTTATAAAGACAAGGTCTTGCCTCGCCGCTACTCTTATATATTTAAAATTCTAAAAATCCGCTGGCAGTCACCTCCTTTCAATTTTTTGTATTCCTTATTACCTTAACGGCTACGATAAAAACAACTGCCCCAAAGACAGCCATATACAGCAATGAACCATAAGGAAATTCTTGATTTAATAATGCCGCCCGTATTGTTGCTGAAACATGTGTTAGCGGAAGGCATGAAATCAATCTTCCGACCCACAATGGATAATGTTGAATCGGGAAAAATGTCCCGCATAAAAAAGCCATTGGTGTAATAAGAAAATTATTCAGCATTCCCTGCTCGGCATGTGTCTTTACAATCATAGAAGTAATAACTGCCATGGAAGAAAAAATAAAAGTATTAAGCAAAAGCGCGGCAATAAACAAACCGTTTATCGAGATACTAACCCGAAATATCAAAGCAAGGATCATTACTATCACCGCGGCTAAACAGCCTCGCAGCATTCCGCTTATCACCTCACCTGCCGTGTAGGATATGTTCGATATCGGAGCTGATTGTATCTCATCAAATGTTTTCCAATAAAAACGGGATATATTTATTTCTGAAGAAAGGGCAAAACTCTGGCGCATGCTTGCCATAGCAATGATCCCCGGGAGAATAAAATTAATATACGGGACACCGTCTACATTCATTTCATTTCCAAAACCCCAACCAAACGTTATTAAAAAAAGAACCGGAGAAACCGTGAAACTAAATATTTGTTTTACCCATTTCCTTTTAAAAATAAGAACCTCTCTAAAGACAATTGCTAATAACTGAGCCATGCCTTATTTCACTCTCCTTCCTGTCAACTTAATAAAAACATCCTCAAGGTTCGCGCCGCGAATAGTGGCGCTTTTGTCAATCCTTGAAACAAACTTTACAGCTTCTGCTCTGTTCTGAAAAAATTCAACCTCAAGGCCCTCACTTCCTTCCATATCCACGGCTATTTTGCCAAAATTGTTTATTAACTTCTCAGGAGAACCTTCGGCAATAAGCCCGCCTTTATCTAATATTCCAACCCTGTCGGATAAATACTGAGCTTCCTCAATATAATGAGTTGTTAAAAAAATCGTACTGCCGTTGTCACGAATACGTTTCATAAGTCCCCATACTTTCCTGCGGGCAAAGGCATCCAATCCTGCTGTGGGTTCATCCATAATTAACACTTTGGGATGATGAATAAGCGCCCTGGCAATAGTAAGCCTGCGGCGCATACCTCCTGAATATGTCTTTACCACATTACCCATGACATCTTTTAATTCAACAAATTCGAAAAATTCAGCGGCATTTTTCTTGATATCTTTAATTTTCATATTGAACAGCAAACCATGAATTAATAAATTTTCATATCCTGTAAGTTCAGGATCAAGATTAAGCGTCTGATGAACAACTCCAATTTGTTTTTTTGCCTGCAAAGGATTATCCAACACATTGCACTTATCTATAAAAACCATGCCTGAGGTAGGAAGCGTTAAGGTTGAAAGTATTTTTATTGTTGTAGTTTTTCCAGCGCCGTTTGGCCCCAAAAATCCGTAAATCTCCTGCTTACGAACATGAAGGCTTAAATTATTTACGGCCTTATTTTTTTTAAATTGTTTTATAAGATTTTCTATTCGTATCATTATGTTTTCACCATACCTCCATATGAAAATCAATATCCAAAGAAAACGTCATTTGTTCTTTTTTGATCTCTTCAGGAAAAGGCGGAAAAGGATTTGACGCCGAGATTGTCTTTACCGCGGAATCATTTAACCTCGCGTAACGGCACGGCTTTATCACGGAAGCAGTACCGTGCAACGACCCGTCTTTATTTACTGTAAATGCCAGTCTTACGACTCCTTCATGCCCCCTGCGCTGCGATGTTAAGGGATAGTGTTTCATTGAATGAATTTTTTTAAGTATCTTATCTTCGTAACTTTCCCGCAATCTAGTAAACACTTCTTTTGAAATCGAAGGTGGCGGGGGGCTAAACTTCTTTTCCTCAATTATTTCTTCTTTCTCTTCTTCTTTCGGCTGTTCTTCTACTTCTTCAGCGATAGGGATCACATCTTTTGGTTCTTCTAATTTAACAATTTCTTTTTTTATCTCTTTTGGTTTTTTAGGAATAATGTTTGCTTTCTTTTTTAACTCAATCTTCGGGTCAGGCATACGTTCCGTTTCCTTCACGGGAATCAAGTCCTCTTTTGGAATTTCTTTAGTGTTCGCCTTGATTTCGGACAGGGTGATGTTAATAAAAGTTACGTCTCCTTTTTTCGCGGGCAAGCTGCTCACGGAGAAAAATGGCATTTCCAAAAGAAATATTCCATGAAAAATCACCGAAAAAATTAACGTATTACCAAGTAATCTTTTGGGGTTTTTATAGAAATACCTACTTAAACGTTTCAGCATCATGAGCTATATTAATATCCTTTACACCTGAGGATTTGATTTTATCCAAAATAGTGACAAAATCTTTGTATAATATTCTTTCATCTCCTTGAAAAATGACCCTTTGATCCTCATCCTTTTCTATAGCTTTCCGAAGTTTTATTTCCAGAAAATCAATTGAAACTAATTCTCTATTAAAATAAATCTTACCTTTGTCATTTATCGATATCATGATGTCCTGATCTTCAATCTTTTTTTTATTGCTGGCTTCCGGTAATTTTAAAGGTATGCTCGGTTTAATAAAATTTGATGTCAGAATAAAAAATAAAAGCAGCATAAAAACGATATCAATTAAAGGAGCGATATCCAAAACCATTGAAATCTTTTTTTTTCTAAGAAACGGTTTGATATTCCGCATTTTCAAATGTTGTCCCTTTTAGTTCTTCTGGGTTTTTACCAAATGTATGTATGTTAAATGTTTGATTTAATTCAGATATTAAATATTGCAACTGATTCGCGCGCTTATTAGCCTGATTTTCGAAATAATGATAGGCAGCATTAACAGGGATCGCTACAGTCAGGCCAAACGCGGTTGTAAGCAGTGCGACCCAAATTCCACCGGCCAAAGCATTAACATCCGCCTGACCACCCATGTCTTGAATTTGTTTAAAGCAAGTAATCATTCCGAGCACTGTTCCTAAAAGTCCAAGAAGCGGTGTTAAGTGCCCAATAACTGCTAATCCAGCTAAACGTTGTTCCGCTCGTTCCATTTCCTGGGAACCTGTTCGATGGAGAATATCGGACAAAACTTCAGGATTTCGTTTTAAATTACGAAGATAAACAACCGCGAGCCGGCTTAAACAGCTATGCTTCTCCCTTGCAAAAGCCAGGGCACCCTTGATGTCTTTTTGTGAAATATGTTGCTTAATTTTTCTTAAAAACAATTTATATCTTTCCTGTGTCCACGCGAAATAGATTAACCTTTCTAAAACAAGCATCATAGCAATGACTGAACACCCTAATATGACGTACATAATCCAGCCACCTTGCTGAAATAAATCAAACATTACTCACCTCCGCTATGTCTTTTTGAATGTAATTTTTGATAACTTTTTTGTCTAATCCAATATTTTCAAAAGGCTTGCGTCTAATCCTGTGAGGCAGGCATAATTCCGCTGCCATCTCAACATTTTCCAAGTTGACTTCTTTTCTTTGTTCAAACGCGGCAATTGTTTTTGCCGTTTTCATCATCATAATTTCACCCCTGTGACCATCAATATTTAATTCAACAGCAAGGCTGACAATTTTTCGAAGAATATCATCATGAATTAAAACTTCCGAATAAAATTTCCTGGCCAGTATTATCTTATTGCTTAACTCGTCATCTTTTGTTTGCCACCTTTTTCTAAATTGTTTTGGATCAGATTCAAAATCTTCTCTACGCTTTATTATTTCCACCCTATCATTGACGTCCTTAAGCCCATGGATATTCACGCATAAGCCAAAACGATCAAGAAGCTGCGGCCTTAACTCACCTTCTTCAGGATTCATTGTTCCAATCAAAACAAAACAAGCAGGATGGGAGAATGATATGCCTTCACGTTCTATTTTATTAACACCCATGGCCGCTGAATCTAAAAGGACATCAACAATATGGTCATCAAGCAAATTAACTTCATCAACATACAAAATACCTCTATGAGCTTGCGCCAGAAGTCCTGGCTCGATTCTTTTCTCACCGGATTTTAACGCCTGTTCAATATCAAGTGTACCGATAACCCTGTCTTCAGTTGAACTTACAGGGAGTTCAACGATTTTAACTTTACATTTTAATACGTTTTGCCGCGGTGATTGACAGTGCGGACAATCCATTAATATGTCTTTGGGGTCACATTGAAACGGACAATCTTTCATAACGTCTATTTCCGGCAAAATATCAGCAAGCGCCCTGACTGCCGTTGATTTTGCCGTTCCCTTTTCCCCTCGAATAAGCACACCTGAAAGTGTTGGATTAATAACATTAAGAATGAGACCGAGTTTCATTAAATCTTGCCCAACAATGGCAGTAAACGGATATATAGACTTCTCTGTTTTCATCAAGAAATTCCTTTCATAATCGCATAACCTCTCTGCTTATATTTAAGATAGAGTCAGCTTTTAAATCATTGATTTGATAATATTCAGCGTTTAAACGTATAGCTATTTTTTTTGCTAATCCCAGCTTAATGCCATTATTTGATTCTGTATCAATAACCACATATTTTGCCGGAAATTCATCAGACAATTTTACAGCGTAACGAAAGGCTTCTTCCAAAGGATCACGTCCGGAATAAAAAACATTTGTTTTTCCATCGCTTATAAAAATTACTATCGGCCTAACTGTTTTATCTTTAGCAAACGCTGTTTGTAACATATTGCCTGTTAATTCTAAGGCTGAGGCCAAAGGTGTTTTTCCACCTGTTGCAAGATCTTGAAGCTGTTTACCTGCCAATTCGATAGAACTGGTAGGTAAAACTAAACATTCAGCCTTATCTCGTCGAAACGCGATCAACCCTACTTTATCCCGTTTCTGATAAGCATCCATAAGTAATGACATAACAGCGCCTTTAGTTTCAACCATTCTGCGGTACGCTCCCATAGAACCGCTGGCGTCAACGACAAATAAAATAAAATTACCGGTCTTTTTTTCCCGGGACTTACTTCTAATGTCACAGTCTTTAATTATAATTTTATCATTTTTATTTCTGCCCCTGTTCTTTTGGTGCGGGGCTGCCGCGCGCAAAGTGGCATCGAGCGCGATATCATTATCCTGACGGCACATAATACTTTTCACATAACGCCCGACTTTTTGTTTTGTTTTTGTGTGAGAACGCCTTCCTGAACCTTTACGGAAAACCCGGTCTTTTTTGCTGTCTAACTTGCGCAAATTAAACAGTTCTCCTGTTTCAAAATTTATTTCAGATTGAGATGCAGTGCCTGATGGAGGATCTGTTAAATCAGATGAATTATTTTTATTGCTTTCTTGATCAGTAGCATTATTTTTAATATTGTCCTTACTGCCATTATTAGAACTCCTGAAATTATCTTTATTTTTTTCCTGATCTTTATTATCCTGTTTATTGTTTTCCTTTCTCTCAGAAGGCCGGAAAGGATTTGTTTCGGGTTCTTTTTGTTCCCTGGTTCGGTGCGGCAAAACAAACGCGGCTGCTTTTTGAATGTCTTCAATAGTTACAGTATTTCGATTTTCAAAGGCGCAAATAGCACGCGCTGTTTTTGACATAATAATTTCCGCTCTGTGACCGGCACAATTATTCTCAAGAACAATTTCTATTACCAATTTTCGATGATCATCGGGCATAATGATTTGTTTTAGTAAAATTTTACTTTCCTTCAATTTCTTCGTAAGTCTTTCCTCTTCACCTCTGAAACGAAAAACAAATTCATCAGGATTTTTATCAAATTTTTCGCGTCTCTGTAAAATCAATAATCTGTTACCTATATTTAATTCATTATCAATGCTTACCGATAATCCAAACCTATCTAAAAATTGGGGACTCACTTCACCCTCCTCAGGATTCATTGTGCCGATAAGTATAAAATTAGCCGCATGTTTAAATGAAATGCCCTCACGTTCAATTCTGTTTATTCCACAAGACGCCGCATCTAAAAGCAATTCGACAAGATGACTGTTCAACAAATTGACTTCGTCTATATAAAGAATTCCATTATGCGCTTTATGTAAAATTCCGTAAGACATCTGTTTTTTTCCTGATTTAATAGCTTCTTGAAAATCAATGCTGCCAACAATCATGTCCTCAGTTGCACTAAGAGGAAGTGTGATAAAAGGCGTATCTTTTCCAAGCAAAAGCTTAAGAGCCCGACAAGCTGTTGATTTAGCACTTCCTTTCTTGCCACGGATTAATACACCTCCTATAGTTGGATCAATGATATTAAGAAGTAATGCCTCTTTCATCATCTCTTGTCCAACAATCGCGCTAAAAGGAAAAATATTTTTTTGCTGTGTTAACAACATACGTTCACAAACCCTTCACTGGTAACTTTATTGGCAACTCTAAATTCCAGGCATTTATAAAACTCACCTTGTCTGTCATTTAATTCACGGGCAAAACAACCTCCCGAACACTGATCCAGATTATGACAGTCATAACATCTTTTCATTTTGTCTTTAAACAATTCTTTAACCTTTAAAACTCTCTTTTCATCTATACCGATAAAAACGTTTCCTAACAAATAGTCAGTATCAGTACTTAATGATGGACAGGGATATATCTCGCCATAAACATTCACAAAACAACCTGAATCATTTATAAGATGACAATCTTTAAATGGCACGGAATTAACAGCATTCTTTTTTACTGCCTCAAGAAATCTTAATCGGATAGAGTTTTCAGCGTTCTTCCATCTGAAATATTGCTCTGCTTTGAACAATAATTTATGTAATTGCGATTCATATTCCAATGGGTCGGGCAGCATTTCAGTTTTATTTTTAGCCTTACCTACTAACCTGACGGGACTCAGGTGCAATGAGGCAACACTGTTTAATGTGGACAGAAAATCAAATAGTTCATTTAATCGTTTAACATTGGATGCTGTCACAACGCAGGTTATGCCTGTTTTTATTCCATGTTCTGAAAGTTTCATTAATGTGTGTAATAATTTTTTAGAATAAGACTTAAAATTTTTTTTACTATCACGCATGGCCGAACCTTCAAAAAAACCATCACAACTTATGCCTAATCCAATACGGTTTGTTTTTATAAATTCAATTATTTCATCAGACAAGGACATGGCATTTGTTTGAAGCGACAAAATGTATCGCGCCTCTTTTTTCTCTAAATAATCAACGGTTCTGCGCATACCGTTTAAATACAGAGAAGGCTCACCGCCGGTAAATTGAACATGAACAAAATGCGCTTTGAATAACGCGTAATCGATACCTTTCTTAATCACTTCATCTGGCATTCGTTTATTTTCGCGCTTACCCATATAACAATAGGCGCAATTTAAATTGCATTCCTGTGTGATACCCAGAACCAAAAAATAAGAATCACGCTTATTCACTTTTGCTCATTACCTCTTTTATCTCCTGAACCAACTTTGAATTTTCTTTTCTATTTCTTACCGCGATACGAACATACTGATTATTTAATCCTCTGAAATTCGAACAATCACGAATAATGATTCCCTTATTTAACAGCGCGTTTCGTAAAATTTTTGAAGTAATATTTTTATTCAAAATCTTAATCAACAAAAAATTTGTAACAGATGGAAAAACCTTAATACTATTTATACTCTGAAGCTGGCCTGCCAAATATTTTCTCTCTTCATTGATTGTTTTAATGCTCTTTTTTATAAAACCATTATCGTTCAAAATCATTCGTGCTGCCGTTTGAGCTAAATAATTCACACTCCATGGCAATTGTTTTTGTTGTAACCTTTTAATATTTTTTTTATGTGAAACAAGATAACCGACACGCAATCCAGGTAAGCAAAAAAATTTCGTAAATGTTCTTAACACCGTTATTTTGTCAGTTTTGCATGCTATTTGTATCAGGGACGGCTGGAGTGCTTTTTCTTCAAAATCCATAAAAGCCTCGTCAATAATAATATTTTTAAACGGCAAATTTTCTAGTAAATTTGTTTTATCCCGCAAATAATTGCCCGTAGGATTATTTGGATTCCCAATAACGAGCATATCCGCTTTCTTAAAAACGTCCAAATCCGGGATAAACCCGTCTCTTTCTCTCAGGCAAAATTTCTGAACAGTGCTTTTAATAAGCCTTGCGGCTCTTTCATATTCAGTAAAAGAAGGCACGGGAATACAAACATTTTTCGGCCGGTACATTTGCATTAATAAATACAATCCTTCAACGGAACCATTTGTAACCAGGATATTCTCATGATTAATATCCCAATAATTCGCAATTTGTCGGCGGAGCTCAAATGATTCTATGTCGGGATAATGTTCTACTTGATGAAACACCTTAAATAAATCACGCTTAATTTTTTCAGGGATTCCGAGCGGATTAATATTGGCACTAAAATCGATTACTTTTATTTTTTTGTCACGAACAATTTCGTGGATATTTCCACCGTGAAGATAGCTTAAATTATCCATAAAATAAAACTCCCACAAAAAACCATTAATAAAGAAACCAGAATACTTAATGAAACAGCCTGATCGGCTTTGTCAACGCTAACACTGTCCTGTAAATCTCCAATAAATTCACCATCACGCAATCTTCCCGCATAACTATACTGCCCACCAAGCTGAATATGTAATGCTCCTGCCATAGCAGCTTCGGCTATAGCACTATTAGGAGAGGCGTGTTTTTGTCCATCCCTGCGCATGATATAAAAAGATTTAGTAGCGTCACACCCGGAAAAAAATGATGAAAGAATTACTAAGAATCCTGTTAAGCGGGCAGGTATCCAGTTTGCGATATCATCCAACTTTGCGGCAAACCATCCAAAATGCTGATACCTGTCATTTTTATATCCAATCATTGAATCCAGTGTGTTTATGGCTTTATAGCTCATCGCTAAAGTAGGCCCGCCTAAAATTAAATAGAACAGCGGCGCGATAATGCCGTCTGATGTATTTTCCGCAACGGTTTCAATTGTTGATTTAATTATCTGCTCTTTATCCATATTCTGTGTGTCTCTCCCGACGATAAGCGATAATTTATTACGGGCTAATTCAATATCGTCTGCCTTTATGGCGTTCGTAACATCTTGCGCGTGTTGCCACAAATCTCTTGCGGCAAGAATAAAATATCCTGAAATAACCCACAACGCGGCATAACAGAATGTATTAATAATCCCGGCTATTTTAAAAACAGCCCAAGTCAGCCCCGCAGAAACACCAATGACAATTACTGTGGTAATTATTCCTTTCAACCGGACTAAAAAAACATTGCCGTTTGTGCCAAAGAACTTTTCCAAAAAAATAATCACCTTCCCCATACCCTTTACAGGATGCGGCATCCATTTTGGATCTCCAAACAGCAGATCCAGGCAATAAACTAACAAAATAAGATTAAAATTTGCCAATACCATAACATCCCAATAACACGCATATTTCAGCGACTTCATTTATAGCACCTATTGTATCGCCGGTCATTCCGTTAATCTTCTTCTCGACATATTTAATTGCTCCGGTAACAAAGATCAACGACGCGCCAAGAACCAAAAGCCCTTTTATCTGAAAACAAATAAACAAAAGAAATGCTGTAATGACACCGTTAATCCACAATGCCTTCTTTCCGATACTGTTAAAGAAAAACTTTGCTTTGCCTTCCTTTCTTGCGTATTGAGATAAATATCCGGCATAAATTAGAGAGAACCTTGAAAAAGCGCCCATACATATTAGAGAAGGAAGAATGAATACTGACGAAATATTCAGAATTAAAACATATTTAAACATAAGGATGCACGTTATTCCCATAACACCCATTGCCCCTATCCTGCTGTCACGCATGATACTTAATCTGTTTTCTATTGTTCTTTGCCCGTACAATCCATCACAGCTATCCGCGAATCCGTCGATGTGCAATCCTCCCGTCAATAAAACGCCGCAGATAACAACCATCACCGCTGCTAAGGATTGAGATAAAAATAAAGCGCCATATCCGATGCAACCTAAAATAAAACCAATGAAACTGCCGACTAAAGCATAAAAATATAGTGAGATTTTAAGTTGTTTTTTATTGACCGCACTTTTAGAACCAACAGGTATTGTCGTAAGAAACTGAACAGCAAGAAGAAAAGATACCATTACGATTCCTTTTAGAAGCCAGGCAAAAATAAATTCCCTTTTAGCTTTCAAATTTAGGTCAGATTTAACCGATTTGATTGAGTGATTTCCGAAGCGTAGTGAGCTACGTTGGAAAAATTGCAATTGAAAATCGGTTAAAGATGGCCTGATGATGCAAAAGCGAACTTATTTTTGCTTGGCTCCTTTAACTTGAGTGGGAACATTCGCCTGTTCAAATGTTGCCATTTCGTTTAAAATTTTAACGCTGGCATCAACAATATTCATGGCTAACGCCGCGCCCGTACCTTCTCCTAATCTTAGACTGAGATCCAATACTGGTTCCAATCCCAGATAATTCCAAACAATAATATGCCCTTTTTCTACAGAACAGTGCGATGCAATCATGTAATCTTTTACCTCAGGTTCAATTTTATAAGCAATCAAAGCCGCGGCCGATGAAATAAAACCATCGACAACAATTGGAACCCTTCTTGACGCGGCGGCAAGAATTATTCCAACTAATCCGCCTATTTCAAAACCACCGATTTTTGATAGAATATCAATACCATCATCTGCGTTTGGATTGTTTACTTCAATGGCCTTTTTTATAACATTAATCTTATTGGAGAGAGAATCATCGTCAATTCCGGTTCCTCTTCCTGTAACATCCTTAACGGACGCCCCTGTGATTACAGACGCGATGGCACTCGCGGATGTTGTATTTCCAATTCCCATTTCTCCGGTTGCGGCAATATCGATCCCTTTATTAAATTCTTCTTCAAATACCTCTATGCCGTTCTCAATAGATTGAAAGGCCTCGTCTCTTGTCATGGCAGCTTCATGAATAAAATTTTTTGTGCCATACGCGACTTTTTTAAGAATCAAATTTGGTTCCGGAGCAAAATCAGCGTCAACTCCCATATCAACAACAACAACTCGCGCGCCGACATGCCTCGCTAAAACATTAATTCCCGCGCCGCCTTCTAAGAAGTTATGAACCATTTGCGGAGTTACGCCTTTAGGAAACAGACTTATTCCTTCTTCTGTGACCCCGTGATCACCGGCCAGGGTAAAAACAATTTTATTTCTAAGATCGGGGGATTTCTTTCGTGTTATTTCAACAACATGTTTGGCTAAATCTTCCAGTTTTCCTAAGCTACCCTGCGGTTTGGTAAGGTTGTCCAGACGGATTTGAGTTTCTTCGGTTAATGAATAATCAATTTTCTCAATTTTAGAAAGGATTTCATTAAGACGTTTCATTTCTTTATTGCTCCTTTTTTATTACGATAGGTATGCCAACTTGCATAAAAATAACTTTATCCGCGTTTTTTGCCATGACTTGATTCGCAAGCCCGAGCAAATCTCTAAACCTTCTCGCTAAATAATTGTCAGGAACTAAACCGCTGCCAACATCATTTGATACAATAATGACATTAAAATTTGCTTCTTTTATCACTGAACAAATAGCATTGATCTTTTTCATTATTACGCTGTCACTCTTTTTTTTCATCAGAAGATTAGTCACAAACAACCCCAAACAATCAATTAATACTAAATCAGTTTCAATTTCTATTTTTTTTATTGCCAGGTCAATGTCAATACCCTCTTCAATCAATGTCCAATGCACAGGCCTTAATTTTTTGTGTGCATCAATCCTTTTTTTCATTTCGTCGTCACTAGCGCTGGCTGTGGCTATAAAAACAACATTCTTCGCCGTCGATTTAGCAATCTTTACAGAATAATTGCTTTTCCCGCTTCTGACACCTCCAAAAATAAAAGTGAACTTTTTCATATTAGTTAGTCTTGGGATAATCTTTCAAAGATTGACTATTGATCATCTCAACTTCAACAGTTTCCTCATTGAAGTTAATAATATTTATCACAGCATTATCCTGTTTAATTTTCCAGAACATGTCAGGTTCGTAGTTGAGCACATCGCTTAAAATTAATCTAATAGGACCGCTGTGTGTAACAAGAGCGATTCGTTTTCCACAATTTTCTTCTAAAAGCAGTTTTAACCCTTCTCTAATACGTTCTGAGAAAGTTATGTAGCTGTCTCCTTGGGGAATAGATTTTTTAGATGGGTCATTAATCCATACTGGATAAATATTAGGATATTGAATCATTATTTGTTCATAAGTAAGGCCTTCAAATACACCAAAGTTATATTCTCGAAAATATTTTATCCGTTTAATAGATTCATTCGGAAAAGTTATTTGTGCAGTCTCAAATGCGCGTGTTAAATCGCTTGAATAAAAAGCATCAATTTCCTTATCTTTTAATTGATCTTTTAATAGTTGGGCTTGCAGTTTACCTTTACTATTTAAGGAAGGATCATTAAAGCCGCAATACTGTTTATTCACGTTTGCATCAGTTTGGCCATGGCGTATAAGTATCAATCTTGTCATAATTTTCCTCCAATAAAAAAACCCAGTCTCTTGAAATAGAAACTGGGTAAAATAATCTTTAAGAAGCGACTATCTTAGCGCCTCTACTCCCGGAGGTTTTCGTGTTCTGGCTTATAGGCCACGTTTTGTGCCTAATTACAGTTACGGGTATAGCTTCGGAGTCTCACCGAATTCCCTGCTAAATAATTTTATTAAACAACATTAATGTACTATATATAATACGTAAAAAAAAGCAAATATCAAGTAAAATTTTGAAGTTTGTGTTACAAATACACTTTTATAAAAATTCTCTTTTCCCATATTTTTTCTAAAACTTTTAACTCTATATCGATTCAAAATTTTTCAGGCAGTTTAACCCGGATTTTTCAATAGAAGAGGTAATCCGGCTTGAACCGCTGCTTTTCTCGTCACTAATTGAGGAAGCAGACGATTTTGCAATAAAACCTTTTTCTCCCGTCCGTTTATGTCGAGAAAAAGATTCTATTGCAAAATTGTATACTGAAAATAATCAAATAACACATTTTAGGGACG
>JAIORP010000063.1 GCA_021108075.1 Candidatus Omnitrophota bacterium | reverse complement strand
GATCAATTTGTTCTTTGATAATCTATTTTTTCTCTTTACTCTTTATAGGATGTCTTTATTTAAACGATTCTCCAACGTATTTTGAATAATTCCTTCAAAGACGTTTTTTGTTTTAATTGATCTTCAACCCGCTCTATTAATTTTTCTTTTTTGTCATCAACATCATCTTGCGCTTCATACAATCTCCGGCGCATTTCATTACGTTTCTTTTCCATATCTTTTATTTGACGCTGAGCTTTGACTTTTTCCTTAAGATCTATAATCTTCTTTGCATTTGTCTTAGCTGTCTTAATATCAATGTCCAATCTTTTTAAGTCGATTTCCAAAGTTTTCTTCATATCTTCTGACCATTTGTCAAGTTTATCAACTTCATCATCAAAAAACTCACTGTTCCGTTCAGCGCTGAGGCTATTAATGACATTAATAGTCTCCTGCTCGCATCTATCGACCTTTTGCAACTCTTGTTCAGATAAAACAATCTCTTCTAGCAGAACCTTTCCGTTTAACAAAAATATTTTCTTTGCAATTTCCTCATGAACAGGTTCGCCTGCATCATCGAACAAAGACATCACTAAATGATCTTCACCCTCAAGAGCTTCAATTGAATAATTACTAACTTTCATAAATCCTTTTTTTCCAACTAAAGGCTTTAATACAGAAATAATAGTAGGATGATTGGAGCAATCAAATTCTATTTCAACACTACCTGTTTCATTTCCCTTAACTTCCTTGAGGATATTTTGTGCCAGTGGATGACCAGGACGATATATATGTGCATCCTCAATATTTTTCCCTATTCTATAAGGGCCCGGATGGATTTGATTTTCTGGAAACGGATTATTTATTAATTTAAATGAATATTCATGATCAGAAAATTCAGCATCAGTATTTAGAAAAAATCGGGTAGTATCCCATAGCCATTTTTCATACATATCTAAATAAAGTTTAGTTTCCCTTATGTTTGTCTTTAATTTTTCATGAACTTCTGTATCAAAGTTTTCAAGAAGCTTTTGTCTTGTATCTTGCAAATTACTCTGAATGCTTTCATCCATTTCATTTTGCAAATTATCGAAAGCAGAATTAATCTCCTCTTCGGTTCGGCACGTTTGATAAATAGAAGCTATCCTTTTCTCAAAATCTACTCCTGATTCAATGGTTCCCAAAACCTCATCACTGACACCAAACACACCTTTAAAAAGATTGAATTTTTGATCTAAGAGTTCGTAAATACGCTGATCTGCGGCATTCTTCCGATTAACGAAATTTATAACCACAACATCATATTTCTGGCCATATCGATGACATCGACCAATTCTCTGTTCAATTCTTTGAGGATTCCACGGCAAATCATAATTAATAATTAATGAACAAAATTGAAGGTTAATACCTTCAGCTGCTGCTTCAGTGGCTATCAGAATCTCAGCGTCATACTTAAAATAGTCAACTATTGCCGCTCTTTTATCAGCTGTTTTTGAACCTGATATTTTATCTGTATCTTGATTTTTCTTTATCCATTCGGCATAGATACTTTTTGATTTATCATCATTGTTTGAACCGTTGAATAAAACGATCTTATCTTTATACCCGTTTTCAGATAGCAGGCGAAGAAGATAATCTTGCGTTATTCTTGACTCTGTAAAAATAATTGCTTTCCGATTGGCTCCGAGACCCTCAGCCATCTCAAAACCTTTTTTCAAGGCAATTAAAAGGGCGTCTCCCTTTGAATTTTTCCATATCTTCTTTGCCATATCTCGATATTTCTCTAGAAGAGCTTTCTCTTCTTTCATAAGGATTAAATCTTCTTTTGAAAAAGCACGCTTATTTTTAACGAGCACATCCTCCTCATCCTCTTCTTCATCATCCACCCATTCATCGGCAATCTCATCATATTCTTCAAAATCTTCTTTAATTTCATCTAGATTAATTTCCTTTTCAGATATTTGATTCTTTGCTTCATCCATCAAATTATCAATTTTATAAACAAGACGATTCAATGTGCTGGCTATGGCAAAAGAAGAAGATGCCAAAAGTTTTCGCAATATAAGTGTTATGAGTTGTCTTTGGCTAAAAGGTAAAACAAAAAGAAGGGGTCTTTGCAAAAACTCAGACATTCCATTATACAGATCTATTTCTTGATCAGACGGAAAGTAGTCTTCGGTAAGTGGTGTACGCTTTGTAAACTTGATATACTCCAAAACCTGCCGCCTTAGGGTTCGTATGCAGATGGGCTTTAAACGTTCCTTTAAGTCCGTGAACATATCTAGTTTAGGATCAACCAGCCCTAATTCACTCTCATAAATTTCTTGCTCTCTCGGAGCTCTAGAGTAATTAACCTTAAAACTACTTAAATCGCCGAAAACATGGTCATCGATGATACTAACGAGACCATACAGCTCAAGTAGAGAGTTCTGTAATGGCGTTGCGGTTAATAACAATTTCGGGGTTTCCATCAAAGACTTTTTTATTTCTTTTGCTATCTTGTTACTGGTTTTGTAAACATTGCGCAGTCTATGCGCTTCATCAATGACAGCAAGATCCCATATGGTTTGCTGTATGTAAGGAGATTTTGAACGAGCAAAGTGATATGAACAAATGACAATCTTCTCTTCTTGATTAAAAGGATTAAGATTGCCATCCTTGATATATTGATTAAATGACTTTGTCTCTAAAATTATTGATGGTAGAAAGAATTTTTCTTGAAGCTCTGCATTCCATTGTTTTCTTAAATTCGAGGGAACGATTAATAATATCCTCCTCTTCCGCTCAGCCCATCTCTGAGAAAGCACCAACCCTGCCTCAATCGTTTTCCCAAGACCAACTTCATCTGCAAGAATAGCCCCTCTAGACAATGGCGACCGAAAAGCAAAAAGAGCCGCTTCAATTTGATGCGGATTAAGATCAACCTGCGCATTAGAAAGAGTTGATGATAACTTTTCCAAACTGTTTGAAGCGCATCTCTTTGTTAATTCGTAAGCAAAATATTTTGCGTGATATTTAGTAATCATAACAGCCTAAACATTTCTCCTTGATTCGATGAATTTGACTAGAGCATCCGGATGCACATACCACCTACCAATCTTTACAGCCTCTATCTGCTTAAGATTGATAAGCTCCCGCACTCGCTCCTCAGTAAGATGTATTCTCTTAGCAACTTCAGAAACAGTCAGATAGTCTTTTAAGTCCATTGTTAACGTCCCTTTCAATTCCCTTCCTAATATTTATTTGTAGCCCCATTTGCTATAGGTTTCTTCATTATACCAACCCATGCCGCCGCCCTTAGGATAATTGCTGTGCGTAAATTGATCTATAGCGCAGGTAATCGCCTTTTCCCGAAATGGAATATGAATGACATGCGCAGATTCATTGTTAATTCTTGTTTTTAGTGCCGATGGCCATATATCACTTAATTTTGATGGAGCAAGTATATAGTTGTATCCTGGGTATGCAGCAATTATTGGAATTTCACATGTATCCACTGCATAGCTAATTTCTAAGGGAACCCAATCAGTATCTTCTTTTGTAGTTTTTCCAATTATTAAAATCATATTTCTCGAATTGCGCATTCGTTCTTTCAAAACTTTTTCCAGGGTAGCCCTTTTGCTGGAATCTCGTACAGTACTTGATTTTTCATGACTATCAACAAATTTAAAATCAAACGTATCACTTTTATCCCAAGCTTTTAGCAAATTATAGTATTTTATATCTGACTCCGTTGGTTCTGTGGTTTCGTTTGCATGAAAAGCTACATAAGTACCACTTCGATATGCCATGATTATTTACTCCTTACGCATTATCTAACGCATTGATTATTGCCTCTTCCGTAAAACTCATTGCCCAAGATGCTCCAACACCAACAATTGCTTCGGGGGATTCATAACTTTTATCTATTTTCACTCCTACAAGTTTATTCCCAATATCACTACTTTTCTTTATCTCCCAATTTATCCAATTAATTTCACCTATTAACTCAGAATCCTCGTGTTCATCATTAGCATATTTACCAATAATTGCTAAAGTATAATCAGCATCTTTAATTTTTTGTGTTAACGCAGCTTTCACCCTTCCAACATTATCACTATTTATTTCGTGTGAAGTTTTATCAGCAAATGTAAATGAAAAATCAGAATTAGCATCCCACGCCTCCAATAAATACTTATAATGTTTATCATTATCATAGTCGAAACTTACAAATACTTTTTTCTTAGACATTATTCGCCTCCTTTTTTATTGCAATTCCCTTATTAATAACATTCTCCCAGTACAGAATTTTATAAATTTGTTTCTGCTTTTTTTCTAACATCTGCTCATTTATAGAATGACCACCATCAAAGACATAAAAAATCTCTAAACTGTCATTATTCACATTCAGTTTAACGTTATTAGGAGTTACAGCTTTAACATCTTTCTCACCATATCCTTCCCTACACCATTCCTGAAGCTCATCACATAAAATCAATAGAAAAGCTATGGGATGATTATCAATCTTTAGCCTTCCTACAGAAAAGGGATCTTTCATGAGAATATGTCGGTAGAAATTATGAAGTAATATCGCACTTGCTGAATCAATTATTGGAAAATAAAAATATGCAGGATTCCAATTCGTTGTTTTTATCAAATAGTAGTACCATCTCACCATAATAACTGAGCTATAAAAACCATGATCAACAAAACCCTTATGTTGCATATCATGCAAGAAATCAGTAAAAGATTTTTTAAGTAAAGACACCGATATATCAAAATTTCTTGCGATGCCCTCAGATAAAAGATCAATAACATTCCCTTTGAATCCGTTCTTGAAAAATGGGTACTTCTCAAAATATTCCTTTTTATATTTCTTGTCTGGTTTTAACTTCGGAAGCATAATAAATTTATTAAAATCCGGCATTTTCATATATATGTTTTTGTATGCCGTTTTCTCCTCAGGATATTTCCAAATAAAATCAAGATATCTATTTGCTTGTTTTACAGTAATCTCTAAGGGATATGCTATATCATGAAATAGTGCAGCTAACCCCCACCGGTAAAAAAATTCTTCGTTTTTAGTATCGTAAGAATCAGGATATTTTTCCTTATTAAGTGCATATTTTTCAAAAGCACCTCGAACATATTCATTATTAGAAAAAATGACCAGCCCTAAGATAAATACCCATACCGTATGAACATAATGATCTCTTTGGCTCTCAACCACTCGTCCAGCGGTTTCCTCATATTTACGCATTATATTTGTTAATTCAAGGAATGGATTTTCTTTGTGCTGTATCCCCACCCAATATGCTCGAAAAAATGAGTCAAAAACATTACGCGCTGATTCAACATCAGTCTTTTCTAAAAATGAAAGAATTGAAGAAATTATTTCTTGCTTATAACTTTTTTCATTATGAAGATCTTCATATATTTCAAGATTATCAAAAAATGTTAAGATACTACTTTTAATCATTTCGCTTTAGCTCCACACTCTTTATTAAATTATTGAGAGAAGACACTTCCCTATCATTCCATATAATTCCTTATTCTAATACTCCCAATATTTTTGTCAATCACAATCCTCAAATGCCTATTGCCAAAATATTAATTCAATGATAATATATCTATACTTCTAATCGCTAACACTAGCGCATCAAAAAGGAGACTCATTATGTCTAATAAATTGTGTGCCCTATATGCTCGCGTTTCTACTGAACGTCAAAGTATTGTAAGAGATGGCTCGCTAGATACTCAGTTAAGCCGACTAAACGCATTCATTGATTTTAAGAAAACATCTGACAAAAAAAACAACTGGCGGATTGCTGATAAATATCGCGAAGAAGGGAAATCGGGTAAAAGTATGGATCGTCCGAAGTTACAGCATCTTATCTCTGACATCAGAAATGGTTTAATTAATGCTGTTATCGTGACCAAGCTCGATCGCATAACACGTTCCCTTATGGATTTCTACAAACTTAATGAAATCTTTGAAAGAAATAATACTGAGTTTATTTCTCTTGAAGAAAACTTTGATACCTCTACCCCGATGGGTAAAGCTATGCTAAAAATGTCTCTTGTCTGGGCAGAATTGGAAAGAGAACAAACATCTAAGAGAACAAAAGAAAAAATGGAATGGCGTGCTGAACAAGGATTATGGAACGGCGGACAAGTCTTAGGATACGACCTGAAAGACAGCCAATTAATGCCTAATAAACAAGAAGCAAAACTTATAAAACTCATGTTTGAAAAATATCTAACACTTGGCAGTCTTAAAGCTCTTGCGGATTATTTAAACGCGCATGGTTACCGCACAAAGCAATACAAATCCAAAAGAAAAGGTACTGTTCGAGGCGGACAAAAATTCTTTGTTACTAATGTAAAACAAAAGCTAACTAACCCCCTCTACATTGGACAGATTACACATAAGGATCAAGCCTTTAAAGGCAAACACAAAGCCATAATTGACATGAATCTCTGGAACAAAATACAGAAATCACTCGATCTCAACATGCCTAAAAAAAGAAATGCCAAAAAGAAGACCATTCACACATATGTCTTACAAGGACTCATGAAATGCGGATGGTGTGATTCATATATGGCTCCAAAATATAGTACAGGAAGAAGCCGTATACACCCTTATTATCAATGTACTAGGAACAGCAGATTCGGGAAAAGCGACTGCCAGATGAAATATGTTCCAGCAGAAGAATTAGAGAAGTTGGTTCTAGAACAACTTAAAAATCTAAGCCATGATAAAAAACTTGTTAGGGATATCGTTACAAAAGCCAATCGGAACACAGATAAATTGTTAAAAAAGCTTAATAGTGAAAAAAAGGATCAGGAAAACAGGCTGAAGCCTATCAATGAAAAAATTGACAATTTAATAGACGCTATTAGTTCCGGAGTAAAGAAAACCAGCTCAATTAATAAAAAGATGCTCGAACTTGAGCAAAACAAAGAAGAGATTGAAAAGGATGTTCAAAACATTAATTTTGAGATAGATAAACTCAAAGCTCAGGTTTTAAACGCGAAAGTCATGCATGACAGTTTAAAGCGGTTTAGTGAGATATGCGATGCCGCAACCCCTCAAGAACTTAAAGACCTTATCCCCCACTTTGTAGAAAAGATCACCTGGGCGCCATCAGAGATAAAAATAGCCCTCTTTGAACAAGAAGTTCAAAGAGGGCCTATAACTGGTAACGTAACCACTTCCAAAAGTGGTGCGCTACAAGTTAGTAAATGGCTCCCCCGCGAGGACTCGAACCTCGGACCTAGTGGTTAACAGCCACGCGCTCTACCAGCTGAGCTACAGGGGAATAATCTATAAAATCAATTCGGACATCACATTATTCTTGTCTTAAAAACCACTATCGGTTCTGCTATTTTTCATCAACAGGCCCGATAGTGCGACTGATACTGATGGTATAAAGATTGGTACTGCCTGGCAGACCATGATTCTACGCTATATTCCCTTAATATGAGAAATATAATGTTTTTAAATTATACAATCTATCCGGTAAAAGTCAACCTTTCTCTGGGAAAAAAGTTTGATTAAAAGGCCTTCTCATCTGACTTACCCCGACGCGACCATAGGCCGTCTGGAATTGATCGATATCCCAAGGGTCGACATATCAGCATACTCAAGCGAACTGCCCATCGGCAGGCCCACCCCGATACGGGTCAGCGTGATGTTTGTGTTTTTCAAATGCTGAACGATATACAGGGCTGTCATGTCACCCTGATTGTCCGGATCGGTCGCGATAATCACCTCTTTAATGGACTGTGTTTCGATGCGTTTGAATAATGTGGGGATCTGAATGTCCTGGGGGCCACGCCCCTCACTGGGATCAATATTCCCCAAAAGCACGTGATAAACGCCTTTATAGACACCCGAACGTTCAATCGCGATCACATCCTTAGGGTCTTCGACCACACAAATCGTATTATGGTCACGGCTGATATCATTACAAACACGGCAGAGTTCCGCTTCAGAAAAATTATAACAGCGTGAACAGAACCGCAAACCTTCTTTCAAATCTGTCAGGCTGTTTGAAATGGCTAAGACATCTTCATGCGGATGGTTCAACATCCAAAAAACCATTCTTTCCGCGCTGCGTCGGCCGATACCGGGTAATTTCATGAGCTGTTCAATAACACTTTCAATCAATTTAGGATAAGACATAATAATAAAATTCTTTCTAAACGGTTACTATTGATTTAAGCAAACAACGCGTTGTTGATCCAACGTTTTCCATCAGAATAAAATAACAAATAAAATTTTGCCGGTCAAAACAAAGCCTCACGCCCGGAAAAGGTATATAATCATTCACGATTTATTTCCCGTCGGATATCGTTACGTCACGCCTTAAAATGTCATTCATTATGCCAACGGTCGGTAACCTGCCCCTCAAAAGCATCCAGGACATCCCTGACATCTTCATCTTCCTGCTTCTCAATTTTTTGATTGATGATTCGATACTTAATGACAATTACACGTCCGGTCTTTTCTTTCAAAACGTCTTCGACCAGTTTCAAACTTTTATCGTCTTCGAGCGCTTCTTTTTGAAATCTTTGGGTTTCATTAAAACCGATGACCAGAGTGTCCTTTTTTAACTCAACCGGAAAACCGTCCTGCAGATATGTGGCAACCGACATCCGTTTACGGCTAACAGCATAGGTTATGCCATCCCATGACCGTCGCAAACGGTCAATATCCAGAGGCATCCTGTCCTGTTCCATAACAACCCCCAACTTTTCAATCGATTCTTCTTCATTCGATTCGGCGGCATCCGGGCCTGGCGTATCCGGCCCGCCCGCCCGCGCCTGCTGCGTTGCGGCAGGCATGTCTTCTTCCGGGCCTTTATGCGGCTTTGACGAATCATCATCCGGAAAAGTCCGGACTTCCCCTTTATTATTTTTTAAGACATCTATCGGTGAATAGGACGATTTCTGCTCCGGTGCTTGTTTCGCGCCCGGGCTTTTAGTGTTGTTCACCGCGCGTTCTTTCCCCGTGTACGTTAATTTCGCAAAGGCGACTTCCAGGGACATACGGTTTGATTCCGTAATCCGGGCTGTTTCCTGGGCCTGAATAAAGGTATCGATCGATTTAAGGATCTCCTTTAGCGTAAACAATTCACATTGCTTTAACAACAGTTCTTTAATGCTGATGGGATAATCAATCAATTTACCCAGGGATTTACCGCCGATCTTAATCACCATCAGATGACGAAAATGTTCAATAAGATCGCGGCCCAGCTGACGAATGTCCTTGCCTTTCTCTGTGATGCTCTCCAGAATTTTCAACGCCTCAATGCAATCCTTTTGGCCTAACGCGTCAACCAGCCGGAACAGCAAGTCCGTCTCAACAATGCCTAACATCGAGAAGACATCTTCCGCGCCGATCGTGCGGTCATTCAAAGCTGAAATTTGGTCCAGGATGCTTAACGCGTCACGAAGGCTGCCTTTAGAGGCCCTGGCGATCGCGAATAAAGCCTCCTGCGCGATGTTAACCTTTTCTTTTTTACTGATTTCGGTTAGCAATGTCAATGTGGTTTGAACGGAAATCCGTTTAAAGTCAAAACGCTGACACCGGGAAATAATGGTCGCCGGTAATTTGTTCGGCTCAGTGGTGGCAAAAATAAATTTGACGTGAGGAGGCGGTTCTTCGAGGGTCTTTAACAAAGCATTAAAGGCTTCGGTCGTCAGCATATGGACCTCGTCGACAATATAGACTTTATAACGGCTATAGTTCGGCGCGAACTTCACGTTCTCCCTTAATGCCCGGATCTCGTCAATCCCCCGGTTAGAGGCCCCGTCGATTTCGAGCACGTCAAAACTGTTGCCTTTTGTGATATCCGCGCAAACAGCACAGGTATTGCAGGGTTTGACCGTCGGGCCCTCTTGACAGTTCAGGGCCTTGGCCAGAATGCGGGCACAAGAGGTCTTACCGATCCCGCGCGGACCGCAAAATAAATAGGCGTGGGCTAAACGGTCCGATTCAATGGCACTTTTTAGGATATCGGTAATATGGCTCTGGCCGATAACATTATCAAAATCTGTTGGTCGATATTTACGAGCTAAAACTAAATAGGACATAATATGATTTGTTTATTTTTTTGTTTATACGCCAGTGTTTAAATTGTTTCTTATTTCCAGATGAGTTAATCAGAGAATATTAAAAACATAATCGCTGTTTATGGTCCGATCATAGGTTAATGATCAGATTTTAAAAAAATCTATGCTTCATCGCGTGCGATTATGTTTTAACAATTCGATACGTCGGATAGGCGAAATTAACCCGCTCTTCTTCGGCAAAATCTGTGAGGATGGCCTGACATAACTGATCCTGGGAAGAACGCCTCTTTTTTGCTTCTGTTAAATAACGCAATGTTAATTCGACACCGCTATCTTTTATATTAACATACACAATCGGTGTAAGTTTGCCATAATAAATCATGTACCGGTTGCGCATCGCATCGATCTTCCGCCGGATATGATCTTCCATGCCTTTAACCATATCATTGGCGTGCCGCAGCATGATATCTTTCGCCCGTGGCCAGTCACTCTCAAATGTGACGACTATAGGGAATTCATTCCATATGAATTCAAATCCGCGGCTGTAATTGTAATTAGCACTTTTATAGACCGCGCTATTGGGCACATTCACAATGCGGCCGGTGCTTTGATCAGCGGAAACCCAATTCCCAATTTCGAGCAAGGATGTCTGAAGCAAACGGATATCGATCACATCCCCTTTGATGTTGCCGATTTCAATCCGGTCGCCGACTTCAAACGGACGGCGGGATATGATGAGAAACCAACCGGCCGCACACAATAACACTTCCTGCAGGGCTAAGGCCAAACCGGCTGATGCCACCCCCAGAAAGATGGTAATCGTGTTCAGCTTTTGAATCCAGATAAAAAAAATGATAAATATCAAAAGAAAGTTGATGAAATAAACGACATAGCGGCGAATAATGTGACGGACGCGGATATTCGGAACTTTTTTATTGACCAAACTCACCAGGGCAAACAAAATTATATAGCTAATGAGGATGATAAATACGCTTGTCCAAACGCGGTGAAGGATCGAATTCGGCAAAAGCGTCATATTGTTCAAATAATACTCGACATTCGCGGGACTAACACTTTCAAACAGTGCAACCGGGCTGGGGTTCTCCCCGGTTGCTTGTGCGAAAACAGGCTGGTAAGCCAATATCATCCAAAAAACATTTCCAGTTATGAATAGAACGCGAAAACATCTCGACACGACAGAAAACTCCTTATGTAAGGATGTGAAACACATCGCCGTAGGTGGACAGCTGTTTTTAAGCCGAATTGTTCCTGTCTCATGCGGGCAGGTAAAATTATATATTAAGGTGACGTTGATATCGGATTTTGATTTGAGCGAACATTATATATCCGGAACTTGTCTGTTATGTTACCTGTCAAATAAGGCCTTGTCAATAATTATGCGAAAAAAAAATGACAGAATTCTCGGCGAGAAAAGAAAAAACGCGTCAATCAGATCGAAAAAAACCGTCACGAGGATTACCGCCGTGTCAGTGGGGCCTTTGCCGGGTTATGAACGAGCGCGTCACCCACAAGGACCTCACCGCCCTTGGTCACAACACCGAAAATCCCTTCCGACGGCATGATGCAGCTGCCGACTTGATGATAAATCGAGCAGGGTTTATGGCAGACTTTACCGATTTGTGAAACGTCGAGGACAACCCGCGCGCCCAATTGAATCGCATCCCCTATCTTAACCTTGGACCAGTCAATACCCCGGGTTGTGATATTTTCAGCAAAATCACCGGGCTGGACATCAAGGCCTTGAGCGCGGATTTTGGCAAAAGATTCCAGCGCCAGAAAACTCACCTGACGATGGTCACGACCGGCATGCGCATCTCCGTCGATGCCAAAATTTTCACTAAAATGGGCCCGGGAGACATTCTTTTTTTTGACGCCCTTTTTAGATGAAACCGATAATGCGATTATTTTTCCAATTTGTTTATTCATATGAAGAGGTGGCTTAAAAAAATTCCATCATTTCTCACAAAGTCTTGTTTTACAATGTTTGATGCAATCTCTCCACACCTGTTGCCATCCATGGCTAAAAACGAAATTTTATAAATGATTGCAAATAAAAATTATATGAGAAACGACACCCTTTTCCGGGATTATTCGTCAAAAAGCCAGGTTGAGAGGTATCGTTCCCCTGTGTCTGGCAAGATGACGACAATTGTTTTTCCTCTGGCTTCCGGACGTTTGGCAACTTCCAGAGCGCACCACATAGCAGCCCCGCCGGAAATCCCCGTTAAAATACCTTCTTTTTTGGCTAATTGACGGGCCACTTCACCGGAATCAACATGGGATACAGGCAAAATCTCATCGATCACATCCTCACGCAAAATATCTGGAACAAAACCCGCGCCAATACCCTGAATTTTGTGCGCGCCAGGACTCTGGCCGGCCAGAACTTGCGACTCAGCCGGTTCAACCGCGATCACGGTCACCTTCGCTTTTTTCTGCTTCAAGACAGCCCCAACACCGGTGATCGTTCCACCTGTTCCAACCCCGGCGACAAAATAATCAAATTGCCCATCTGTGTCTTTCAATATTTCTTCAACCGTTGTCTCTTGATGTTTCTTAGGATTGGCCTCATTCTTGAATTGTTGCGGCATAAAACTGTTCGGGGTTTCACCGGCTAATTCCTCGGCCCTGGACACCGCCCCGTTCATCCCTAAGGACCCATCGGTTAAAACCAATCTCGCTCCAAAAATATTCAGCAATTTGCGGCGTTCAATACTCATGGTGTCCGGCATGGTCAACACGAGCTGGTACCCTTTAGCCGCACAGACAAATGCTAAGGCGATTCCGGTGTTCCCGCTGGTCGGCTCGATAATAACCGTGTTTTTATTGATTAAACCTTTTTTCTCAGCGGCCTCAATCATGGCCACCCCGATCCGGTCTTTAATACTCGACAAAGGATTAAACGATTCCAGTTTGGCCAAAATCGTTGCCTCAAGGCCTTCAGTCAGCCGATTAATTTTCACCAAAGGCGTCCTGCCTATGGTCTTTGTGATATCCCTATATATTTTACCCATCATCATCTCCTTTTAAGAACGTTTAGCCTCCCATCACACAAAACCCGCGTGATTCCGGCACACGCTCACGCGAAGTCATACCAAATCCATTAATGAATTGTTCTATTTCAATTCTGATATTCTCGCCTTAGCGGCTAGAAAAGCAAAATTGGGTTTGGAAATTTTTTAATGGAGTGAATTCCTCTGAGCTCTGCTGCGAGGAGATTCACCGGAATTGGTATAATTGCCTGCTCTCCGCTATCTTTTTTAACTCAATGCCTGTTCAATATCGGCAATGATATCATAAACATTTTCAATGCCGATTGATAAACGGACATAGTCAGCAGTCACGCCTGTCGCGGCCTGCTCATCTTCACTTAACTGCGAATGAGTTGTGCTCGCCGGATGGATCGCTAATGATTTCGCATCCCCGATATTTGCCAGATGCGAAACGAGTTTCAAAGAATTGATAAACTTCTTACCCGCCTCAATGCCGCCTTTTACACCAAACCCTACCAGGGCGCCTGCGCCAAGTGATAAATATTTATTAACTTTCACCTTCTCGGGACTGGAATCCAAACCGGGATAATTTACCCAGCTAACTTTTTCATGTTTTTCAAGGTAGCGCGCGACTTTCAAGGCGTTTTCAGCATGCCGCGGCAATCGTAAATGCAATGTTTCCAGGCCCTGCAGAAAAAGAAACGCGTTAAAGGGCGACATCGCCGGCCCAAGGTCCCGCAACAATGTGAGGCGTGCTTTTACAATATAGGCAATATTGCCCATCGGCTTTAATGCCTCGACAAATTCAATGCCATGATAACTTGGCTCAGGATCGGTAATCAGCGGAAATTTTCCATTCGTCCAATCAAAGTTACCGGAATCGACAATCAAACCGCCGATAGAGGTTCCATGTCCGCCGATAAATTTGGTTGCTGAATAAACAACGATATCAACACCATGTTCAATAGGCCGCAGCAGATATGGCGTTACGGTATTATCTATAATAAGAGGAAGGCCATTGTCATGCGCGATCTTCGCCAGGACCTCAATATCCGTGACGTTCAGCTTAGGATTACCGATGGACTCGGCATAGACGGCTTTGGTTTTAGGCGTGATCGCTTTTTGAAACCCTTCCAGATCATTGGAATCCACAAAGCGCACCTTGATACCCATTCTTTTTAAGGTGTAACAAAACAACGTGTACGTTCCTCCGTACAAATTATCGGCTGAAACAATTTCATCACCCGCTTGAGCGATATTAAGGATCGCCAGGCTAATCGCCGATGTTCCACTGGCTGTTGCTAAGGCCGCAACCCCACCGTCTAATGCAGCTATCCTTTTCTCTAATACATCTGTTGTTGGATTCATGATCCGTGTATATATATTACCGAATTCTTTTAAAGCAAAAAGATTGGCCGCGTGCTCGGTGTCCTTAAAAACATAGGAAGTGGTTTGATACCCGTGGCACTGTCCGGAGTATGTCCCGCATGTAGGGCGAGTGTTTCGCGACTGTATGGTTGGTTATTTTTTGATTCATTTGTCATGTGTCCCCCTCCTCTTAGCAATGGATATTGCTACCGGGAGGCTGTCCGAGAATGGACATCCGCAACAAAGCCATTTTCGGACAGCCTTCCAGGGTTTATGTTTAAACAGATTAATTATATACTATATGATAAAGCATTCAAGCGATTATGATAGCGTTCAAGAAGATCGGCCAGGGTGATGTTTTGCAATTTTTCCTTCATAACACGGGCGAGTTCGTGCCACACTTCGCGCGTCACGCAAAGATCAAATTGCTCACACTGATCGGGCTGATCAACACAATCCACTAGATTCAATGGGCCTTCCAACTCAACGATAATATCATACAATGTGATTTCTTTGGGTTGTCTGGCCAAACGATAGCCTCCATGCGCCCCACGGGTGGAATTGACTAAACCGGCCCGTTTAAGCGGGGGAATGAGCTGCCACAAATATTTCTCTGAAATCGATTGTCGCCCGGCAATATCACGTAAAAGGACCGGACCGCGTGCTTGGTGTCGGGCAAGATCGAGCATTAAGCGACTGCCATAACGTCCTTTTGTTGATAATTTCATTTAATCATCCCCTATTCCTAATTAATTCTATTGAATCAGTAGAGATTGTAAACAAAAAAAATACACCTGTCAAGGATAAATATTTATACCAAATCCATTAATAAATTGCCCTATCTTAATTCTGAAAAACAGAATTGGTTTTGGTCATTATTTGATAGAATTGGTATTATTAGTGAAATCATGCGCGCAAAAGCCCTGATACGCGAACCCATCCCCTTATCATCAATCATGCTAAAAAAAGCTGTCTGCCCATGTTTTCGGACTTCCCCCACCTAATAATACCCGAACTTTAAAAAACCTCCGCAGGAACCGGCCCCGACGGCATAGGGATTTTAAGTCGACAAATCTTTTTTCATCGTTAAGGCGATTCTTTTTCTTTGCATGTCGATATCGATGACCGTAACTTCGACTTTTTGATGGACTTTGACAAGATCATGCGGATTTTTGATATAACGGTCGGACAGCTGGCTGATATGGATCAATCCATCGTGATGAACCCCGATGTCGCAAAAAGCGCCGAAAGCAGTAATGTTTGTGATAACCCCGGGAAGCTTCATACCAGGCTCAAGGTCTTCAATCTTCTCAATGCCTTCCTTATACGTGAACAATTGAAACGGCTCACGCGGATCGCGGCCCGGTTTAGCCAGCTCGTCTTTAATATCTATTAAAGTCGGCAATCCAATGCTGTCTGATATGTATGCATTCAGTTCCACTTTATTACGGAATTGTTCATTGGACATTAAATCCTGAATCGTGCACTCAGCGTCAGATGCCATCTGGCAGACAACAGCATACGATTCCGGATGCACCGCGCTGGCGTCTAAAGGATTGGCCGCGTTATAAATCCTTAAAAAACCGGCTGCCTGTTCAAAAAATTTTCCGCTCATGCCGGATACGTCCGTTAAATCCTGACGTGAGCTGAAAGGTCCATTTTGATTCCGGAAATCAATGATGGCCTGGGCGCGGGCCGGACCAATCCCGGAAACATACGTCAGAAGCTCTTTGCTGGCAGTATTCAGTTCGACACCCACCTGGTTCACACAACTGACGACAACATCATCCAAACAACGGCGCAACAATTTCTGGTCCACATCATGCTGGTACTGCCCCACACCGATATTCTTCGATTCAATTTTAACCAACTCAGCCAGGGGATCCTGCAGGCGCCGTCCGATGGAGATCGAACCACGCACGGTTACATCAAAATCAGGAAATTCATTGCGGGCGACTTCCGAAGCGGAATAGATCGAGGCCCCGCTCTCATTGACCATGACAATGCTGATCTCTTCGGGTAAACCGATTTTCCGAATAAACGCATCGGTTTCTCTGGAAGCGGTCCCGTTCCCAATCGCGATGACTTCAATGTCATGTTTGTCACACAGATCTTTGATTTTCTTTTTCGCCTTCTCTGCCTTGGTCGCCGTATCAACAAGATAAATGGCGTCATTGCATAAAAACTGCCCTTGCGCGTCAAGGCAAACAACCTTGCAGCCTGTCCGGTAACCGGGATCAATCGCCATAACGCGCTTTTGCCCGAGAGGTGAGGCCATCAACAACTGGCGCAGATTGTTGGCAAAGATTTCAATCGCGTCCTGGTCAGCCCTTTTTTTAAGTTCGACCTTAAATTCTGTTTCCAGGGACAATGACAACAGCCGTTTGTAACTATCCTCTAACGCCATGACAACCTGTTGACTGTCTTCCCCTTTCCCCGTAACAAACATACCCGTGAGAATTTTAACGGCTTCATCATCGTCTACCGTGATGCGGATGGCTAAAAACTTTTCCTTCTCACCACGCCGGACCGCGAGGATACGATGTGATGGGGCAGTACGGGCCAATTCGGACCAGGCATAATAATCTTTATAGTTTAAGGCCTCTTCTTGTTTGCTCTTGTTAACCTTCGATGAAATAATGCCTTTCTCCTGAAAAATAACACGCAGACGTGAACGGGCCTCGGAGTCTTCATTGATCCACTCGGCCATAATATGACGCGCCCCTTCTAATGCTTCAGCAACCGTCTTAACAATTTTTTGCTCCACTTTTTTGATATCTTTCTTATCCTCAACCTCAGCCATTATTTTTTCAATATCTTCAGGTTTTGTGAGATATTTCTCCGCCTCAGCGGACACATCGATATCATTCTGATCCCAAACAACTTTGGCCAATGGTTCTAAGCCTTTCTCGCGGGCAACCGTGGCTTTGGTGCGTTTCTTTGGTTTGTACGGCAGATAAAGATCTTCTAATACTTGCATTGTTTCCGCCGCGATAATTTTTGCTTTCAATTCATCGGTGAGTTTCCCCTGTTGATGAATGGTTTTCAAAACTGTGTCGCGCCGCTTATCGATTTCACGCAGGATGGTGATCCGGTCACGGATGTTCATCACCATGATTTCATCCAAATTGCCGGTCATCTCCTTTCGGTAACGCGAGATAAACGGCACCGTTGATCCATCGTCCAACAACTTAAGCGTGTTGTTGACCTGGGAACCCTTTATTTTATATTCTTCGGCTATTTTTTTCGTATAATTTTTTTCCATAATAAACATCCTTACTGCTTAAGCGTTAAATATGATTCCAGAAGTTTAATCCTAAAAGTAGTCTAAAATCGGTTTTCCACCGATATACAAATCTTCTATCACCCCCGCGCCATTAAGAACACGCACCGCGATATGGGCCGATTGTTTATCCCGACGGCTGTTTTGCCGGTATAAATCTTCCGCTCTTTGAGCTTTGTTCTCATTCATATAAAACCGGTCGAACGGCAAAGAAAAATGAATGCTGTTTTTGTCAGCCCGGTAACTCATCCTTGTGCGAATATAAGTCTTTGTCCTTGGTTTGAGCGTCGAGATATCTCTGACGACCGCGAACCCTTGCGAATCACGGTCGTAGATAACATAGATGGTTTGATTATAAATGATATCTTGTCTCTGCGTATCATGAAAAGTCCGGTGCTGTTCATCAATGTTTAATGCCACATAACGTCCGCGAAAAATATCATACGGGTCAACCGGGGCGGTTTTAAAGTACAGCAATTCCCCCTGCTTCAAAATTCGTTCTTTCGAATAAATCATGGAGACCGGCACGCTCAACTGAGCGATGACTAATACGACAAATAAAAGACGCTTAAACATATTCTTTTGTTCTTTTCATCTTACCCGACAGGACGATATTGGCAACTAAGAAACATATCCCGACGATAATAAAGGTTATTGCTCTTAAGATAATCCCCATGGAGGCATCAACAAAACGTGTGACAATCAGCAACCCGAGCAAAAACATGCCCGCGTTGACCACACCCAATTTTTGTTCATTTAATCCAGCACGAATGCAGATAATACTTAAGAATAGCAGATAAACATTAAAAGTCCAGATGGGAATAACCGCGTACATCCCGCAACTCGACAAGAAATAGGCCAGAAAAGCGACTATGGGCAAAGCCCCGAATGAGGCCTGAAAAAATAATTTCTCTTTGACTGTCCGCACCAGAAAAGCGATGGCGAGAACGCTTAGTAGAACCAGCAAAAAATAATCGATGGAGGCGGCAAGGCCGTGAAACTTTCCACCAACGCGATAATACCTCCAGCCAATCTCCTCCCATGGAAACTGAAACGTTAGCAGATACGCGAAGACAACTATTCCGCTCATGCCATAGGTCCGGAAGGGACGCTGAAAACCGGAAACATCATCGTTAAAAATGTATGCGCCCAAGAAATAGAGAACGGCAAAAAAAGCAGAATAAATGATGATCCAGAGGCCCGGCAGGACTTTTTCTAAACATATCCCGATCGCGATTGTGAATGCGATACAAAGTCCCCATGTTAACCAGACATTCCGCGAACGATAAGGTTCCTTAAGAAAAGTCCGCAGATAATAAGGAATAATTACACCGGCCAATGGCCAGAACCAAACAGCATGCGCTCCCTGATTTTGTGAGCATGTGGCCCAGAAAATCAGCCCGGAGATGTAAAGCAAGGCCGGCAAACTGGCTTTCAGTATGTAGACAAGCGGGACCGTTAACAACATCCACGTTAAAATAAATTCTTCAATAGCGCCGTTAATGTGATACACCTGACTGATAAGGGCTATACTGGAACCAACCGCCAACAAATTGAAGGTTGCAAATCCTTCGCGCTGTGCTAAAGAATCCTTCTTCCTGTAAAGATAAGCAGCGATGGCAATCCAGGACAGGACCATCGGCAGAAAACTCAAAACGGTTTTCACGCTGCGTGAAAGCATATCCCAGTTATAAGCAAACAGCAGAATAATACCAAACCCAATGCAAGCTGCTCCAGCGACACTAAAGACAACGACAATTGTTTGAGCGGTTTTCTGTTTGTCTATCGGCCCATAATGTTGCCGAATCTTATCAGCCGTCTCGGTTGAAATAACATCGCCTTTAACCAGATCAGGCAATTGTTTATATAGTTGTCGGATAAAACGTGTCAATTTCATCGGCATTACATGTTGATTGAAAAAAGTTTCCCGCTTTTGTAAATAAAAAGAACCTTGTGAACAACTGCCGGTTGATGCGTTCGCTTAAGCTGTTCTGTCAGGAAGAAAAAGATAAACGTGAAACAAAATCCGTCGATAACGAGGACTACGCAGATGCATCACGTTTATTCTTATATTTGCTGCTAGGCCGCGACCTTCTCTTCTTGACTCTGGGCAATGACTTGCTCAGCCAATTTTTGCGGCATATGTTCATAATGGTCAAATTTCATCGTATAACTGCCCCGGCCTTGCGTCATAGAACGCAGGTCTGTCGCGTAACTAAACAATTCGGCCAGGGGCACCTGGGCTTTAACAACATCTTTTTTTCCGCGTGATTCCGTTCCTATGATACGGCCGCGACGGGAACTGACATCCCCGGAAATCTGGCCGATATAATCACCGGGAACGACGATGCTGATTTCCATAATCGGCTCCAGGAGAATCGGAGCAGCTTGCCGGAATGCTTCTTTCAAAGCGGTTGAAGATGCGATTTGAAAGGCCATATCTGAAGAATCGACATCATGGTAAGAACCGTCCATAACAGTGATCTGCATGTTATAAATCGGATATCCGGCTAAAACGCCTTCTTTAATGGTCGCCTGGACCCCTTTTTCAATGGAAGGGATATAATTGCGCGGTATCGCTCCACCAAAAATTTTATTCACAAACTCGTATTGCGCGGCCCCGGTATCAAACGGTTCAATTTCTAAGTCGACATCCCCATATTGGCCCCGTCCACCAGATTGTTTTTTATATTTGTAACGATGTCTGGCCTTTTTAGTGATCGTTTCACGGTAAGACACTTTTGGCTTGCCCAATTCCACCTCAACCTTATAACGAGAAGACATGCGGGCCAACATAACTTTTAAGTGCAAATCCCCGACCCCGGAAATAAGCATTTCTTTTGTTTCGGCATTGCGGTGCAGCTGGAAGGTCAAATCTTCTTCACATAAACGGTGCAAACTCGTCGCGATTTTTTCTTCGTCCGCACGGGTTTTCGGTTTAATCGAAGCAGAAATCGCAGGTTCAGGAAAAACAATGGGTGTTAAGCGGACCTTATGCTTGGCATCACATAATGTCTGCGACGCAGCTGTAACTTTTAACTTTGGTAAAGCGACGATATCCCCGCAGGTGGCTTGTTGAACAGGAGACTGTTCCTTCCCGTTTAAGACATTAATGGCACCAATATGTTCCTTAGAATTTTTATCAACGTTAAAACAATCAAAATTCGTGTTGATTTGACCACGGATGATACGCATGAGAAACAAATGGCCTAAATGCGGATCAAACATGGATTTAAACACAAACCCGACGAAAGGACCGTCTTCGCTTAAAGCCAAGTCTTCCGCTTCCTCGTTGCCCTCAACAAAGGCCTTAAAAGGAACGCGCTGATCCGGAGACGGCAAATAAGCTATAATCTCTTCCAATAATTCTTTCACGCCCTGATCCGTTAATGCTGAACCGGTGATGATCGGGAATAATTTGGCATTCAGGATTGAAATCCGTAAGGCCTTATTAACTTCCTCTTTTGTTAGCTCACCTGTTTCCAAATACTTCTCAAGCAATTCATCATCACTTTCGGCAACGGCTTCAATTAATTCCGATGACTCTAAATCAACAACAACGGCATTCGGTGAAAGGGTCTCTTTAATGCTGGATAATGTTTCCTCAAGATTAACGCCCTCTTTTTCGACTTTATTGATAAAAATCAAACGCGGAATATTGTTCTCCGTTAACCGTTGCCAGGCGTCTTCGGTCCCGACTTCAACACCGTTAAACGCGTCAATGACGACAACAGCAGCATCACACACATGCAGGGCAGAAATGGATTCCCCGATAAAGTCAGCATAACCCGGGGTGTCGATCAGCTGGATCTGAGTCCCCTTATAGACAAAATTCAAATAACTATTGTTAATGGATATCTTCCGTGATTTTTCATCTTCATTATAATCGCTAATGGATGTGCCCTGCATAACATCACCTTTACGAGAGCTAGCGCCAGCAGCCGATAATAAACTCTCGACTAAGGATGTCTTGCCTGAATGCGCATGCCCTAAAATCGCGACATTTCTTTTTGACTTGACATTCATATGTGAATATTCCTTTCGAGTTAGTATTGTTTAATATTTAAATTAAATATATGAAATTGCACCTGTCTCAACATCCAAGGCTACGTGCGCCCGTCCGACATCGACAGAAGGTTTCTCATGCAAACGCACATTTTTCTGCTTGAGCAGTTCAATGGCAGCGGATAAATTGCTGTCGTAATCCGGGTCGTGTTCTTTGTGGGGAACATTTTCGCCGGTTACCATATAAATCTCGATATCTTCCCGGGTGGAGCCTAACATCATCATATCTTCAATTAGCTCGTCAATGGCTTTTTCCGCTTTGTATAAATCTTTCGCGTGCCATTTACGGCGTAACTCACCCTGCAAAAACATGGAATGAGCCAGTCCTCCGATTTTCTTGCCCGAATCATACGCGATGAAAACCAGACAGGCGTTATTGGTATTGGATCTTAATACCGTATCAGATCCTCCTGCCATGATTTCACCTGTATGAACCTCGACGAATCTCTTCATAAGAAAACTCCTTTCTGCATAAAATGGCATATTGATGGCATAAAAAAAGCAACTCAAAATGAGTTGCTCGATTGAATCCCTAATTATCCATTAAAACATTGAAAATCATAAATGTCCTCTTTTAACCAATCATTAAAACATAAAAAAAATAGGCAACCCTAAAAATTAAGAGTTGCCTTTAACAAAAATTTTTTCCAATGACTACATTCAAAATGAATCTCCTTTGTGTTGTTTTAATATTTTACAATAAATTCACAATATCGCAAGAAATAATTTTCTTAAAAACAAAAATCCTGAACCGATCATAACAGGGATGTCCGCATCTGTTGATCATTTTCAGGACTTTCTCCGATAAAAAACGCCGGCATATTACTGAGCGGAACGATATTGAGAATAACGGGAACCATGCCTTCCACACGCATATCCTGGTTATAAATAATGCCGATCGGATCAGCAAACTGAATGCCTTGGCCGTGCACAGTTAAATCCAATTGTTGCGGATTAAAATCAATACCACCGACATCCTCGCCTTGAACCAACATCGCGTTATCTTGCGAATTTATCGTTGGAAGCCGCACTTCGAATTCTCCAATCTCCTGGTTAAAGCCCACACTATACAGCAAACTTTCTTGCCCCGGATTGAAATAGATCGGCAACTCCCGGTCTGCCGTCAAACCATCAAATTGATTCGCAGCTATTTTTATATGGGCGATACCTTCATTTGCTGGACGCATATCCAATGTGTAAAACACGATACTTTCACCTTTGCGCCAACCCAGTGTAATATAACGGTCCCGGTCTTCACGCATAAGATAGTCAAACATATACCAGGGGTAATCCTCATGCATTTGAAGAATAAACTTGCGTGGGGAATCACTATCCATGGATTGAATAATTCGCGTGAATTGCCGCCAATTCATGCCTTCGACAAGGTCGCGCAAGCCATATTCTTGCATCCGTTGATTAAATTCGTCTTTAGTAACAAACGGATGCGTAATCGTTCCATCAGGAGAACGGCCGCCGACCATAGAAGTCACATGCCCGTGGTGCAGAACCCACTCCCTCAGATCCAAGGAAACCGGCACATCAAATTCTGACAGAACAAACAGCAATTTCATAAACCCGTCAATCGGGCCGCCATTATTTTTCAAGGATTGATCATCAAAGGTCGCCGGAGAGGCTTGACGTTTTTCAGACGTCTTCGCGTAATAAATAACGGTATTCACTTCTTCGGCTAATTCTCTGGCGGAGTGGCCGTCTTGAACAACATTGATATACGCGTCCTCAAGAGGTTTATGATACACCTGAACATCAATGCCAGCTTTTTGACCGATGCGCTGCAGCGTGTTCGTATCATTCAAATCATAGGTTTCCATAATAAAAGTAAAATCAACTCCCTTTTGTTCAGCATACTCACCCACAGCCTTCATGATAAGGCTCCAGGGTTCCGCTTCGTGAACCGCTCCATCGGGGAAAACATCGCGTAAAGGACGTTTTAGCAAATAATGGGCTAAGTCGGCCCGCATCCCTGTGACGCCCAGATCGATCATCTTTTTTATGGCGGAAATATAATACTCCCGCACTTCCGGCAGAAAAGCATTCAGGGCAACCTGGTCCCGGTTCAAGCCGTAATTAAAATGACGGATTAAAAGCGGCCCTTCGGAGCTTTCATAGACAAAATCTAAATCGTTCTCCATTAATAATTCCCTAAAATACTGTTCCTTTCCTGCTGGAGTCAGGGCAAGATATTCAGCCCAATCTGATCGGGTCCATTCATCAGCCACACGGCGATAAGATGTCCAATGATAATTTGATTCATTGATCGCGTCCGGTGCCAGCCAACCTATGAAGTCAGTGACGATATCCACCCCAAAACTCTTTGCGAAAGCGACAAGTTCTTTAAATTCCTTCTCAGCTTTTTGCGCTGATTGCGGTTGGGGATCTTCATCTGAAGAAAGTCTGGACAATTTCGGATTAAATTTTTCAAGGCCTAAAATCGAAAAATTATTACCGAACTTATCATATAATACATTGTCTTTGCCCGCGCCGGGCAAAGACATACGTTTTGTCCTATACCCCTTAATTTTCGTTACAACATGACCAGCGCTGCTTTTTATAAAATGTTCGCCCGCTGTCGGGACTTGGTGCAATTGTTTCGAAATGTCACCGATTTCGTACAGCCCCCCATAGATATAAAGTTTTGACACGCCATCACGGGCTAATAATGGAATCAGTTCCTTAACTTTTTGAAAGCTATTTTGATAATCGATCTCACCGTCATCATTCTGTTGCGCGCCCACATCCTGCATGGAAATATCAACCTTCATCCCGCCCATAGGCTGAACAGGTGTCGCGATAAGCTGCCGCTCAAACGAAAATTCCTGTCCTGTTGTCGTTTTAAAAGAGCCGTCCTGAAATATGCGCCCAAAAATATCTTTCAGTAAATGCGCCAGTTCATTGACACGCGATTCAGCGTCAACATTCTTTAGCAACTGCTGAACACGGAGGTCGTCATTTAATTTTCCTAATAAATTGATCAATGCTGAGCGGTATAAAATATTGTCAATCAAGTGTTGCTCTTGAGGGATCGATAATAAAACTCGAAAAATCGAATCTTGGGACAGATTCAATTTCCCTTCAAAGAGAGTGTCAGCAATCTCATTCTTTTTTTTCTCGTCCAGTGTGGATGTAAAATCAAAATTATCCTTGAAGCTCAATTGACCACTTGTGTCAGATAAACCGACCGAAACAATATACGGTTTTTTCATATTTTTATCAATGCTGTTCATCATCGCCAGATCTGAATCCTGTCCGATATCCGTGATGGATTGAGCCTGATAAACCTTTTTTAAATTGCCGCCATCGACACCGCCGGAAAAATACCGTCGGGCGATAATTTTTTGCGCGACAGGATCATACTCTTCCTTGATCATGTCGCAGACACCTGTTTTATATGCCTGGAGATACTGCTGATAAATCTGTTTGCTGGCCTTTGGATCACCTGATTCCATTCCTTTGGTTTTTCCCTGGCCAACATAAACATGTTTCAATAAATTATTGCGCAAATTTTCTTTAAACCATGCGGCCAGAATCATGGCGTGATATATCTGGCGAAGATTCGCGAACGTCTTACCTGCATTAATTTCCTGTTCCACAACCGGCAACAAATATTTCTTCACCAATTCCGTTGATATATCCTTTTCCTGATCAGAAATATTCCAGCCCTTTTGTGACGTAGATCCAGACACGGATTGGACACCATGCCATTTTTGCGAGGCCAGGTAGTCCTCCTCAAGCATTACCTTTAAATGTGAACCTGTGATAAACACTTTCTGGTCTTTGACATAAACATCCGCTTTGCCCGGAACAATCCATATTTTATTTAACGTATTATGGGACAAAAATTCAAGGTCAATTTGATCCTTGAGATGGTCGTAGACAGCTTCCCAAAAAGCCTGACCGGTTTCTTCATCCGGTGACAATAACGAGGCGGTCAATTGCTTTAACATGTAATCTTGTGCGAGCAAATCCTGCCCCATCACGGTTTCGTTTAAACCATCAGCGATAATTCTATTATTTTCATATGGTGAGAGGTTCACCCAAAAGTTGTCATCCGCGATTGTCAGGGAGATCAGGAAATACTTGATCAAACGATCGATATCAGTACTTGCCTGCTGAAGTTCGAAGTCCGACTCGCCAGCATCAACGATAAAATCAAATTTAAAAGGATTATCTGGATAAACGACCATCCCTTTCATGATTAACGGCTCATAAGGTTGAGAGGTCAGGACCTTGGATCCTGGTTCGGGAAGGAAATAATTCATTTGGGCTGGTACGTTCGCAGGCAAACCACACATCATCACATAATTTAAAATAAAAAGAATAGATAAATTTTTTTTTAGAGTTAACTTATCTGGCATGACCATCACTAAAAATATATTTTTTATTCACGTTTAACCTAAGGAATTAAATTCAGGAAGCATCAATATATGAATAAATATATACTTTAACTATATAACTGTCAACCCAACAAAGTCTGATTTGAGTAAAGATACATGTGTAGATAGAAAACGCATACGCTGGACACAATCTTCACAAAAAAAGTGTCCAACACGATGATACAGGACTTATCTGGAAGAACCCGTAATCGAAACTCTTTAAAATAATTTTATATCCCGCATTGACTGTTCCAGAAATGGTGCCGTTTATCCTGGACTGTCCAACACGACAACGGTAATCAAGCGCCACCTCTTTGATCCGTAATTGCTTTCTGTAAAGTATAATGGGTGACCCTTTTTTCGTGTCCTTATGCGGGCCTTAGTCGGATGCCCAATTGTTCTGCTAATTCTATAACGTTTACTTTTCCTTTTATGATATACTGCTGTTAAATTATCGGTTTTCCACCTTTGCGTTAAGGATTGTTTTGGTCAAAAACATTTAACTTTATCCGGAAGGCCGCAACTTATTTTTTTTAAAATTTTGTCTGTATCTGTCCGCGCGCTTCATGACTAATTCTGATTATTCTTAACCTAGCAATATTCTATTTATTATGAAAAAAAGATTTTCTTTATCAAGACTTCTGATTTTTGTTATTATCGCCTTAGAATTATCTTTATTTTTATATCTTTTCACACACAATCGCATGGTTGTGCACGATACATTTCTCCGCTTCAGCATGCAGTACTACATGCTAAATCATACGGCTATTTATCATGATATTCCGCATTGGATCCCCTACATCTGTCATGGCTCATCCTCTTTCTTTTGGTTTGGAATAGCGGGCTGTTCGAGTTTTTTCACAAACGCGCTTTTCTATCTTGGACCCCTGATAAAATATTTTTCTTTTCCCTTTCTTTTCTATTTCACAACATTCATTGATAAGATCTTATTCTTAATCGGTGTTTGGCTGCTAAGTAAACGGTATTACTCTTCTTTGAAAACCGTGTTTTTCGTCGCCACAGCAGTCTTTTTTTCTGCTATCTGGACGGAACAGATTTATTTTAATTTTTATTTTTATTACCTTCTGCCGCTTATCCTCTATTTAATACATCTTTTTTTAGATACAGGTCATTGGAAATATTTTTTCTTCGCCATTAATTTCCTTTTTTTACAAACAGTCGGTAATTTGATTTATTTTTTGCCAGTCGTTACTTTCATTATCACATGTTATTTTATGTGTTATCTTATTTTTAATTATAAAAACACACTATTGGGTTCTAGACAAATTTTCACTAAAAAGAGCGCATTCTGGATTACGGCAACAGCGCTAAGTGCGGTCTTTATGTTCTTTTTTTGCGTAAAATGCTTAGATCCTCAATGGATATTTTATAACGCCGGACGTTCTTCGAGCGGATCGATACCCTTGATGCAATGGCTTCAAAGTGTTAACAAACTTCATCCGGGCAAATGGCTGGATATGATCTGGGGATATTCGTTAGACCGTGACTATACGCTGTATTCAGGTATTTTTATGGTTCCCTTTATTTTTTATACGATATTTTGTAACCTGAACAGAAAATCTTTGCCGTTGCTCTTCGTCGCCACCGCCCTCCTTTTATTCATGTACAATTATTTGATGGGCTATTTTCTGTATTTTAGCTGGCCCTTGACCAAAACCTACCGTCATCTCCCCTTGCTAAGTCCAACGATTAAAGTATTTTTATGCTTTTTTGCGGGATTCGGGTTTGATTCGTTTATCCACGAACAGGAAACACAGAAACCAACAAAAAGAAATATTTTATCCATCACCATCGCGCTTTCATTTTTACTCCTATGCATCGCAACCTATCAATTGTCTATACAGCCTGATAAACTTATCAAATTTTTACATTTTATTGATTTCTCAGAACTCCCTGAATCATTAAAAAATCATCTGCCGATAGCCAATGAACTGATCCGTTCTTTTCAACGATTAACCTTAAAATTACTGATAGGCGTTATTTTTTTCACGTCTATTGTCTTCTTGAAATCCAAACGAAAAATAAACATTTTAATCATTTCAATGCTTTTCTTTCATCTGTTTGATATGTATAGCTATGCCTTCACCGAGTACAACAAAAGGTCGGTCGTTTTATCAAATGAGCAATTCAACTCGGTCAGATTTCGGAAGATCAATTTCGCGCGAAGAAGGAATTTAAACTTTTCTTCATCCGCACCACAATATAAAATTTTTACCAACAAAATTCTCGAAAAAAGCGGAAATTTGGTTACTCATAACGCGTTCATTTTTAATGATCAAATTGGGACGGATTTTCGGACTATTCATTGGACGAAAGAACTTGATCAATACATGCGGGCCTTCTCACGCCAGCCCATAGATGACCTCAGTCATCCCCCTTTGTTTCATAAAAATTCAAAGATCAACTTCCCTTTGGAACATCCAGCTGCAGGAAAATTCTCAGCTTTTACCCACGACAAAATTCAATTTTTTACACGAGCATACTTTTTTAAAACGGAAAAGGACCTGGCTTCTGTATTAACACATCCGAATTTCTTGGGAGATATTCTACTTCTGAACAAATCAGATGTTTCACAACATATCCCTGATTCTCATGCCTGGCCTCCTGAAAAACAAATCAATGCATCCGATCGGATAGAATTACCTTATAAAATAGAACATTTTGATTCCAACCAATTAAAATTTAAAGTTCAGAACCTAACGGAAAGTCCTGTCTGGCTTTTTTATAGCAGCATTTGGAATCCCCGTTGGCGCGCTAAAATCAGTGACGAAGAAACTCCTATTTATAAAGCCAGTTTAGCTTATCAGGCGATCCTTATCCCTCCGGGCAATCATTCGGTCCATTTTTTTTATCATTCCAGTTTGTTTACGTTTATGTTCTTTCTCATCATGCTGAATTCTGTCTTTTGCTTGGTACTAAGCGCGTATTTCTTGATGAAAACTGAACTCGCCCCTCGAAGTTGATCCTCTTTTTGTAGTCGGTTAATACCAAATCCATTAATAAATTGTTCTATTTTAATTCTGAAAAGCAGAATTGGTTTTGGTCATTATTTAATGGAATTGGTATAATCATACGAGAACGGAGTCAAAGATGAAAAAGATTGAAGCAAAAAAACGTTATGAGATCGCGTGAAGAGGAGATACAAATACGCAAAAGATTGGATGTTTAACCCGGAAAATATAATTGGAATCGTAACGAGAAGGCAGTCGTTGTTGTACGCGCAAGGCATTGTGAGGGTTATTTCGTGAAGCGTATCGAGATACGGTGAACGAAATAACCCCGAGAATAACGTAGCTGATTATATATTCCGCCTTGAATGTTCCAGAAATGTCTATTCGAAAACTTGGTGCGAACCAAAACCATTCAATTCTTTCATCTCTTCATCCCAAACCTGTTCTAAGCCAGAGCCTTCGCGCTCGATAGCTGCTATGGCCGAGCCTTTACTCTACTCAACCTCCGGCTCTTTGATGCTACCTGAACCCTTATGTTCTTCCGCTTTCGCGTTGATAGAGTCATCAAGTTGGTACTCTTCTAATAATAAATAATCCTCTGACTTGACCCTGGTCATATGCCCTATAATCTTAACCTGGCCCGACATGTTGTTCATCTCCACCTTAAGACCTTCCAGCTTTTCATTAGCCAAAAGACAGATAACCTTGCCCTTTTTATTTTCAAGAAACGCGCCACATTCTTTTTTATCCAAAGATATGAAATTTATAAAATTGACATGACCGCTGACAGCAACGTATTCCGGGTCGTTCATAACCAGGCCTGAACCTTTCATGACAGAAGCGCCTGTCACCGCTTCCGCGCTTCTACTGTCCTCGGGATGTTCCGCAACAACCGGCCACGCAAAGGTGACGACGAATAAAGTCATTAGTACTACAACCCAAATTTTTTTCATAAGAGCTCTCCTGTTCAGGGTTAAAGAAATTGAATCACCATATTCTCTCATTGAGCGCCCAATCGTATTCAACAAATCGAATGGTCCACGAACGGACATCCACACCAACAGCCTGGCGCATGTTTATGGGCCAATAGGGCAGGACATACTTAACAAGGCCGTATTTATCGCGCGCGGAATCAATCATGTACCATTTTAAGATACCTGACAGATAAATTTCTTTGTTGTTCAGGTCAATGCCATTTTGACTGGGATCATTCAGAAATCGAAAGGCTTGATCAGACAGTTGTTCATTCAATTTATCTGCCTGGTAAGCTTCGGAACGAAGGGGCGGGCAACTTTTAGCCGCACAAACCAGAGCAAAATGAATACGGGGTTCATTAAACCGCTTGCGGATGATTTGATGTTTGATCTGGTTGAGAGAATATTTCTTGTTGTCTATCTTAAATTTGAACTTGTCCAAAACCGTCTGTTTGATAACAGGGTCAAACACAGGTCCGCCTGTGGACAAATCATTGATGCTCTTGACGGGATAAGCATCTTTTATTAATTTAAGCGTGAAGGCGTTATAGGTATTAATCCAGAAGGCCAGTTGCTCATTCTCATCCAAAATGTACGGGTTAACGTTCGACAAGTGTTCCATGTATTTCTCCAAACGTTTGTCATTCTTTAACCCTTTGTAATCAACCAATCCCCCGGTGACAAACTCTTCAAGGACTTGGTTGTAAATGTCATTATTGACTTTCTTGATGACGGCATGCGCCTCTGAAGAAAATGAAACAAACGCGGCGCTGATTATGAAAAAGGAATAAATGAACGCATACGGAAATTTGTTCATTATCCACACCTCCTGTCCTTAATGAATTAGTGATCGAGTACTACGGTGATGTTCACAGTTTTCAATGGACTGAGAGACACCCTCGCGATATGGCATTTTGCGTGGTCAATCTGCACATCGTGGTTAGAATCATTTACTTTGACCGTTGTGATTTTATAATCGCCATAGTTTAGTCTGTTTGGATTTTCATACCTGACATGCATTCTTTTCCCGGCAAAATGAAAATCAACAGACGCGATGTTTTGATCATTAAACTCATTAACAGTTAACTTGGGTTCTAAGACAAGGTCGCCCCATTCTCCTCTAATCCCAAAACGTTGTGTCAGCATCGTTAAGACATACCAGCTCGCTGAGCCTGTCAGATAATGATACATCCCCTGACCTTGAGAATCAAAATATTCAGGGACACCGGGGTATATTTTACTCCGAGGCGTATTCGATGACATCTGATAGATAGACTGCAACACCGAATAACCTTCGTTGACAAAACCCTGTTTGTAAAGGGCGAAGGCGTACATAATGATCATATGACTAAAGAAGGCGCCGTTTTCTTTTGTTCCAAAGGCAAAACCAAACGCCCGTCCGAATTCCAGGTAATGATCCACCCCGAAATTTGAATTGAGCCGAACACCGCCGATTTTTTTATCAATGAGAAACCGCGAAACACTTTTAACGATGTCAGCCATCTGTTCCGGTGTAGCCACTCCGCTCATGACCGGGAAGACTTGACCTGTCAATGTCATGCGAATGGTGTCGCCCTTTTCACCCTCGACGCGATAACCGAGATTGTCATAATAACCGTTAAACCAGGCATATTCCCTGGCTTCACATTGGGTTTTAATCCATTCATTTTTGCGGACATGCGCCCCGATCCAGTCGGCCTTCTCCCTTAAATCCGCAACAATATCTATAATCGACACATCAACTTTGACTCCACTTATCTTCGGCTGTACCGCGGCAAAGTATAAATCAAACAACTGGATTTTTTTATCATCGATACTATCGTAATTCACCGGTGATTCGGATAGACGGTCGAGCAATAAAAGAAATTCCTTTGCCAGCGGGATTTGTTTGATTTCTTTGCGTTCAGAAAAATTTTCCAGTAAACCGGCCAGGTCTCTTAAATTCCCGGCGTAAGCGCACATAAAAGCAACACTTTCACCTCGATCAAAGGCCATATCTAAACCGTCATTCCAATCCGCGCTTTCTAAACGGGTGATATTGTGTTCCCCGACATTAAAAAATTGGACAAGATTCTGAACAAGCAAGTGTTCGATAATATGCCCCTGATAAACATCTCCCGCTTGTGTTAATAGTTCCTGCGTGTCAACGGGAGCGTTTAAATCTTTTAAAAAAGTCCGTGACATTTGCATATCCCTAAAAAAAGATGCCTTCTCTAAAAGAATGTCCAGGTCTCCTGTTTGATGAATATAAAGAAGAATTGTCATCAAAGGCCAGACACCATGGTCCATCCACACCCTTGTGATCGCGTTTCGGTCAGCAATAAACTCGCCTTGTTTAGCACCGATAATCGTCGCGTTGGAACCGTCAATGCGGATCCCAAAAAAATTATTAACCAATTGCCCGCGCACCTGCTCAGGTTCGATCAGAATCAGTGAAAGCAAATCCTGCCAAATATCCCGCCAACCTTTTCCGCCTTTACCGTAATCATGATCCGGCAGAAACGAACATCCATAAATCCGCCGTAGTACAGGTTGTATCGTCACCCAGTGCATCCATGCCGTAAATCTTTGATCGTCGTTCCGAAATGTTATAGAAGAAGATTTCTTTTGCCACCAGTGTTGAGTCGCGTGCCAGGCCTGATCAATCAAGGAGATCGTGTTCAATGATTCATACGTTCTCTTTACGTCATCAACCGACTCACTACAACCGATTATCAGAATATATTCTTTGCTTTGTTGCGGGTCCAGACTCACATCACTGAATCGCAGCGCACCAACCGCTTCCTTACCGTTGAGACAACAATCCTGCAATTTCGCGGGGTCAGCATTTTCAAAAACAGCCGCGGGTCGCTCCAGCCGGGATGCATCACCCAGAAAGCACTCTATTGTCGGGAATGACCCGATTGGATTCTCGGCTTGATCAGTAACACCCAAAACATAGTAAACCGCGTCATTCAGTTGATGTCCTTCTTCATTAAATTTCATGGTCGGCCGTACCATAACGCCATTGGGCAACTGTTCGATTCTGTTCAGCAATGACGTCACATGTTCATGGTCATGCTTGTTTGCTAATGACCGGGCCCAAAGCGGAATCACCCCGGTGGGAGTGAATGACAATGCCTGATCAGACGTATTGGTTATCTTGACGCGCATCACCTCAACGTTATGCCCTGTGACAGGAACAAAATTCAATGACTCCATACAAAGGCCAACATCATTAAAATAACGGACAGCACGGTGCCACAATAATCCTGCTTCGATGTGACACTTTTCACTGGTATCTGCCTGGGCCAGATGAAAAACACCTTTTGTAGGGATATAAATATAAAAATCCCTTAAGCCCTGGCGCAAATCCTCACGGCTCACAGGTTTTGTGACAAAACGATTTTTTTCCACCTTAATATCCCCGCTTAGGTAGGGTGTGATCGCAGATTTAATCCCGCTATCGTCGATACCGCACAAGGGGAAATACAGCAACCGCGATTGAAACGCTTGAAAAGATTTGAAGGACATGGAATTGCCTTCAAATGCGTATAAGTCACTCTGTTCCGTCATGCAACCTCCTCACAGGCTCAAAGAATACAGGGGATAACCCGACATATTTTTCTACGAACGCAGTATATCATAAACCAAGATTTTGCCATAGAACCTTTTGACCGATATAAAAGTTGTGGTTTAATACACCTAAAGGCTACGTTAATACCAGTTCCATTAAATAATGACCAAAACCAATTCTGCTTTTCAGAATTAAGATAGAACCCTTTATTAATGGATTTGGTATAACCCGGAAAATTTAAAAGTATGGCATCCGGTCATATTTCGGATAAATCGACAAAAAATAATCGTTCTATCAAAAAAATGATCTGGAGAGATGTGAAATATAGAAAAAAATTACTTTATTTTCATATTTTTAAGTGAAGGGTTAAGATGATCCGTGATATTTTGAATAAATTGGTAAATCCCTTCTTGAGATAAATGACAGACGTCAAAAAAGTATTCCCCGGATGACAAAAGGAGCGACTTCTGATGAACATAAATCACATCGGCGTATTGGTCAACCAATTGCTGAATAACGTCATTATGCGCATCAATACCCGTCCGCACATGTTCGGGGTTACCCCACCATTCAACAGGAAACGCTTCATCCCTTGGAGAATAGTCTAACTGTCCCGCTGTAAACGCTTCCTGGGTGTAATTTGCGGGGATATAATAGGCATAGCTCATCAGCATCACCTGTTCCCCCCTCTGATTCGCCAATTGGATCATGCTCTCCAGGTTGGAACGAAACGGAACAACAGATTTAATATCTTTTCCAAACTCAAGCCAATTTTCATCCGGCCGGTGAAAGGGTATATACCTTTGGGGCAGGAATGCTTGCTTCAAATTAACAACAAAATCATGCAAGGCCCAGGGGAAAGACAGGATATTGATCCGGGGATGAGATTGCAGCGTTCGGACCTTTTCATTAAAGGCATAATGGGTGTAATCATTCCTGAAGATATGGTCAGGGGCATTATTGGTGCGCACCTCGTTAATGCCATGGTAAATAATCACCAAGTCAAAGCGGTAATTGTCTAATAACCGGTATTTATTCAAACTGTCTAACGTTGAGTGGGCTAATCCCGAGGCATTGTATATCCTTGTATGGATTTGAAATTTTCGCGCCAGTTGATTCTTTAAAATATCGTTGATTTTACTGAAATAAGGATGAACGGTTGACCCACCGAGGATAAGAACATCCAATTTCTCATCATCATTTCTAATCGTAAGCTTCGAGAAGTTATTTAATTTCGGATAGTACGCATAAATAATATTTTTCGGCAATAAAGCGGACATCCCGTATTGAACAAAGATAAAAATGCGTGCTGACAGCTCGAGTATGCAAAGAGCGCAAATGAGGATCAGACAATGCCGGACCAGGTTATTTTTCTTGGTTAATTTTGATAATTTGATAACAATCTTCCGCATTATAAAGATGGAACCTCATTTTCTAAAATTTTTTTACGCAAAAATTCGACTTGTTGTCCGGAAGGCTTATAGCCCATCTTCTGCGCTGTTAAGACATCACTTAAAGCGCGATGATATTGTTGTTTTTCCTGATACACTAAAGCGCGGTTCATATACAACAACGGACTTTGCGGGTCAAGATTTATGGCCTGCTCCAAATCAGCCAAAGCCAGCGCATATTGTTTTTGCAACCGGTACACATTCCCCCTGTTCCCCAGGGCCTGGACAAGATCCGGGTCAAGGGATACGGCTTTGTTATAATCGTTTAAAGCCTTATCGTATTGACCAAGTCGCTTAAAAATAATTCCCCGATTGGTGTAGACTTGCTTCAAACTCGAATCAAGTTCTATTGCGGTATTGTAGTCCTGTAAGGCTTTTGTCTGCGAACCCTGTAAATTCCACACATATCCCCGATAACCATAAGCTTTACCGTATCGAGGATTAATGGCTATAATTTTATCATAATCAGCTAAAGCTGCCTTAAAATTTTTTAATTTCTCATAGATAACGCCCCTGTTGAGATATGCCGGTATGTGACGGGGATTATTCTGGAGCGCTTTATGATAATTTTCTAATGCGCGGGAGACATCTCCTCTCTTAAAATACGCATTACCCAAATTAACATATGGTCGGGACTTTGCCGGTGATTTTTTTACCGTGTCTGACCATAATGCTATCTCTGTCCGCCACACAAAATTACGCTTAAATGTTAATAGCCCGAGCAGGACAAGGTAACCGCAAAAAACAAGGATGAAGACACGCCGTTTCTTTATCACATGAGATAAACATAGCACGGCAAACCAACAAAAACCAAAAGACAACAGATAGAATTTATGTTCAAAAATAATGTGTCGACGAGGCACAAGATTCGCGCTGAACGCGATCAAAACCCACAGCATTGAAAAACTCCATAACATTTTCTCTCTTCGAAAAATCCAGATCAGCCGGAAATACAAACAAAGACCGAGCGCGCTATAAAAAGTCTGAGCTGGTTTGAATAAGCTCGCGGACAAGGCATAGTCATAATCGACGTTCTGATGAACCGGCAAAAAAAACAAACGGACAAATGTCCAGAAAACACGCATCTGCGTCAGCAGATACTTGCCAAAGGTTATTGTATCTCCAGCATGTGAGGCTGAAGGCTTGGGCGTCAGCAAAAGGGCTGATATCTTAAACGCAAACATCATCGGGATGAAACAAAGAAGAGTGAGCAATACCATGCCTCCGGTCAAAACCTGCCGACGCGAAAAAGATTGTACCGGTTTTATGCCTGCTAATCCTTCAATCCCAAGCACCATAAACGGCAAGGTGATCACGACTTCTTTGGTTAACATGCCCAATAGACTCAACACAATGAAGCTGAACATGTAAAAAATAACCGCTTTTAATGTTTTGGCCTTGCGTGCGCATAAATAGCTGATCAAAGCAGAAAAATAAAAAAATGTCGCCAAACAGGCGAATCTCTGGGAAATGTAGCTAATCGCCTGGGTTTGAAGCGGATGAAGAAGAAACAACAATGCGGTCAGGATGGCCATCTTTCGCTCCGGGCAATCGCCTTCGTCTTGATGAAAATGTCCACATATCAAAATGACCAGATGATAAACAAAAAATGCGTTCATCACATGAATCAATAAATTCGTTAGATGATACCCCCATGGCTGCGATTGATGCATGTGATAATTTAACGCGAAGGTATACAGACCGACAAAACGGGTGGGTTGTGGCAAGAAATTCCATAATAGATCCAGACGGTCCAGACAGCGCACTCCTGGATTCTGAAGAATAAAATGTATATCATCAAACTGGAATTCCCCGGACAAAGAGGGCCAATAAAGTAAAAATCCAAGCAAAAAGAAAAAGACTACAAGCAAAAATTGGAATAAGAGTGTTTTTTTGAGGTCCGTTAACATAAATAAAACTCCGGTCGTATTAATCTGTACGCCTCTTTTGCATTCCGGTTAGAAAATCATCAGGGACGGCAAAACCGAGGCTTTTCGCTTTTTGAGCCTCCCGCCGGGCGTATTCATACTGTTTGAGCTGTTCGTAAATTTGAGCCCGTGAAAAATAAGCCCGGGCATCGTTCGGGGCAAGGTGCAAAGACCGATTCATATCATCTAAAGCCTTTTCATATTGACCTAATTTCAACAAGACGGCTCCACGATTATGGTAGGCGCGGGAAAATTCGGGATGAAACGTAATCGCCTGTGTGAAATCCTTCAACGCCACATCATAATTCTGCTTGATGGCCTGAATATTCCCACGGTTATAATAAGCCAAAAAATCATCGGGTTTAATCTGTATCACTTGCGTATAATCCGATATCGCATCATCGAACCTTTGCAGACGTAAATACACGACACCGCGGTTATTGTATGTCTTAAGATGTTGCGCGTTCAGGTCTAAAGCCTTATTAAAATGCTCCAGGGCCAACGTGTATTTTTTTAATTCCGCGTAAAGGGAACCGAGATTACTATAGGCTTCAACATGTTGATCGTCTAATTTTAATGCCTGTTGAAAATCTTTGAAGGCTAAATCCACCATATTCTTTTTCTTATAGATCAACCCGCGGTTGCTGTATGCATCCGCGTATTCCGGGTCCAAGGCAATGGCTTGCTGATAATCCCGTAAGGCTTGCTCATGATCTCCTAAGGACTCGTACAAGACACCTCGATTGCAGAAACCCGGGGCATATTTATTTTCAATGTCTATAGCCCGGTTAAAATCTTTTAATGCACGTTCATATTCTTTTAATTGATGATATAAAACTCCACGGTTATTGTAGGCGAAATGGGAACGCGGATCATGCTTCAGGGCCAAAGCGAAATGTTCCAACGCGGCTGGATGATCACCTTTTAAATTTAATACAATGGCCTTATTGCTGTACGCGACCGCAAATCCTGGATCGATTTTAAGGGCCTTATCCTGATACTGAACAGCCAGATCATATTGACCTAAAACCTTATAGACCACCCCCAAATTGCTATAAGCCTCCGGATAGATCGGATACAGGGCCAGGGCTTTCTTATAATCTCGAATGGCCGCGTGATAATTCCCTAACGTTTTGTAAACAATGCCCCGGTTATTATAAGCCCTGTAATATTTGGGGTCCATATCAATGGCGATATCGTGTTCCTGAAGCGCACGTGGGTAATCACCTTTCATCTTATAAATAATTCCCCGATTATTGTAAGGTTTTGCCAGTTTCGGGTTAAACCGTGTGGCCAAGTCAAAATTTTTTAGGGCACGGTCATCTTCCCCGTTATTCAGATAGGCCCGTCCAAGGTTCATATAAGGCCGGGATTTATGGGATGTCTTTTTAACCACATCCTCCCAGAGAGTTATTTCGTTCTGCCAAACCTTATTGCGCTGAAACGTTAAGACCGCAAAGACACTTGTTATCGACAAGACCGCAATGAGCAAGGCCTTTCGATCCTTCAGCGTTCGGAATATAATAAGGCTGCAGACAAAACAAAAACCAACGGACACGATGTAGAGTTTATGTTCAAAAATCAAATTTCTTCTGGGAATCAAGTTAGCGGATAAAGTAATGAAAAACCAAAAAATTCCAAATGATATATAAGGATATTTCTTTCTAAATTTAAAAGCACTGATCATAAGGAACATCAAAATAAAAAAGCTGCCGAACACTCTTTTTTCTAAGAAAGAATGTGATAGGGGATAGTCATAATCGAGGTTTTGATGCAACGGAAAAATCAACAGCCGTAAAAAAGTTATCCAAACCCGGAACTGTGTCATGATGTATTTGGGCAGGGTGATGATATCGCCTTCATGGGAAGCGGATTCCTTTATGCCTGTTAAAACACCTAAAATTTTAAACTTGAACAAACCAGGAACAATCAATAAAAGGCTAAAAAGCAGGATCACACAGACAATCATCACCCACCGTCTTTTCGCTTTATCCGGTGAAGGTTGATCCATTTGGTTTAAATTTGCCCTGCGGACCAAATAAAACTCGATAAAAATAATCATGACCGGCAATGTGATGACAATTTCTTTTGTCAGCATCCCCAATACAGCAGCGATGAGTCCGCCCACCCATGAATATAAGCGTTTCATCGTCGACGAAGATAATCGCCCGTAAAGATATAAACACAGGCTTATGAGATAAAACAATGTCGCTAATGAGGCAAAGCGTTGGGAAATATACGTCACAGCTTGTGTTTGGATAGGATGCACAGCAAATAGAACCGCTGTGATATATCCGATGAGGCACTTATTTTCCCGGAGCAATGTGCCATGCTTTGACATCGCATGAGATCGCACCACCTGATTAAACGCCTTCGGCCGGGTTTTCACCGGTGATGAAGACCCGGACAAATCTAAGGATAAAAGCTGAGCAATAAACCACCACACGAAAAAAACATTCAGCAAGTGAATCAAAACATTCGTGACGTGATAGGGGTGAGGGTTCAGGGCATGGAAATGATAATTTAATGCGAAAGTGTAAAGCCCGACAAAGCGCGATGGTTGCCCTAAGACCGCGCCCCATATGGCTTCAATATTATTAATATGCCGGATACCATAATTATCGATGATAAAAGCCGTGTCATCAAAATGAAACGTGCTGTGCATGGCGTCATGATAAATGAGCCAGACAACAAATATTAATATAATACTGAGTAATACAAAAATCCATTTCTTTTTCATATTCACCTTGAATTATTTTTCATCATCTTTCAGACTGTTAAGATCTTGCTGAATTTTCACTTTCAAAAGTTTGGCCTGCTCATATCGCGGCAAAATGGCCAGCGCACGTATGATATCCTGCATGGCCAAATCATATCGATGCTGCTTGCGATAGACCATGGCCCGATTGGCAAAGGCTTCAGCGTAGTCTGGTTTAACGGAAATCGCCCGGGTTAAATATTTGACAGCTGAATCAAGCTGGTTTTCTTTCAAGAAGATGAAAGCGGCGTTATTATAGGCATCCGCAAAGTGGGGATTTAACTGCAAACAATATTCAAAATCCTTCAACGCCCGGGCATAAGACTTTCGCGCGCTATGTGTCAATCCACGGTTATTGTAAGCCTCAACATAATCCGGTTGAACAAATATCGCCTTATCAAAATCGCGTAAGGCCTGATCGTATTGCTTTAAGAAAAAATATATATCAGCCCTGTTGCGGTAAGCCCTTGCGTTGTTGTTGTTGATAAGAATGGATTTTGAAAAATCACTTAAAGCCTTTTCAAATTGCCCCAAATGCTTAAAGGCCACCCCGCGGTCATGATAGTATTTAAAATAATTTGGATTCAAGATGATGGCTTGATTGTGCTCAAGCAAAGCTAAATCCGGTTTCTTTAGTTTATAGAAGATGATCCCGCGGTTATTATACGCGTCGGCTTTCTTGGGGTCTAAACGGACGGCTTGATTCGCGTATGTCATCGCATCCGGGTAGCGCGCTGCCTGGATCAAGGCGGATGACAGGTTGATGATCGGCCGGTATTTCCGGGAGGATTGTTTGGCCGCGTCTTGCCATAATGAAACTTCTGAACGCCAAACATTATTTCTGCTATAGCTGAGGCCGATTAAAAGCAAAACGATCCCGGTAATGACACATTTCCTCCAACGGTCATGCTTGATTTGTGCCAGGACATATGCCAGAAAAAAACAAAGCCCAATGGACGCTAAATACATTTTATGTTCAAAAATAACATGCCGCCGAGGGATCAGGTTGGCGGACAAACTGATTAAAAACCACAACGCACCAAAACTCAACCAGGGACTGTTCGAAAATGATTTCACGCCGGACCAGAGAAGCAATAAAATGATGCTCAAACTCGCCAGGGTCGGGATATGCCATATCGTTTGCGACAACATAAAATCATAATCAATGTTCTGCCCCACAGGAAAGAAAAACAACCTTAAAAAAGTCGTCCAGACACGGCTTTGCGTCAATAAGTAAGGCCACAATGTGACCACATCACCATCATGTGATGCTGACATCCGGGGTGTGGTCAGGATCGATACCGCCTTAAAAGAAAAAATAGATGGAATAACACACAGACCGACCAAAACAATCATTAAAAAAATACACATCATTCCTTTTGAATAGCGCTCGCTCTTTCTTTTAATGAATGCCGACTCTAAAAAGGCGATCATCAAAGGCAATGTGATCACGATTTCTTTGGTAAACATCCCAAGCAAGCCCAAAAGCACACATCCCAGGAATGAAAAAATCCGGAACCTCTTTGAGAGCGAGGCGCGAGCCAGAAAATATAACACCAACGCGGCCAAATAAAAGAATGTGGCCAAGGACGCGAAACGCTGCGAAAGATACGTCACAGCTTGCGTTTGCAATGGATGCGCGCAAAACAAGATGGCACCCAAACCCGCAATGGTCATCCTCTGCTTAGATAAAAGCTTTTCGAATCGGTGTGTCCGCAAAATTTGAAGGTAAAGCTGAAACAGCATCAAGCCATTCAATAAATGTATCCCGATATTAACCAACCGGTAGCCCATCACCTGCAGTCCATGCAGGTGATAATTCAGTGCGAAGCTTAAAAAGCCAACAAAGCGTGATGGCTGATATAAAACAGCATTCCAAATGGCGTTGGTGTTATGAATATTCCGGATGGCGACATTATCGACGATAAAAACTTTATCATCAAATTGAAAAGGGAAGTTCAACGTGTGATGATAAGCCGCGCACACGACCAGTAAAATGAGAACACAATAAAAATAATAACGTAAAGACAATGATTTCACTCTAACAATCTTTCCCTCATTTCTCCTGAAAAATTAATTTTTAGGGCTCTTTCACAGAATCTGTGGGTAAAATGATAAAAAAATAAGCATTGTTGCTTC